>NZ_JBPFEB010000011.1:0-48616 GCF_051061225.1 Methylocystis sp.
CACTCCTCCGCACCCCGACCAAAATCCAGTCGAAGATCAACCAACCCCGTCAGGAGGCAGAGAAACGACCGCAGGCCCCGCTCTTCAGCAGCGCCGCCGTCGATGAATGCGTTATAGCCAGAGCCTCCCAGAGGGTCAACAAGACTTTCAAAAAACTTTCGAACTTTCTTCATGTATCCGCGCAAAGGCCCGGTTTTCTTGGGATACGCCTGTGGGTAAAGCTGTCGGCCGTGTTCCCTTGCGCCCCAAATGGGCCATAATGCGAAGGCTTCGTCCCTTGTGAGATATGGCGTTGCTTCGCGCCGTTTACGGGGAGCCGGCGCGCGGACATCACGTAAAGCGCTGCGCCCACCCGGAGTCGCTGCGTTCTCAAAACATCTTGAAAGGTAACGGCTCAGCTATATGCCTTTGCAAATGAACAGCCGTCTGGCGACGTCCGCTTCCGGCGGCTCGGACTGGCTCGACAGGGTCGATGAACCTGCAATTGAAGTCGACGGACGCCGCCACACGGCGGATGACCGCCGCCGGGTTTCCGCGCGATGGCTTTCGGGCACTGTGCTGACAGGCTTCTCCGGCGCGTTGCTGATCAGCGCGGCGGCCTACACCGCGCTCGACCAGCAGACCCGGTTCGCCGAGGCGCCGACCCGTGCGCAGGCCGCGCGCGCGCCAGAGGCGGAAGGCAATGTGGTCAATCCGAAAAAGGGCGACCGCATCATGCGCGCCGTCGACGTCGTCGCCGCCAAGCAGACGTTCCGCGCCGCCACCACCTCCAAATCCGGCGAGAAGGAAGTCGTGCGCACGCGCGCCTTCACCCATGTCGCGGCGACGCTTACGCTCTCGCCGACGAGCTTCGCGAGCGAAGTGCCCTCCTACAACCCGCTCAAGCTCGTCAGCGACGCCCGCGCGCCCGACAGCAACGGCGATTCGGACGTCGCGCTGGACGAGGCGGAAGTGTCCTTCGTCACGAAGGACCTTGGATCGGCTGAAATCGAGACGCAAAGCGCCCAGCTCTCATTCGACGAGGCCCAGGCGCAGGTGCTGGAGCAGGTGAAGAGCACATTGGCGGCCGGCCCGAAGGCCGCCCTGCCCCTGCCCGGCCAGCTTCTGCTGTCGCGCACCAGCCGCGCGGCCGGCATCGATCCGGGGGCTCTCGCCTATGCGACGCCCGGCGCGTCGCTCACCGCGCCCTTCTCCTCGATCGAGGTGCGCATGGTGCCCGAGAATGTCACCATCGCGCCGCGCGACACGCCGCAGCCGACGCAGATGGAGGAAAAGCTCGCCGTCGTGCGTCACAATGAAGGGCTGGAAGACATTCTGGCCGCGAATGGCGTGCCGCGCGCGCGCATCGCGGCGGCGGTCGCCGCCTACAAGGGAAAGCGCGATCCCGTGCGCGAAGGCCAGCGCGTCAAGCTGCTCTTCGCGGATTTCGACGGTTCGGGCAAAAACATGCAGCTCGCGCGCGTGTCGGTCTACAACGACGAGGAGCTGGAGTCGGTCGTCGCGGCCACGGACAAGGGAACCTTCGTGCAAACGCCGACCGGCCCCTCCAACGTCGCGCGACGCGGCGGCGCCAAGCGCAACAGCCCGGTTCTCGATGAGTTCGGCGACATCGAGGAAGATCCCGGCGCCATGCGCCTGTATGATTCTCTCTATGAGACGGCGCTGAAGCAGCAGATTCCCAAGCCGATCATCAATGAGCTGGTGCGCGTCTTCGCCAATGACGTGGACCTCCAGCGCGCCGTCTCCGGCGGGGACGCGCTCGACCTCTTCTACGATGAGCCGGAAGACGGGTCTGGCCCGGGCCGCGATTCGCTTCTTTATGCGTCGCTGTCGACGCGCGACGAGACCTATCGCTACTACCGCTTCCAGACGCCCGACGACGGCCTTGTCGATTATTATGACGAGAACGGCCGTTCGAGCCGCAAATTCCTTGTTCGCAAGCCCATCTCCATCGGCGAGACCCGTTCGGGCTTCGGCATGCGACGCCATCCGATCCTTGGATATTTCAAGATGCATACGGGCGTCGACTGGGCGGCGCCGATCGGCACGCCGATTCTCGCCGCCGGCAATGGCACGGTCATCAAGGCCCAGTGGGATTCGGGCTATGGCCGCCGCGTCGAAATCCAGCACGCGAACGGCTACATCACCACCTACAACCATATGTCCGGTTTTGCGCGCGGCATCACGGAAGGCGTGCGGGTCAAGCAGGGACAGGTTGTCGGCTTCCTCGGTTCGACGGGCCTTTCGACCGGCCCGCATCTGCACTACGAGGTCATGGTCAACGGTCATTTCGTCGATCCCATGCGCGTCAAGCTGGCGCGCACACGCGAGATCGAGGGCCGTATGCTGGCCGAGTTCAGGAAGGAGCGCGACCGCATCGACGGCCTGATGGCCAAGGCCCCCAACAGCAGCAAGGTCGCGTCGCGCGGCGCCACGGGCGCCACGGCGAGCCGGTAAGCCCCGCTGCTGTTCAGGCGGCCCGCTGGAGGCCCGAAGCCTCGCGCGGCGCGGCCCGGCGCTTTCCGACGGCCAGAGCGATCGCCTCCATCGTCGCCATGCTCTCGCGCTTGAGGGACTCGCGGGGAAATTCGACCCCGAAGGCGCGCTCCACCGCGAGGAGCAGGCGGATGGCGTCGAACGAGGTGAGGCCCAGCTCATAGAGATTGGCGCGCGGCGTCAGATGCGCCGCCGGAACGGCAAGCCCTGTTTCCCGCTCGATGAGTTTCCGAAGCGCCGTAAACATCTGTCCTCTCCTTGCGCCGCCAGAATGAGACGACCTTAGGCCGGATCGCCGGCCGCGCAGGTGCGGCGGCGCACATGACGCGCCGGACGAGGCCGTTGGCTCCCGGCCCCTCGCCTGTGCTATCCCTGCCCTCATGTCCACCCTCCCCGCGCAGGCGCGCGCGCTGCTCAAATCCGTTTTCGGCTACGATGACTTCCGGCCCGGACAGGCGGAGATCGTCGCGGCGGTGCTCGCGGGCGGCCCCGTTCTCGCGGTCATGCCGACGGGCAGCGGCAAATCCATGTGCTATCAGCTCCCGGCCATCCTCGAGGGCGCGCTCACGGTCGTCGTCTCGCCGCTCATCGCGCTCATGCGCGATCAGGTGCGCCAGATGCAGGCGCTCGGCGTTTCCGCCGCGACTCTCAATTCCGCGAACAGTCCGGCGGAAAACGACGAGGCGCGCCGCGCCATGCGCGATGGCGATCTGCGGCTGCTGTTCGTCTCTCCGGAACGGCTGCTCATGGACGGGCTGATCGCGGAGCTGCGGCGCGCGGCGCTCCGCCGTCTCGCGATCGACGAGGCGCATTGCGTCTCCGAATGGGGGCACGATTTCCGGCCCGAATATCGCGAAATCGGCCGCGCGGCGGAGGCGCTCGGCAATGTGCAGGTCATCGGCCTGACCGCCACCGCGGACGCCGCGACGCGCGACGACATTGCGCGCCGCCTGTTTCCCGCGCCGCCGCAGCTTTTCCTGCACAGTTTCGACCGGCCCAACATCGCGCTCAACTTTGCGGTGAAGGATCAGCCGCGACGGCAGTTGTCTCATTTTCTCGATCGTCACAAGGGCGAGAGCGGCATCGTTTATTGCTCGTCGCGCCAGCGCACCGAGGACCTTGCGCGCTATTTCGGCGAACAGGGCCATGACGCCCTCGCCTATCATGCCGGGCTCGATCAGGAGACCCGCAACCGCAATCAGGATCGTTTCCTGCGCGAAGACGGCGTCATCGCCGTGGCCACCATCGCCTTCGGCATGGGCGTCAACAAGCCGGACGTGCGCTTCGTCGCGCACGCCGACATGCCGTCTTCAGTGGAATCCTATTATCAGGAAATTGGCCGCGCCGGTCGCGACGGCCTGCCCGCCGATACGCTCACCCTCTACAGTCTCGACGACATGGCGTTTCGCCGCCGCCGCATCGACGAAAAGGAGATCGACGGGGACCGCCGCCGCGTCGAACACGCGCGCTTCGCCGCGCTCGCCATGCTGTGCGAGACGCCGCGATGCCGGCGCCAGACGCTGCTCGCCTATTTCGCGGAAGAGGCGCCGGCTTGCGGACGCTGCGACGTCTGTCAGGGGAAGGTCGCTGTCTTCGACGGCGTGATCCCTGCGCAGAAGGCGCTGTCCGCCGTCTATCGCACGGGCCAGCGATTCGGCTCCACGCATCTGGCCAGCGTGCTCGTTGGCGAGGCCACCGACGCCGTGCGGCGGCACGGGCACGACGCCATCAAGACCTTCGGCGTGGGCAAGGAACACACCCGGCAGGAATGGGCCTCGATCCTGCGCCAGCTCTTCGCCGCCGGAGCCTTGGAGACGGCGAGCGCCGAGCATGGCGGCTTCGCGCTGACGCCGAAAGGCGAGGATATTCTCTTCGGCCGGGAAACGATCCTGCTGCGCAGCGATCCGCTGACGCCGCGCGAGCGACGCCGCAAGGAGGTTGCGAGCCTCGACGAAGCGACCGACCAGATCCTCGCCGCGCTGAAGCGCAAGCGCCGCGAACTGGCGCAGGACGAAGGGGTTCCGGCCTATGTGATCTTCGCTGACCGGACGCTGATCGACATGGCGGAGAAGCGCCCCTCGACGCTCGACGACATGTTGCGCGTGCATGGCGTCGGCGAGCGCAAGGTGGCGCGCTATGGCGACGCGTTTCTGGACGCGCTGAACGAAGCGTTGGGCTGAACGGCCCCCTCGCCGCACGCCGCTGGCGCGCCGGTTGCACGTTTCCGCGCAACAGAAAGGCGGCAAACGTGAAATTCTACATGACGCCCGGCTCCTGCTCGACCGGCATCCACATCCTTCTCGAAGAAGTCGGCCTCGTTTTCGAAGCCCATGTGCTCAATCTCCCGCGCGGCGATCATCTCAGGCCAGATTATCTCGCCATCAACCCGCATGGCACGATCCCGACGCTGCTTCGCGACGACGGGACGGCGCTGACCGATTTCGTCGGCATTGCGACATGGCTTGCGCAAAATCACCCACGCCGAAAGCTCCTCCCCGAGGACCCCGCCCTGGCGGAGGAGGCAGGCGCCATCCTCGATTTCTGCACCCGGCACATCCATGGCGAGGGCTTTCGACGCGTCTTCACGCCGGAGCGTTACGCTGGCGACCGGGAGGCGACCATCGCCGAGGGGCGCGCCATCGCCGCCGCCGCCTTCGAGGCGATGAACAGCGTCCTGGCCGGGCGAGACTATGCCGTGGGCGCCTTTTCGATCGCCGACGCCGCGCTGTTCTATGTCGAGTTCTGGGCCGACAAGACCGGCATGACCTTGCCGCCAAATTGCGCAACACATTATCAGCGCATGAAAAAACGGCCTGCCGTGGCGCAGGTTCTGGCCGAGGAAGGCTATCGCTGACTTTGGCGCCGGCGGCCCGGAGCGAGGCCGCCGCGCGCCACGGCGGCGATCTTGAAGCCGGTTTACAATCAAATATTTGTAAACACTCAAAAACATCTTTTCCGGCGTGTATTTGCCTTGCAATCGCGCCTAAAATGCGATTTACGAATCACGAGGCCTTGGCCTTCGCAAAAAGCGGTTGAGATGAGCGAGAACGACAGACAAGACCCTGCTGAATATGGCGCCGAGTCGATCAAGGTGCTGCGCGGCCTCGACGCCGTGCGCAAGCGTCCCGGCATGTATATCGGCGACACGGATGACGGCACCGGCCTTCATCACATGGTCTATGAGGTCGTTGACAATGCGATCGACGAAGCGCTCGCCGGCCATGCGACGCGCGTCACCGTCACGCTCAACGCCGACGGCTCCTGCACCGTCACCGACAACGGCCGCGGCATCCCGACCGACATTCACCCCGAAGAGGGCGTCTCGGCGGGCGAAGTCATCATGACCCAGTTGCACGCGGGCGGAAAGTTCGACCAGAACTCCTACAAGGTTTCGGGCGGACTGCACGGCGTCGGCGTGTCGGTGGTCAATGCGCTGTCGGTCTGGCTCAAACTGCGCATCTGGCGGGCCGGCAAAGAACATTTCATGGAATTCGCCAATGGCGACGCGGTCGAGAAGCTGCGCGTCGTCGGCGACGCGCCAATCGAGAATGGCGCGCCCAAGCGCGGGACGGAAGTTACCTTCCTGCCCTCCTCCGTGACCTTCACCATGGTCGAATTCGACTATGCGACCATCGAGCACCGGCTGCGCGAGCTCGCCTTTCTCAACTCCGGCGTGCGCATCGTTCTGACCGACGCCCGCCACGCGGAAGTGAAGCGCGAGGAGCTATTCTACGAAGGCGGGCTGGAGGCTTTCGTGCGCTGGCTCGACCGCGCCAAGCAGCCGCTCGTTTCGGCGCCCATCATGATCAAGGGCCAGCGCGAGCACATCAGCGTCGAGGTCGCGCTGTGGTGGAACGACAGCTATCACGAGAATGTGCTGGCCTTCACCAACAACATCCCGCAACGCGACGGCGGCACGCATCTCGCCGGCTTCCGCGCGGCGCTGACGCGGCAGATCACCGGCTACGCCGACTCTTCCGGCCTCACCAAGCGCGAAAAAGTGGATCTTTCCGGCGACGACTGCCGCGAGGGGCTCACCTGCGTCTTGTCCGTAAAGGTCCCGGACCCTAAGTTCTCGTCTCAGACAAAAGACAAGCTGGTGTCGTCCGAAGTGCGTCCCGCGGTCGAAAATGTCATGAACGAGGTTTTGGGCCAGTGGCTCGAGGAGCACCCGGCCGAGGCGAAGAACGTCGTCTCCAAGGTGGTCGAGGCGGCCGCCGCCCGCGAGGCGGCGCGCAAGGCCCGCGAACTCACCCGCCGCAAGGGCGCGCTCGACGTCGCCAACCTGCCCGGCAAGCTCGCCGACTGCCAGGAGCGCGACCCGGCGAAGGCCGAACTCTTCATCGTCGAGGGCGACTCGGCCGGCGGCACCGCCAAGCAGGGCCGCAACCGCGCGTTTCAGGCGGTCCTGCCGTTGCGCGGCAAGATTCTCAATGTGGAGCGCGCGCGGTTCGACAAGATGCTGTCGTCGGAGCAGATCGGCACGCTGATCACGGCGCTCGGCACGGGCGTCGGGCGTGACGAGTTCAACGCCGACAAGCTGCGCTATCACAAGATTATCATCATGACCGACGCCGACGTCGACGGCGCCCACATCCGCACGCTGATCCTGACCTTCTTCTACCGGCAGATGCCGGAGCTGATCGACCGCGGCCATGTGTTCATCGCGCAGGCGCCGCTCTACAAGGTCTCCAAGGGCAAGTCGACGCAATATCTCAAGGATGAGCGCGCGCTCGAGGATTATCTGATCGACAGCCTGCTCGACGGCGCCGTGCTGCGCACGGGAACCGAAGACCGCGCCGGCGCCGATTTGCGCAAGGTGCTCGAAGACGCCCGCGCCTTCCGCGCCATCATGACGGCGCTGCACTCGCGCTACGACCGCGTCGTCGTCGAACAGGCGGCGATGGCGGGCGCGCTGGCGCCGCAGGCTGACGAGGCCGAAGCCGCGCGTCTGGCGGCGGTGGTCGCCCAACGTCTCGACGCCATCGCGGAAGAGACCGAACGCGGCTGGACCGGCGAGGTTCGCGAGGGCGGCCAGGGATATGAATTCATCTTCAAGCGCACGCTGCGCGGCGTGATGCAGGCCGTCGTGCTCGACGCCGCCATGCTGAATTCTTCCGAAGCCCGCAAGCTGCACGAACGCGCCGAGAGTCTGCGCGATATTTTCGCCGGCCCCGCGACGCTCATTCGCCGTGGCGACGAGGCGCAGCTCTCGGGGCCGATCGCGCTTTACGACGCCATGAGCCAGATCGGCCGCAAGGGCCTCACCATCCAGCGCTACAAGGGCCTCGGCGAGATGAACGCCGAGCAGCTCTGGGAGACGACCCTCGATCGGGACGCGCGCTCGCTGTTGCAGGTGAAAGTGAAGGAGGCCGCCGAGGCGGACGATATTTTTGTCAAGCTCATGGGCGACGTCGTCGAGCCGCGCCGCGAGTTCATCCACGAGAATGCACTGAATGTAGCCAACCTTGATGTGTGACGGAGGCTCGGCCCTCCGGGTGTGAGTCAATGAGAAGCGATGATAAGATTTCGAGTCTGTTCCAGCGCACGCTGGCCTGTGATTACGACGACGACGACGCATGGGAGGCGGTGAACGACCTCCGGTCCACAGGGTCCCGCGAGGTTTTCGAGTGGGCGGCGCGATGGCTGCAATCCGACAATGCGCTGGAGCGGGCGCGCGCGGCGGATATTCTGGGGCAGATCGGGGTCGGGGCGGGACGCCCACATGCCTTCCCCGCGGAATCCTGCAATTTGCTCATCGAGCTGCTTCACAAGGAGACGCATTCGCGCGCCGCCGCCTCCGCCATTGTCGCCCTCGGACATATCGAGGACCCTCGCGCGCTCCCCGTCATCTACAAATTCGTCACGCATGAGGACGCCGTGCTGCGGCACGCCGTCGCCTTCGCGCTCGGCTGTTTTGTCAGCGATCCGGTCAGCCATCCGGGACTGATGGTGCTGATGGGCGACGACGACGAGGACGTGCGCGACTGGGCGACCTTCAGCCTCGGAGTCTGGGGAGACCTCGACTCCGCCCGGGTGCGCGACGCGCTGGCGCGGCGGCTCGGAGACTCTTTCGAGAACGTCCGCCTGGAAGCGATCGCGGGACTCGCCAAGCGCGGCGACCGGCGCGTGCTTCCCGTGCTGATCGAAAGCCTCGACGATCCGGACGATCCGGACTCGAAACTCATCGAGGCCGCCTGCGCCCTGCTCGCCTTCGTGCGCGAACCCGGCGGATGGACCGGACAGGATTACGCCAACGCCCTGCGACAGCGCTTCCGCGACCAGGTCGCGCCGATCTGGCAATGACGGGGAGCGAGCCGGTCCGTCTTCTTGTCTGCGTGGGTCCGCGCTGCGACGCCGAAGGACGCGGCCGGGCCTTGCTGGCCGAGGTTCAGGGGGCCGCCAAAGCCGCCTGTTCCGAGGCGCTGGCCGATGGGCGGCTGAAGATCGCGACGCGCGACTGTCTCCGGCTCTGCACACGCGACCCCGTGGTGCGGCTGGAACCCTCCGGCGACGCCTTCGCCGATCCGGACATGGACGATTTGTTGCAGGAAATCAGGACGGCGCTGCGTCAGGGCTGACCGGCCCGGAAGCCGCGCTAATTATGTCGGCTCAAGGCCGGCGGCCGCGACGCCGGCGCAGCGAGCCGCCCATCATGACAATGACGCTTCACGCCTCAGCTCTCCGGCTGATGACAGCCGCCGTTTTCTTTCTCCCGCTGTCCGCCGCACGGGCCGTCGAGCCTGCCGACGAGCCCCCGGCCGCGAGCGCGCCAGCGGACCAGGCCCCGAGCTATGGGCGAGAGACGCAACGCGCCACCCTCGACGCCGCGCGCCGCTACGCGGATATCGCCGCCTCGGGCGGCTGGCCCAGGATCGCGCATCCGCTCGGCCCGAAATCACAGGGCAAGCCCGTCGAGGCGCTGCGACGCCGGCTGGCGCTCGAAGGCTATCTGACCGAGGACGAGGCCCACGACGGCGGCGGCGAGTGGGACGATGCGCTCGTGGACGCCGTGAAGCGATTCCAGGCGAATATGGGGCTGGAACAGACAGGCGACGTGTCGCGCGCGACCCTGCGCGAACTGAATGCGCCGCCGGCCGCGCGCGCCCGCGCGCTCCAGGCGTCCGCCGAACGCCTGTCGAGAATGCGCTTCCGCTTCGGCGATCGCTATGTCGCCGTGAACATCCCCGCGACCTCCGTCGAAGCCGTCGAGGGAGACGAGCTGCACGCGCATTACACCGCCATCGTCGGCGGCAAGAAGGACCCCTCGCCTCAGATCGTGGCGCGGATCGTCACCATCGACGTCAATCCGGCCTGGACCGTGCCGGCGACGATCATCCGCAAGGAATTTCTGCCCAAGCTGAAACGAAATCCCGCTTTCCTCGCGCGTCAGCACATCAGGGTGCTTGACGGGCGCGGGCATGAAATCAATCCCGCCAGACTCCGCCGTCTTTCAGCCGCCCGCGCGGCAAGGTTCACCTTCCGGCAGGACCCCGGCCCCCACAATTCGCTGGGCTCGCTGCGCATCTCCATGCCCAACAAGGACGCGGTGTATATGCACGATACGCCGACGAAGCAGCTCTTCGATCGGGACTATCGCTTCCTGTCCCATGGCTGCGTGCGCGTCGAGGGCGTCTATGACCTCGCCGCCTGGCTGCTCGGCCCCAACCAGAGAGGATGGGACAAGGCGGCGCTACGCGACCTGGTTGAGGAAGGCCGCACGGAGAAGATCAAATTGCGCCACCCCACCCCCGTCGCCTGGGTCTATATGACCGGCTGGGCGACCGGCGACGGCCCGGCGCATTTCCGCCGCGACATCTACGACCTGGACAGGGGCGCCCAGCCGCCGCGGGGCGGGCGCGGCGAGGGAGGCGTGGCCATCCGGTAGGATCAAAATTGCGGCTTCGCCACCATCAGCCAGAAAATGCCCAGCATGGCGGTGAACGCCGGCCAGCCCAGCGCGAACCACCACCGGAAGCAGCGCCTGTATTCGGGCGGCAGGGGCGCGCCGCTTTCGAGGCAGGTCTCGGCGATGCGGGCCATCCGAACCTGTAGCCAGACCACCGGAAGCCAGCAGGCGCCGACGAAAATGTAAAGCGCGATGGAGGCGAGGATCCAGTGGCTGTCCAGCGGCCAGCCTTCCTCCCGCGCGAGGGCGACGCCGGTCAGCGGCTGGATGATCACCGCCGGGGTCGTGAAAATCCAGTCGGCGAGCACGACATTTTTGTCGCCGGCGACAATGGCGCGCAGGTCGCCGCGCAGATTCGTCATCAGCCCGTGGAAGGCGGTGCCGAGCCCGGTGCCGAACAGCACGGTCGAACTCAGAATATGAATCCACTTCAAAACGGTGACGTCGAACATGTCAGTCGGCCTCCAGCGCGATCATCACCAGGATCGCCGCGGCAATAGGAAGATTCTTGAGAATCGGCGCAAAGGGATGCAGCCAGTAGTCTCCGGGCAGGCCGATCGCGAGCAAGGTAAAGGCGGCCATGCTCGCGAGCTGGAGCCAGCCGATCAGAACGGGCCGGAAGCGGCGGAGCAAGAGAAGGCCGAGGATCAGGTCGAGCGCCGCGCCGCCATAGAGCGCCATCGCGGCGACCGCGCCGCTCAGTCCGATGGCGGCGAGCAGCTCGTAGCTCTTCTCGATTGGGTACAGGCCGAAAGACAGCAGGCCAGTCATGATCCACAGGAGCGCCAGGCTCCAGCGCAGCAGGGGCTTGAGGAAAAACAGGCGCGCGCCCATGCGGTCGGCGTCCGAGGCCGGCTCCTCGGCGAGGGCGGCGCGGATGCTGCGCGGCGGCCGCCCCAGCGCCGCCGTCAGCGCTCTCGGGTCCGAAACATTGCCGCCTGCGAGCATTTTCATCACATCGGGATTGAGCGGCCCGTTCGTGAAGCGCCCGCCCATCTCCGTGGCGATCTCGAACAGGCGGTCGGGTATGCGCACGGACCCCGTGGGCGGCAGCCGCAGCCACGCCCGCAGGATGCGGGTCAGCTCATAGGCTGTCATCGGCTCCGGCCCGACGACGTCGATCATGCGGGACGAGTCTCCCCCTTCCGCCAGTCGCGCCACGAGCTGTGCGAGATCGTCCACATGGACCGGCTGAAACAGCCAGTCGTCGCGCCCGATACGGGGCAATATCGGCAAGGCGGCGGTCGCCAGCAGCCAGCTCGTGCTGGCGCCGCCGCGCCCCACCACCACCGACGGGCGCAGGACGCGCCAGTCGAGCCGTTCGCCATGCGAATCGGCGTCCGTAAAAAACGCCTCGGACGCGCCCTTGCTGCGCTGATAATCCGTCTCGCCCTGCGGCGCGGCCCCCAGCGCCGAAATATGGATGAGGCGGCGGACGCCGGCGTCGATGCAGGCCGAGAAAAGCCGCATGGCCCCCTCGCCATGGACGGCGTCCATGGTGTTGGCGCCCACGTCGCGCACCAGACCGGCGCAATTGACGACGACGTCGAAGCCCGCGACCTTGACCCCCAGCCTGGCCTCGTCGTCGCGGGCGAGGTCGACCTCATGGCGCCCGGCGGCCATGATCGAATGGCCCGCCGCCGCCAGCCGCCCGGCGATATGGCGGCCGATGAAGCCGGTTCCGCCGACAATGAGGATCCGGCTCAAGGAGGTCTCCTTTTGCAGCAAGCCCTTAACCGTCGCTGTGACGCTCTGGCGGCTCAGGCAGGCGGGAGGCGCTCAGCCTGTCCGCCTGGCCCGACTGGGAAATATAGGGGCCGGAGCGTCCACGCCCTGCGTTTCCGCCAATTTCGTGCGATATAGGAGCATGGCGACGATTCGGAATGCTTTTGACCCGGGCTTCGGCGTTTACGTCCACTGGCCGTTCTGCCTGTCGAAATGCCCCTACTGCGACTTCAACAGCCACGTCCGCCGCGGCGACGTGGACGAGGACCGTTTTGTCGAGGCCTTCGCCGTGGAGCTGGCCCATCGGGCCCGCCTCACGCCGGGCCGCGAAGTGCGTTCGGTCTTCTTCGGCGGCGGCACCCCCTCGCTGATGTCGCCCTCGACCGCCGAGGCGATCCTCGGACAGATCGCCCGCCACTGGACCATGGCCAGGGACGTCGAGATCACGCTCGAAGCCAATCCGACGAGCGTGGAGGCCTCGCGCTTCCGGGGCTTCAAGGCGGCCGGGATCAACCGCGTGTCGCTCGGCGTGCAGGCCCTGAACGACATCGACCTGAAAGGGCTCGGGCGCCAGCATTCGGTCGCCGAGGCGCTGATGGCGGTCGACATCGCCAATCAGGTTTTCGAGCGCACCTCTTTCGATCTCATTTACGGCCGCGCCGGCCAGACGCCCGCCGCCTGGCGCAAGGAGCTCGATCTCGCGCTCGCCCGCGGCCCGGAGCATGTCTCGCTCTATCAGCTCACCATCGAGCCGGACACCATGTTCGAGCGCATGGTGAACACCGGCAAGATGACAATTCCCGACGCCGACACCCAGCGCGCCCTGTGGGATGTGACGCAGGAGGTTACGGCCCGCCACGGCCTGCCCGCCTATGAGGTCTCGAACCACGCCCGCCCCGGCGCGGAGTGCCGGCACAATCTCGTCTATTGGCGTTACGGCGAATATGCGGGCGTCGGCCCCGGCGCCCATGGCCGCATCGTCACCTCGCGCGGCCGCCGGGCGCAGGCCTGCGAGCGTCATCCGGAAATGTGGCTCACCTGCGTGGAGACCGAAGGGCACGGCCTCGTCGAGGACGAACTGCTCAACGCCGAGCAGGAAGGCGACGAGTTCCTGCTGATGGGCCTCCGCCTGCGCGAGGGCATCGATCCGCAGCGCTATTTCCTGCTCACCGGCAGGAAGCTGGCGCCCTCGCGGATCAGCGAACTCGTCGGCGATGGGCTCGTCGAGGTGACGCGCGAAAACCGCCTGCGGGTGAGTTCCGAGGGCTTCCCGGTTCTCGACGCCGTGGTGGCGGATCTGGCGGCCTGATCGGGCCGCGCCCCGCGCAAGCCCCGGGGAGCGCCGCCGCGAACCTTACCCGTCCCCGTTGAAGGCGCGGTCGAACTCCTGGAGAATGATTGCGTCGAGCAGCTCATCGGTCAACCCGGGGAGCCTCGACACGCGCTCCATGACGTTGGCGATCATGTCCCCCACCACTGCGGCGAGGGCAGGAACATCGTAATCAGCCTTCTGGCTCACGAGAAGATTCACACGGAACTGAACATTCGCTTCAAGCATGTCGCGCGGAAGCAAACTGAGGGGGAAACCCCGAACGGAAGACGAAGTGTCTGCGTCTGCCTCATCGCGTGCGTCAAACGCCTCCGCTGCACATTGATCCAGCGTCGTGTCGACGTCCGACGTCATTAACTTGACCGCCGCGAGAGCGGCGATACGATCGAGACTGTGGCCCCCCGCAGACAAGGCCGATCGATAAGGCGCCAGGGCGTCGTTCAATCGCTCGATGCTGTCGCCGACGATGATCGTCAGGAGCGACAGGAAGTCCTGGTGATCCATCCGACGAGAGGCGGCGTCCAGCATCTGCAGCGTCACAAGCATGACGACAGCGTCATGAAATCCCCCCGGATCAACGCCCCTCTCGCGGAGAAAAGCCGTCGCGCTGGCCATCAGCTCGTCCATAGGCGAAATTTGAGCCATGGCGTCGAGCAGTTGAGTGAGGGCCGGCGAGCGGCTGCCAGCGTTGCCGGAAACGCTCGCGTTGTTGTGCGAGACGTTGGCGTTATTGTGAGAGATGCCGGCGTCGCTGTGCGTATCGTTGTTATCGCCGCCCCAGGGGATGTATGGGATCGGCGTGTCGTCGTCATCGCCCTGGTAGAAGAGCGAGCTCAACCAATGCGTCACGCCGCCGAGAATTGAGGCAAGGGAGCCTCCTTCCCGATTGCGTTCTTCGTTATGAGCTTTCGCCTCAGGCGCTGGCAAGGGAGAGGGAGAGGGAGAGGCGTCAACCAACCCCGTTTCGACCTCCGCTACCGGGACCGACCCCGGAGACCCGAAGAGTGCGGTTGCGCCATCATCACGCCGTGGTCGCGCGGAAGACGATGTTCCTTTTGTCTTCGTGGCTTCCCCATCGGCGTCTGATCGGCTGTCTTCCAAGGCGTGATCGCCATCGAGCTCTTCACCCTCGCTCTGCATTGGCGTCAGGAATTGAGCGTCCTCCGTGTCCGTCAGGCTATGATAAGCGTCCGTGGAAAAGCTATGGAAATCCGTAGTATCGTCTTCTTGATCTGCGCTGCTTTCAAGAGAGCTCGTGGACGAGCGCCCGCCCTGCGCGACGACGTAATGGGACAGGCTGGTGTTGTCATCCTCCTGTCTCTCCGTCAGCGCTCGACCGAAGGGCGCTCGCTTCATTGCTGGTTGGCATGAGATCGGACTGGTTTTGCGGGACTGCGGCGCTCTCGCGAGAGCGTGGCGCCGAGATGACAACACCCTCTTGCGTTGGATGAGCGCCAATCACCGGCGGCTGCTCCTGTGTCTCAGCGTCGCAGCTGCGATCGAAGCCTCTCAGACGATTGCTATCCAGGCGGAAATTGCTGTCGGACATGGCCCCGTTCTTTCGGAAGTTTGGTCGCCCTGAGATCGCCTCCGGCACAGCATCAGCGCGGAAACGGATTGCCCCTCTCTTGATTGCTGGATCAAGAGTCCATGCGTCTTTGCGTAAAATGCAGGCGCAAGGCGCGCCTGCGGCGGCTAGAGCATGAACATGTCTCTGGCGGCCTGCAGCGAATCCTGGACAATTCTATTGTATTGCTCGCTGGTCACCTGCTTTCCCTCGAAGTCGCCGAGGGAACTTTTCACGAAAATCGCCGCGTACTGGATGATGTCGTTCACATGAGGATCATCTCGATCCTTTTGTGTCATTTTCTTCCCGATATCCTCTTTGATCTGATGATCGTCCACATTGCCCGTCGGCGCTGATGCGGACTTCCAGAAGTAGCTCATCAGCGCCGAGGCGCCATAATGCACCCAGCCCACCAGGCCGGACTGCGCGCCCGCATGCGCCGGTGGGGTCGGGTCGGGCTGAACTGAAACCGGAGGTGACGCGCCTCCGTTATTGCTCACTCCAGCCCAATGCGTCTCGGGGACCTCTTCAACCGTTACGCCCGATTGCGCCCATGTCTCTGGCGGCGGCGGCGCGTAAACCTTTACTGAAAACTGCGTCTCCTCATGAGCGGCGTTCGACGACGCAGCGTTGGACGCGCCACGGTACGGTTGTGCTTGTTGCAGTCGCACCGTCCCAAACGATGCGAAGTTTCCGAAATTCGACGAATTCCCCGAGTTGTCCTGCAACTCCCGATCATAATCGGCGCCATACAGTGTGGCTCCCAAGAACTGCGCGAGCCCTTCGACCACCTTGTCGCTATCCAGCGTGACTGTCGCGTTCGTCGTCGGATTGACGCCTGCCCCCTGCCCCGTCTCCTCTGGAGCAGGCGAATTTCCAAGCCGTCCAAGCGCTCGCTGCAAATCTCCGGGATGGTTATTATGAATAGACACAGCCCCCTCCCTCGAAGAGTAATCCTCCGGCTCCGTGTCGCGCGTGACCTTTCAAGCCATGGATGAGCTTAACCTCGACCGAGACAGGTCGGGCTGATAAAAGTCACGAAAAGAAAACGATCGACAAAAATAAATTGCGCGGACGCCCGCGACAGTTGGCGCCTGTCTCGGGACACGCCGCGCAGATTGCATCATTCACGCTGACAGACCGCCCGACGCGCCAGCGGCGGTGGCCGCGAACGCGCGGCTGCTAATCCTTCTTTTTGTCGTCGGGACGGGCGGGCTCCTTCTTCTCCGGCTCCTTCTTGGCAGGCTCCTTTTGCTCGACGGAAGCGTCCGACCTGTCTTCGGATTCGCTGGCGGCGTCGAGCCCATCAAACTCCCCGTCTTCGATCTGTAGGTCTCTGTTGTTCGTTGCGCTGTCCGGCCATGTCGATGGTCCCATGAACCCCGGCCCGGAGATCGGGGGAAGCCCTGCTTTCCGTCGCTCCTCCAGAAGCTTCGCATGGTCGGCCGCCGCCTTGGCCCTGTGAAACAGATCGTCCTCGCTGCTCGCGTCGTCGGGATGACTGTTATTGTAACTCTTGTTGTGTTTTGCTTTCACAGAACCGTGGTTGCCCGAGGACAGTCTCTTGAACACCTTGGCGACGCTCTTGACCACACCCCCCAGCGACAGGCCCTTGTTTCGGTTTTTCATTGGCATGACGTCGATCGTTTGCGCGTCATCCTGTTGCGCGTTATTTGCCGAAAATTGGGACGAATTCTCCAAAGAGCGCTTGCTTACGGACACCTGCGAAATGAGCCGCTGCGTGAGTGGACTCTGCCCTTGCTGCGCGATCTGCTGATCGAGACGATCGGCCTCGGCGCTGTGTTCTTTTATCTCCGCGACCATCGAGTTGTTGGATGCGCCGCCGACGATAATGGCGTTATTACTGGTCGGATGCCTGCCTGTAGAGGACGTTGAGCTTTCCGAGTCCTCGTCAGAGGGCGCGCCGCCATGTTGCCGGACCGAATTGTTGTTGTTGATGAACGACATTTCGAGAACTCCCTGAAAAATTATTCTCGCCTTCTCCCAACGGACGACGCGCCGCCATCATGGGGACAAAGCGCCGCGTCGTCACTCAACCCAAGGGAGCAAGCGTGGCGCAGAACGGTAGGGCGTGTCCTCAGCGCGCCTGCTCGCGCATGAAGGCCAGAGCGCCCGCCGCGATCGTCTGGCGCGCATCAAAGAAGCCGCGCCATTCGTTCTTGATTTGCAGGGCGCTGCGAAGATCGAAGGCGTTGGCGCGCTCCACCGACTCCAGCGTCTTCCATGACAAGGGCGCCGCCACCGTCGCGCCCGGCCGCGCGCGCAGCGACCAGGGGAGGATCGCGGTCGCTGTCTTCTTGTTGCGCAGCCAGTCGATGAAGATGCGACCCGCGCGGCGCCGCTTGCTCATATTGGCGACGAAGCGTTTCGGCTCCTGCCGCGCCAGCCCGCGCGCGAAGCCCTCGGCGAAAACCTCCGTATCCGCATAGGCAAGAGAACGGTCGAGCGGCAGGACGACATGGACGCCCTTGCCGCCGGTAACCATCGGCCAGCTTTTCAGTCCGATCTCCGCAAGATAATCGCGCAGATCGGCGGCGGCCTTCCGCACCTCCGCGAAGGGAAGGTCTTCGTCCGGATCGAGATCGAATACCATTCTGTCCGGCCGGTCGAGATCGCTCGCCAGCGACATCCAGCCATGAATTTCGATTGCGCCGAATTGCGCCGCGGTGTGCAGACCGAGCGCGCCGTCGAGCGCGATATAGGGCTCGTCGTCGTCCGGCACTTTCAAAATGCCCCTGGTCATGCCCTTCAGCGGGTGGCGCTGGAAGAACAACTCGCTGACCGTCTCGGGCGCGCGCAACAGGCTGATCGGCCTGTCGGCGAGATGCGGCGCCATGCGCGGCGCGACGGCGTCATAGTAGTCAGCGATCTGCCCTTTGGTGACGCCATCGGCGGGAAAGACGATCCGGCTCGCATGGGTGACGCGGGTCAGTTTCGGGGCCTCGGCGCTCTCCTGTTTTTGCGCTGCGCGCAAATCCTCGCGCACGCCAATGAACCGCGCCTGTCGCATTTGTCCGTCCATGGTCCAGCCGCCGAAGCGCACTTCCGCCGGAAACGGATGTTCCAGAAAGACGGCGCCCCTGGGAATGGCGTTCGCGGCAAGAAGGTCATAGGGGGGCTTGCCGCGCGCGCGCTTTGCCAGCAGAGGCGCGAGCGTCCGTCTCATCTGCGCCCCATAGCCCGTGCCGATGCGCCCGACATAGCGCAGGCCGTCCGGCGTGTCCTTCGCCGCCACAAGAGAAGCGAAGGACTCGCCCTTCTCGGATGGACGATAACCGACGATCATCACATCCTCGCGGAAATCGCCCTTGATCTTTTGCCAGTCCGGGAAGCGCCCGCTGCGATAGGGCGCGTCGGCGCGTTTGGCGATGATCCCTTCCGCGCCCGCCTCCGTCGCCTGCCGGAACACGGCGGCGCCGTCGCTCTCGATATAGTCGCCATAGCGGATCGCGCCCGCGCTGCTCGCCAGCAGCTTTTTCAACTGCGCCTTGCGCTCGCGCAGCGGCTGCTTGCGTAGATCAACGTCGTCGAGCACGAGCAGATCGAACGCGACGAACTCCACGCGCTCGCTGCGGCCGGCCTCGAGCGCCGAGACGAGCATGGCGAAATCCGACAGGCCCTTCTCGTCGAACACGACCGCTTCGCCGTCGAGCAGCGCATTGCGACAGGGCAGCGCGAAGGCGGCGCGCGCCAGTCCCGGAAAGCGGTTGGTCCAGTCGAGACCGGACCGCGTGTAGACGACCGCGCCGTCGGCGCCGGTGGCGAGTTCCAGACGGTAGCCGTCATATTTGAGCTCGAAGATCCAATCGGCGCCGGTCGGCGGCTGCTCCGACGTCTCACAGAGTTGCGGCGAGACAAATTTGGGCGTTGGCGCGCTCGCCAATGGCCTGTCGGACCAATAGGCTTTCCGGGCGCGCGCCGCCGGCGCCTTGCGGCGCCTGGCCTTCGCGCCGCGCTCGATCTCGTCGCGCGTGCGCCCGGTCGCGACGCTGGTCTCGAAACGCGCCGGAAGATCGCCGTCGCTTTCGGCGAAAGCGTCGCGCTCCTTGATCAGGAGCCAGTTCTCCGCTTTCTCGCGCGACTTCATGCGCACGAGCACCCAGCCGCCGCGCATGCGTTCGCCATCGGCCTGGAACTTGATCTCGCCCTTCTCCAGCGCCGCCAAGGGATCGCCGTTCTCGGGCGCATAGGTTGCGTCCTCCCACAGCATCACCGTGCCGCCGCCATACTCGCCCTTCGGGATCAGCCCTTCGAAGTCGCCATAGTCGAGCGGATGATCCTCCGTGCGCACGGCCAGACGCTTGTCGGCGGGGTTGCTGGAGGGGCCGCGGGTCACGGCCCAGCTCTTCAGCACGCCGTCCATCTCGAGACGAAGATCGAAATGCTCTCGGCGCGCGAAGTGGCGCTGCACGACAAGGCGCGGCGCCGCGCCCCGCGACACGCCGCCCTGCGGCTCCGGCGTCAGTGAAAAGTCGCGCCGGGCGCGATAGGCGGCGAGCGCGTCTTCGTCCCTGCCCCGGGCGCGCGCGGCCATGGCTTACGCCCGCCGCCGCGCGGGGGCCTTCGCGGTCTTCGCGGACTTCGATGCGGCCGGCTTCTTCGCGGGCGCCCTACCCTTCTTCGGCGGCTCCGGCGGCGCCTCGCCGCCGCCGCTGGCCGCCACCGAGCGCTTCAGCGCCTCCATGAAATCGAGCACCTTGGCGCCGGGCTCGACCTGTTCCTCGACGGGGACGGTCTCGCCGCGCCCGAGTTTCGCCTTCACGAGATCACGCAGCGCCTCGGCGTAATGATTGCGGAATTTGCCGGCGTCGAACGGCTCGCTGCGGCGTTCGATCAAATCCTCGGCCATCTGCACCATGTCCTCACGGGGCCTGTCGCGGCCGATCGACGAGAAGATGTCCGCGGCGTCCTTCAATTCGCTGTCGTAGCGCAGCGTATCGAGCGCAAGCCCCTGCCCCTCGCCGGTTGGATAAAGCGCGACGAGATGCTCACGCCCGCGCAGGGTCAGTTGCCCGATGCCGACCTTGTGCTTCGCCCATAATGCGTCGCGCAGGACCCGGTAGCCTTCCTCGGCGACCTCGCCGTCGGGGAGCACATAGTAAGGCCGGTTGAAATACAGCGGCTCGATCTCATCGGCGCTGACGAATTGGGAGAGTTCGATGGTGTGGCGGGATGAGAGCTTCAGCGAGTCGAGCTCCTCATCCTCCATGAAGACGTAATTGCCCGGCTCGACCTCATAGCCGAGGACGATGTCCTCTTTTTTCACCTCGCCCTTGCCGGGCGCGACCTTGAGGTAGCGGATGCGCTGCTTCGAGTTGCGATCCACCTGATGGAAGCGGATTTCGGACTCGGCCTTCTCCGCCGCCACCAGGCGCACGGGGATCGAGACAAGGGCCAGACGCAGATGACCCTTCCAGAAAGTGCGCGCCGACTCGGCCATAACTCGCTCCTGCACGCGCGGGCTGGGGAAGCGTTATAGATAAGGCGGCGCCCGCGCGGCGGCATGCCCCGCGACCCAAATTGCAAAAATGCAAAACGCCCGCCCCCCTTGTGGAGAGCGGGCGCTCGTGGCCCCCCAGCCAAAGAGCGCGTCAGGCGGACGCCCGGCGGCCCGATATCGGCGCGCGCAGCAGGGTGCGGCGCGGCGTCTCGACCTCGCCCGCGATATACATCGGAGCCTTCGCCGCGCCATTCCTGGCGACGCGAACGGCGTCGCTCACCCGTTCGGCCGAGCCGCCCGAGATGCGCGCGACGGGGGCCTCGGCGTCGGCGCGCTCCTGCGCGGCCGCCTTGCCGGCTGCGGTCTTGCCGGCGGCGACCTTTGGAACGGCGCGATAATCGTCCGTCGCCGATAGGTCGCCGGTCACCACGGCCCCCTTTTCCAGCTCGATCTCGCCATACATCACCCGCCCCTCGACGCGGCCGGTGGAGCGGACCAGAAGCAACTGGCGCGCCTCGACATGGTCCGACACCGCGCCGCTGATATCCGCCTCCGTCGCGGAAATATTGCCGCGGATGACGCCGGTTTCGCCGACGCAGACCACCCGCGCGGTGACATTGCCCTCGATCGTTCCGTCGACCACGATCAGATCGGGAACGGAAATCTCGCCCTTGAGCGTGACGCCCGCGCCAATGTACATGACATTTTCCTGATCCGGCCTGAAACCGGAAGCTGTATTGACGGCCATTCCTTCCCCCGACGCGCAAGTTCCATGCGTAAGCTTGACAATAAGATGGACCGAAGGCCGTCGCAATTGAAAACATTTTAGACCAAAAGAATTCTCGGAAAATCGATGAACGAAGCCGGCCGGCGCCCGAGCGCGCGTTTAATGTTCAGACTCAGGAAGGCTTTACAGTTTCTAGAAAGACGCGTCGTCGCTGTCTCGTCCGGCGTCGGCGAGCGGATGCAGGTCGCGCACCATCGCCTGCATGCGCTCGTCGAGGACATGGGTGTAGATCTGGGTCGTGGCGATGTCCGCGTGGCCGAGAAGTTCCTGCACCACGCGCAGATCCGCGCCGTTCTGCAACAGATGGCTGGCGAAGGCGTGGCGCAGCGCATGGGGATGGACCTGCGCCGCCGACAGACCGGACGCGACGCCGACCGACTTCAGCTCGCGTGCGAACGCCTGCCGCGTCAGGTGACCGCTGTCGCTGTCGGCCGGAAACAGGAAGGGTCCCTCGGCCAGCGCCGGCGCGACCGCCTCCAGCAGTTCGCGATATCCGGCGAGGGCCTGTTTCGCGGCCCCGGTGAGCGGCGCGAGCCGCTCCCGCCCGCCCTTGCCCTTGATGGCGATGAAGGGATCGCGCGAGCGCGCGGCGCTTTTGGGCAGGGAGACCAGCTCCGAAACGCGCAGCCCCGTCGCATAGAGCGTTTCCAGCAGCGCATGCAGCCGCGCGGCGCGCAACCGCTCCCGCAGCGGGCGCTTTTCGTCGTCGAGGCCCTCGCGGGCCGTCGCCAGCAGCCGGTCGACCTCGGCGACCGACATCACGCCGGGAGCATTGCGCCGCAGCCTCGGCCCCTCCAGCGCGGCGGCGGGATCATCGGCGCGGTGGCGGTCGACATAGAGGAATTTGTGAAACTGCCGCAAAGCGGACAGCCGGCGCGCGACGGTCGCGGTGGACATGCCGCGCGCGTCGAGATCGGCGAGATAGCCGCGCAGATCATCGCAGGAGGCGTCGCCGGGATCGCGCCGCTTGCCATGCAGAAAGTCGATATAGTCGGAAAGGTCGCGCCGGTAGGCGTCCTGCGTGTTGCGCGCGGCGCCGCGCTCCGCCACCAGCATGTCGAGGAACGCGTCGAGCTGGCGGGCGGCGCGGGCGTTCATCGGCGGCGCCTCACTTGTTGAGGCGCCGCGCCGGGATCGTATAGGTCATTTCGCGCGGCTGCGGCGTCACGAAGGACACCACGGCGACCATGGCGCCATAAACCAGCGCGACAATCGCGGCGACAATGGCCAGGAATCGGAGAAGGCTGGGCAAGGAATGGACTCGTCAGCAAGAACCGCTCCCAGTCTATCGCGCGAAGCGCGACAGAATGCAACCGGGAGCAGCTCTAGCGCACGATGACGCGGGTCCCGACCTTCACGCGATCATAGAGGTCGATGACATCCTCATTCATCATCCGGATGCAGCCGGAAGACACATTCTGCCCGATGGTGCCCGGCTCGTTGGTGCCGTGAATGCGATAGAGCGACGAGCCCAGATAGAGCGCGCGCGCGCCCAGCGGATTGGCGGGCCCCCCCTCCATGTGTTGGGGAAGATCGGGACGGCGGAGGCGCATTTCCGGCGGCGGCGTCCAGTCGGGCCACTCCTCCTTGCGGCTGACGGTCTTGACGCCCGCCCATTCGAAGCCGGGGCGGCCGACGCCGACCCCGTAGCGGGTGGCGCGGCCGCCGCCATGCACAAGGTAGAGGAATTTCCGCGGCGTATCGACGACGATGGCGCCGGGCGGCTCCGCGCCGTCATAATCGACATCGGCGCGCGCATAGGCGGGGTCGAGCGTCCGTTCCGGCGCATGCGGCGGCGCATAGGCCACCCGCGAGACAGCGGCTGGCGGCGCCGCGACAGAGACGCCCGACGCGCCGCCGCCGCCGAACAGCGCCTCGACGAGCCCGCCGCCGAGCGCGCTCTGCCGTGGGTAGGAGCGATCCGGAGAAGGCGGCGCGGCGGACCAGGCCGGATTGGCGGCCGCGGCGGCGGGGGCCAGAAGCGCCGCAATGACGAAGGTTTGGAAAATGGACTGTCGAGCCATGGAGCGAGACCGCGTGAGCGCCTCTTGCGAGCGCGCGAAGGTTGACGGCCGTCACTCTCTTATAGCCAGGCTTTAGCGTAAATCCTGGGTTGTTTCTAAAGTTAGGCTCGCGTCAAAATTAACGATGAAGATTGCGTTTTCCGCGCCGGCGGCCGTTTCCCGGCGCCGACGGCGGCGTCTCCTCGATCGCGGTCCTCGCGCCAGCCTAGAAATGCGACTCCGCGTCTTCCTGTTCGGCAGGGATTTCGTGGCGCATGATCAGCGGCGCCTGGGCGACGGCGAAGACGATGGTCAGCGGCAGAATGCCAAAGACCTTGAAGTTCACCCACACATCCGTGGAAACGGAATGACGCACCACCTCGTTGAGCCCGGCGAGGAAGAAGAAGAACACGCCCCAGCGCCAGGTGAGTTTGCGCCAGCCCGTGTCGTCGATATGGATCGCCATGTCGAACACGATCGGCAGCAACAGCTTGCCGAAGTAAAGCGCCCCGAGCAGCGCCGCGCCGAACATCGAGTAGAGGATCGTCACCTTCAGTTTGATGAAGTCCTCGTTTTGCAGAAAGATCGTCAGGCCGCCGAAGACGAGCACGAGGAGCGCCGTGACGACCGGCATGGCGGGCAGATGCTTGGTGATCGCCCAGGAAACGCCGAGCGTGAGCAGCACGCCCGCCATCAGCACGCCGGTGGCGGGGAAAATCCCGTATTTGCTGTTGACCACGAAAAAGACGATCAGCGGCCCGAGCTCCAGCGCGATCTTCAGGCCGGGACTGAGTTTTTTCCTGGGTTCCGCGGTCTGGGCGGCGGGCTTTGTCCGGCTCATGGTTTCCTGGGTCATGCGGTTCAGCTTTCCGGCGCCTCCGGCGCTTCTTCTTCATTCAGGCCGGCGATCGCGCGGGCGAAGTCACGGGCGGTGAAGGGCTCCAGATCCTCGGCGCCTTCCCCGACGCCAATGAAGTGGATCGGCAGGCCATGGGCCTCCGCGATGGCGACGAGGATGCCGCCGCGGGCGGTGCCGTCAAGTTTGGTCATCACCAACCCGGTGACGCCAGCGACGCGCTCGAACACGTCGACCTGCTGAAGGGCATTCTGACCGACGGTGGCGTCGAGCACAAGCAGCACGGCGTGCGGAGCCTCGGCTTCCGCCTTTTTCATCACCCGGACGATCTTTTCGAGCTCGGCCATCAGTTCGGCGCGGTTTTGCAGCCGGCCGGCCGTGTCCATAAGCAGAACGTCGGCGTCGGTTTCGCGGGCGCGGCGGATGGCGTCGAAGGCGAGGCCGGCGGCGTCCGCGCCTTCCTTGCCCGCGACGACCTCGGCGTCGAGCCGGGCGCCCCAGATCTTGAGCTGATCGACGGCGGCGGCGCGGAAGGTGTCGCCCGCCGCGAGCACGACCTTCTTGCCCTCGCCCGTCCATTTGGAGGCGAGCTTGGCGATGGTGGTCGTCTTGCCGGAGCCATTGACGCCCACGACCAGGATGATGAAGGGCTTCTTCGTCTCGTCGAGTTCGAAGGGCTTCGCCACCGGCGCCAGCGTCGCCTCGACTTCGCGGGCGAGGATCGCGCGCACTTCCGAGGGCTCGATGTCCTTTTCGTAACGCGCCTTGCCCACGGCCTGGGTGATGCGGGTCGCGGCGCCGACGCCAAGGTCGGCCCGCAGCAGCACGTCCTCCAGCTCCTCGAGCGTCAGCGCGTCGAGCTTGCGCTTGGTGAAGATGTCGGCGACGCCCTGGGTGATCGCCTGCGAGGTGCGGGCGAGACCGCCGGACAGCCTCTGCCACCAGGAGCGCTTGGGCGGCTCCTCGGCCGCCGGGGCTTCCGCCGCGGGCGCCTCTTCCGCCTTCGGCTCCGCGCCTCTGCCGAACAGGCGCGAAAACATGCCGCGCTTCTTAGACCCGTCTGCGTCCGTGCTCATGCGTCCCTCGTCGGGAAAATGCCTACACTAGTCGCGCATAAAGGGCTAGCCGTACGGCCGGCGACCGTCAGGTCCGGTTCAGGCCGCGCGGCCGGCGACCGGGGACCGCCGCGATGGCCCCTTCCCTTTCGCCCGGCGACGCCCCATGTCGGGACCGCAACAGGAGACCTGGCATGGATGGGGACAGCGCGGCCGTGCGCCACAACGCGGCGAGACACCGCTTCGAACTCGACATCGACGGGCATCTGGCGCTCGCGGACTATGTGCTTGATGATGGCGTGATGACCTTCACCCATACGGAAACGCCGCCCGCGCTCCAGGGGCGCGGCGCCGCCTCCCGGCTGATCCACGGGGCGCTGCTGTCGGCGCGCGCGCAGGGGCTCAAGGTGCGGGCGACCTGCTCCTTCGTCGTGGCCTATCTGCGGCGACACCCGGAATTCTCGGATCTCACGCAATGAGGCGAGGGCCGTCTTTCGGTCAGTGAAACGACCGCTTGACCTCCGGCGGCGGCTTCACCGGGGCCAGCGGGCTCGCCTGGTGATGGAGCAGCCGCCAGCTCCCGTCGATCAGCCGGAACCAGTTGGTCGCCAGCAGCAGCCCGCCGCCGACTTCCTCCACGCAGAACACGCGCCCGTCGACTCCGTCGATCAGCGCGCGCTCGTCGCGCGCCGTCACCGCCTCCTGGGAGGGATTGCGGAAGATGTCGCGATAGGAGGCAATCACCGCCGCCCGGCTGATGAGCGCCGGCCAGCCCGGATGCACGCAGGTGGCGCCGTCCTCCGCCCAGACGGCCTCCATGGCGGCGAGGTCGCGCCCGGCAAAAGCGCGGTAATAGGCGCGGTTGGCGGCGAGGAGGGCGTCTTCATCCATGCGCTGACCTTCAGCCATTTGCGTGTCGATGGCAATCCGCGCGCTCTTTCGGCCGGCCGCCCGAGTCCTTAAATCATAGATTATCGCGCTCAACCGAAACTGTGCTAAGCACGCGCCAATTCCCCGGCCTTGAACCGGGCGCAGGAGGTGGAAACATGTTCATCCAGACCGAAGCCACGCCCAATCCCTCGACGCTGAAATTCCTGCCCGGCCAGAGCGTGCTCGGCCAGGGCGCGATGGAGTTCCGCTCGCCGGAGGCCGCGGCCAAGGCGCCTCTGGCGCAGGCTCTGCTCGCCATCGAGGGCGTCGAGGCGGTCATGTATGGCGGCGACTTCGTTTCCGTCACCAAGAAGGACGCTGACTGGGCGCATCTCAAGCCCGCCATCCTCGGCACGATCATGGAGCACTTCGTCTCCGGCGCGCCACTGCTGACCGACGGCGCCGCGACCGAGACGGATCACGACGGCGAGTTCTACGACGCCGCCGACGCCGAGACGGTGGCGACGATCAAGGAGCTCATCGAGACCCGCGTGCGCCCGGCCGTGGCTGGCGACGGCGGCGACATCGTGTTTCGCGGTTTCCGTGACGGCGTCGTCTACCTCGGCATGAAGGGCGCCTGTTCGGGCTGCCCCTCCTCCACAGCGACGCTGCGCAACGGAATTGAAAACCTGCTGCGTCATTTCCTGCCGCAGGTGAAGTCGGTCGAACAGGCGTCGATGTAATCCGCCGAACGGGGGCGTCATCCCTTCGAAACGGAGGGCGCCTCCCGCAACATCACGGATCGGTCGGCAGCGACTCGCCGGCCGCATGGGCCGCGATCCATTTGCGCAGCTCAGACACGTGGTCCCGCTCTTCCTCCACGAATTCCTTCGCGAGGATTTTGGTCTCGGGATCGTCCGTCGTCTCGAAGATCTGCTGATAATAATCCAGCCCGGCCATCTCCGCCTGAAGCGCGATGTTCAGGGCCTCCTCCCGTCCGATGAAGGGATCGGCGCCCCAGATCGCCGCGCTCTCCGGGCTTTCGAGGTCCGGCCACACGAACTCCTCGGGCCGCAACTCGGGCAAGTCCCTGAACCCGGCCCGCGCCCGCGCGTCGGAGAGATGCAGCCGCGAGTAATCGGACAGGCGCCGGAACAATTTGCTCGCTTCGGGATTGCCGTTGGTCGCCATGGCGTCGGCCAACTGGCCAAATCGCATGGCGGCTTCCGCCTCAAGCTGGATGGCGTGAGCAAGAAAATCCTCGACCTGCATGACGGGAATCCCTGAAGCAAGGCGCCCAAAAAGCGACGGCGCGGCCTTCAGTATGGCGCGTCGTTTCCTCGCCTCCAAGTCCATATGCCGGGCGCCCCGCCTATTTGAACGGCGCGGCGAAAGCTTTGGATCGCGGCTAGTCTTCTTCCAGCGACAGCAGACCCGCGTCGCCGCCGCTCGACGCGGTGTTGACCGTCACCGTGATCTCCCGCAGGAAGCGGCGCAGATAATCGGGACCGCCGGCTTTCGGACCCGTCCCGCTCAATCCGAATCCGCCGAACGGCTGGCTGCCGACAATGGCGCCGATGGTGTTTCGGTTGACATAGACATTGCCCGCCGGCGCGCGCCGCGCGACCGCCTGCATGCGCGCCTCGATGCGCGTCTCCAGCCCGAATGTCAGACCATAGCCGCCGGCTTCTATCTCCGCGAGAAGAGCCGGAAACGCGCCCGCGCGCCATGTCGCGACATGCAGAACCGGCCCGAAGACCTCCCGCCGCAGATCGCCCGCGCGGGCAAGGCGGATAATCGCCGGCGCCACGAAATAGCCGCCCCCCGGCGCCTCTCCGGCATAGAGCAGGCGCCCCGCCGCCCTGGCGTCGGCGACGTAGCGCGCCAGCTTCTCCTGAGCCTCCGCGTCGATCACTGGCCCGACATGGACGCCCAGCTCGCGCGGATCGCCGATGCGCAATTCCTTCGTGGCGCCGATCAGACGCTCGATGGCGACGGGCGCAATGTCCTCCTGGAGGCACAGCAGCCGCAGAGCCGAACAGCGCTGCCCCGCCGACCGGAAGGCGGAGGCCAGCACATCGTCGACCACCTGCTCGATCAGCGCCGTCGAGTCGACGATCATGGCGTTCACCCCGCCCGTCTCGGCGATGAGCGTCGCCAACGCCCCCTCACGCGCCGCCAGCGCCCGATTGATGTGCTGCGCCACCTCGACCGATCCGGTGAAAACGACGCCAGTCGTCCTTGGATCGCTGACCAGCGTGGCGCCGACCTCCCCCGCGCCGGGCGCGAGTTGCAGCGCCCCACGCGGGATGCCCGCTTCATGCAGCAGCGCGACCGCCTGCGCCGCGATGAGCGGCGTCTGCTCCGCCGGCTTGGCGACGACGGCGTTGCCGGTGACAAGGGCGGCCGCGACCTGCCCGAGGAAGATCGCCAGCGGGAAATTCCACGGCGAGATGCAGACAAACACGCCGCGCCCCTCGTAGCGCAGCCGGTTGTCTTCGCCGGTCGGGCCGGGAAGCGTCACGTCCCCGCAAACGAGACGCGCCTGATTGGCGTAATAGCGGCACATGTCCGCCGCTTCACGCACTTCCGCAAGCGCGTCGTCCAGCGTCTTGCCAGCCTCGCTTTGCAACAGCGCCAGAAAGACGCCGCGCCGCCTCTCCAGCAGATCGGCGGCGCGCTCCAGCATGCGGGCGCGCGTTTCGACCCGCCTCGCGCTCCACTCGGGGAAGGCGCGCGCGGCGGTCGCCATCATGTCGCGCGCCGCCGCGTCATCCGCCTCCACAACCTTGCCCAGCTCGGCGCCGTCGATCGGCGACGCCACTCGGCGCGGCGCCTTCGACGAATGGATCGCGGGCCGCGCCTCGAAAGGACCGCGCGCCGACGCAATCTCGTCGAGAAGCGACGCCAGCGCGCGGCGGTCGCCGAATTCGACGCCTTTGGAATTGGCTCGCAGCGGCAGATAGATGTCCGCGGGCAAGGGCAGGCGCGGATGGCGGGTCTGGCCGTGGCGGATGGCGTCACGCGGATCGGCGATCAGCGCGTCTTCCGGCGTTTCCGGATCGGCGGCGCGGGCGACGAAGGACGAATTGGCGCCGTTCTCGATCAGCCGCCGCACCAGATAGGCCAGCAGATCGCGATGCGGCCCGACCGGCGCATAGACGCGCACAGGCGCATCGCTGACGCCGGCCAGCGCTTCGTAGAGCGGTTCGCCCATCCCATGCAGGCGCTGGAATTCGTAATCCTTGCGCTCGCCCGCGCGCACGAGAATCTCGGCGACGCTGCGGGCGTTGTGGGTGGCGAACTGCGGATAGAGACGCGGCGCCGCCAGCAGCGCGGCGGCGCAGGCGTCGTAATTGAGATCGGTCATCGCCTTGCGGGTGAACACCGGATAATCAGCGAGGCCACGCTCCTGCGCGCGTTTGATTTCGCTGTCCCAATAGGCGCCCTTCACCAGCCGCAGCATGAAGCGGCGATCATGCGCCTCCGCAAGCGCGGCGACATGGTCGATCACATCCCGCGCGCGCTTCTGATAGGCCTGCACGGCGAGGCCAAAACCCTCCCACCCCACAAGCGAGGGGTCGGCGATGACGCGGTCGACCACGTCGAGCGACAGCTCCAGCCGGTCCGCTTCCTCGGCGTCGACGGTGAAGGTGAGATCATGCGCGCGGGCGAGGCGCGCTAGTTCCAGCAGGCGCGGCGGCAATTCGCGCAGCACGCGCTCGCGTGAGAGCGCCTCATAGCGCGGATGCAGCGCGGAGAGCTTCACCGATATGCCCGGCCGCGCCGGAAGGGGCTTGCCGCCCGCCGCCGCCCCGATCGCGCGAATGGCCGTCGCATAGGCGTCGAAATAGCGATCGGCGTCCGCCGCGCTGCGGGCGCCTTCGCCGAGCATGTCGAAGGAAAATCTCTCCCGGCGCCCCTGCGCGCGCGCCAGCGCGTCGCCGATCGTCTCGCCAAAGACGAAATGCGCCCCCATGAGCAGCATGGCCTGCCGCGCCGCCGTGCGCAGCGCGGGCAATCCGATGCGTCGCGCCAGATCGGCGACGAGGCCGCGCGGCTCCCCCTGCCCCACGAGCCGCGCCGACAAGCCGAGCGCGAAGGCGCAGGCCTGCACGAGCAGCACATCCGACTCGGCGGCGTGATGCGAGAAATCCCCCGCCGAAAGCTTGTCGGCGATCAACTGGTCGGCGGTCGCGTCGTCGGGAACGCGCAGCAGCGATTCCGCCAACGCCATGACGGCGAGACCCTCGCGGGAGGAGAGCGAAAACTCGTGCAGGAAGTCCTCCACGCCGCCCAGCGCGCTGCGCTCGGCGCGCATCCCCCGAATGAGCGCGCGCGCGATTTCGTCGATCGCTTTCCGGGTCGCGCCGCTAATTGGCCGCGACAGGAAGCGCGCGGCGAACGCCTCGTCCGGCGGCGCGTAAGGCGCGGCGAATGGCGGCGGTTCTTCTCTGGCGTCTGTCACGGTCTCGCAGCGCCTCGTTCATGTTCCGCTGAAACAACACTCCAACGAGGGATATGGGCGCGCGAAAGAGGACGCGGAAGGGCTCGGGACGAGGGACGCGTTCAATTCGCCACAGATGGCCGCGCCGGCGCTGGGAGGCGGCCCCCTCTCCCCGCCTGCGGGGAGAGGGCTGGGGTGAGGGGCAAGCCGCAACGCGCGCGTCGCGGTCGAGGCGCCCGCCAGTCCAGATTTTGTTCCCCTCCGCGCCCGGCCCGCCGCCCCGAGACCCCGTCAGCCGTCGGCCGCCTCTCCCGGCCAGACGCCAGGCTGCGCCATGAGAATGCGCCCGTAGAACTCGACATTGTCACGGAATTTGTGCTGGTAGAGCGCGAGCAACGCTGCGTTCGCGTCACCGTCCGAGGCCGACCCGGAGTCGCCCTCCGGCGTCGTTTCTGATGTCAGGATTGCAACGAGTTGATGGCCCGGAAGCTCCGCTCCAGTGAAGTGGCCGTACATGAGCGCCGCCTTTGGTTCACGCCCCTGATCGCCGTCATGGCGATCTGATCTCCCGAACAGGGAAGAGCGTTCGCCCATCGAATTCATTTCGACCGTAACATCCTGCCACAGGACGCTTAACAAAGAGCAACAGAGAAGCAGAAAACCCCCTCTCCCCGCCCGAGGGGAGAGGGCTGGGGTGAGGGGCCAACCGCAACGCGCGCGTCGCCGTCGAGGCGCCAGTCTAGATTTTGCTTCCCTCCGCGCCCGGCGTGACGCAGCGCCAGCGCGTGACGGCCACATTGGGATGCTCGCCGGACCACTGAGCGATATAGGGCATGGCCTGCATCATGCAGTTGCGTGTGGAGCCTGTCGCGGATTCGAGCGTCAGCCTGCGCTCATCGCAGGCGGTGGGTTGAGACAGCGCGCAGACCGTGAGGATCAGTTGAACGAAATTCATGGGCCCGACCCCTTGCGTCAACGCCGCCATTTCGGGCGGCGTTCTCTCACTAGCAAGGGTAATGCCGGTCAGACGGGGGTCAATATTTCGCCCTTGCCATAGACCGACGTGTCCCCGCCAAAACGCTGGAGTTTCCCCGAAAGAACAGCCGCCGCGCCGGCGCTGTCGGCCTTCAGGCCGCGGGCGAAAACCTTCGCGAAGGTCAGGTTCTGCGGGCCACAGTCGACATAGGTCGGCGGCAGGTCCGGACGTTTGGCCAGCACCAGCGAGCCGCGCTTGTTGAGATAGCCGACGCGGCCCGGGGTCTTGCCCAGCGCGACGATCGTGCCCGCGATGAAGCGCGAGCCGAGATCCTCGCCGGCGTCGCCCTCGATGATGAGAATGCCGCGGCGCAGCCGGTCGCCCGCCCGCGCGCCGGCCCTGCCGCGCACGACCACCCGGCCGCCCGACATGCCGGCAAGCTCGCCCGCGAGCGGAGCCGCGAGCAGATCGCCCACGTCGCCCTTGATCTCGATATGAGCGGCCTCGTTGCCGGACGCCGCATAGACGCCCGCCGAGCCCGAGACCGTGATCCTGCCGCCTTTGGCCAGCCGGCCGAGCTGGGCGCCGACGTCGCCTTCGACGTGGATCGAGAACTCGGGCAGGAGTTTCGCGCCGACGAGGTCGAAGCGCGACGAGCCGCCCTCGTAACGGACGTTCTTGAGATCGCCCTCGGCGATCCTGAACACGTCGCCCGCCTTGATCGAGGCGCGCGTCGTGCCGATCTCGATCTTCTCGATGTCGGCGACGGACTTGCCGGCGAGGCGGTCGGGCGTCAGCGCCGAGAGATCGACGCGCTGCGACGGCTCCTGGCGGAGCGTGAAGGTGAAGGGCTTCACGGCAGCAAATCCTTCAAGTGATAGTGGAACGGGCCGAGCTTGCCGCCGTAATTGCCGGCGCCGACGCGCTTCGCGCCCGTCTCCGGGCCCATGTCGATGATGGCCTTCAGGCCCGCGCGCATCGCGGCCCGCACGGCCTCGTCGGTCAGGCCGTCGATGACGATTTCCAGCGTGCAGCCGATGTCGTCCTCGAGGGCCGTCTTTGTGACGCCCTTCAGCGTCGGGCAGTAGGCGTCATTGGTGGAGGCGCTCATGCCCTTGTATTGCGAGCCGACCTTGGAGCCCGAGCGCACGATGCCGCCGGGGAACGGCATGATGGCGTCCGGCACCGCATGGATCGCCGCCACCCCCGCCTCCGTCGCGCGCATGGTCGAGTCCCAATCGGCGCCCATTATCAGCAGATTGCCGCCGCCGACGCATTTCTTGAGCACGCCGACCTGGCTCTCGACGAAAAACTCGCCATCCATCACCGGCACGCGCCAGAAGCGGCGCCCGTCGATGGACTTGGACGTTTGCCATTTGTCGCCGAACTGGCGCATCGAGTCGCCGATCTTGATCTTCAGATCGCCGTCGAAGGCCGAATAGAGCGCCGTTCCGGGACAGGTGAGGATCGTCTGGCCGACGCGATTGACCAGCGCCTTCTCCGCGCCCTTCGCCGAGAAGGCGAAGAACAGCAGGCGCACGCCCGGGCGACCGTCCGGCGTCTGCTCCTCGGACAACTCGCAGTCGATCCCGGCCTCGCAATCACAGCCGATCACGGAGGTGGCGTAGCCGGTCGCGACCTGGGCCGCCTGATTGGCCCATTTGCGCGTGGGGGCCGTGACGATGATGCCCGTCGCGGCCATCGGGAAGGCTTCGGCGAAACTCTCGTCGATCCGAACGCCGTTGCGAACTATACCTTGCATGCAACCTCCGCAAAGGCGTCCTTGTGCGGCAGCGCGGCGTCCGGCACATCGAAAATGCCGCGCGGCAGGCCGTAAAGCTCTTCGTAATAGCTGTCCAGCCGCTTGTTGATGGTCTTGTCGAAGCGCGGACTGATGTGCAGCGTCTTGCCGCGGCGATAATGCGACACCTCGCCGTCCTTCACCACAAGGTCGCCGTCCTTGAAGACATAGGCCGCGCGGCGGAACATGCCGGCCTTGTCGCGGCTCTCCTTGTAGACCGCGACATCGGCGACGGCGCCCGGCGCGAGCGTGCCGCGATCGGTGAAGCCGAAAAGCTTCGCGGCGCCGGAGCGGCTCATCTGCGCGAGTTCATAATAAGTGTATTCGCGCGTGATCGACGGCAGCGTCGTGTGCGCCAGCGCCTCCGCCGGCAGCCGCGCCATCACCTCGGCGCGCAGATCGGCGCTCATCAGCAGCGCGAACAGCTCCGGATAGGCGGTGAAGGGGCCGCCGTTCGGATGGTCGGTGGTGAAGAAAACCTGCTCGGGATTCTTGATGAGCAGGAACAGCTCCAGACCGGCCGCCCACTGGATGGCGTTGTAGTAGTTCGAGATCTTGTAGGCGTAGGGCACGATGCCGCCGCCATTGGCGTCGCCGTCGAAGATCGCGCCCTTCTTCGGGCTTCCGCCGGGCATGCTGTTGAACTGCTTCAGCACGTCGGAGGAGATCGTCACCGTCTGCGAGAACATCACCTGCCCGACGTCGACCGTGACATTCGGATGGGCGTTGATCTTCTCGGCGAAGGCGGCCGCGGCGGAGGAGAAGGCGTTCGGGCCTTCCTTGCCATAGGCGTAGAACTGCACATGCGCCAGATGCATCGGCAGGCCCTGCGCGGCGTCGATCGTGTCGAGCGCCGTCTGGATGTTGCCGGCGATGCCGAGGTTGTTCATGTGCAGATGCAGCGGGTGGTGGATGCCCACCGCCTGCGTCGCCTTCTGCAACGCCTGGAAAATCTTGCGCGAGGTGAGGCCATAGAAGGGCACTTCGTCGTCGAGGCCGAAGGCGCGCATGTTCTCCTTGAAGGCCTCGCAGCCGCCCGGATTGATGCACTTCAGGCCCAGCGAGCGAGTGCCGCTCACCGTCTGCGCGACATAGTCGTTGATGGCGCTTTCCGGCTCGCCGGCGCGAATCTGGCGCAGCAGGAAGTCGTCGTTGCCGAGAACCGTCAGCGCGCCCTTGTCGATGATCGGCACATCGTTCAGCTCATAGTGAGTCTGCAACGAGTGGTGCGGCGCCATCGCCGGCTCCACCACGGTGGTGAAGCCCATCTGCGCATAGAGCCGGCCGGTCTCATAGGTCGACCATTTGGCCGTCGACAGCGGCGTGCCCTCGCGACGCGCGCGAATGGCGCGGTGCAGCTCGGGGAGCAGCAGACGCGCCGTGTTCACATTGCCGCCGGCGATGTGCGAGTGAATGTCGATGGCGCCGGCCATGACGACATGGCCCGCGCAGTCGATTTCCTTGTCGGCCTTGCCGCCCGCCGGAGGCGCGACGATGCGGCCGTCCTCCAACCAGACGTCGCCGACGCCGTCCTTGCCCGTCGCCGGGTCGACGACATGGCCGCCACGCAAAACTGTCAGCAAGGCGCGACCTCCGAAACATTCGCCAGAATGGCGTCGATGACATGCGCGACCGTCGGCGCGTCGGACGGCGCCGTCGCCGCGCGCAGCGTCAGGCCGCCGGTCTCCTGGGCCATGAGCACGGCGTCATGGGTGACGCCGGGCTGGCCGACTTCGATGTAAAGCCCGCGCGCGGGCGCGGCGCCCGCCGGCGCGAGCGTGACGAGCGGGATGTCCTTGCGGGACCACGCCGGCGCCTCGCCGTCGAAGGCCGAAATCCACAGCGCCGCGTCGGCCTCGCCGCTGTCGACGAGGCGCGAAGCCTCGAACCGCCACGGATCATGTTCGGGATAGCCGCGGCCAAATCCCGTGCGCGGCGGAAAGCCGGTCATCCAGCCCGCCGCCTGCGTCACGCCGCCCGCCCCGGCGCGGGCGCCGATATGGACGCCGGTGAAGCGGGTGGTGACATTGAGGTCGGTCACCAGCGCCTGCATCATTTCGATGGCCAGCGGGTCGAGGCCGATCGACGACGCCCAGACGAAGCAGCCGAATTTCGCGTCTTTCAGGGTCTGCGCGACGCCGTCGACGAGTTCGAGCCTGGCGGCGTCCATCGCCACCCGGCGGCCGCCGACGCGCGCGCGCCATGTGGCGAGCAGGCCCGAAATCTCCCGAAGGCTCGCGGGAATGATCCTGGCGCCTGGAACCGCCGCGGCCTCGCCCGCCTCCGGGCCGACCCAGATGACCTTGCGCGGCTGGCCGGCCTGCGAGCCGTGGCGCGGGGCCTGTTCGAGCGCGAGGCGTTCGAGCATGCCGGGCCATTGCTTCGTGAGGCCGGGACCGAGCAGCACCACCACGTCGGAGCGCACGCGGGCCTCGTTGGCCGTGGTCGTGAACATGCCGAAGGAGCGCTTCACGTCGAGGTCGGCCAGCGAATCGCGCGAGGCGAGATGATCGAAGGCGCCCCGCAGCCGCTCGGCGAGGAGAATCGCCGCGCGCGCGCCGGGAACGTCGGCGCCCAGCCCCGCGACGAGGGGGAAGGTCGCGCCGCTCAAAATCCGCGCCGCCTCTTTATAGGCGTCTTCAAGCGCAATCGCTTTGCCGTCGAGCGTCGCCTTGCTCATCCGCTTTCTGCCTCGTGCCGCCTGGCGGTTGTTGGAACGCCGCGCGGCGAAACGCCCCGCGGCTCGGAAACTTTCTCCGCTATAGCCGTCAGCAGGAGGAAAATTCCAGGACTTTTTCTTGCAACGCCCCAGGCGCGGACGCGGCGTTGCGCGCCCATCCAGAAGGCGCCGTATGCGTAGCAGCCGTCCGGCGCTCTGTCGAGACGCCAGGCGCCTCGCCGGCGATTCTTCCGTAGGGAAAACAACCTGACGTCAGCCCGGCGCGGCCTAATCTGTCGACAGCGGCGTCGCCACGAGTCGGGCGGCCTGCTCCGCCTCCTTGAGCCGCACGGCGTCGGCGACAGCCCGGGCGATACGCGCTCCGCGCTCGTCGACGCCGGTCCAGCGCGCCGCGCGGCCGCGCGGATCGATCTCCAGCAATTTGGCCCCGGCGAAGGCGCGGCCGCCGTCGCGCAGGAGGCCGCGCAGCACGCCGTCATGGGGCGCGGTCACCGGCGCGCCGTCCAGCCGGCCGATCACCACGCCGCGATAGACCCGCGCGCCAATCTCGACGGCAGTGTGCCAGAGGCCGTCGCGCTCGGCATAGACGAAGCGCTCCGCGCCAAGCCCGCCGAGGTCGCGGGCGGCATGGTCCGCAGCCTCGGTGACGCCGCGCCGCAGGATGCGGCCGACATCGGCGGGCCGCGTTTCGATCGCGATGTCGCAATTGGCCCCGACCTCGAATCTCGGACCGAGCCCGACGGTGAGGCGCGCGATATGCCGCCAGTCGGGCGTCGCCAGATATTTCTGCATCCGGGCGTCGATCAGGAGGTCCGGGAGGCGCAAGGGGATGATGTCGGTGAGCGCGAGCGGCGTCACGCCGATGGCCCGGCGCTCGCGCAGCACGCCAGCGATCTCCGCGGCCGTCTCGACCCGGCGCCCCGGAAGGCCGTCCAGAACGATCTCCTCGCCGAACAGCGCGTCATGGTAGGCCATGCCGCGCCGGATGACGGGCGGGAAAGGATCGTGCGACATCAGGCAGGCGTAGCCCGCCCTGTGCAGGGCCACGGCCGTCGCCGAGGCGATCTCGTTGAGGCCCAGGATGAGAGCGGCGGGCCGCCGTCCGATTCGCGTCCCGTCCATGACCGCGCTCCCCTCTTTTTGAAATCGAAAGCCGTCCCAGCAATTTTGAAACCATCGCCGCGGCGACGTCGAACCTCATTGATTTCAATCCTTTCCGCCCGGCGCGTCATGCGCGCAAAGAGGACATCCTGTCGCAAACACGACACGCGTTGTCGCTGCTGAACAATCGTTTTCCATGTGGAGAGCGGCCAGATTGCGCGGCCCGGTGGATCATGATAATGCTCTCGCCGAGCTCGAACCTGCCCCCGTCGCCCGACCCCGAGAAGTCGAGGAAACAAGAGCAGGAGCAGCCGGCAGAGTTCCATTATGGAGGAAATGAAATGGCTTGGACCACCCCTGTGATCGTCGAAGTTTGCGTGGGCATGGAAGTCACCGCCTACTCGTCGGCTGAAATCTAAGGATTTCGCGCGAGTCGCCGCCGCTTTCCGGCGGGCGCTCCCAAAAATCGAGCCGGTAAGATGGGCGTCGCATTGGCGACGCGTCTTGCTTGGCTCGATTTTTTTTGCCCAAAACCGACAGAGCCAATCCCGCGCCGGGGGCAGCCATGCGTCACGCGATTCTCCCTTCCCTTCTCATCGCCGCCGCTATCGCGGCGCCCGCCGCCGGGGCAAGCGAGGCGAAGAAACTTCTCGACGACGCCAAGGCGGTCTTTCAGCCGATCTCGGCCGCCCCCGCGCCAAAGGACCCCCTGCAGGCGGCCCGCATCGACCTGGGCCGGCGGCTTTTCTTCGAGCCGCGCGTCTCGATGGACGGCAATGTAAGCTGCTCGCACTGCCACCTGCCGGACAAGCAGGGGAGCGACGGCCTGCCGAAGTCCATCGGCGTCTTCGGCAAGGAGAATCCGCGCAACGCGCCGACCGTGTTCAATGCGTCGCTCAATTTCCGGCAGCATTGGCGCGGAGACCGCGACTCGCTCGAGGAGCAGGCCGAGAAATCGCTCCTCGGCCCCGCGAGTTTCGGAAATCCCGATCAGGCCACGGCGATGGGCAAGCTGAAGGAAGCCCCCGAGTATTCAGCGGCTTTCGCCAAGGCTTTCCCTGGCGACAAGGAGCCGATCAGCTCGAAGAACTGGGGCGTCGCCATCGCCGCCTTCGAGCGCACGCTGCTCACCCCTTCGAAATTCGACGCTTTTCTGGGCGGCGACGCCAAGGCGCTTTCCCCGCAGGAACAGGCCGGCTTGCGCAAATTCATCGATACGGGCTGCGCCGGCTGCCATAATGGCGCGGGGATCGGCGGCGGCGCCTTCCAGAAATTCGGCGTGGCGGAAGACTACTGGAAGGAGACGGGCGTCGCGAACCCTGACAAGGGGCGCGCGGACGTGACGAAGAACGACGCCGATCTCTACGTCTTCAAGGTCCCGAGCCTGCGGAACGTCGCGAAGACCGCCCCCTATTTCCACGACGGCTCGGTCGCGGACCTGACCAGGGCGGTGAAGATCATGGGCAAGACCCAGCTCGGCGCCACGCTGTCGGATCAGGACGCCGCCGACATTGTCGCCTTCCTCGGCGCGCTGACGGGCGCGGTTCCGGCAAATTACAAAGGGCCAGAGGAGCCTTGAGCCCCCTGCCCGCGCGCCTCCCGGTCTCGGAAGAGCGAGCGGACGCGGACCGTTGACCAAAGCGCCGACGGAAACCCTTGCCAGGGAACAGTCCCCCGCTACCTCCCGCCAGAGAGCGGGGAGTTGGAGATGCAGACCGGCCGGAACTACTGGTTCGTCGCGCAGGCCGCGCTGATCGGGGTGATGCTCGCGGCGGTGGATTTTGGGCTCTACGAGGCCCTGAGCCACTCGCTACGCTAGCGCGCGGGCGCTGCAAGATCTTACCCAGACGGCGGAAATCGCCGCCGCTCGGCCATGCGCGCGCAACGCCGCCGGACGCTTCCGGTTTTTCACGCCCACGCTTTGTTGCTTAGGCGCCCAAAAGGGTCCTATTCTCCGCCCATGCGAATCCTTGCGATTGACACCGCCCTGCCCGCCGTATCGGCCTGCGTGCTCGACAGCGAGGCGGAGGAGCCCATTTCCTCCGAGACCATCGCCATGGAGCGCGGTCATGCGGAGGCTGTCATGCCGCTCATCGAGCGGGTCATGAGCAAGGTCGAGGGCGGCTTCGCCAGCATAGACCGCGTCGCGGTGGCGGTCGGCCCCGGCTCGTTCACCGGCATTCGCATTGGACTCGCCGCGGGCCAGGCCATCGGCCTCGCCTGCAAGGCGGACGTCGTCGGCGTCTCGACGCTGGCGGCGCTCGCCGCCCCGCTCATCCTCGAGGAATTCGACGGCGTCGTCGCCGCCGCCATCGACGCCCGTCACGAGAAGGTCTTTGTCGCCGCCTTCGGCCCGGACGGCCGGGCGCTGCTGCCTCCCCGCCGCGCCGGCGCCCATGAGGCGTTGCGGGCGATGGGCGACGGCCCGCTGCTGCTGGTCGGCTCCGGCGCGGAGCTGCTCGCCCGGGAGGCGCGCGCCAGCGGCGTCGCGCACAGGATCGTCAGCGACCGCGCGTCCCCCGAAATCGCCTACGTCGCGCGCCTCGGTCTGGCGGCGAAGCCCGAAAGCGCGCCGGCGCGCCCGCTCTATCTCAAGGAGCCGGATGTCACGGTCGCCGGCAAGCCGCAGGAGGCGGCGGCGCCATCGGGCCTCGCCGGCGCTCCGCCGGCCAATGAGACGCTCGCCAGCGAAGCTGCGCAGGCGTAGTCTATCCCCATGAGCCTGCTGACAAACTTCTTCGCCAAACCGACTTTCGTGGTGCGCCCCATCGGGGCGGAGCGCGCCGAGGAGTGCGAGGCCCTGCACGGGAGCTCCTTCGCCTACGGCTGGTCCAAGATCGACTTCGAGAGCTATCTCACCGACCCCCATGTCATCGCCGACGGCGCCGTGAGCGAGGGCGCCAAGGTCCGGCTCGGCGGCTTCATCCTGTCCCGGCTTCTGCCGCCGGACGGAGAGGTGCTGACCTTCGCCGTCGATCCCGCCCGGCGCGGCGCCGGACTCGGGCGGATGCTGCTGGAGCGGCATCTCGAAAATCTGGAGCGCGGCGGGGCGCGTCTGGTGTTCCTCGAGGTCGCGGACGACAATGCGGCGGCGCTGAAGCTCTATCGGCGCGCGGGCTTCCGGGAGATCGGCCGGCGCGAGAATTACTACCAGCGGGCCAATGGCGAACGCCGCGCGGCGGTGAATTTGCGGCTGGAGATGTGAGCCCCGCCAAGCGTCGCGCAGCGCGCTAAACACGCGGCCGGCTGTCTGAAATATTGGAGTCGGCGGGACCGGCAAAACCGCCTATACTGCCGGCAGGAGACGGAAAGCGCCGGATGAGTCGGGCGCTTGGCGCGTCAGGGAGCTTCACGATTACCAACCCGGTTTCGACTGCGGCGGCGCTGTTCCAGGCGCCTGAGACGACGACCGCCGAGGGCGCGCCCGCTGGCGGCAAGGTTCTGGTCAAGTCCTATGGCTGCCAGATGAATGTCTATGACGCCACGCGCATGGCCGATCTGCTCGGACGCGAGGGCTACGTCGAGACAGGCGACGAGGCGGACGCCGATCTCGTCATCCTCAACACCTGTCATATCCGCGAAAAGGCGGCCGAAAAAATCTACTCGGAGCTAGGCAAGCTGGCGCTCGAAAAGCGCGCCCGCGAGGCGGAGGGGCGCGACATGCGGATCGTCGTCGCCGGCTGCGTGGCGCAGGCCGAGGGCGAGGAGGTGCTGAAGCGCCAGCGCGCGGTCGATCTCGTCGTCGGTCCGCAGAGCTACCACCGCCTGCCGGACTTGCTGAAACAGGCGAAGGACGGCCGCCGCCTGACCGACACGGAATTCGATGTCGAGGAGAAGTTCGACGCCCTGCCCCAGCCGAGCCGCGCGCAGATCCGCGCCCGGGGCGTCTCCGCCTTCGTCACCGTTCAGGAAGGCTGCGACAAATTCTGCTCCTTCTGCGTCGTGCCCTACACGCGCGGCGCGGAAGTCTCGCGGCCGGTCGCCGATATTCTCGCCGAAACCCGACGGCTCGTGGACGCCGGGGTCCGCGAGATCACGCTCATCGGCCAGAACGTCAACGCCTATCGCGGTCACGACGGCGCGGGCCGCGAATGGAGCCTTGCGCGCCTGCTCGCCCATCTCGCGGAGATGGAGGGGATCGCGCGCCTGCGCTACACGACCAGTCATCCTGTCGACATGGAGCAGGATTTGATTGATGCGCATGAGTCGATCGGAAAGCTCATGCCCTATGTCCATTTGCCCGTTCAGTCGGGCTCCGACCGCGTGCTCAAGGCCATGAACCGCAAGCACAGGGCCGACGACTATCTCGACATCGTCCGGCGCCTGCGGCGGGCGCGGCCGGATGTGGCGATGTCCTCCGACTTCATCGTCGGCTTTCCGGGAGAAACCGACGCCGATTTCGAGGACACGCTGGCGCTGGCGCGCGAGGTGGGCTTCGCGTCGAGCTTCTCCTTCAAATTTTCGCCGCGCCCCGGCACGCCCGGCGCCGAACGGGCGGATCAGATCGACGAGGCGCTGAAGCGCGAGCGCCTCGCCGCCCTTCAGGCGCTGCTCGAGGAGCAGCGCCAGGCCTTCAACGGGGCGACTGTCGGCAGAACGATCGACGTGCTCTTTGAAAAACCCGGCCGCCACGAGGGTCAAATCGCGGGCAAAAGTCCCTATATGCAAGCAGTGCATGTCAGCGGCCCCGCTGACATGATCGGAAGCGTGGGCCGGGTCGCGATTGTCGCGGCGGGGTCCAATTCCCTGGCGGGCCGGCTGGTGGGCGAGGAGGCGAAGGCTTGACGACGATTGACGACACGCGGACCGGACGCCCGGACGAGGCGGCCGAGCCCGACGCGGAAATCACCCTGGCCTTCGAAAACAACAAATACGCTTCTCTTGTCTTTGGCCATTACGACCAGAACCTCGCCAAGATCGAACGGCGGCTGAAGATCGCCTCCTTCGCCAATGGCAACCACGTCACGCTGAAAGGCAAGACGGAGGCCTGCGAGCACGCGCGGCGCGTGCTGGAGGCGCTCTATGAGCGCATCGCGAAGGGCCAGGCCGTCGCGATCGGCGACGTCGACGGCGCGATCGAGGAAACCGCGCGCCAGCGCAGCCTCTTCCCGGACGCCGAACCCGCGCGCGGCGGCTTCGAGCAGATCATCACCCGCAAGCGGGGCCTCGTGCGCGCCCGCAACGCGGCGCAGGACCAGTATCTGCGCGCGCTGAAGCGCTACGAGCTGGTCTTCGGCTCCGGCCCCGCCGGCACCGGCAAGACCTGGCTCGCCGTTGGCCATGCCGTGCAGCTCATGGAACAGGGCGCTGTGGAGCGGCTGATTCTGTCGCGGCCAGCAGTCGAGGCGGGCGAGCGGCTGGGCTTCCTTCCCGGCGACATGCGCGAGAAGGTGGACCCCTATCTCCGGCCGATCTACGACGCGCTGCATGATTTCATGGATTCGCGCATGGTCGAGCGCGGCATGCAGACGGGCATCATCGAAGTGGCGCCGCTCGCCTTCATGCGCGGCCGCACGCTGACCCGCGCCTGCGTCCTGCTCGACGAGGCGCAGAACGCCACCTCGATGCAGATGAAGATGTTCCTCACCCGCCTTGGCGAAGGCTCGCGCATGATCGTGACCGGCGACCCCTCGCAGACCGATCTGCCGCCGGGCCAGACATCCGGCCTGTCGGAGGCCATTTCCCTGCTCTCCGAGATCGACAGCGTCGGTCGCGTCACCTTCTCCGAGGGAGACGTCGTGCGTCACGATCTCGTGCGCCAGATCGTCGGCGCCTATGACCGCGCCGCCCGCGCCAGAAGCAAGCCGCGCGGCGAAGCATGACCATCGACGTCGACGTCAATCTCTCCGCCGAGGCGTGGGACAAGGTTGAGGGGCTGGAGGCGCTCGTCCGCCGCTGCGTCGAGGCGAGCCTCGCCGAAACAAGCGCGAAACTGGTCGAGGGTTGCGAAGTCAGCGTGACCTTCTGCGACGACGCGGAGATTGCGCAACTCAACGCCGACTGGCGCGGCAAGGACAAGCCCACGAATGTGCTCTCCTTCCCGACTCCCGGAAAACTCGCGGCGCGCCCGCTGCTCGGCGACATTGTCATTGCCTATGAGACTGTCGCGCGCGAGGCCGCCGAGCAGGAAAAGACCCTGCCTGAGCACACCGCCCATATGGTCATCCATGGATTTCTGCATCTGATCGGCTATGATCACGAGATTGCCGCCGAGGCCGAAGTGATGGAAGGCCTCGAAAGACGGATCGCGTCGCGGTTGGGCCTGCGCGACCCCTACGCCGACGAAGCGGCCGACGATCAGGACGGGGCGGGCGAACTGAACGAAGGTCATGTCGATACGATCTGAAAACGCAGAGGAACCCTTAAGACGCAGCCAGGAGGCGCGCGGCAATCTGCTCGATCGCCTGCGCAGCCTGCTCGGTCTCGCGCCGGCCTCCGTGCGCGAGGACATCGAGGACGCGCTCGAGGAGGTTGCCGGCGACGTCACGCCGCATGAGCGCGCGCTGCTCAAGAACGTGCTCGGGCTCCACGACCTCCGCGTCGAGGACGCGATGATTCCGCGCGCGGACATCATCGCCATTCCCGGGGACTCGACGCTGCGCGAGGCGCTGGCCGTCTTCCGCGACGCCGGCCACTCCCGCCTGCCCGTCTATTGGGAGACGCTCGACGATCCGCGCGGAATGGTTCACATCCGCGACTTCGTCAATCACATCGCGGTCTGCGCCGACTCGGCGCGCATCAATCTGGATACGCTGGTCTCGCAGGCCGAGCTGCTCAAGCCCGTGCTGTTCGTGCCGCGCTCCATGCCGGCTCTCGATCTGCTGATTCGCATGCAGACGACGCGCACCCATCTCGCGCTGGTGATCGACGAATATGGCGGCACCGACGGGCTCGTCACCATCGAGGACATCATGGAGATGATCGTCGGCGACATCGAGGACGAGCATGACGTCGTCGAGCCGCCGGAGATCGAGGAGCTCGACAACGGCGACTTCCTTGTCGACGCGCGCGCCGATCTCGACGAAGTGACGGCGCGGCTCGGGGTCGACTTCCGCCTCGAGGACACGCCCGCGGAGGTGACCACGCTGGGCGGACTCGTCGCCTGGCTGGCCGGTCGCGTGCCCATGCGCGGGGAGATCATCGCCACGCCCGTGGAGGTCTTCGAATTCGAGATCGTCGAGGCCGATCCCCGCCGCGTCGGCAAGCTTCGGGTGCGCGCGCGGCGCCATACCTGAGCGGCGGCAGGGTTACCCGCGGCTGCCCCCCCGCCCGTCGGCGGGAGACACACCTTGGACATCACAGTCGCGGACTATCCGGCTATAACGCAGCGGTCGCCGCCAGGCGGCTGATTCGCATGGGGTCCGATGGCCGAGATCGCGCAAACGACCGGCGCCCGGGCGGGACTGTCGTCTCTTCCGGCCCGCATCATTCTCGCCGATGGCTGGACGCGACGCGGCGTCGCCTTCGCCGCGGGCGCCTTCGGAGCGCTCGCCCTGCCGCCGTTCGACTTTACGCCAGCGATGGCCATTCCGCTGACGACGGCCGTCTGGCTGATCGACGGCGCGGTCGGTCGCGGCGCCGGGACGCGCCTTGGCCCGCTGCTCTCGGCGGCCGGCGCCGGCTGGTGGCTCGGATTCGGCTATTTTCTCGCGGGGCTGTGGTGGCTGGGCGCCGCCATGCTGGTCGAAGCGGATCAATTCGCCTGGGCCCTGCCCCTCGCTGTCATCGGCCTGCCGTCGGTTCTCGCCGTGTTTCCGGCGCTGGGCTTCGCCATGGCCCGCCTGCTGTGGTCGCCGGGAAGCCTGCGCATTTTCGCGCTGGCCGCGGGTCTCGGCGGGTCGGAATGGCTGCGCGGGCATGTCCTCACCGGCTTTCCCTGGAATGACTTCGGCATGGCCCTCGCGCAGGCGGGGCCGCTCGCCCAGGGCGCCGCGCTCGTCGGCCTGCACGGGCTCGATCTGGCGGCCATCGTGATTTTCGCCGCGCCTGCCGCCATCGTCGACCGACGACCGGGAACACGCTTTCTGTCCAACGGCGCCGCGCTCGCGGCCGCCATTCTGCTTGCGGGTCTGGCGGTCTATGGCGTCCTGCGGCTCAGCCTGAACGCGACCGAAGAAGTCGCGGATGTGAAGTTGCGGCTGATGCAGCCGAACTTGCCCCAGGACGCGAAATTCCGCCCCAACAACGGGCCGGCCATTCTGCGCCATTATCTGGCGCTCTCCGATCGCGCGACGGGACCGGACCACACGGGCGTCGCCGACGTCACGCATCTCATCTGGCCTGAATCGGCCTTCCCCTACGTTCTGTCGCGCGAGCCGCAGGCGCTGGCGGCCATCGCGCGGGCGCTGCAAGGGAAAATCCTGATCACCGGCGCCGCGCGGGTGGAGGGCGACGGCGGCGGCCGGCGCGGCAGGATCTTCAACGCCGTCGAAGTGCTGCAAGGCGATCGCATCATCGCCTTTTACGACAAGACGCATCTGGTGCCGTTCGGGGAATATCTCCCCTTCGAGACGCTGCTGCGCCCGCTCGGGGTCACGCAACTGGTTCCCGGAATCTGGGACCGGGGACAGGGTCCGCGCGCGCTCACGGCGCCCGGCCTGCCGCCGATCGCGCCGCTGATCTGTTACGAAGCTGTCTTCCCCGGCGAAGCCGTCGCCGGAAGCGAAACGGGGAGCCGACCGCAACTTCTGCTGAATGTCACCAACGACGGCTGGTTCGGGCAAACGCCGGGCCCCTATCAGCATTTTGCCCAGGCCCGACTGCGCGCCATCGAAGAGGGACTCCCGATGATCCGCGTCGCCAACACCGGGATTTCTGCCCTGATTGACCCCTATGGTCGCGTGATCGAGTCGCTTCCGCTCGGCGTGGAGGGCGTCATCGACGGGCGTCTCCCCAAGGCGGCGCCCGTTACGTTTTTCGCACGGCGCGGCCCGATTGTGTTTGCGGTTCTGTGGGCGGTGGTCTTCGGCCTCGCCCTGGCGGGTCGGATTCTGGCCTCGACGTCTCGGGAAATCTGACGTGTTCGGATTCTCGACGAGATCGGCGACGGCCTCCGGAAGCGCTCGCCCCGGCACGCTCCAGTGCGGGTTCCGGGATGGAGCATTGTTACGCTTCTGCTGGAGGGATATGGCCTTTTTTCGGTTGCCCACCGATAAGTCACTAATTTTGTTTGCATTCGACCGGCATTCAGCTAAAACGTGGCAGGAGGGTGGTGGAACGTGAAGAAGACGCCGGATCCGATCGACCGTCACGTGGGCAGCCGTGTACGAATGCAACGCATCCTGATGAAAATGAGTCAGGAGAAACTTGGCGAGGCTCTGGGCCTCACCTTCCAGCAGGTGCAGAAATATGAAAAAGGGCTGAACCGCATCGGCGCGAGCCGGCTGCAACAGATTTCGAAGACGCTGAACGTCCCCCCGTCCTTCTTCTTCGAGGGCGCGCCAAGCCTTTCGACGGAACCGGTCGGCTTCGCGGAGGGATCGTCCTCGCAATATGTCGTCGACTTTCTGTCCACGGCCGAGGGCCTGCATCTCAATCGCGCCTTCGCCCGCATCAAGGACCCCAAAATTCGCAAGCGTGTCCTTGACCTTGTGAGCACGCTCGCGGACCAGGAAGCAAGCGAGGGCTGACGCCGGCCCATCCCGCGCCGCAGTTCTCTATAACGAACGCTTGCGCCCGTCTGGCTTGACGAAACGAACGGCGGCTGGCACATCAACGCCGCTAACTTCGTAGAATCGCGCGAATGTTTTCGTCGCCTCTGCGGTCATTGGGAGATTCGGACGTGACCCGGAAGAATTATCTGTTCACCAGCGAGTCGGTTTCAGAAGGCCATCCGGACAAGGTTTGCGACCGAATCTCAGACGAAATCGTGGACGAGTTCTTCCGCGAGGGACCGAAGGCCGGCATTGACCCTTACGCGATCCGCGTCGCCGCCGAGACCCTTGCGACCACCAACCGGGTCGTCATCGCGGGCGAGGTTCGCGGTCCGCATATTTCCTTCGACCGCATCATCGAGATCGCGCGCAACGCCATCCGCGCGATCGGCTATGAGCAGCGCGGCTTCCACTGGAACACCGCCAACATCGAAGTGCTGCTGCATGAGCAGTCCGTCGACATCGCGCAGGGCGTCGACGCCTCCGGCAACAAGGACGAGGGCGCGGGCGCCCAGGGCATCATGTTCGGCTACGCCGTTCGCGAAACCCCGGATCTGATGCCGGCCCCGCTCTATTATTCGCACAAGATCCTCGAGTCTCTCGCGCAGGCCCGCCACTCCGGCAAGGAGAAGGGCCTCGGGCCGGACGCCAAGAGCCAGGTGACCGTCCGCTACGTTGACGGCAAGCCGGTCGAGGCGACCCAGATCGTGCTGTCGCATCAGCATGTCGACGAGACCCTCGCCCCCGCCGACATCCGCGCCCTGGCGGAGCCCTATATTCGTGCGGCGCTGCCGGAAGGCTGGATCACCGACAAGACGGTGTGGCACGTCAACCCGACCGGCAAGTTCTTCATCGGCGGCCCGGACGGCGACGCCGGCCTCACCGGCCGCAAGATCATCGTCGACACCTATGGCGGCGCGGCTCCGCACGGCGGCGGCGCCTTCTCCGGCAAGGATCCGACCAAGGTCGACCGCTTGGCCGCCTACGCCGCCCGCTATCTGGCCAAGAACATCGTCGCCGCCGGCCTCGCCGATCGGGCGACGCTGCAGCTCTCCTACGCCATCGGCGTCGCCGAGCCGCTGTCGATCTATGTCGATCTGCACGGCACCGGACAGGTTCCGGAGGACAAGCTCGAGGCGGTGCTGCCACAGATTCTGCGCCTGTCGCCGCGCGGCATTCGCGAGCATCTGCAGCTCAATCGCCCGATCTATGCGCGCACCTCGGCCTATGGCCATTTCGGCCGCACGCCGGACGAAGAAGGCGGCTTCTCCTGGGAGCGCACCGATCTCGTCGACGCGCTGAACGCGCATTTCGCCTGACTGAAACCATCCCTGGCGACGACGACGCCATGATCGAGACCAGCGGCGGCGCGGCCCCCAAGGCGCGCCGCCTCTATGGCCGCAGCAAGGGCAAAGCGCTTCGCGCCGGCCAGACGCGCCTGCTGCAGCAGCTGCTGCCGAGGCTGACGCTCGACCTTTCCGCGCCCTGCCCTTCGGCGCGGGGCCTGTTTTCACCCTACGTCGAGGATGTGTTTCTGGAGATCGGCTTCGGCGGCGGCGAGCATCTCGTCGCCGCCGCGGCCGCGCGGCCGGATGTCGGCTTCATCGGCTGCGAGCCTTTCGTGAATGGAATGGCGAAGCTCCTCGCCCGCATCGACGCGCTCGGCCTCTCCAATATCCGCCTTCACCAGGGCGACGCCGCCGAGGTTCTGCGCGTCCTGCCGCCCGCGAGCCTCGGCAGGGTCTTTCTCTTCTACCCCGATCCCTGGCCCAAGCGCCGGCACCGCAAGCGCCGCTTCGTCTCGAAAGAGACATTGGAGGAGCTCGCGCGGGTCATGCGGCCCGGGGCGCAATTGCGATTTGCGACCGATATCGACGACTATGCCGGCTGGGCGCTGGC
>NZ_JBPFEB010000012.1:0-92786 GCF_051061225.1 Methylocystis sp.
TTCAAAGCGAGCGCCGCCACGACAAAAGGAAGAAAGGAGAAAGCAAAGCTCTTGACCACGGACCAGGCATGAAAACATAAATCAACCAGGGTCACTTCTCAGTGAAAATCCCGGGTCAACTCTCAGCGGAAATCAACACCGATCGGGATGGACACGCGCGTAAGGTAACCGAAGTCGTGTTGAAACAGTTTCGGGGCGAGCTCTGCCTGTTGGACGCCGTCGGAGCGCGGCCCGTTCCGGAAGAGGGTAGCTACGGGTCTGAGACGTCTCGGGGATCGGCACAGCAACCCAAGCGCTATGACGACCCACGCATGGCGATGGGCGACAAGCCAGCGCCCCAGCGGCTCTCCAACCAACTCGATGACGAGATTCCCTTTTGAATTCAAGCAGGCCATCGCAGCGCAGTGGTATGGGTGAAATGGTAAATTACGCGCTACGTAAAGCGTAAAAAAAGGATGCGCGGCCCGTGGCAGCAATTCAGTGGTTTTTGTGGTTGGTTTCGGCGTGATGGAGCGGATGGCTGATGAACACGCGTTTCCTTCTTATGGCTCAGTATGACGGCGCCGCGGTCATTCCGCTTCATAAGGTATGCCGTGACTATTTCTCGCATCTGACCCCTGATAAGCTCGCGCGCAAAATAGCTCTGGGCGAGATCAGGTTACCGATGGTTCGCATGGAGGGTAGTCAGAAGGCCGCAAAGGGTGTCCACCTGGTCGACCTCGCAGATTATCTGGATGCGCGCCGTGAGGACGCGCGGAAGGAATTGCAGCAGCTGGTGGGGTGACCGCGTTTTCGTCGGGCATCCTATGCGCACTGACAATCTCTGCCCGGGTGGAAGGCGGGTTAGCTTAACCTGGCGAAACCGACATCAGTTTGCTGGCTGTAATGACGGCGATATGCCGATTGTAACTAATCGCTACATCTTGAAACGTTTTTAAGCGAGGCGGTCTAGCTTGTCAGAGCCCCAGCCGAAGGGCATTCTGCGGCGGCTATATGGCTATAACATGGCCAGTGATTGCCGGTCTGTTTCAAGTTTCTTTCGCTGGGGGGTAACATGAAAATCGCCTACGGCTTGCCACTAGTTTCAAGCCTTATCGCTATAAGCACAGCCCACGCGCAGGTGCCAGATTATAATGCAATCCTGGGGCGCCTTCGTCCACCCGCCCCGCAGGCGTCCAATATCCCGACCATGACGATTAAAATTTATAACGATGACCCGGATCATTATGTGTTTCCTGTTTACACCACTGGCCAGCACACACTTACAAAGGAAAGAGGGGATATCTGGCTACAGACATGGTTTAAGAATACAAAGGCGCAAATCCTTTCCGGAAACTTTGACTATAAGAGCAGCCATAGCTTTAGATTTTATTTGACTGACCAATCGGGGCTACTTCCTCTGGGAATTGCACCGAAAAAGAGCGTCGAGTTGCAAATTCCTCTTTACACTCAACTCGTCGCAAACCCCAGCCCCGCAGCGGATAACCAGTACGCGGACTGGTGGAACGGCGCGACAATCCAGATGTTCTATAGCAACTCAGCAGTTCCCCCTGCCGTTTTAGTAGCGGATCTCCTAAGAAATACCAAAAACCCATTGAACAGCGACGCTCCCGTCAAAGTGTTTCCTTCGTGCAGCACCGGTTGCCAGCGTCTGAAATTTGTTTGGGATACAATTGATATTCCCAAGAACCGTCCCGCGCAATTGATTGAATTCACTTTAGGCGCTCGCGTCGAACTGTGTGAAATCTTCAATAAGTGTAAGGACGGTGATCGGCCAAATGATTTGGACCTGGAGAACGTCGATTTCGACGTCAGCTACGTTAATTACGTATTCGGCCCAGCAGCCATGGGCCCTTATAAAAATAACCAAGTCGGATATGTTGGCACGCCAGACGGGGTTGCCGCGTTTGAGGGTAAACGGGACAAATGGTTGAAGGATTTTGCGGGTTGGCCGCGGTTCGTCAACGACCAGAAAGTCGCGATTAATAAGGTCCCATCACCCTTGGAAATCTTCGCGAAAATTCGGCCCGATATTTTGCCGCCTCCGGATTTGGAGCCGTTGCCCGATAAAAACCACGGCGGCGATCCCAGTAAGTGGCCGAAGCCCGAAAGTCTTTGGGCCCCGATCAGAGCGCTTTATACGAATTGGACAACCTGGGCCGGCGATTTCAAGTCCCCTGGTCAATGTACAGCCGGAGATGGAAAGCAGTTCTGCGACGCGATTATCAGCGTCAAGACTCTCATGCTAGCCAATTATGACGAGTACAAGAAACTTTTTGGTCCGAACAAACCATGTGGCAATGGCACGCCAATAGCGCTTTCTGATCAGCTGCTCGTATCGCACGTCTATGGCTGGGCGCCGTTTACTGAAAATGGTTGCCCGTCCAACATAAATCTCCTTCAAGACACGCCTGGGTACAAAGAGAACTTTTATCAAAAATACGCCGTGGTCAAAGATCAATATGACCGACTGAATTACGGATTCCTGCCTAACCAAAAATATGTCTTCAATCCGTACGTGTCGTTCGTTCACGGTGCGGACTACATGAACATAAAAAATGCTTACGCCTATTCGGTGGACGACGCGGTTGGCAATGTCCAAGCGGAAGGGCAAGGCATCATAATTGATGTTGGTAGCACAGTGCATTTGGAGAACGAGCTGCCAGCATCCGAACCAATCACTATCAATTACGGCCTCAACACCGGAAACGTCGTCTTCACCAAATACTCCGTGTGCAACGACCAGCATTGGAAACCGACTCGTTCATTTTTCAACAGCTTTGTCATCAATGCGAACGATCCCGGAAAATGCCCGGTCTTCTTCGAAGATGACAAAAACCCTGCACAACGTTATACTTTCAAAGTCGTCGCTGACCCTAGCACTTTTGTCGAAGCGACCGACCCGGCAAAGCAAATTTGGACGCCAGATACCGCCAAGCCGATCGCCTGCACAGGCAACGACGCTGGTGCGCCGTATTCACCTTCGAGTCATGAGTGGTGCTGTTATCTAACCGCTACGGCCGGCATCAAAGCCTTCCAGGTGTTGGAACCGCTCAGCGCCCATGCTTCGAAGCATTACTTTGTCATAACAGACGGCCCGAAGATTTCTCGGAACGTTCTCAATCCGAATGACAAGCTTTGCAGCCAAGGAGCGTGGCCTTACTAAGGGGCTTAGCTTTCACTTATTAGTCTTGACGGCGGCGTTGGAGGTCCCGGGATTTCGGGGGCTCGAATCGAAACGAAGCCTGCGCGCCGTCGTCAAGGCGGCGCGCAGGAATTGATGCGGGCGTTCGCCTGCAGATCAAATCAATGTTGCGTTCAGGCGAATAGCTGACACGCAAGCTGGCAGCTCTCTTTACAACATTACAATTGCGGGGAGCCTGCAAAGCAGCCATGTCGCTTCTTGTGGACGCTGCCAAAATAATCCACGCAACCGCCTTAGGCGAATGAGGACGAGGCGCGCGAACGGAGCACGATGTATATTACGTACTTCGATGAAGTGAAATATCAAAAGGGCGTACAGCCATACTATTGGCTAGGCGGCATTATGGTTGATGCACGTTTGGTCGCAGCGCTTGAGATACAAGTGAACGAGCTTTCGAAGGAATGCTATGGCACAGCGCTTCTCGAAGCTAACACAGAGTTTCGCGCTAAGGATATTTTCCATGGTAAATGCAACTTCAAAGGTTGGGATCCAATCAAACGCATCGAAGTGCTTCAAAGGCTGATAAAAATCATCGATCGGCCCGACGAGATTTATAAGGTTGTCATTCGGCTTGAGCCAGCACGCATGCTCGCCTCTGACCCAGAGCACAAGGCGTTCATGTTTTTTGTTGAACAGGTGGAGGGACAGCTTCGTCATCTCAGCGCCATCGGGATGCTTGTTGGCGCCGATAAACGATTTTCGGTCAGTGCTTCAATTCGTGAGCTGTCGAGGGATCACGAAGACGGGAGGGAGTTCCAATTTGAGCAGACCATAGATCGGTTGAGTGATACGGTTCGTTTTACACACTCTCACCAGAGTCGAATGCTGCAACTTGCGGATGTTTATATCTATGCGCAGCAAATGTGCGCTTTGTACGATAAGTCAAAAAGTGCGACGCGCACCCAGTTCACAAATTTTGTGAGAAGAACGAAATTGCTCGTGCCCGATCGATACAAGATTTGGCCGCCGCGACCTTCATTGTACGTCTGATTACGACCGCCGCTCAGGATGGCCGGAAAAGCCCAAGCGGCTGCTTCAACACTCCGATTTACATTTCCAAGGAGCTTGGCGCTTCTATCAACGTGCGGCCGACTCGGATTGCGATCTGATTTCTGAGGAGCGGAGGATTGGCGGCTATACATCGCGTCGATGTAGCCTCGGCGGGCTGCTCAGGCCGCGGCGATGCTTCCGGCGAAGACCATAAGTGTTCCTGTGGCTGCTGGGTCGGCTAGGAACCGCCGCCGCAGGGTGACACGTTCGGCAATCGTCTCGACTACCTTGCGCTGTGGCTTGAAGACAAATGGGAGAGTGCTGCTACGCCATTTTCTACGCAATCGTCCTTTTCCTGTTTTCCAACCCGTTGATTCTATGCCTTGTCTTATTTTCGTCGATCCAATCGAGCATCGGGGCGACGGAAAAGCGGATGTCGTCGCCAGTTAGCGTTTTCCTTTTTTCAGCAGCTTGCATGGCGCCTTTTCAACGTCGTGTTCCCGGCCGCAGCGGCCATTTCCGCCATTCTACGCGAGTTGACGTAGAAGCCAGACCCCATGGCGTATGATTTGGAGGGAGTCGAGGCCATGCGAAAGATTGGCCGCGGAGGAGCCACGATGATCGCGACCCCTCCGGGCCGTCACTTAGGAGCGAACCTCCGCAAGATGCGTCATTGCCGATCTGACCAGAGTTCTGGCGTAACTGTCGTCGATGTGGGTGAGAGCGGACCATAGTTTGAGGATTGCATGGTCTCGCGGGCCGAGTTGCCGGGCTCTCCCGGTCCCCTTCAGAAGTCGAACTCTCGCCATACCCAACCTCCTGTCAAATCATTGAAAAGACGCGCCATCTCTAGGCAGGCGAAGGTTAGCTTAGCCATCTGAACGCACACCTCCGATTTTCAGGAGGGCCCCCCTTTTCGGGAGGCGTAAGCGACTCCAGGAATGGCCTGCGTCGAGGGCTGGACCGAGCGCGGCTCTCAGGCCACCCCCCATGAAAACAGTGCCTTGGCTATTAACCAAGACATGGTTTCCGCGTATAAAGATGCTGTCAGCAATTTCGCCTGACGACGGAGTAAGACGATGAGCATGACGCTCAAAATCGAACTCCAGGTTGGCTAGCGACCATGGGTGAAAATTCAACAGCGGAGCTGATCGATCTCCGCAAATCGCTTGGCCTCACGCAGGCTCAAATGGCTGAGCGGATGGGCGTAGCACCACGGACCTATCAGGACCTCGAAGGCGAACGTGCGGCTGTCCGAGACATCCATATGCGCGCGGCAGAGCGCGCGGCGCTTGATATCGCTATCGAGCGCGGTAATCCGATGCTGGCTCCCGCCCCCGTCCGCCGCGCCGCGTTGAGACTTGCTCAAATGATTTTAGGGCTGGACCCTATAGATCATACGCCATCGCCGCCTCCTGAAACGAAAACAGCCCCGCGCCCGGAGTGAACCGAGCGCTGGGGTGATTGCTGACCGGTGTGGCTCGCCGACTAAGCTGCTTTCGGATCAGGCCGTGGGCGCGCGTCCAGCGCCTGGTCGAGCGATTTGACTTCCTCCGGCAGCATCGATCGCCTCGGGGGAGAGCCTACCCAGCATGCCGGGCCGCCTCTGTGTCGAGCGACTCGTCGCGCAGCGTCAGCTCCGGGGGATAATAGGGATCGTTGATGAGGGCATGGCCCCAGCGCTGCATGAAGAGGCTGCGGTCGAGCACTTCCTGCTCGCGCAGAGGGCGCGCCTGCCGGGTCGAGCCCTCCTTGTGAAGCAGCGCCGGCGCAGCCGCGCACACCACCGCATAGCCCGCCGCGCCGGCGCGCAGGCAGTAGTCGACGTCGTTGTATTCGATCACGAAGTCTTCGTTGAACCCGCCAAGTTCCTCGAACACTTGCCGGCGCGTCAGCAGGCAGGCGCCGGTGACGGCGGAAACGCGCCGCGTGGTGGTCAACATGGCGTAGGGGCCGGGATCATCCGCCGCGCGGCCGCTGCCAGCGTGGCCGGTGAGGCCGCGTATCCCGAGCACGATGCCCGCATGCTGCACCAGGCCGTTTTCGTACAGGAGCTTGGCGCCGACAACGCCGACGCGCGGGTCGATCGCCAGGCGGACGAGCGGCGAAAGCCAGTCGGGGGACCGCGCCTCCACGTCATTGTTGACCAGCGCCAGCACTTCCCCCCGCGCCGCACGCGCGCCCGCATTGATGAGGCGGGCGAAGTTGAACGGCTCGTCCTGGCGCAGGATGGTCACGTCGGGATGACCGCGCAGCCTCTCGAAGAGGGCAAACGTCTCCGGCTCGACAGAGCCATTGTCGACGATCACGAGTTCCTTGAGCGGCCAATCCGATGTCTCGAACAGCGTTTCCACGGCGCACGCGAGAAGAGCCGCGCGGTCGCGCGTGGGGATCACGATGCTGACGAGGGGCGTCGCGGAGGACGTCGCCACGCCCGTGGCTTCGAAAGCTGCGATCCGGGCGGGATCAGGGGCCGGAGCGGACGGCTTCCTGAGCAGCCTGTCGAGGACATATGAAATTTCCCGCCGGCAGTTGTAGCGCCAATCGCAGGGCCGAACGCGCACGGATATGCGGGCGTCAGGCTCCCCGCAGTCGACCTGGACGGTCAGCGCCGGGTCCATCATGACTTCATTGAAATAGGTCACCCGATCCGCCAGGCGGAACGGGAACGCGACGACGCATTTGCCTTCAGCATTGAAGAAACGAAAGAAAGCCGTCACGGGCCGCGCCGGCGCATGCCGGAGCATTCTGATTTCGCAGGGTCGTTCGTTTGCCATTCAAAAAATGTCGCCGGTCGTTGCGCGGGGCTCCAGCAGGCTAGGAAAAATGCTCTACCATTTCCGGTTTTCCACAGACGCGCTGGCGTCCCTCCGATTGGCCCCGAGGGATCATTTGCGCGGCCCTGCGGGCAATCGGCCGCCGCCAACCACGGCTAGTCATAGCAAGTGGCTGCAGAAAAGCGAAGTCCATGACCAACGATAATTCGTTCCCGGCGCAGGCGGCGACGAACCTCGCCGGCACACGCATGACGTGCAAAGTCAAGTCCAAGTTTTGAAATACACTTATTCGTTTGCATTCAGCTGTTTATAATTAATTTTTTCTTCAAGTTTAAGCGTGGCCGTAGTAAATTCCGGGCGCTGGAAAATGCCCAGGAAAGCACGTCCCATTGAGCGAAGAGCTTCTTTCGTCCGGCGCGGAACTCGAGATTCGCGCGTATCTGCGCGGCATCGCGAGGCGTGAGCTGGACGCGGGAGGATTCAGGTCTCGCCGGCCTGGAGAGAGCCAGGCGCCATCGAGAGCTTTCTCCGCTTGCGTTGCATGGAGCTGTATTGGACGGTTTCGCGCTTGCTCAGGAATGGAATGGCGAGATTGTCGCCGTCTGACGCGGTCGCCGCGACGCTTGGAGAGGCAGGCGCCGGCGAGCCGCAGCCAGTCTGGGCCCCCGAGCGCCTCGTTCCGGAAAATCTGCCTGTCCGTCGGCCGCGCCTGCTCCTGGACATGACGGGCACGCTGCGGTCCGGAAAAAACACGGGCATCCAGCGCGTCGTTCGGGAGATCGCGCGCAATGGCTGGATGATGGGAGAGGGGATTCCCGTGGCGATCCACGACGGAGAGGTGCGGGCCTGTTACTGGGCGCCGGGCTTCGCCGAGACGCTGGAGATCGAGGCCGGCGATATCTTCCTGATGCTCGACACCGTATGGAACCATCTGGACGAATATCTGCCCCTCCTCGACGAGATGAGACGCAGGGGCGCTTCCCTGATCGTTTGCCTCCACGACATTCTGCCGATCACCTATCCGGATGCGTTCCCGCCCGAATTGGTGGAGCGTTTTGCGAGATGGGTCTCTGAAGTCGTCCTGAAGAGCGATGGCGTCATCGCCAATTCCCAAAGCACCGCGGAAAGCTTGAGGAATTATCTCGCCGACGGCGGCCCCTCGACCCCGACGCTGCCCATCGGCTGGTGGCGGCTCGGGGATGATTTTTCCTGCGACGGCGGGGGAGACGCGTCGCCTCTCGCGGATCGGATCGCCTATGGAGGCAAGCCCTACTTCCTTGGCGTCGGCACGATCGAGCCGCGCAAGGGCTATCCGGTCGTTCTCGATGCAATGGAGACATTGTGGGCGGAGGGCGTCGACGCCGCCTATGTCATTGTGGGCAGCAAAGGCTGGGGCATGAGCCAGTTCGAGCGGCGCATCGAACGGCATGTCGAACTCGACCGGCGGCTGTTCTGGCTGAGCAATGCGAGCGACGCTGATCTCACCCTCCTGTACCGGAACGCCAGGGCGATGATTCTGGCCTCCTTCGCGGAAGGGTTTGGCCTGCCAATTGTCGAGGCCGCTCACTATCGCACGCCGGTCATCGCCACCGACATACCGGTCTTTCGCGAGGCGGCGGGCGACAGCGCGCGCTATTTTCGCTTATTGGACAGCGACAGTCTCTCCCGCGCGATACGGGCCGCATTCGAGGAAAAGCTGCGCGCGCCGGCGCTCACGCCGGTCAGCTGGCGAGACTCCGCGACGCAGCTCCTGGACATGGCGCGCAACCGCGATTTCCAGATGACGCAAGCCTTCCACGAACCGGCGCGACGCCGATGGGCTCAGAACGGGTGATACTGATAGAGCCAGTTCTCTGACAGGATCGTGTCGCCGTTCTTGAGATATAGGCGCATCTCGACCGGGTCGCGCCCGTCGACGGTGAGATCAAACTGCGCGCGCCAATGGCCCGGCACGCCGTCGAAAACCGCCTCGGTGTAAATATAGGAGAAGGTTCCGCGCGAGGCCCAGAGGACGGGCTCGGGCTTGACGCCGAAGGGCAGTTTCGCCAGCGGTTCGCCGAGAAACTCCACCATGAATTTCCGCACGCCCTTCGGACGGGGCTTGCCAGGCTGCCCGCCATTGCCCATGCGCGTCGCCACGCAACGCGCGAGCGGCGTGGGGTAGGGTTCGTCGGCCAGCCAGTGCAGGCGGTAGGAGAGTTCGAACGAGGCGCCGGGAATGGCCGGCTTCTCGGGAACCCACATGGCGACGATGTTGTCGTGGATTTCGTCGTCCGTCGGGATCTCGATCAAATGGATCGCGCCCTTGCCCCAGTCGCCTTTGGGCTCGACCCACACGCTCGGGCGGCGGTCGTAGAAGACGCCGTCCTGATAATGGTCGAAGTTGCGGTCGCGCTGCATCAGGCCGAAGCCCTTCGGACTGGTGTCGCCAAAGGCGGACGCCATGACGCGCGGGGGATTGTTCAGCGGTCGCCACAGGCGTTCGCCCGTTCCCGTCCACATGCTGAGACCATCGGAGTCGTGAACCTCCGGGCGCCAGTCGATCGCGGTCGGCTTCACGGTCTCCGAGAACCAGTACATCGAGGTCAGCGGCGCAATGCCGAAGCGGGTGAATTTGCCGCGCAGATAAAGCGCGCAGTCGATGTCCATCACGACGCCCTTGCCGCGCGTCATCAGGAATTTATACGCCCCGACGATGGACGGGCCTTCGAGCAGCGCATGCAGCACGACGCCGTCCTGCGTCTCCGGCCCGACATAAATATGCGTGAAGTCGGGGAATTCCTCGGGCGCGCCCGCCTGCCAGGTGTCAAGCGCGACGCCGCGCGCGGAGAGACCGTATTGGCGCAATTCGCCGATCGCGCGGAAATAGGAGGCGCCGAGGAAGGCCACCCAGTCGTTCTTCTTCCAGTCGAGCGAGCCGTCCTTGGCTTCCTGAATCCGGAATCCCGCAAAACCGGCCCCGGCCGGGAGCTGGCGGGCGACGGAGTCGGCCGGCATGTTGAAATAGCTCGTGTCGTAGAGGATTTCGCGCGCCTCGCCGTTTTCGACGACATGGATGCGCACGGCTTTGCGGAAGAACATGCCGAGATGGAAGAACTCGAGCGGGAACCGCTCTTTCGTATCGGCGTAGAGCGCGTGGTCGGTGTTGTAGGTGATCTGGCCCCACTTCTCATAGTCGATCTGCGAGGTGATCTCCGGCGACGGAATATTCGGCGCGCGATAGGGTTCGGCAACGAGCCGCTGCGCCTCCTTCTTCAGCGCCTCGAAGGAGAATGGCGCCGGATCGCCCAGCTTGACGTTCGAGACGCGCGTCGGCGCGGCCTTGGCTGGCGCTCCAGCGGCGCCGAGAGCGCCGGTCGCCGCGGCGGTTTTGAGGAAGGAACGGCGGTCCTGCTTCTCGATCATCCCGAAATCACCTGTTGAAAGACGCCAGGGCGTCACCACGCAATCGGGCGCGTTCGTGGCCTTGAGCTCGCACATGCGCCTGGGAGCGGGAGACCGTCCGGCTCAGCCGCGGATCGGCTCGTTGCGTACGGCGGTCTTCATGAAGAAATAGAGGCCGACGAAGCCAAGCAGCGAGAAGATGACTTCCATCGCGCGGCTAATCATCGGGTCGAGCTGGAAAAGGCCCCCGAGCGCCCAACCGGCCGCCCATGACGCGCCGACAAGCTCGGTCCCGACGAGGATCGCGACGGCGATCAGCGTGGACAGATGGGCGAGGTTGATGGGCTTCTGGCTCATATGGCGGGGCTCTCGAGCTTCTCTCGGTGACGCGGGCAGGCCGCGTCTCGCTCTGGTCTGCTAACGCAACGGGCGCCGCAAGGCAAGAGCGGCCGGGAAAACGCGTCGCTCTCGCTCGGAAAGATCAGAACGGAATGTCGTCGTCGAGCTGATCGGAGAGGCGCCCGCCGCCCGCCGCCGGGGCCGGGCGCCGTTCGGCCGGGGCGCGCTCCATCGGCGAGGAGCGGCCGAAAGAGCCGCCGCCCTGGCCATAGCCGCCGCCCTCGTAATCGCCGGCGCCGCCGCCGCCGCCCTTGCTGTCGAGCAGCGTCATCTCCCCGCGAAAACGCGGCACGACGACCTCGGTGACCTTGCGCTGATTGCCGTCCTTGTCGGTGTATTCACGGGTCTGGAGCTGGCCCTCGATGTAGATCTTGGACCCCTTGCGGCAATACTGCTCCGCGATTTTGCCGAGATTCTCGTTGAAGATCTGGACATTGTGCCACTCGGTGCGATCCTTGCGCTCGCCGGTGCTCTTGTCGCGCCAGGATTCGGTCGTCGCCAGCGAGAAGGAGACCACGCGGTCGCCCGAAGGGAAGGTCCGCACTTCCGGATCGCGGCCCAGATTGCCGACCAGAATGACCTTGTTGACGCTACCCGCCATCTCTCTCTCCACTTGCTGACGCGCGGCACTCTAACGCCATCAACGCGGCAACTGACGCGCCCGATCCGGCTTGTCCACAGATGATGCGCGTCTCGGCGCATCATCGTTCTTTTTTTGTTCTAGCACTCGCCTGTGAGCGGCGCAAGCATCGCTGGAGGCGACCGGGATCAGGAAAGCTTATGATTGCTCGACAGACGCCCCCGCCGTCGCCTCCGTCTCGGGCGCGGGCATTTCCGACGACAACCCCGCCCGCAGCTTCTCCCGGTCGAGCTCGCCCTCCCAGGCGGAGACGACGATGGTTGCGACGCCATTGCCGATGAAATTGGTCAGCGCCCGGCACTCACTCATGAATTTGTCGATGCCGAGCACAAAGGACATGCCCGGCGCCAGCGCCGGATCGACGGCGGTGAGCGTGGCCGCCAATGTGATGAAGCCTGCCCCGGACACGCCGCTCGCGCCCTTCGACGTCAGCATGGCGACCACGAGGATCGTCGCCTGATGGGCGAGATCCAGCTCGGAGCCCATGGCGCGGGCGATGAACAGCGTGGTCAGCGTCATGTAAATGTTGGTGCCGTCGAGATTGAACGAGTAGCCGGTCGGCACCACGAGGCCGACGACGGATTTTGAGCAGCCGAGGCGTTCGAGCTTCTCCATCAGCGCGGGCAGCGCGCTTTCGGAGGAGGAGGTGCCGAGCACGATCAGCAGCTCGTCCTTCAGAAAGGCGAGATAGCGGAAGATGTTGAACCCCACCGCCGCCGCGATCGACCCGAGCACGATCGCCACGAACAGCGCCGAGGTGAGGTAAAAGGCGCCGATCAGCCCCCCGAGCGAGAGCAGGGCAGCCGAGCCATATTTGCCCACAGTATAGGCCATGGCCCCAAATGCGCCGATCGGGGCGGCCTTCATCACGATGCCGATGAGCGCGAACATGGCGTGACCGGCGTCGTCGACGAACTGGCGCATCCCGCGCCCTTTTTCACCCAGCGACAGCAGCGCGAAGCCGAAGAGCAGCGAAAACAGCAGGACCTGAAGGATGTCCCCTTTCGCGAAGGCGCCGATCGCGCTGTCGGGAATGACGTCGAGAAGAAAGTCGACGCCGCTGCGCTTCGCGGCGGCTTCCGTATATTTCGTGATGGCGGCGGCGTCCGCCTTGCCCGCGAAATCGCCGCCCGGCTTCAGGAAATTGCCGACGAGAAGGCCGATGGCGAGGGCGAAGGTCGAGACGATTTCGAAATAGACCAGCGCCTTGACGCCCACCCTGCCGACCTTCCTCGCGTCCTCGATATGCGCGACGCCGGAAACGACCGTGCAGAAGATGATCGGCGCAATGGCCATTTTGATGAGCTTCACAAAGCCGTCGCCCAGCGCCTTGACCCAGTCGGCCGAGGCGGCGTGCGGCGCGAGCCAGCCAAAGAGCGCGCCAAGCGCGATGGCGGCGAGCACCTGGACATACAGCAGGCGGTGGAGGGGTTTTGTCATGCGGCCTCTGGCTCGAACCTCGCGCGCGAACTTATGACGTCGACCGCCGCCTCGTCCATTCCGCGCAGCCTATTGTTACGGCTCCGCCTGACGGGTAGCATGCCCCGGCAACATCGGGAGGGGCGCATGAGCGCAGGCGGGCAGGGCGGTTCATTCCTCGGCGGCGGCGGCGTGTCGTCATGGGCCTCCGCCGCGCAGCCCGGGGACGACGGCGCGCTCGCCTTCGAGATTCTCGGCCATGAATTGCAATTCCTCGAAGTGGAGCTGCGGCCCGGCGAGGCGATGATCGCTGAAGCCGGACAGATGATGTTCAAGGACGCCGCCGTGTCCATGGAAACCATTTTCGGCGACGGCAGCGAGCCGCGGGAAACCGGCTTTTTCGGCAAGCTTCTGGGCGGCGCCAAGCGCGTCCTCTCCGGCGCCACCCTGTTCATGACGCGATTCGCCAATGCTGGCGGCGGGCCGGCGCGGGTGGCCTTTTCCGCGCCCTATCCCGGAAAAATCCTGCCGCTTCGCCTCGACCGTTATGACGGCGAGCTGGTCTGCCAGCGGGAGACCTTCCTGGCCGCCACGCAAGGCGTGAAGATCGACATCGCCTTCCAGAAGAAGATCATGACCGGCCTGTTCGGCGGCGAGGGCTTCATCATGCAGCGCCTCGTGGGTCGAGACTGGGTCTTTGTCCACGCGGGGGGCATGGTGATCGAGCGCGAGCTCGCGCCCGGCCAGGAGCTTCATGTGGATGCGGGCTGCCTCGTCGCCCAGACGTCAACCATCAGCTTCGACGTCGTGGGCGGAATCAAGTCGATGCTGTTTGGCGGGGAGGGCTTCTTCTTCGCGCGCCTCGTCGGCCCGGGCCATGTGTGGCTGCAATCCATGCCCATCTCGCGGCTCGCGGGGCAGATCCTCGCGCGCGCTCCGGCGCGGATCGAGGGCGGCGCGGGCGTGAGCTGGGACAATGGCGGCGACGGCTCATCGTCGGGCGGCTCCTCGAGCGACGCCTCCTTCTCCTGGGGCGACTCGAACTCGGGCGACGACGCCTGACGTGACGGCAGGCCGCCGTCCGTCCGGGCGGTCATCCGCCCTCATAGGCGCGCTTCAGTTCCGACACGTCGAGCTTGACCATCTTCAGCATGGCCTCGGCCACCCGCTTGGCCCTCTCCCGGTCCGGGTCTTTCATCATCTCGCCAAGCGCCTTCGGCACGATCTGCCAGGAAAGGCCGTAGCGATCCTTCAGCCAACCGCATTGCTCGACCTGGCCGCCCTGGGACAGCGCGTCCCAGAGCCGGTCCACCTCATCCTGGCTGTCGCACTCTATGACGAAGGAAATGGCGTGGTTGAAGCTTTCGAACGGCCCGGCGGCGATGGCCATGAATGGCTGTCCAAGGAGGGTGAAGGAGACGACCTTCACGGACCCGGCCGGGCCGCTCGGCGTGTCCGCCGGCAGGCCGGTGACAGTTTCGACATAGGAGTCGGGAAGCAGGGACGCGTAGAAGGCTGCGGCCTCGTCAGCCTTCTCCGCGTACCACAGGCTTGGAATGATCCTCGTCATCGGCAGTCTCCCCTGATGGTTGGCCGCCGATGCAGAGCTCCTTACTCCACCGGCAGCGCGACGAAATGCGCGTCGCCCTGGCCGTTCGCCACGATCAGCAGGGCGGTCTTCTTGCCAGAGTCCTTCAGCGCCTTGATCTTCTTGACGGCGTCGGCGGGATCGTTCACGGGCTCCTGATTCACCTCGAGCAAAATCTCACCGGCCTGCAACCGCTTTTCGGCGGCGCTGGAGGACGGATCGACCGAGGTGATCAGCACGCCGTTCTTGAGGCTGTCCTTGATCTGATAGCGGGCGCGCAGGTCGTCCGTGAGGCGCGAGAGCTCCATGCCCAGCGCGCTTTGCGAGGCGGGGCTGGTCGGCTCGGATTTCTCCTTGCCCTCTTCGCGGGAGGCGACCTTCTCGCCGTCTTCGAGACGGCCGAGCTTGACCTTTTTGGTCTCCTCCTTGCCGCCGCGCATGATCACCAGCTCGACGTCCTTGCCCACCGGGGTCGCCGCCACCAGCTTGGGCAGGTCGCGCGATTCGCGGATCGGCTTCCCGTCGAATTTGACAATGACGTCGCCGGCCTTCACGCCCGCCGGCTTCGACGGCCCCTTGTCATCCACTCCGGCGACCAGCGCGCCGCGCACGGCGCCCAGATTGAGCGTCTCGGCGATGGCGTCGTCGACATTCTGGATGCGGACGCCGAGCCAGCCGCGGCGCGTCTCGCCGAATTGCTGGAGCTGCTCGATGACGGGCTGAACCGTGTTCGACGGAGTCGCGAAGCCGATGCCCACCGAGCCGCCGGAAGGCGAGAGAATCGCGGTGTTGATGCCGATCACCTCGCCGTCCATGTTGAACAGCGGTCCGCCGGAATTGCCCTTGTTGATCGAGGCGTCCGTCTGGATGTAATTGTCGTAGGGACCGCTGTCGATGTTGCGGTTGCGCGCCGAGACGATGCCGGCCGTCACTGAGCCGCCGAGGCCGAAGGGATTGCCGACGGCGAGCACCCAGTCGCCGACGCGCGCCTTGTCGCTGTCGCCGAATTTGACCGCCTTCAGCGGCTTCTCGGGCTTGACGCGCAGCACGGCGACATCGACCTTCTGGTCCTTCCCGATGATCTCGGCCTTCAGCTTCTGGCCGTCGTTGAAGATCACCGTCACTTCATTCGCGTCGGCGATGACGTGATTGTTGGTGATGACGATGCCCGCCGGGTCGATCACGAAGCCGGAGCCGAGCGAGGAGGATTTGCGCTGGCGCGGCAGCTCGGGCGCGCCCTGACCCTGACGGCGCTTGAAATATTCCTCGAACAGATCGTCGAAGGGCGAGCCGGGGCCCATGCCCGGCATGTCGCCGCCGCCCTTGCGCTTGGTTTCGACGGTCTGCGTCGCGGAGATGTTCACGACGGCGTCAGAAACCTGCGCGGAGAGATCGGCGAGCGAATCGGGGCCCTTGGCCGAAGCCGGGCCGGCGAGCCACAGGGAGGTTACCGCCGCGATAGCGATCGCCGCGCGACGAAATGCGGATGTCATGCCTGCTGTCTCCTGGACGGACACGTTAACCTTTAGCGTGCTTTCGGATTGCGGGAAAGCGGGCATTTGGCAAAAGTCACGCTGATTCAATCATCTGCGGCACGATCGGCAGACGTCGCCTGAAAATGCGAAGCCGGCCGGCCCTGCCGGGCGCGCGAGACCGCGCGCCGGTCTCCATTTACCGCTTCTGCGTCGGAGCAGGAGCCGCCGCCGGAGCGTCGGGGGCGTGGGACTCCGGAGCCGAGAAGAAGCGGAAGAACTCGGAACGCGGACTGACGAGAAAGCGGGTTTCGCCCGGCTTGAAGGCGGCCTCATAGGCCTGCATCGAGCGATAGAAGGCGAAGAAGTCCGGGTCCTTGCCGAAGGCCTCGGCGAAGATGCGGTTGCGCTCGGCGTCGCCCTCGCCCTTGATCTGGTCGGCCTTCTGCTGCGCCTCGGCCTTGAGCACGATCACGTCGCGATCGGCCCTGGCGGTGATCTTTTGCGCCTGCTCGGACCCCTGCGCGCGATATTCCGCCGCCTCGCGCTGACGCTCCGTCTGCATCCGGCCGAAGACTTTTTCGGAAATCTGCTGCGGCAGGTCGACCCGACGGATGCGGGCGTCCACCACCTGCACGCCGAATCGCCGCGCTTCGGCGTCGGCCTGTTCCTTGATCCGCGCCATCAGGGCGGCGCGTTCGTCCCGGACGATCTGCTGCTGATTGGCCTCGGACAGCACGCGACGAACGGCGGAGTTCAGCACCGAACCGAGCTGATTGTTGGCGCCCAGCACGCTGTTGACCGACTGATAGAATTTCAGCGAGTCGACGATGCGGTAGCGGATGAAGCTGTCGACCTCGAGGCGCTGGTTGTCGGCCGCGAGGACTTCGAGATTGGGGCTTTCGACGTCGAGAATGCGATTGTCGAAGGTGACGACATTCTCGATCAGCGGGATTTTGAAGTGCAGGCCGGGCTGGGTGATCAGGCCGCGCCCGGCGACGGGCTCACCGAATCTGAGCACGAGCGCCTGCTCGGTTTGCTCCACCGTGAACAGGGCGCCGCCCAGGGCGGCGAGCCCGATCAGCGCCAGCAGCGCGAAGACGAAGAGAAGGCCGCTCTTCACTTCTGGCCTCCGTGAAAGGGGGTGAAGGAGGGCAGGGGCACGAAGGGCGCGACGCTGGCGCCGCCCTTGGCGGGATCGTCGAGGATCACCTTCTCCGCGCCGCCGAGCACCCGCTCCATGGTTTCGATGTAAAGGCGCTGGCGCGTGATCGCGGGCGCATTCTTGTATTCCGCGTAAATCTGGTCGAAGCGCGAGGCCTGACCGCGCGCCTCGGCGACGATCTGCTCGCGATAGGCTTCCGCCTCCTGAAGGATGCGCGCCGCCGAGCCGCGCGCCTCCGGCACGACGCGATTGGCGTAGGCCTCCGCCTCATTGCCGAGACGCTGCAAATCCTGCTGCGCGGCGGTCACGTCGCGGAAGGCCGCGATGACCTGCTGCGGCGGATCGACGGAGAGCAGGAGCACCTGAAGCACCAGCACGCCGCTGTGATAATCGTTCAGCACCTTCTGCATCAGCGCCTGGCAGGCCGGCTCGATCAGCTTGCGGTCGGCGGTGAGAATCTTCTGGATTTGCGACTGGCCGACGATCTCGCGCATGGCGCTTTCCGCGACGGCCTTCACCGTCGTGTGCGGATTGGCGACATTGAAGGCGTAATCCTCGGGCCTCGCGGGGTCGATCTGCCAGACCACCCGGAACTTGATGTCCGCGATGTTCTCATCGCCGGTCAGCATCAGGCTTTCTTCCGGCGCGTCCGGACCGAGATGCGGGCTCTGCGGACGGCGGCGTCCCTCGGCCGCCGGCGCCTCCTCGCGGAATCCCACGTCGGTGACGTTGCGGTCCGTGACGGCGAGTTTGATGACCGCGCCGACCGGACCCGGAAGATTGTAATTGAGACCCGCCTGCGTCTTGCCGCGATATTTGCCGAAGATGAGGTTCAGGCCGATTTCATTCGGGCCGACGGTGTAAAAGCCCGAAAGCAGCCAGGCCAGCAGCGTCAGCAGGACGAGAATGGCCGCGCCGCCGCCGCCGAAGCCGCCGGGCAGAACCTGTTTCAGTCCTTCCTGACTGCGGCGCAGAAGCTCTTCCAGGTCGGGCGGCTGTCCTCCGCCGGAGCCCTGTCCCCAGGGCCCGCCCGGTTGTCCCCACGGCGAATTGTTCTGATTGCGCCCGCCGCCTTGATCGCTCCAGGGCATTTCGTCTCGCGATTCTCGAATGTGGCCTCAGGCGCGGCCTCGCCACGCCTCCGATGTTATAGGCATTCGGCGCCGTGGCGGCAATGACGCGCGACCTAAATGCTCAGGCAGGAGGTCTTCCCATGATCCGCGACTACACCAACATCGCCGCCAATGAGCGCACGTTCCTCGCCTGGGTCCGGACCGGCGTCGCCGTCATCGCGCTCGGATTCGTCATCGAGCGGTTCAATCTCTTTCTGCTGGCGGTGGCGGGCGACGCCGGCGTCGCCAATCTCGGCCGCTTTCACCGGCTGAGTGGCCCGGCGGGTCGTTACGGCGGGACTGTGCTCGTCGGCGCGGGCGTCGTGCTGATCATGGTGTCGGCGGTTCGATTTCTTCAAACCGAGCGACTTCTGGAGGACGACGGGGCGCACACCGCGCGGGCGACGCGAGTAACGCTGGTGACGCTCTCGTTTCTCGTGATGAGCGTTGCGGCCTTCAGCGCCTTCATCGCCCTCGGCTGATCAGCGGTACCAGACGAACGCAAAGGAAACGAGCAGGGCGAGAGCGAAACCGATCAGCGCGTTGAGAAGAAAGCCGTTTCCAAATTCATTCATCGCCAGACCTCGTTGGACCGATCGTCGTGGCGCAATCATAAAGCCCGGTGTCCGAAAGGAAACAGAAAACCTGCCTCGACGCGCCGGCCCGCGGCGGCGGCGTTCGAGGCAGGCGACTTTTTCGCCAGAGGCGAACGCCAACCGGGCCTGCGTCAATAGTAGCCGTGCCGGATCGCCCGCCGCGTGGCGCGGTGAGCGTAGCGCTCAGACCGGCGCTCGTAGCGATGGACCCGTCTCTCCGTGCGCCGCGCCTCGCGGCGCTCCATGCCCTCTGTCATATGGACCAGTTGGGTCTGCGACGCAGAAACGCCGATGGCCTGCGGCGTCGCGGCCACGGGCGCCGCCGAGGCGGCCGCGCCGGCTCCAACGAAGACCGCCGCGATGAGGGTCGCCCTCAGAAAATTCAACTTGCCCATAGCCTTATCCTCCTGCGTGCAGGTGAAGGCGGTTATCTAATCCGCGTCCCGGGCGTTGCAAGATTGGCCCCCTGCAGGGTGGGGGACATGGAGGTCGGCGCGCGAATGCGCTCCAAAATGGGTGGGCGGCGATTCGTCTGGAGGGCTGGCGAGGAAATGGCGGAGACGGTGCCCGCCCCTCCGCCGTTTTTGCCGTCCATACTGCCAACTATCCCATTGAAGTTAGCAGAAAAGACGATATGGTCAATCTGGTCGTTATGGCAACGGGCAGAGAAATTGGCGCGGCATAAGCTCTCGGAGTCCAACCTCAAAAAGCTCGATACCCCCGGAATTTATTCCGATGGTGACGGCCTCTTCCTGCGCGTCCGCAAGGGCGGCTCACGGCAATGGTTCTTCATATACAGGCGCGGGACCGCTCGCCATGAGCTGGGCTTGGGAGGCTATGGGCAGGGCACAGCGCCCGTATCGCTGGCGCTAGCCCGGGAGAAGGCGCAGGCCATCCGCGACACATTGGCGCGGGGGCTGGACCCTTCAGCGGAGCGGAAGGCGCCCCGCGTGGTCACTTTCAAGCACTGCATGGACGAATTGCTCGCGGCCAAGGCGCCTGAGTGGAAGAATGATAAGCATCGCGCCCAATGGGAAATGACCCTGCGGGAATATGCCAAGCCGCTCCACGACTTACCCGTGGCTGAAATCGCCATGGGCGACGTCAAGGCCTGCATCCTGCCGCACTGGGCCGAACGGCCCGAGACCGCGGACCGGCTGCGCTCCCGCATCCAAGCCGTCATTGACTACGCCATAGCCCACGAATGGCGCTCGGCCGGCAACCCGGCCCGATGGAAAGGGCTCTTGGATAAGGTCATGCCCGCCCGGCGGAAGCTCGAAAGAGGGCACCACGCCGCGCTCGCCTACGCCTCAGTCCCGGCAATGGTGGGGGCACTGCGAGAGTCTAGCGGCGTCGCGGCGCGCGCCGTCGAGTTCTTGACGCTCACGGCCGCCCGTTCCGGCGAGGTGCGCGGCGCAACATTCGAAGAAATCAACGTGAAGGCCCGCACGTGGACCGTCCCGGCCAGCCGAATGAAGGCCGGGAAGGAGCATGTCGTCCCCTTGTGCGAGCGGGCGCTGGCGATCGTCGAGGCTATGCGCCAGCGGGCTACTGGCGAATTTGTTTTTGGGGGCGGCGTCGAGGGCCGACCGATAAGCGAAACGGCGATGACAAAGGCCTTGCGGCTGGCGTCGCCCGACAAGGGGGCGACGCTCCACGGGATGCGCAGCTCATTTCGGGACTGGGCAGGCGATTGCACCGCCTTTCCGCGCGAAATCGCCGAGGCGGCGCTCGCCCATGAGATCGGGAACAAAGTGGAGGCGGCATACAGGCGCGGCACGGCGCTGGAAAAGCGCCGTGCGTTGATGGATGCGTGGGCGGATTATTGCGGATCTCCTCCCTCGAGCCCGGCTTCGATCGGGAGGGCGGCCGAATGAAGCGATCCGAAATTGCCCCTCCTGTTGCCGTTTGGAGAGCCGTCGAAGGCGACCGTTCGGAATTGGTCGCGTTGCTTCGCAGCGGCGATCCGTTGACTCGGCGCACGCGTGACGCCCTCGCGGACTGGCTCGAGGGCAGTCTCAAGCCCGTCAAATTGCCAAAGGGCAGGCCCGCGCCCGATCAGGCGGAGGCCGCGCTGTGGTGTTCTTCTGGTCATGATCTTAGAACAAAGATCGGGTGGGCCGGCCGCGATTATGACCGGGCACGGGCGTTTCTTCGAAAAAAGGGCTGGCACCTGAAGAAGGCCGGAAGCTTATTTTGGTCGACTGAACGATTACTCGAAGCGGTTGCTAAGAGGCATAATATTCAGATGGATGCGCTTGAAAATTACTTAAAAAGAGCGAGATCCAAACCGCCGCAATTTGGGACCATCATTTCCTTCCCGAATGATGATGAGACCTTTCGCCGGGACCTCGCCCTCCAAATTCGCCGCAAGAAAATGAGCCCAAAAGGCTGATTTAGGCGCCGTAGAAGCTCTCTCGAATATGCGCATGATGGCTAACCATTCCAACCAATCGAGGAATGGCTATGCCGAACACGGAGCTTCCCACTCTCATCTCCTTAAATGACGCCTGCCAACTGACCAGCTTGTCGCGCACGGCGATCAATCGCTATCGCGCTGAGGGCAGGTTTCCCCAGCCCGTCCCGGTTGGCTTCAAGCGGATTGCCTTCGTTCGCGCAGAAGTCGTCGCCTGGATCGAAGCGCGTATTGCCGAGCGCAGCGGCGCCTCTCGGGACCGGGGGGCCAAATGATGCGTTACGGAAAACGAAAAGCCGCCCCCGGGGGTGGGGGCGGCGTGAGCGACGGAAAGCTTGGTGGCATTTCCGGGATTGAAATTACCCGCACGGCTCTTTTCCTGCAAGCGCACGAAGTGTTGGCTCCCCTGGGCCTGATCCCTCTGCAATTGGACCAGCACCGCCACGACCAGCTTGCGAAGGTGCGCCTTGGATTGGCCTTGCGGCTCCCGAGTGCGGAGGGCTGTCGATGAGCGACAACGTCCTCCCCTTCCGCCGGCCCCAGGCGGGGCCCGGAGCCGGCGCGGCCGGCGCTGACGACCTCCTGAGCAATGATGACGTAATCGCCTACCTGGTTGAGGCAATGGGCGGTTGGACGCCTCCCACGAGCGCACAATGGGCGAAGCTCTCTGAAACGGACTTGGTCCGCATCCGGATCGCATTTCTCGCCGTCACAAAGCCGAAGGATGCGTCGCGCGTCTATGTGAAGGCGCTCGGCCCCGATGGTCTCCGGGATTTGCTTGCCGCATTGGCGATCACCCGGGACTTTTTCTCGAGACTCCAGGTCCTTCTAACCGTCGCGCATGAGCGGTTCCGGGAAGCCGGCGAGTCCGATGGAGGCGACGCCGGATGAACAGCGCGGCCATTTTAACAGGCCGGCCTGATAAACGACGCCGGCGCACCCGCGCCCAGATTGAACAGCTCGACGCGCAGATCATCGATGTCTTGAGGGAGGATCATCCGCAGTCCGTCCGGCACGTCTTCTATCGGATGACCGACCCGCGCCTGCCCGAGCCAGTAGAGAAGAGCGACCAAGGCTACGCGCAAGTCCAATCTCGGCTGGTGAAGCTGCGGCGCGCCGGGGCGATCCCATATAGCTGGCTCTCGGACATGAGCAGGCGAGGCTATTTCGTCAACACGTTCTCTGGTGCCGGCGATTTCATTGCCCAGATGCGCGGCCTCTATCGGGCCGATCTATGGGAAGACGCCGGCGTTAAAGTTGAGGTTTGGTGCGAGTCACGGTCGATCGCGAGCGTCATCCAAGATGATTGCCGCGAGCTGGCCGTGTCCCTCTATCCATGCGGCGGATTTTCGTCGATCAGCTTCGCCCATGAAGCCGCGCAGGAATTAAACCGAACCGTCACGACATACACCGATGACACACGTGATCCGGTGGTCGTGCTCTACATTGGGGACTATGACCCCGCGGGCGTCCTGATCGACGTTGCGCTCGAACGGGAACTTCGCCAGCACTTAGAGCCGGCGATTCCGCTGCATTTCACTCGCATCGGAATCACTCGCCTGCAAATTGCGGCTTATGGCCTCCCCGAAAAGCCCCGTAAGACTGGAGAACGTCGCGCCCTGCATGTGGAGTGCACGGTCGAAGCGGAGGCGATGCCGGCGCATATCCTTCGGGAAATTCTGCGCGAGGAAATCGAATCCTATCTGCCGGAGAACGCGCTGCGCGTCGCGAAGGTCGCGGAGGAGTCCGAGAAGGCGCACCTCGATAGGATCGCGGCAATGCTCGGCGGGGGCGCGCAATGAGCGCCCCCGCTCGCGTGATCCGCGCGTACGTCCAGAAGGTAGCTCGCCGTCTGCGCGACGATCCTGCCTTCCCGTGGCGGGCTTGCTGCCGCGGCATCACCAATGAAGCGATCGGCGTTCCCACCATCACGCCGAACGTCGCGACTGCCCTCTGTTACGGCCGAAACGCCCCCTTCACGACCATCGGCGAAGTCCCGGCGCATATTCTCGCCGAGGCCGAGGCCGGCGTCGCCGAGGCTCTGGCCATCGGGAAACGCATTCCCGCCGATGGCGCTGCTCTCGGCCGCGCGCTGGGCATGACGCAAGAGCTGCGGGAGGAGTTGAAGGTCTGGGCGATCTGGCCAATGGGGTCGACCTATGACGACCTCGCGGCGCGCAGGAGCGCGCGCGCGGCCGAGCGGAGGGCGAAGGATAGGGTTCGCAAAGAGCAACAGCGACGGGAGCAGGGAATGGCTGAACGGGAAAAATACGAGGCTAATAGCGTAACGAAGCTTGCGCCGTGGGAAGCCATCGGGATGAGCCGAGCGAGCTTCTACCGACTGCCTGCGAAAGAGAGGTCGGAGGTCATAGGCAATCTCAGGAAATCCGGCTGTCACGGTGAGACAAGTCTGTCCACCGTGCATAATAATAGCGCTGCGGACAGACCTGTCTCAAATGTCACGGCCAACGGTGGCGATGGTGGGCGCCCTTCAGGCGCGCCCACCTCGCATGTCACACCCGATGTCGCGAGTGTGTCCGGGGTGGATAGTAATTGCTCTGCGGACAGACCCGCGACAAAGCGTGACACCCTTGCCGAGCAGGCGCGGGCAATGGGAATCTCCCCCGCAACCCTTCGCAAGCGACTTCAGCGAGAGAGGCAGCGCCAGCAACAAGCCGAACCTGTCACACTTTCGAGAGCGGAGCCGCAGAGAGCAGAGCCTGTCACACTTGAGACAAGTGAGACTCCAGCGCCCCTGTTCCTCACGGATCCGGATGTCGCAAAGTCCGCAGTTGCTGGCGCGCCCGCCGGCGCGCGCCCGGCACCCGCCGCCAGCTCATCGGAAAAGGGCAGGGGGTCACGCTACATCATTGGCCCGGCTGGACAGCGCCCGCCGTTGCCGCCGCAGCCGCACATGCCGGCGAGCATACCCGGCAGGAACATCCTCCAAGCCATCGGGGTCGAGAATGGCGCGCTCGTGATCCGGCTCGCCCACGAGGCCGCTCTGATCATGTTGCGGGCGCGCGACTTGGATGGCGACCCGGCCGACAATGCCTTGCGCATGATCGCGGTCTGGGAGGAGCAGCGCCGCGCGATGCGGCGGGAACTGGTTTCGCGCGGGGCGTCCTTTGTCGACTGCCTACACGCGACGGCGGCCTTCGCTGCGATCACAGAACGCGAGACAGCCGAGGCAAGCCGCTACAGCGCCCCCGCGCCCGTGGCCTTTAAAGGCCACGCGGCAGCGCAGCCCATGGCGACCCTTTAACCAGCCCAACCAGGAAATGCCTGAAGATGACCGCGGAAGCACCCGAAAGGCCTCGCCTGCCGCCGCACCTGACGAAAGTGCGGCTGCATACGGCTGAGGCAAGCGAATATCTCCTGGCGGCCCATGGCGTCACAGTCGCACCCTCGACGCTCGCGAAGCTGCGATCAGTCGGAGGCGGCCCGCAGTTCGATAAATTCCTCTCATCCGTGCTCTATCGTCCCGCAGCCCTGGACGCGTGGGTCGCGCAGAAAATGACCGCTTCGTCTCAATCAGGGGAGCCAGAGGAGGCAGCGTAGAGGCGTGGCGCACATGCGCCACTCCCTCATTGCTGTGCAACTGCTCGACGAGTCCGCGCGTTTCTGATTTGATGTATTGAATGCAGTCCTGTGAAGATAACTCAAGAAACGTCTGGTAAATCGTAGCAATGTGATCTTGCCATCCGTGGCACAATTCATTTGACCAAACTGAGAACCGTCGCCACGTTTCAGTCATTCGCGACGGAAATCCATGCTGCATCTACTCGCTAATCTTGCGCGTAAGGCGCTCGGCAATGTGCCGCTTTCCAGCCCTGCGGCTCTCGAAATCTTCGGCGCGCCGGCGACTTCCAGCAATCTCCCGATCGACGCGACGGCTGTTCTGAAGGTTCCGGCTTTCAATGCCGGCGTTCGGCTGATCAGTGAGGCCATCGGCTCCCTCGATTGGGGCCTCTACCGCGAGGCGCCCGCCGGCCGCGAGATGGTGAAGGCCGGAGACCATCCCGTCGCTGCGCTGCTCGAACAGCCCAACGGCTGGACCGGCGAGACGGAATTCAAGCGCCAGATCGTCGCGGACTATCTGATCTGGGGGAATGGCGTGAGCATCGTCGCGCGCGTGAACGGCGCGCCGCGTGAGCTCTATCGCGCCGACCCGCGCGTCTCCAACATCGTCCAAGACATGACGTCCGGCGAGCCCGCCTATTCCATCGCGATGACGGAAGGCGGTGCACAGGATTACGGCTGGCGCGACGTCATCCACCTCCGCAACACCTCCCTTGACGGAATCCGAGGCCTCGGCCTGGTCAGCCTCGGCCAAGAGGCGGTCGCCCTTTCACTGTTGCTTGAAGCCTACGCCTCCGGCCTCTTCGCGCGCGGCGCGCGCCCCGGCGGAGTCCTGGAAATGCCGGGCAAGATCGGCACCGAGATGCTGGCTCGCCTGAGGAAAAGCTTTTCACAGTCGTATGCCGGAAGCGAAAATGCCGGCCGCACGATCATCTTGGAGCAAGGCGCCAAGTTCGTCGCGCAACAGCTTTCCAGCGTGGACGCGCAGTTTATCGAGCTGCGAAAGTTTCAAATTCAGGAAGCCGCCCGCCTTCTGAACATCGCCCCGACATTGCTCGGCGACCTCGAAAACGCCACGCTCAACAATTCCGCCGAGCTACGGCAGCAGTTTCTGGACATGACGCTGTTGCCGATCATCGAACTGTTCGAGGATGCGCTCGAACTTGCGCTTCTGAGCGAGGAAGACCGGGCGGGCGGCTACTGCATCGAATTCGACACCTCGAACTTCGTCAGGAACGACATTGAAAAGCGCTTCGCCGCGCTGAAGACCGGCATCGAATGCGGCGTTCTGACGCTCAACGAAGCCCGCGACCGTGAGGGCCTGCCGCCCGTCGACGGCGGCGACATGCCCATGCGCAGCGTCCAGGTCGCCCCGCTCAACTCGACCGGCGCGGCCCCGGCGCCCGCGCCGATGCAGGAACCGCTCCCGTGACAGAGACGAAACATCTCGACCTCGACCTCGAGCTCAAATTTGCGACAGGTCAAGAGACGGGCGCTTTCGAGGGGCTCGCCGCCGGATACGGCAACGTCGACCGCGGCGGCGACATCCTCGCGCCGGGCGCCTTCGCCGAGAGTCTGGCCCAGCATAAAGCGGCAGGCACCATGCCGGCGCTCCTTTGGCAGCACGATGCAACCCAGCCGATCGGGGTTGTCGACTCCCTCGCCGAGACGCCCATGGGCCTCCGCATCAAAGGCCGCCTGGCGCTCGACACGATCAAAGGCGCCGAGGCCAGGTCGCTTGCGCAGATGGGAGCATTGCAAGGCCTCTCAATCGGCTATCGCGCGATCAAGGCAACACGCGACGCCCGAGGCGTCCGCACCATTACAGCCGCGTATCTCGGCGAAATCAGCTTCGTGACCGTGCCCATGAACGAACGGGCGAAAATCACGAATGTAAAGGCCGCTGGCGCGGCGAAGGAGCACACAATGGACGACGAGAACAACGGCGCCGCGGCCGGCAACGCGGACATCGAAAAGAAGCTCGCCGAGCTGGAGAGCAAGACGGCCAAAATCGATGACCTCGAAAATGAGCTGAAGGCGGCGAACAAGCGCGCCGACGCCCTCGAACTGAAAATGCAGCGCCCGGGCGCGCAGCAAGTCAAGGACACGCGTGAGGATCTGGAAAAGAAGGCATTCACCGCGTTCCTGCGCAAGGGCAGGGAAGCCCTCGGCGCCGACGAAGTGAAGTCGCTCCAGGTCGCGAATGACACGCTCGGCGGCTATCTCGCGCCCGCCGATTTCTCGGCGGAAGTCGACAAGAACCTTGTGCAGTTCTCTCCCGTTCGCGCTGCGGCCCGCGTCGGCGCGACGGCGAGCGGCTCGGTCATCATCCCGCGGCGGACCGGCGCCCCAACGGCTTCGTGGGTTGGCGAGACGGACACACGCAGCGCAACGGCGTCGGCTTATGGCCAGGTCGAAATCCCGATCGATGAGCTCGCCTGCTATGTCGACGTCAGCAACCGGCTGCTTGAAGACGCGGCCGTCAATATTGCGGCTGAGGTGGCTTTCGACCTCGCCGAGGAATTCGGCCGTGCAGAGGGGGCCGCGTTCGTTTCCGGCACGGGCGTGAAGCAGCCGCTGGGCTTCATGTCCGACACGAACGTGCTCTCGACGAATTCTGGAGCTGCGAGTTCGATCACGGCAGACGGCATGATCGACCTCTTCTATGCGCTCAATCCGGCCTATCGGATGCGCGGTGTGTGGATGGCCAACGGAACCACTCTCGCAGCCCTGCGGAAGCTGAAGGACGGCGACGGGCAATATCTTTGGCAGCCGGGCCTTCAGGCCGGCCAGCCCGACATGTTCCTCGGCCGCCCCCTGATCGAAGCCGTCGACATGCCGAGCATCAGCGCCGGGACCTATCCAGTCTGCTTCGGCGACTTCGCGAGCGCCTATCGCATTTACGACCGCGTGAACATCAGCCTGTTGCGTGACCCCTACAGCGTCGCGACGTCCGGCCTCACCCGCTTCCACGCGCGCCGTCGCGTCGGCGGCGGCGTGGTGCGCGCCGAGGCCATCCGCAAGCTGAAGATCAGCGCCTAATCAATTGCGCCGGGCAAGGCGCCCGGCGCTCCCCTTTCTCTCGCGATAAGGACTGGCCACGATGGCAAGCCGCGACCTCCACAACAGCATTGACGTCAAGCGCGGGCTCTCGCCCGTCGCGGCCGTCACCAATCTCAACACGCCCTTCGTTTCCCAGATCGTCGACACGGCCGGTTTTGAGTCGTGCGAATTCATTATCCTGATCGGAAACAACACCGACGCGGACGCGACGTTTGCTGTTCTCTTCGAAGATGGCGACGCGGCGAACTTGTCTGATAACGCTGCGGTAGACGACGCCTTCCTCCTCGGGACCGAAGCGATCGCGAGTTTCACCGCCGCGAACGATGACAACAAGGTCCGCAAGATCGGCTACGTCGGGCCAAAGCGTTATTGCCGCGTGACGATCACGCCGAGCGGCAACAATGCGGGTGACGCGTTCGTTGCCGGCGTTTGGCTGCTTGGCCATCCGCATTCCAAGCCCACGGCCAATCCGCCTACCTAGTCAAGTTTCGTCGCGAGACGAGCGGCGCGCGACCGCGGATGGATCGGCGCGCGCCGCACCTAGCTGGCGCACAGGCGACGGAGAAGCGGCTATCCGAATAACGACAAGCGTGATGCGGGCGCCAGAAGCTTTGCAACCGTTCAATCACGTAGAGCCGCAGTAGAGCCGAGACGCAGCAAGATGCCGCTCTCGGCTCGCATCCCATTCAAAGGCGTCGTGATGCCCTATGCCCCAGCCCGCCATTGCCCGCATGGACATCCCGCCTTCACCGGCCCGCGCTGCCCGCAATGCGCGCGTCGCACGCGCGCTGAAGCGGATGCGCTCCGGCCCAACGCAGCGGCTCGAGGCTACGGCCCGAAGTGGCGCGCCGCCCGCGCCGCGTTCCTGCGCGATCATCCCATCTGCGTTGAGTGCGGCGCGCAAGCAACCGTGGTCGACCACCACATCGCCCACAAGGGCAATCAGGAGCTGTTCTGGAGGCGATCGAACTGGCAGCCGCTCTGCAAGCCCTGCCATGACCGCAAGACGGCGAAGCACGATGGCGCCTTCGGCCGCAGACCCCGGGGGGTGGGTCATCCATAGGGCAGGGGGCGCGTGACCGGTTGGGGGGTCTCGCGCGCAATCTTCTCATATTCGATTTTCCTCAAATTTCGCAAAAGGACCGAGCCAGTGAGGGGTAAAAAGCCGGCGCTGAAACTGATTGAGGGAGGCAAGGTCCGCGGAAAATGCCCGGCGGCGCCCTCGTGGTTGTCGGACAATGCGAAGGCCGAATGGAAGCGGGCGGCCCCCCAGCTCCACTCCCGGGGGCTCCTGCATCCGGACGTGATCGGGACGCTGGAGTCCTACTGCGCGGCGATGGGCGCGGTCCGCGACCTCGAGGAGACCATGCAGAAAGACGGGCGGATCGTGAACACCCCTGCCGGCCCAAAGCCGCACCCGGCCTTCCGGATGCAGGTTGCGTCGCTGCGCGAGGCGCGACTCCTCGCCTGCGAGCTGGGTCTCACGCCCTATCGCCGGACCGGCGCGGATGGGGGAAGCAAGGGGAGCGCGGCCGATGGCTGGGACGACGATCTTCTCGCCTGATCCGGCGCTCTATCCGGACCCTGAGGGCCGGGCGGAGCGCATATGCCGCTTCGTCCGCCGCCTGAAGTTGTGGGAAGGTCGCTTCGCCGGCGAGCCGTTTCGCCTGGCTCCCTTCCAGGAGGCGATCATCCGCCGCATCTACGGGCCGAGCGCGCCTGATGGCGGGCGCCTGGTCCGGACGGCGGCAATATGGATGCCTCGCGGCAACGCAAAAACGACGCTGGCCAGTACGACGGCGCTGGCGCATTTCATGGGGCCCGAGGCCGAGGCCGGCGGCCAGGTGATCCAGGCGGCGGCCGATCGGGAGAACGCGGGCATTGCGTTCAAGCACTGCTTCGAAATGGTGAAGCAGGACCCGGCCCTCCTGTCGCGCGTCTCGCCCCTCGAGAGCCGCAAGGAAATGAGGCACCCCAAGACGTCCAGCATCCTGAAGGCGATTTCATCGGAAGCCTATTCTAAGCACGGCCTCAATGTTTCGTTCTTCCTCGCCGATGAGGTGCATGCCTGGGCTCCGGCGGAGGCCCGGAAGCTGTTTAAGACCGTTACCGACTCAATGGTGAAGCGGGAGCATCCGCTGACCGTGATCATCTCGACGGCCGGCGAGGGGACCGGTGGTCTCGCCTTCGATCTCTGGGAATACAGCCGCAAGGTCGCCAGCGGAGAGGTCGACGACCCGTCATTTGCGCCGATCATCTTCGCCGCGCCGGAGAATGCGGACTGGCGAGACGAGGCGGCGTGGATGGATGCAAACCCGGCGATTGATGCCGGGTTTTGCAGCCTCGAGGAACTGAGGATCAAGGCGCGGCGGATCGAACACTTCCCTTCAGAGATTGCCGATTTCAGGCGCTTCCACCTCAACCAGTGGCAGGTAGGCGCGGCCCAGCCATGGATTGCCCTCGAGATTTATGAGACGGCCGAGAACCGCGCGAGCGATGAGGACCTGATCGGGCAGCCGTGCTGGATTGGGGTCGACCTTTCCAGCGTCGAAGATTTGACGGCGGTTGTCGCCGTCTTCCCGACTGATGACGGCGGCGAGCGCGGCTATGACGTGGCGCCGATGTTTTTCCTGCCCGAGGCCGGACTCGCCCGCAAGGCGGAGCGAGACCGGGCCGATTATTTGAAGTGGGCGAAGGCGGGCTTCCTGCGGCTCACGCCCGGGAACGTGGTCGACCATTCCGCCATCGTCGAATGGATCGTCGACTTCGCCATCAGCCATTCTGTCCAGGAAGTCGCCATCGATCGCTGGAATTCGACCGCTGTAAGCGTCCGGCTGGGCGAAGACGGCTTTACCGTCTCGCAGTTCGGGCAGGGCTTCGCCAGCATGGCGGCGCCGGTGAAGGAACTGAAGCGGGCCATCCTCTGCGGCAGCTTCCGACATGGCGGCAATCCGATCATGCGGAGCTGCTTCGCGAACGTGGTCGCGGAGCGCGACGCCGCCGAGAACGAGAAGTTTACGAAGGAACGCGCCAGAGGCCGCATAGACGGCGCGGTTGCGGCCGCAATGGCGGTCGGCCGCATCCTTGCGATGGACGCGGGCCCGAGCGTCTATGAGACAGACGAGCGGCCCGAGGGTTTCCTGTGGATTTGAGTAGCTCTCTTATTGTTCTTCGGAATCTGACAAAAACTGGGCTAGTCTCGATATCTCATGAATCCTGCTCACCACACCGATATCCAATACTTGGTTAATGATCGATTCCCAACTAGCTCTGGACCGCTCGATCTCGCACAATGATGCAGCGACTTTGGTCAGCCGGATCGCGCGATCTTTAATGAAGTCCTCGAAACGATCAGTGAAGAGAACTTCCGAACTTACAGAGGACTCGAGAATTGCCGTTACATCCCCGGGCATTTTTGTTCGATAAGCTGAAGGAGCCGTGCCACCTAACTCACGATTATCGGCCCGCGAAAGGAAACACATGTTGGCAAGAACGCTATCATTCCATCTATTTTGTTTGCTCTCTTTCAGAAAGGCTCTCGGCATCATGTGATGATACTCAGTCCGATTAGCCGCCTTGAGAGTCTCTGCGAGGTTGACGGCAGCACCCGAAATGAAGGAGCGCGGGCTGCAACCAGCCAACATCAATATAAACGTCTTTGTATTTACGTTATTAAGCCCAAACGCGTTCTCCACGAAGAAATCGGGAGAAATTGTCACTTGGAATTCGCCGAGGGTGCTATCTCTGTCGCGTCTAAGCGCCATCATCTGTTCGATGTCGGCATTTAGATTGCGAAGCACGGCAGAACTATAGCGCCTCGAAAAACATGCCCTCCAAAACCAGCGGTTAATCTTGGAGCGTTGTGCATCAGTGATAGGCGCTTCTTTGTTGCCTGGGACAGCAAAAAACACAGACAGCGGGACCAGCAGAGTAGGGAAGGGCAGATTGTTGAGTGTTTCGACGCAGAAATTAGACCTCAAGTAGTCGACGGAATATTTTACACCGTTGACCACCTCTTCAAAGGAGCTGCGGACATCCGCTCCATTCATGGACATCAAAGCTTGAGGCGAAGCATCCTGTTTAAGGATCGCAGAGCAACACCGCAGTAGCAAGTTGCTGTCTGCGCCGACCTCTTCAAAACCAAACGGTCCGAGATCATCGGAGAGCTCGAGAAACTGATCTTGTAGCTGAAATTCTTCACTCCAAGTCCATGCTGAAAGGAGTTGCAGGGTGTCAAGCTCAACGCCCTGGCGGTTGACCCGCTCAAATATAATTGCAACCGTTGCTTTATCCTCGGTGTTTGAAGTCTGAACTGGAATCTTCGCCTCTTTGAAGATTTCCTGCATTTTGTCAATTTTCTCGATCTTACCGACGTCAAGTGCCTCCGTCGCCTTGCGATAGGCAACTGTTTCGAAAAGCACGGATAAAGGAAAATATCGCTGCTGATCTGCGTTTTCGGGAGCAAGCGCGACAAATTGACTGTCTTGCGCTGTAGGCTCAGCTTCCATATCGAAAAAAATGGGTAGCCAAGGCGTGTCCTTCGGAATTTCCATTCCGCTCTGAAACACGCAGAAAATCGAGGTCAAGCGTTGCTGTCCGTCGAGCACGTAGTCGACAGGATAATCGACGACCGGCGAGGGAAGTTCAAAGGGCCCGAGCTTACGATCGAATTTCAAAACCTCCCTGGTCCGCCAAAACAGGAGAGAACCAAATGGATATTTCTTATGGATACTGTCCATCAGATAAGCGACTCGATCTGGTTCCCAGACGAAGCCACGCTGGAAGGCGGGAATACGAATTTGGCCGCGGGATACCTGTTCGAGGATCTCTCGTATGCTCAGATCGCTCATTGTTTCCCTCTCTCAACGACGCGGAGAGTTTTAGCTGAAGTCGTCCGTGTACCAACTGCCCCAGTCGGGACATTTCGGGGGATATATGGTGAGTAAATGCCAACGCGGCAGTCTAGCGCATGCCGCAAGTGTCTGAAAAGAGGATTGAACTCTGCCGGGCTCTTAATAAACCTCTTAAAAAAAGTAAGATAGACTGCCAAAATGGCGCGAATTGTAGCATTGGAGCGGGACGCGCTCCGTGCTAGCAAATGGGTTGCAGGCTTCGTCATAGACTCTACCTAACAAGCCAGCGGCAATTCGAGTCTAGCTTGTCCTTAAGAGGACGAAAAGTCGGACTGGTTTCGGCCAGCAAGCTAGGATTCAGCGCGCAAAACAAATCGACACCTTGAACTGTCTCTACGTAGCGGAGCTTATTTTGTCTAAAAACGGCCTTTACTTCTGATTTTCCATCACAACCCTCGCAGCCATCCTTTACAATCATCGAGGTGTTTATCGAGCAGTCTGGATTTAGAAACGGTAGAATCCAGTTTTCGATTGTCCGGTCTGGCACAAACAGGTTGAATTGCTCGCGAGCTATCTCATGCTTCTCAATCAACTCAGTGGTAAGTTCTATGATTGATGAAGAATCATGTGATCTTTTCTCTCGATCGAAAATTATATTGATTGGATAGTGGCGGTTATTCAACAATTCTATTTGAGCAGCTATATGCTTTGCCATCGTGCTTAACTCAACGTGATCGCCATTTACACCTATGCGGCGGACAGTAACGCCAGGGCACAGGCGCTGGATAATCTTTTGCTCCATGTGGCCTTCAACGATGAACGCTGTCGTCATGACTCAACCGCATCCGTCAGATAAAAATAGCCGAGCCCAAATCCAGTCTTATTTATCATCTCTTCGAGCTTCTCCGCATTAGATGGTCTTGAACACTTGGTTCCTTCCGTGGTCATATTTGTGACAATTACTTCCTTTGGATTAAGAACATTTAACAGTGTCTGGCTATGTGTCGTCATTAAGACGAACCTTTCACCGTTAGGATCTTCTTCAGTTATGGCGCGCGCAATTCTAACAACCTCTTCCTGCAGTCTGGGATGGATGAAGTTCTCGGGCTCTTCAATGCAAAAGGCCGATTTGCTCGTCACGATAGCCGCCATTAAGGAAAACCATTTCGCGGTACCGTCTGAAATGAGGGAGATGGGGAAGTCTACCTCGTCTCCGTTTAACTGAAATTTCACCGTTACTCGGTTCTTATTTTCGATAAAGTCTGATGTTGCGTCCAATTCGACAATATTGTCGTTGACTAGCTTGCAAAATGCTTCGATCTGCTCGAGCGAGTTTTGATCAAAACTGACCACATCTTCCAACAAGAAGATGTTAGGGGAGGCGTCTCGCAGTTTCTTCCTCGATAGCTTTTTGAGGTAGAGAAGCGTTGACGCGAGACCACCGCCGTCGAACTCTATGCCCGGTTTTCGGGCTATATCTTCGGGCGCCCTTACTTTCGTAGGATTGATATTATAGGCTTTGCCCGACCGAAGGTCGGCTAATGGTGTTCGGAATATAGGAATGGGTCCGTAGAAAAAAGATAAAACCAAGTGTTCAATAACTAATGGGTCATTCTCGACAATATTCTTGATATAAGAGCGAGTTTCATCTGGCATATAGGACTTCTCTGCGGCGTCATTTGTCAATCGGATTTTAGCGCGCTGAGAGTTCGTCTCAAGGTCAAAAGATATTGAAATAGAAAGATCAGGAAGCTTTGATGCTTTTTCTTTTGTCCAGGCATCTATCGTTTGGGATAAAAAGAAAACGCTATTTTCAGTTAAAATGATCTCTGCTTCCAGCCTATATTTTACTGTTCCAATATCAACCCCACCTTTTCGCAAGCGGGGCGCTATTAATCTTCCTTCTCCCTTGACCTCGAACCAGATTCGGTTGGAATACGAAGAAGCGCATCCGCGCCTAAAGATCTCGCCCGCACCTCCTGCGCGGCCCACAGCTTCCGAGACACTAAAAGTGGAAAGGTCGGACAAGAACTCGAGGAATTTCAGCACATTGGTTTTTCCAGCCCCGTTGGGCCCGACTAATACGTTCAATCCTGGATTAATTTCCAAATGGAAATCAGCGAGTGACTTAAATCCCCGCACCCTAAGCTCTCTTAACAATTTGACCTCCCTTAATCGATCTAGGATATTTCGGAGCGGCTCGATTTTCAATCTGGGCGGCCCCAGGCACCAACGTCTAGAGACGATTCAAGAGCGCCTACTTAACGCTCGTCGTATATACGGCGGACGATGTTCGCCACACTCTGCGCTTTCCACTCACGCCCAGTGACGGTCGGAATGCCACGCTGATTTAGAGCGGCGGCGATGGCGCGCACTGTCTTAACGCCGCTGGCCTGGATCTCGCCGATCACCGGCTTGATCTGCTTCGCGAAGGCGTCGGCCTCCCGCTGGCGGCGCGCGTTAATCGGCGCGACAATCTCCTTTAGCACCGGATTGCCCAGCTCAACGCCGCGCCGCTTCGCCGCGGCGAGAGCGGCTTTGGTCCTCTCAGAAATCATGCGACGCTCTTTCTCGGCGACGGCTGCGAACAGATGCAGCATAAAGGGGTCCGCATCAACGCCGAGCTCGGCGACGATGAACGGCACCCGCTGCGCCATCAGGCCGGCGATGAAGGCGACGTCGCGGCTGAGCCTGTCTATTTTCGCGACGACGAGGGAGCGGCGGCGACGGCGCGCATCAGTTAGCGCTGCGGCGAGCTGAGGGCGCCGCTCTAGCGCATCGCTGCCATTGCCGTAGGTTGGATGGCGGGCCGCGCGCTGCGCAATGTCGTTTGTTTTAATCAGGATTAAACTCGGGTACCAGTGCGGTTTCACTCGTAGGCCATGCCAAGGCGCTGACCATCAACGCCGGCGAGATAGCCGAGCACGGAGGAAGACTGTTCGAGCAAGCGCCAGAATGCGGCGCTTGAGCAGCGGATCCCAATTCTGCGCGAATTTGGCAGTCTCTCAGGATGACGCCGGAGAACTTGCATCAAAGGGCTGCCCGGAAAAAACGTCCGAAGCCCGGGAACACTGGGGTACCAAAGCCAGGCCTTGATGTGCAAATCTTCTGGCTAAGCGACCGAAGCGACGAAACGAAAGAAAGTGAGCGCAAGCACTTCGCCGATAAGGAAGCAGAGCGCCGGCCGGTTTATCAGCGCTAAGATACCCCCGGCGCCTCGCCGCGCAAGCGGCGGGGCGTTCCGTACGTGAGCGGGGACCGAATCGGTAGGCCGGTTGGCCTAGCTCCGTCTACCGGCGCCAAGTCTGCTTCATTTCCTCGTCAAACCAATCCTCGGCGTCTTCTCGGGAACCTCTCACGGATCGAAAGCTCAGGTATCGTGAATATCCTCTCGCGCCCAGCCAAGTCTCAAATGCCGAAAAGCTCGCGTGGTCGACCCCGACATTCACGCCAGTTTCGGTTGCCCATGTGTGGCTTAGCTGGCGGATAGCTGATTCGCATTCAGCTTTATTCGTCATGAGTGCCTCTCTGAAGGGAGCCATCAAAGCGCGTCATGGCGACTTTCCGTTATGGCAGGCGCTATGTCTCGATGGAAAATCCGACACAAGTATTTGATTTTATTATAGGTATGGCGGAGACGGTGGGATTCGAACCCACGATAGGGTTTCCCCTATAACGATTTAGCAAACCGTCGCCTTCAGCCTCTCGGCCACGTCTCCACGCCGCGCCTGGCGCGGTCCGCGACATATGCCAAAGCGCCCCTGTCTTGGCAAGCCGGCGGCGGCGGGGGGCGGAAAATATTGCCCCGCCCACACACCTCGGCCAGGGGGTCTTGCAGCCATTCGCCCTGCCCAGAATGTGTGGGCTTGGCGGGGGGCGGCTACTCTATCTTGTGGATGGGCCGCTCAAATGCGCCGTCGCTCTTGCGGGGGGCCGGCAAAGCGACCAATCTCCCCGCCAACGGGATCGCCGCGCGCAGGTGGACGGAGAATCAGTTGGCGCAGGAACTTGCTTTCGATCTGGACGGCGAAGAGCGCGCGGAGGGCGAAGCCTTCCTCGTCGACGTCGACGGATTCGAGGGTCCGCTCGACCTGCTGCTGGAGCTTGCCCGCCGCCAGAAGGTCGACCTCGCGCGAATCTCGATTCTGGCGCTCGCCGAGCAATATCTCGCTTTCATCGAGGAGGCGCGCAGGGTTCGGCTGGAGCTTGCCGCCGACTATCTGGTCATGGCCGCCTGGCTTGCCTTTCTGAAATCGCGCCTTCTGCTGCCCGAGCAGCCCAGGAACAGCGACGAGCCCTCGGCGGCGGACCTCGCCGCCGCGCTGGCCGAGCGCCTGCGCCGCCTTGAGCTGATCCGTCTGGCCGCGGACCGGCTCACCCAGCGCGCCCAGCTCGGCCGCGACATGTTCCTGCGCGGCGGCGGAGAGGGGCTGGAGACCATCTCTCAGGCGAACTGGCAGGCGAGCCTGTTCGATCTCCTCTCGGCCTATGCGCGCCAGCGCGCCAGGACGGCGGTGGCGCGCGTCGTGCTCAAGCAGCGCGCCGTCTGGTCTCTGGCGGAGGCGCGCGAGGCGTTGGAGCGCCTTGCCGGGGTCGCCGGCGAATGGACCGTGCTGGACGATTTTCTGCTGCAATATTGCGTTGATCTGCAAACCGCGCGCACCGTGCGCGCCTCGTCCTTCTCGGCCTCGCTGGAAATGGTCCGGGAGGGGCGCCTCGACATTCGGCAGGACCGGCCCTTCGCGCCGCTGTGGCTGCGCCGCCGGTCGGCTCCGTCCGGCCAGCTCCCGCTGGAAGGCCCGTTTTGATCACTGGAGGACGCGCATTGGCGCAGCCCGCTGAAAAAGTAGAACTTTTTGACGTCAACAGCGACGAGGCGCTGGCCCGTCACGAGGTTGCGCTGCGTGAGGCAGAGCGGATAGTCGAGGCGATGCTCTTCGCCGCGTCCGAGCCGCTCGACGAAACGGACATGACCCGGCGGATCGACGAGGCCGTGTCGCTCGACCACGTGCTCGAGCGCCTGCGCGCCCATTACGCGAATCGCGGCGTCAACCTCACCCGCGTCGGCAAGAAATGGTTCTTCCGCACGGCGGCGGATCTGAACTGGATTCTCGCGCGCGAGCAGGTGGAGGAGAAGAAGCTCTCCCGCGCCGCACTGGAGACGCTGGCGATCATCGCCTATCACCAGCCTGCGACGCGCGCGGAGATCGAGGAAATTCGCGGCGTCGCCATTTCCAAGGGCACGCTGGACACGCTGCTGGAGACGGGCTGGATTCGCCTGCGCGGCCGCCGCAAGGCGCCGGGCCGGCCGATCACCTATGGCACGACCGACGCCTTTCTGATGCATTTCGGGCTGGAGCAGATCAGCGACTTGCCGGGTCTCGACGAATTGAAGGGGGCGGGCCTGTTCGACGGCCGGCTGCCCAAGGGCTTCGGGGTGCCGCAGCCGTCCGACGACCATGCGCTGCGCGAGGACGAGGAGCCGCTGGAGGAGGATGCGCCGCAGTTGCTGGAGATGGATTTTCCCGAGGAGCCGGAGCAGGCCGAGCCGCCGGAGGCGATCGACGGCGACGAGGGCTGAGGCCAACCGCCAGAACCTGCCAATTCGCTGGCCAGTCGCCTTGTTTTTGTGGCGCGGGCCGCATAGGTTCCCGACAGTTCGGGCGTGGCGCCCGGCCCGTTACTCAACCGGAGGTTTCCGCCATGGGCGGTCTGTCGATCTGGCACTGGATCATCGTCGGCGGCGTGGTGTTCGTCCTGTTCGGCGGCAAGTTCAAGATCTCCGATGTGATGGGCGACGTCGCCAAGGGCATCAAGGCCTTCAAGAAGGGCATGGCCGAGGATGACGACGCCGCGAAGGTGGACGACGCCGTTCCGCCGCGCGCCCTCGAGGCGGACAAGGCGGATCGCAAGCAGGTTTGAGCAGGCGAGGGGATCGCCCCCAAACCCTCTCACGCTTCACGGGAGAGGGGGCAGAGCGCGGCCTTCATCCACATTGCCGATCATGAGCCTCCCCTCTCCCGCGGAGCGGGGGAGGGACAGGGAGGGGGCCTTCCAGCCACAAAACCCCTCGTTATCTTTCCTCGGACCCACCCATGTTCGATCTCGACGCCGGCAAGCTCATCGTCATCGGCATTGTCGCGCTGGTCGCGATCCCGTCGAAGGACCTTCCGCGCGTGTTGCGCACCGTCGGGCAGATGACCGGCCGCATGCGCCGCATGGCCGCCGATTTCCAGGGCCAGCTCATGGAGGCCCTGCGCGAGGCGGAGGTCGCCGATCTCAAGAAAGAGTTCGACGAGACGAACCGGAAGATCATGGACAGCGTCAAGCTTGAGGGGGCGTTCGATCCGCTCGGCGAGGCGCGCAAGCAGATGACGCAGGCGATCGAGGGCGACATTCCATCGAACCCGCTCGCGCCGCATGAAGAGATGGAAAGCAACGCGCCGCAGGATGAGGAGCCGCCCGCTCCCGCCCCGAAAGAAGAGGGCGCGCGGGACAGGATTTAGCAGGCTGACGCGGCTTGCCCCTCACCCTAGCCCTCTCCCCGCGCACGGGGGAGGGGGCAGGGTCGCGACCCTTGGCCGCAGTCTGCTCTGCTCCCCGCTTGCGGGGAGAGGCCAGGTGAGGGGCAAGCGGCAATTGTGAACAAATCGGAAGAGGCATGACCGAGGCTGACGAAGCGGACATCGAAGCCAGCAAGGCGCCGCTGATCGAACATCTGATGGAGCTGCGCGAGCGCCTGATCAAGGCGTTGCTCGCCTTCCTTGCGATGTTCGTCCTCTCCTTCTTCTTCGCCAAGGACATCTACAACATCCTCGTGATCCCCTATACGCATGCGGCGGGACCCGAGGCGAAGCTGATCTACACGGCGCCGCAGGAATATTTCTTCACGCAGATCAAGGTAGCGCTGTTCGCGGCGGCGTTTCTGTCCTGCCCCGTGGTGTTCTCGCAGGTCTACGCCTTCGTCGCGCCCGGCCTCTATCGCCACGAGCGCGCGGCCTTCCGGCCCTATCTGTTCGCGACCCCCGTCTTCTTCGCGCTCGGCGCGTTGGTCGTCTATTTCCTGGTCATGCCCAATCTGCTGCGCTTCTTCATCGGGATGCAGCAGGCCAATGAGCCGGGCAAGGCGCAGATCGAACTTCTCCCGCGAGTCTCGGAATATCTGTCGCTGATCATGACGCTGGTGCTCGCCTTCGGCGTCGTGTTCCAGATGCCGGTGGTTCTCACTTTGCTCGGACAGGTCGGCATTGTCTCTTCCCAGTTCCTCGCCGAGAAGCGCCGCTACGCCATCGTCATCGTCTTCATTGTCGCCGCCATTCTGACGCCGCCGGACGTCTTTTCCCAGCTTGCGCTGGCCCTGCCGGGCATGCTGCTCTACGAGGCGTCGATCTATTCGGTGCGCCTGGTCGAGAAAAAGCGCGCGGCCGCCGAAGCAGCGGGGCAGGAGTAAAGCGACAAGGCGCCGGCTTGACCCCTTTTCGCGCCTGCGAGACAAAGACGCCGAACCGCCCGCCGCCTTCGGCGCAAGCGGGGCGCAGCGCGTTTGCGTTCCAGCCCGTTCCATCAAACGCCCGGTAGTCCGACATGTACGACATTAAATGGATACGCGACAACGCCGACCTTTTCGACAATGGCCGCCGGCGCCGGGGGCTCGAGCCGCTGTCGGCGCAGCTTCTGGCGCTCGATGACGCGCGCCGCGCGGCGATCGGCGAATTGCAGAAGGCGCAGGAGCGCCGCAACGCCGCCTCGAAGGAGATTGGCGCGGCCATGAAGGCCGGCGACGCCGCGAAGGCCGAGGCGCTGAAGGCCGAGGTCGCCGAGATCAAGGAAAACTGGCCGTCTCTGGAGGAAGCCGAACGCTACGCCATCGCCGAGCTCGACAATGCGCTGGCGAGCATCCCCAACACGCCACTCGACAGCGTTCCCGACGGCGCGGATGAGAACGAGAATATCGAGGTCTTGCGCTGGGGCGAACCGCGCGCCTTCGACTTCACGCCGAAGGAGCATTTCGAAATCGGCGAGGGTCTCGGGCTCATGGATTTCGAGGTCGCGGCGAAACTGTCCGGCGCTCGGTTCGTCGTCAACAAGGGGCCGCTCGCCCGGCTCGAGCGCGCGCTGGCGCAATTCATGCTCGATCTGCATACGAGCGATCACGGCTATGTGGAGGTCAATCCGCCGCTGCTGGTGCGCGACGACGCCATGTTCGGCACGGCGCAGTTGCCGAAGTTTCGCGAGGATCAGTTCTCCGTGACCGCCGGGCGACAGGCGACGCCGCCCGATCCGACGGCGGAGCCTTTCGTCCCGACCGCCGATTTCTGGCTCATCCCAACGGCCGAAGTGCCGCTGACCAATCTCGTGCGCGAGTCGATCCTCGACGAAGCGCAATTGCCCCTGCGCATGACCGCCGGCACCTATTGTTTCCGCGCCGAGGCGGGCGCCGCCGGCAGGGACACGCGCGGCATGATCCGTCAGCACCAGTTCTACAAGGTCGAACTGGTCTCGATCACCACGCCCGAGCAGTCGCTCGAAGAGCACGAGCGCATGACCGGATGCGCCGAAAAGGTGTTGCAGGCGCTGGATCTGCCCTATCGCAAGGTCGTGCTCTGCACCGGCGACATGGGCTTCGCCTCGCAGAAGACCTACGATCTGGAGGTCTGGCTGCCGGGGCAGGGCAAATATCGCGAGATTTCCTCCTGCTCGGTTTGCGGCGACTTCCAGGCGCGGCGCATGAACGCGCGCTCGCGCGGGCCGGACGGCAAGCCGCGCTTCGTCCATACGCTCAACGGCTCGGGCGTCGCGGTCGGCCGCGCCATGGTCGCCGTGCTGGAGAATTATCAGGAAGCCGACGGCTCGGTCACCGTGCCCATGGCGCTGCGGCCCTATATGGGCGGGCTGACGCATATCAGGCGGTAGCGCTGGCGCGACCAAAGCGCGTCCGGCTATGTTCGTAACGCCGGAGCCCCACCCGTCGCGCTGCGCGCGCCACCCTCCCCGCAAAGGGGGAGGGATGAGAGCGGCGAGAGCGTCGCCGATAAACCGGCTGCATGAAGCGGCCCGGAACAAGAAGCAAAAAGGGAGCTAGCCCCGTGAAACTTCGCCTTGTCTGCCTGTTCGCCCTCATCGCGACGCCCGCGCTCGCGGTCGATCCCACCGGCATTCCGCAATGCGACGCGTTACTGAAAAAATATGAGGCCTGTTCGTCGCTGCTGTCGCCCAAGCAGGTGCACGCGGCGCAGAAGGAGTTGCTCGACGGCGCCATGGGCATGCGCGCCGCCTCCAGCGATCCGAAGCTCCGCCCCGAACTCGAGCGCTACTGCTCGGATACGTTCGAGCGGATGAAGAAGGAAAGCGACATCAAGGAGTGCATGGCGAAGCCGTGACGCTTTGAGATCGGCTTGCCCCTCACCCCGACCCTCTCCCCGCGAGCGGGGAGAGGGGGCTGGATGAAGGCCCGGCTCTGCTCCCTCTCCCGCAAGGGTTGGGGAGGGGGCGCTACAGCCCCGCGCGCGCCTCGGAGCCCGAGAAAGCGGCGCCTGCCGCGCAGCCTTCGAGCCAGCCGCGCGAGCGCATCTCGGTGAGCCGGGACGCCGCCCGCTGGAACTCTCGCGCCTCGGCGCCTTCGGCCGCGTCGTAGAGATAGTCCGGCTCCGCCGCCGCCGAGACGGCGAGCAGCGTATGCGCCTCGTAGAGAACGTCGATGAGCGTGATGAGGCGGCGCGCTTCGTTGCGCTGCTCGGATGCGAGGATGGGGACGTCATCCAGCATCACCACATCGAAACGCTGCGCCAGCGCCATGTAATCGGACGCGGAATGCGGACGCCCGCACAACTCCGCGAAACTCAGCCGCGCCACGCGGCCGGCGACCTGCGGAATGAACAGCGTCCGCCGCTTGAGTTCGATCGTCGCCGGGGCTCCATGCCTCGCGCCGGTCAGAGCGACAAAGAGCGCGTCCATCGAGGCATGGGCGCGTTCGTCGGCCGGCGTGAAATAGAGCTCGCCCGCGCAGTCGCGGCGCGCGCGATAATCAATCGGCGCGGCGAGCCGCTGCACGTCCATCCGCTGCTGCAACAGCGCGATGAAGGGCAGGAACAGGTCGCGATTGCGCCCGCCGTCATAGAGCCGCGACGGCTCGACGTTGGAGGTGGCGACGACCACGACGCCCTCCGCGAAGAGCGTCGTGAAGAGTCGCGCGAGAATGGACGCGTCGGCGATGTCCGTCACCGCGAATTCATCGAAACACAGGAGCCGCGTTTCGGCGGCGATCTCCTGCGCCACGCGCGTCACCGGATCGGCGACTCCGGTCGCGGCGCTGGCGCGCAGCCGGTGCAGGCGCTCGTGCACATCCATCATGAAGCCATGAAAATGCGCGCGGCGCTTCCGTTCGACAGGCGCCAGCTCGAAGAACAGATTCATCAACATCGTCTTCCCGCGGCCGACCGGGCCCCAGAGATAGAGGCCGCGCGGCGCCTCCTCCTTGCGGAAGGCGCGAATGAGGCGCGCAAGACCAGTCGCGGGAGCGGCGCTTTTGCCGAGCGTGTCGAGGAGCGACTGAAGCTTCTTCAGCGCCTCGCGCTGCGACTGGTCGGGGTGGAGATGGAATTTGACGACGAGCGCGTCATATCGGTCGATGAGGCCACGGCTCATGTCACGCGCGCCGCATCTGGCCGTTGGCGGCCTCGAAAGCGCCGGGCCGCAATTCGCAATAGAGAATGCGGGCGGGATCGACCGGCCCCGGCATGGTGATTTTTCCACGCGGGACGCGCTGGAAGCCAACGCGCGAATAATAATCGTAATCGCCGACGAGCAGCGCCAAACCGTGGCCCGCCGCGCGGGCGGCGTCGAGCGAATGGGTCATCAGCTTTTCGCCGACCCCCTGCGAGCGGAAGGCCGGCTCGACGGTGAGCGGCCCGAGCAGCAGGGCCGGCGCGTCGCCCACGAGAATGCCGGTCATGCGATTGGCGCCGACAAGCAGCGTGCCGACGCGCGCGACGAAGGAGAGCGACAGGTCTGGCGGGACGCCTTCGCGCAGCCGGAAGGCCGTGCGGGCGTAGCGACCGGGGCCGAAGGCGCGCTCGTCGAGTTTCTCGATCTGCGCCTCGTCGGCGGGGGTCATGGGGAAGAATTTGATGACAAGGTCGATCATGGGCCGGACGCAGCCCATATCACGCGGCGCGCGCGGGGCAAAACCTTCGCCATTGCCCTCGCGCCAGCCATCGTGCCAAGCTCCCGCCGATGAGCCGGATCCAGATCGAACGGGCAGGGGCCGCCGACGCGGCGCGGATCGCCGGAATTCATGTGGCCGCGTGGCGGGAGACCTATGCCGGGATGATGCCGGCGGCGACGCTCGCCGGGCTCGATGTCCCGGAATGGACGGAGCGCTGGCAAGCGAAGCTGTCCGACCCGGACCCGGCCGCCGCAACCTTCTTGGCGTTCGACGAGTCGGGCGCGGCCGCGGGATTCGGCGCCTGCCGCCGCCAAGCGAGCGAGAAACTGGCGCCGCTGGGCTTTTCGGGGGAGATTGCCTCGATCTATCTGCTGCGCCGGATACAGCGGCGCGGGGCGGGGCGGCGGCTGTTGCGCGCCATGGCGGCGCATCTTCTCGAACAGGGATGCGACAGCGCCAGCGTCTGGGTGTTTCGCGACGCGCCGCACGCGCGCCGATTCTACGAAGCCCTTGGCGCCGCGCCAACGGGCGTCGCGGGCGTCTGGGAGATTTACGGCATGATTTTGCCGGATCTGGCCTATGGCTGGAGCGACCTGACGGCGCTGGTCAGTGCAGACTGTTCAGGAGCTGGCGCACGAATGGCGCCCGCTTGAACGCCGCGAGGTCGATTCTCAACGGCTCGCCCTCCTTCGCCGTGCCGCCGAGCCCCGCGCGCGCCTCGCTCAGAACGCCGGCGCGATAGTCCTCCAGCGTCAGCGCGCCGGCGTGGCGGCGGTCCCAGCGCTTGAAGATGCGCGCCTTGGCGCGGTAGTAGGCCTCGGAGCGGTCCCAGTCGGCGGCGATGTCCGCGAGACCGAAGCTGAATTGCAGCCACGCCTGCGGCGTGATCCGGCCGGTCTTCTTCATGTCCATTTCGGCGAAGGACTTGTCGATGAAGCGATTGGCTTCGGGCGCGGTGATATAGCCGTCCTTGTCCTCGTCGAACATCTGGAAGATGGCGTCGATCATGTGAATGGCGTCGCTCTGCGCCCGCGCCGGCGCCGCGCCGGCCGCCAGCATGACCAGAAGAGCGGCGGGAAAAAGCTTCATCAAACGAGTCCTGCACCGAGAGCTTTGCTCACCAATAAGGGGAGATGGGCTCGCCGTCCAAATATTCGAGCAGCCGGGCGCGCGTCGCGGGCGTGATGTCCGGCGGCAGGGCGTCGAGCGGGTAGAACCCCGCCTCCGCGATTTCGCTGTTGGGCGCCGGCAATTGGTCGCAGCGGAAATGGCGCACGACATAAAGCGCGACATGGTCGCGCGGCGAGGCGCGGCGGTTGAGATAGACGCCATGGAGCGCGGGCGCGCCCAGAAGATGGACGTTGCCCTCCTCCTGAAGCTCGCGGGCGAGAGCCTGAAGCATGGTCTCGCCGCTCTCGACGCCGCCGCCCGGCAGGTAAAATCCCGGCACATAGGTGTGCCGCACCAGCAGGACCCGTTCCGCGGGGTCGAGGACGAGCCCGCGCACGCCGAGCGTCATGGGCCGCTGGAACAGGGCGGCGAAGGTGATCATCCGCGAGACCATCCGTCCCCGAAGCGAAGGCCGCGGGGTCGCATTCTGAAGCGTCGTCGTCACCGGGGGCTCCTGCGCCATGTTGGCCACTATGGCAAATGGCGCGCGGAGGCTCTAGGACTATCGGCGTTGTTTCCCCCGCTCAAAGGCGCCGCGCGCCGCAAAGGTCGACAGTGAGCCTCCTCCTCGCCCATCTCTCGGACGCCCATATCGGACCCATTCCACGCCCCAATCTCCACGAGCTGCTCGGGAAGCGCGTCACCGGCTATGTGAACTGGCTCTACAAGCGTGCGGGCCAGCACGATATGGGCGTGTTGGCGCGCCTGGCCGCCGACATGCGGGCGCAGCGGCCCGATCACATTCTGATGACCGGCGACATTGTGAACATCGGCCTTCCGGCCGAGATCGCGCTGGCGAGGGAATGGCTCGCGACCCTCGGCGCGCCGGAGGCGGTGAGTTTCACCCCGGGAAATCACGACGCCTATGTCGCCGCCGCCACGACGCTCGTCCATGAGACATTCGAGCCCTGGACAAGCGGCGAAGCGCCGACCGCCGGTTTTCCCTTCCTGCGCCGGCGCGGCGGCGTGGCGCTGATCGGCCTCGACTCAGGGATTCCCACCGCGCCTTTCGTCGCCTCGGGACGGCTCGGCGAGACCCAGCTCGCCGCGCTGGGAGCGCTTCTGGACCAGATGCGTGCGGAAGGGCTGGCGCGGGTCGTCTTCCTGCACCATCCGCCGCATGTCGGCGGCGCGCGGATGTTGCGCGGGCTCGACGACGCGCCCGCCTTCGAGGCGGTGATCGCGCGCCACGGCGCGGAGCTGATCGTTCACGGCCACAATCACAAGCCGAGCGTCGCCCATATCGCGACTCCGCAGGGACGGGCGCCGGTAGTGGGCGTCGCCTCGGCCTCGGCCAAGCCGGGCGGGCATTATCCGGCGGCCGCGTATAATCTTTACGCGATCGAGCGGGCGGGCGAGTCCCTGAACATCACGCTGCGCCGCCGCGAATTGAATGAGGCGGGCGAGGTCGTGGAGACCGCCGCCGAGCAGCTTGTCTGAAGAAGCGCTCGCTTGGCCTGTTGAGAGCGCGCCGGCCACCGCTGCTGGCGCCTCAGGTGATCTCAGCCTGAACCATAGGTCCGATAGGCCCACATGGCGAGGACCGCCAGCAGGCTGAAGAACGCCGCCGAGCCGAGGAATTCGACGAAGAACAGGAACGCCTCGAACGCCTTTCCGCTGACGGCGGACGGCGTTTTCGCCGGGACAGCCTCGCCCACGACCTTCGCCGCCCCGCCGCTGGCGTAGTCGATGGCGAGCGCCTTGTCGCGCTCGATCAGCCGATGGGCGATGTAGTGGGTCGCGGCGTCGACAATCTCGTCGATATCGGCGCTTTCCCGCAGGGTGATGCGGCCGTGTCGCGTATCCTGCAGGAAGCGATAGGACCGCCGGTCCCGGTCCATCTCGACGAAGCCGATGCAGTCGATGAAGAGCCGCGGCCGTTCGCCTGTCGTGACGGCGAGATCGAACAGGTCGCAGTCCTCGGGCGCCTGCGCGAGCACCGGAGCGATGGCGTCGGCCAGAAGTTCGAGCCGCACGACCTCGGCGGCGCGCAGGTCGGCGAGGGCGGCGGAATGCTCGGCGTTTTCGAGGCGCGCTCGTCGCAGGGCCGTGGCCAGCGTCGCCATGCGCTGCTCCGCCGACGGCCTGGCGGAGTCGGGGCCAGCGCGCCCCGCGCAAGTTTCGGCTGCGAGGACGGTCGCCAGGCGATCAGACGCGGCCTGCCGTCTCAGCCGGGAGGGGCGAGAGCTCTCGCTCTGTGTGGGCAAAGGCTCTTCCATGTCACTCACTCGCTTCGCCCTCGACGGCGCCGCAGTTAACGCTTTGGTTACTATAACGGTACAGTCGCCGGAAGAAAGCTCGGCAAGCGCCCGGCGTGAGAAGGGGTCGACTTTTCCCCCGCCCAACGGCTAGGGAATCGGCTACGCTGCCGGCGATTCCGGCTCTTAACCATAAAATGGCGTCGGCCAACGGACGCCCGGAGGAACCCCCCATGGCTGCCAGCGAATCGGAAACCGGCGGCGCGCTGTTCGAGCGCATCCTCCTTGGCCTGGTCTTTGCCGTGGTGGCCTCGCTGGAGGCCTCGGGTGGGCCGACGCATCTGCTCGTCGCTGGCTTTTTCGCTGCGGCGGCGCTCTATCTGCTGCGCCCGTCGAGCGAAGTCGGCCGGCAGTCGGTGAATTTCGCCGTCGATTTCCTCGCCGTGGGGGCCTTCGCGGCGTTGTGCGACCGCTCGGAGGTGCTGTGGCGGGCGCCGGAGACCTTCGAGGCGCTCTTCCGCCTCTCCCCCGTCGGCGCGGGCTCCGCCGCGGCGCTGTATATCGCCGGCGTCCTCGTGCTGACCGCGCGGTCGCGCATGCCGCTCCGGCTCGCGCTCTTCCTGCTGCCCTTCCTGTTCAGCCTGTTCATCGCGCTCGGGTCGCCTCCGGTGACGAGAGTGGGCGCCGCCCTGTTCCTTGGCCTCGACGTCCCGGAGCCCGTGGCCAAGATCGCCGGCCGCACGCTGGTGCTGTTCGTGCTCAACGAGGCGGTGGTCGTCGGCGTGCCGCTGGCGCTGGGCCGCTTCCTGCCGCGTCAATGGCGCCCGCACGGAATGCTGTTCTTCTCGGCCTTTGTCGCCTCGCTGACGCCCTTCATCGCCGCCGCCGTGCCGGTCTTCATCACGCCTTACGTCCCGCAGCCGCTCGCAGCGGTCGGCGCGGCGCTTGCCGAGGCGGCGGCGCAGGCCGGCCTGTGGGGCGAGACCTATCTCGTCACGCAGGCGCTCGCCGGGCTGCTGCGCGCCACGCCCTCCCTCTCCGCCGTGGTCTACAACGACTGGAAGAGCGGCGCCGAAAAGGGCGCCGTCTATGGCTTCGTCTTCATGGCGCTGGTGATGGCGGTGGGGCTGGTCTCCTCCTGGCCGCTCGCCGCGTCGGTGATCGCGGTCTCCGGGCCCATCGGGGCGGCGCTCATCGGGGCGCTCGCCTATCCGCTGGCGCGCGCCATCATGGAGAGCACGGATTCGACGCCGCCTTTCCTTGGGCGTCTGGAGGAAGCCTATCGTTGCCCTGCCAATTACGCGCGCGGCGCGGTCGCCGGCGTGGCGGTCTCCGTGGCGCTGATGCTCGATTTGCCCGCCGCGAGCGGAACGCACCGCTTCATCTTCGGCGCCCTCACCGGGGCGCTCGCCTTTGCCGGCGTCGATCTCGCCTTCGACTTCTACGAATTGATGCGCGTGCGGCGTCAGCATTTCCGGAGCTGGCGCGTCTATACGCTGGGCGCGCTGCTGGGCGCTTTCGTCGCCGGCGCCATCGCCTGGTATTTCGACGCCGATCAGCTCTCGACGGTGGTGCGCAAATTCTTCGCCTACACCTCGCTCGACTATGCGGCCGACGGACGGCCGATCAACGAATACATCGTGCGCCCGCTGTTCACGAAATGGGGCTCGACCAATCTCGGCCCCGTCAACGGGGGAACGCTGCTTCTCTACGACGAGTCCTGGTCGGGCGTGATCCAGTGGGTGTTCGCGGCGCCGCTGTTCTCGATCAATCTGTTCTTCCTGACCGCGCTCGTGCAACGCAGCCTTCAGCCGCTGCGCCAGCTCGCGAGCTGGGAAGGTCTCGACATGCTGATCGAGAACGCCGTGCGCGTGCTGCGCTGGGGCCTGTGGATGGCGCCGGTCATCTACTCCTTCCTCAAGGCGACGCCGGACCCGACCTGGTACAATCAGGACGGGCTGATCCGCACGGGCGTGGCGACATGGATGAGCTATGTCCTGCCGGACAACGACTTCCGCGCCTGGAGCCTGGACATTTTCACGGCGCTGCTCGCCTATGACGCGATCCGGGTGCTCATCTGGTTCGACCATATGGGCCTGCGCGTGGCGACGCTGGTGAACTTCTCCTTCGTCGGCGGCGACGCGCTGGACGAGTCGGCGGCGCGCTTTCTCGGCAAGGAGCAGACGAGCCGCGCCATCCCGGAAGGCATCCGCCGCTTCGGCACATGGGCGCCGCTGCTGTTGCCCTTCTACATCCCGCGCGGCGCCGAATGGGACAAGGCCTGGACGGCCGCCGAGCAATTGAGCGTGACGCGACCGCCGTCCTACACCTATCTGGTCGGCGGCTATCTCGTTTATGCGGGGCTCGTCGCTCTGGGACTCGTGCTCTTCCTGCTCGGCCGTCTGGCGCAGGCGCAGAAGATCCCGCTCGAGGGCATCACGGGCGGCGGCGGCGTGCCGGGCTCACGGCCGCTGAAGCTCACCAATGGCCTGATGACCAGCGAATGGTTCGAGGACGGGCAGGGCGCGATCCGTATCGAAGGCGTCGCGCGCGGCGGCCCGCCGATCGACCTCACGCGCCGGCCGTTCGATCACGCGCACCCGCGCGGGCGCTTCCTGTTCCTGCGCGAGGCGGGCGGCGAGCTCTGGTCCGTGGGCGAGGCGCCGACGCGCTGTCCCGGCGCCTGCGCGAAGCTCACCGACGCGGGCGAAAACTGCCTCTTCTTCATGGCCGAGAACAACGGCTTCGCGGTCGAGACCCGCATTTCGCTCGCGGCCGACGAGGCGGTGGAGATCCAGCATCTCAAGATCGTGAATCTGCAATCTCGCGCGCGCAAACTCACTATCGCCTCGCTGCGCGAATGGGTCCTCAACGAAACCACGGTGGAGTTGCGCGATCCGCCCTACAACGCCATTCACCTCGGCTCCTGGTATGTGAAGTCGCTCAACGCGATCTTCGCGCAGAACCGGCTGCTCAAGGGCGGCGCGCGCCGCGCCGCCGACCGGCGCCTGTCGCCGGAGATCGGCTTCCACGCCATCGGCGCCGGACCGGACACGAAGATGACTGTCGTCGGCTATGAGGACGTCAAGTCGCGATTCTACGGCATGGGGCCGACAACGGCGCCCGACAGTCTCAACGGGCTCGGCGAATCGCCGCGCAGCCCGGACGACGAGGGGCTGCTCTACGGTTTCCAGCCCATCGCCAGCCTGCATGTCGAGCTCGACATTGCGCCCGGCGGCAGCGCCGAGCTCATCATCGTCGATGGCTGGGCGCGCGACATGGGCCGCGCCACCGACTCCGTCGCGCGCCATCTCGGCGTTCAGGCGGTCGCGCCTGAAATTCTGGACCGCGCCCTGTCGCGCCGCCGTGCGCTGATCATGCCGCCCGCCCCGAAAGATCACCGCTACGCCTTCTCGGCGGACGGGCGCAGCCTGACCCTGGCGCCCGGGACGCCGCGCCCGTTTGCTCATGTCATCGCCAATCCGCTGGGCCATGGCTGCGTGCTCACCAATGACGGAGACATCTTCTCCTTCTCGGTGAACTCGCGTCTCAACAGTTTCACGCCGTTCCGCCTCGGCGAGGGCCGCATGGCGCCGGCGGGGCAGATGATCTACGTCTATGATCTCGCCCGCACGGACGCCTACAGCCCCACCTTCGTGCCGCTGCGCCGGCGCGATACGCGCTATGACGTGACCTATACGCCGGGCGCGGCGATCTTCCGTTCGGAGCGCGATCATCTCGAACTGGAGATGACGGTGTTTGTCAGCCCCGACGAGCCGATCGAATTCCGCCTGCTGAAGATCCGCAACAAATCCGTGCATGAGCGGCTGTTGCAGATCGTGCCGGCGATGGAGATCGTGCTGGCCGAGACGCCGAACGAAAGCCTCGGCCAGATCGAGTCGGTCATCGACGATGATACGCAGGCGATCTATTTCCGTAACCGCCGCAATCATTTCGTCAACGGATGGGCCTTCGTCAGCACATCTATCCACGCCGAATTCGCGGAGACCTCGCGGCGCCGCTTCCTCGGTCACGAGAGCCGCAATCCCTATCTGCCGTATATGGTGGAGCACGGCCATCCCGACGCCGGGGCGCCCGAGCATGAGCGCAAGGTTGCGGCGTTCTGTGGCGCGATCGACGTTCCCGCGGGCGAGGAGGCCGTCGTCGTCGTCGCGCTCGGCCAGACGGGCGCGATGGAGGACGCCAAGCGGCTGGCGCGCATGGCGCGCGATCCGGCTTACGCGAAGAAGCAATACGAGGCGAGCGCCGCCGCCTGGAACGAGCAGCTCTCCGTCCTGCGGATCAAGACCAACCGGCCCGATGTCGACCGTCTCGTCAACGACTGGCTGCCCTATCAGCTCCTTGCGTCGCGCCTGTGGGGCCGCACCGGACCGGCGCAGCGCTCGGGCGCGACCGGATATCGCGACCAGTTGCAGGACGTCATTCCGCTCATTCATCTTGCGCCGGAACGCGCCCGCGCGCAGATCCTCCTGCACGCGCGCCACCAGTATCTCGAGGGCGACGCCGCCAAATGGTGGCACCGCTCGGCGAGCGGCGGCACCGGGCTCGCCGACCGCACGCATTCCTCCGATCCGCATCTGTGGCTGCCCTATGTGGCCATTCGCTATGTGAAGGGCACGGGAGACGCCGGCATTCTGGATGCGGTCGAGACCTTCCTCGAGGCCGCGCCCGTGCCCAAGGATCAGGAAGGCGACGTGACCGTGCCGCTGAAATCGCGCGACAAGGACACGCTGCTCGGCCATTGCGCCCGCGCCATCGACTATTCGCTGGACCGTTTCGGCGCTCATGGCCTGCCGCTCGTCGGCTCGGGCGACTGGGATGACGGCATGCATCTCGTCGGTCCGCTGGGGCGCGGCGAAAGCGTGTGGCTGGGCTTCTTCCTGCACGGAATCCTTGTCGACATCGCGCCGATCTTCGAGGCGAGGGGCGACAAGGCGCGGGCCGACCGCTACCGCGAACGCGCGGAGAAACTCCGCGCGGCGCTGGCGGAGTGCTGGCGCGGCGACCGTTACGTGCGCGACTTCGCGGACGATGGCCGCGAACTGTCGCCGATGAGCGCCATGACGGCGCATTGGCCGACGCTCTCCAATGCGGTCGACGCCGCGCGCGGGCGCGAGGCAATCGAGAAGGCGCTGGCCGTGCTCGGGCGCTCGAACCGGGTTCTGCTCGTCACGCCGCCCTTCAACGAGCATTCGGACCCCTATCCGGGCCGCAGCGCCGAATACCCGCCGGGCGTCCGCGAAAATGGCGGACAATATTCGCACGGCGTGTCCTGGTTCGTCGACGCGCTGGCCAAGCTCGGCGCCCAGGCGAAAACGGGGGGCGACGAAGACGCCGCGGCGGAGCTCTTCCGCCAGGCCTTCGAGACCTGGATCGCGATTTCTCCCATCTCCAAGCTGCGAACGCCGGCGGAGGCGGACATTTATGGTCTTCCGCCGCATCAGCAGCCGGCGGATGTTTATGAAGGCGAGGGCTATGAGGGCCGTGGCGGTTGGGACTGGTATACGGGCGCCGCCGCCCGCATGCTCTCCGCCGCCTACGCCATGCTCGGGCTGGAGTTCGAAAACGGCGAGTTGCGCGCCCGCCCGGACGCCTTCGATCGGAAGGGCGATCTCAGGCTCGAATGTGTCTCCTACCGCGACCGGACCTATACGGCCGAGAACAGCAGGCGCGCGTGATGTAAACAAAAGCGAACGCGGCGTTGACATACGCCGCGTTCGCCGATGCAGGGGTGTCGAACGCAGCCGGGCGCGGAGCCGCCGCCGCGACTCGTGGCGGCGCGCCTGTCAAGTCAGATCACGGGCGGAATGATCTGCAATGAAATGGCCTTGGCGACGCAATGCGCGATCGTTAGGCAATTGAGCTTGTTGCGCGCCGAAGTCAGATAGGAGCGCGCCGTGTTTTCCGCGATGCTGAGAATCTCGGCGACATCGGCGCAAGTCTTGCCCTGTGACGTCCACAAAAGGCATTCGATTTCGCGCCGCGTGAGCTTGGGCCGCTGATCGGCGACACGATGCAATTGGAGTATTCTCCTATGAAGGAGTGCGCCCGCCACGTCGATTTTCCGCATGTTTTCGCGCTTGTATTGCTCCCAGGTCGGCACGGAAAGGTCCGTCGCCGCGGTCACGACGGCAATCCCTCCGTGGGAGCCGCGGATCGGGACGGAAAGACCGCAGCAGATACCAAATTCACGCGCCTCTCCGAATAACTTTTTCACATAAGCTGCGCTTCTATCGAATTCGTCCCAGTCAACTGGAACAATGCTCTGGGACGCGACGGTCAAAAGCGGGATCGATTTTTGCGTAATCTTGATTCAGATAACGGATCTGCCACTCTCTTGGGTAGTTGGTTGCGTGAATAGGCAGATCGCCGGAACCGGGTTTGGTAAAATTGACCGCGAAGTAGCTCAAATATTTGAGGCCCAGACAATTCCTGGCGACTTCGAGGATGTCCAGCGGATCATCCTTCGCGGTCTCTATCTTTCGGATGATTCCTTCGGTCTCCATTTCGCGTCTTCTGGTTGGGCAGAAACTCTGTGCGTTTTGCAAGAGGTTGCTGTTCTGTTCCTGCGTTCTTGTCGAGATCCTCGGCGGCGTATTTGATCATGATCGCTGCTGATGGATGCGAGTGCAAAAGTAGTTTCTGGCAGATCGTCAGCATCGCGCGCAGCTCCTGAAGTGAAACAACGTCGCGGGACTTATTATTGGTCATCACCCGGCCTTGAACGTAGCATTGACCTTTCGAATTGACAACATTCCCTTCCCGCGCGCGATCCTCAAAACGGGGCGCCATAATTTTAGGAATTGACAGGCGTCCTCCCCGTCCGTCGCATGCGAATCACACCGCGCGCGACGGACGGACGCGGCGTCGAATGACGAGAGGGGCGGGAAGCAGCGTCGGCCTTCGGCGCGCCTTACGCGGCGCCGCCGTAGCGGCGATAAACGAACGCCGGCGGCGGCGCATGCGATTCGGTCTCGGCGAAGGCCGCGAAGCGCGCATGATCGGGAGAGAGGGAGCAAGCCGGGTCCGTCGCCGCAGGGTCTCCCGTGACGGCGAAGGCCTGGCAGCGACAGCCGCCATAGTCGATCTCGCGGCGGTCGCAGGAACGGCAGGGCTCCTGCATCCACTCCGTGCCGCGCCAGGCGTTGAAGGCCGCGCCATGTCGCCAGATGTCGCCGAGCGGCCGCTCGCGCACGTCGTCGAAGACAAGGCCGGGCAGCGTTTGCGCCGCATGGCAGGGCAGGGCCTTGCCGGAGGGCGTGACGGCCATGATCGAGCGGCCCCAGCCGCCCGTGCATTGCTTCGGCCGCGTCGCGTAGTGGTCATGGATGACGAAGTCGAAGTTGAGCACGCCCTGAAGCCGCTTCTTCGCCTCCTCGACGATTCCGACCGTCTCCATGAAGATCTCGCGCGTGGGGATGAGCGCCGCGCGATTGATCTGCGCCCAGGCGTAATACTGGATATGGGCGATCTCGATGCGCTGCGCGTCGACCTCGACGGCGAAGTCGATGATCTGCGGCAGATGCGCAATGTTCTGCCGGTGCATGGGCGCGTTGATGGTGAGGCCCATGCCCAGTTCGCGCGTCCAGCGGGCGACGTCGCGCTTCTTCGGCACGCCGCCGTCATAGGCCGAGATGCGGTCGGCGCTTTCCGGCACAATGTCCTGAATGGACACCTGCACATGATCGAGTCCGATTTCCGCAAGGCGCTCCAGCCGCTCGCGCGTCAACAGCACGGCGGAGGTGACGAGGTTGGTGTAAAGGCCGGCCTCGACGGCAGAGGTCAGAATGTCTTCGAGATCGCGCCGCGCGGTCGGCTCGCCGCCCGAGAGATGCAATTGCAGCGCGCCGATCGACGCCGCCTGACGAAAGGTCTCGCCCCATTGGGCGGCGGTCATCTCCACGTTGGATTTTTCGAGCTCCAGCGGATTGGAGCAATAGGGGCACTGCAGCGGACAGCGATGCGTGAGTTCCGCGAGAAGGCCGGCGGGGCCGCCCGCGAAGGGCTGAATCGACATGGCGAATTCGGAAAGGCCCGCCGCCCGGAACGGATCGACGCCGTCGCGCAGGAGACGCTTGTCCGCGAGGCCCTGGAGCAGATTGGTCACGTCGCGTGTGATGATCTCCAGCGGCGCCTTGTATTGCTCGGCGAGGCGCGCGCAGAGATCGGCGATGCGGATCCTCCCGTCGATGGCGGAGAGGACGATCAGGCCGATGGGGTCGAGCTCATAGGCGCCCTCGGGCGCGAGAATGACCGTGCGGCCGCGCGCGCGATCCTCGTGCAGGCGCGCATAGCGCGTGAAGGCGGGGCGGGACTCCGGGCCGATGATGTAGCGGGTGGCGGTCATGATGTTTCTTCGTGGGGGCCCTGGACCCCCTCCCTGTCCCTCCCCCGCAAGCGGGAGAGGGGACGCTCACGATCAGCGTTCTCGATAACGTCCCGGCTCTGCTCCCTCTCGCGCGAAGCGGGGGAGGGTTGAGGTGGGGGTCACTCCGGCCGCCAGGCGCCCGGCGGGATGAGCCCCGGCGTGACATAAGCGTGATGCAGGGCGTCGAGCTGCGCCCATAGGACGTCGCATTTGAAGCGCACGGCCGCGACGCAGGCTTCCTGCTCCTCTCTCGTGCGCGCATTGTCGAGCACATAGGCGAGCGCGAATTCGGAGTCGCGCGGCGCCTGCGACAGGCGGCGCTTGAAATAGGCCATCACATGGTCGTCGACGAAGTTGTAGTTCTCCAGCATGCCGGCGATGCGCTCGCGGTGGATCGAGGGCGCGAAGAGTTCGGTCAGCGACGACGCCACCGCGACGACGAGCGGCTGCTCGACGACGAAACGCACATAGGCCTCCACCGCGAATTTGGTGGCGGGGAGGGCGCCGCGGCGCGAGGTCACGTAATCGCGCGAGAAGCCGAGCGCGTCGGTGAGCACAAGCCAGCGCTCGATGCCGCCGGCCTCCTCGCCCAGTCCGTCGTGATCGTGGATGCGGTGAATCCATTCGCGGCGCAAGTCGCGGTCGTGCACGCGGCTCATGAAGGCGGCGTCCTTGCGCGGCACGGCCTCCTGATAGCAGTAACGATTGAGCGCCCAGGCGGCGACCTGGTGCTTTTGCAACTTGCCGCCATGGAGCAGTTTATGGAACTCGTGCTTGTCGTGATAGCGCTCGACGCCGACATTCCGGATGGCGGCTTCGAAATCGGCCCTCGAGAGCGGCGCGGCGTCGCGCCAGTCGGTCACGATCTGATTCATCTCAAAGCTCCATCCGCATTGGTCAGGCCAGTCACATGGCGCCTTCGTTGGTCTGCGACATGACGTCGGAGACCTTGCCGCGCTTCACGAGGCACCGCCAGGGGGCGCGATCCGGGCCGACGCCGAGGGTCACGGTATTGGCCGCTTCGGAGCTGACTGCGCCGATGATCGCGACCTTGGGGTTGTGAGTCTTGCTCTTGACGGCGCGAACGCAGGCCTGCCGGTCGCGGCCGGGAACGGCTGCGTCAATGAACGGCTTCTCCGCAGGCGCGGCCTTGGTTGGCTCCGTCGCGGCGGCGCCGGCGTCGCGCTTGTTTTCCGCCGCGCGACAGCCTTCCTTGTAGGACGCCCCATGCTGATTGTCGTCCCAGCGTCCCGCCGCGCAATCGGCGTAGCCGCGCTTGTATTCGCGCTGCGATGCGCTCGACGCCCAGGCGCCCGTCGCAAAAACCAGGACGCAGGCGGATGCGGCGCCGAAACATCTCACTTTCGAAATGATGTTCATAATGTCGCCTCCATGCCATCCGCGCCAATCTCCCAACCCGCCGCGTTGACGGCGGCGCGCTGCGGCGAGTTTGCGTCGAGGACCGGGTTCGAATTGTTGATATGCACGTAAATCTTGCGCGCGACGTTGAGCGGCGCGAAAGCGGCCATGGAGCCGTCGTCGCCGCTCATGTTCACGTGACCCATGCGCGAGCCGGTCTTGCCCATGAGACCCTGCTCGATCATCTCGTTCTCGTGGAACAGCGTGCCGTCGAAGAAGACGAGCGCGGCGCCGCGCAGGCGGGCGGCGAGCGCCTCGTCCACCCTCGCGCATCCGGGAATGTAGAAGAAGGACTTGCCGGTCCTGGTCTCGATGACTTCGAGACCGAGCGTGTCGCCGGCGCTGGTTCCGAAATTGGGCGCGTTTTTGTCTTCGAGATAGAGCGCGATCTTGCCCGGCACGGGGAAGGCGCGGATCGAGAGACCCAGATCGACCCCCGCGCCGGTAAGCGCGACTGTCTCGTCCATCGGCAGTTCGACGCGCGGCACGAGTTGCGGCTGGAGGATGGTGAAGATCGGATTGGCGGCCAGCGCGCCGAGCACGCGGCCCGCCGCATAAACGCTGAAGGGCTGCGCCTCGCGCAGATTCAGCAGTCCCGCGACATGATCCACGTCGCCATTGGTGAGCGCGACGGCCTTGATCGGGCTGGCGCGCACGGGGTCGCCCTCGGCGGGCGCGAGCTGCGGCGCGGCGGCGATCTGCTCGCGCAGGTCGGGCGAGGCGTTGAGAAGGACCCAATTGACGCCGTCGGCGCTCGCCGCGAGCGAAGATTGGGTGCGCGGCGAAAACCCCGGCGCGCGCGCGCGCACCGCGCGGCAATTGGCGCAATTGCAGTTCCACTGCGGGAAGCCGCCGCCGGCGCCCGAGCCCAGAATTCTGATCCGCATCGCGTCTCAAGGCGGCGCGCGGCGCGCCGTTCTCCCGTCTCTTGTTGATGTTGTTGGCGCGCACTATGCACCCTCGGCGCGACGGCGCAAGTGCGGCAAATTTGCCTTTGGTTAACCCAGACAGGCAAGTTTCCTGTTGGCGGCGAAACGGCCGCGCCCCGCTTTCGTCGCTTTCTCGGGTAAGAACAGGGATCGGCCGGCGTCCTCGTGAGCGAGGCACTGCCTTCCCGGCCGCGCTGGATCGGCTATTTGCGCATCGCCTCTGTGACATTCACGGCCTTCCTTGCCGCGACGCTCCTGTCGGGATGCGTCTCCGATGGCGCGCGCATGGTCGACGGCCATGTCGCCAACGCGGTCTCGCTGATGTCCGCGCCGCAGGGAGAACCGAACCGCGTGCCGCTGTTCGTGGCGTCCACCCGACGCGGAGAGGCGGCGGTCGACGACGGGCGCGCGCATTTCTCTCTCACCGCGATCGGCGTGCCGCAGAGCCATCAGCCGGGCGTGATCGAACGGCCGAGTTTCGGCGGCGCCGACCACAGCCGTCACTTCACCGTGCTGTCCAAGAGCGGCATGGACGAAGAGGAGTTCTTCAGCCAGGTCGCCTCCTATGTGTCGGGCCGCGTCGGCAGTTCGCGCGACATTCTGCTTTACGTGCACGGCTTCAACACCAGCCTCGACGAGGCCCGTTTCCGTCTGGCGCAGATTGTCTCCGACGGCGGCTTCGCGGGCGTTCCGGTGCTCTTCACCTGGAATTCACGCGGCGGGCTTTTCAATTACGAGTCGGACAAGGAAGCCGCGACCGTCTCGCGCGACGCCCTGGAGAAGGTTCTTCTGGCGCTGGGCAGGACGCCGGGCGTGGGGCGCGTTCACATTCTCGCGCATTCCCTGGGCGCCTGGCTCTCGATGGAAACGCTGCGCGATGTCGCCATCGCGGGCCATCCCGACCTCGACGGCCGGCTCGGCGAGGTCATGCTGGCCAATCCGGATATCGACCTCAACGTGTTCCGCCAGCAGATCGCGCGGATCGACCCGGGGCATGTGTCCATCTTCGTCGCCAAGAATGACCGCGCGCTGACGCTGTCCTCGCGCATCGCGGGCGCCCGGACGCGTCTCGGGGCCATGGACCCCGAGAAGCCTGAGGACAAGGCCGCGCTCGACCGGCTCGGCGTGTCGGTGCACGACATTTCGTCCTTCTCGACGGATTTCATCGGCCACGGCGCCTTCGCCGAGGCGCCGGACGTGGTGCGCCGGATCGGCGCCCATATCGGCGCGCCGCGCGCGCAGGACGCCGAAACGCAGGCCGTTCCCGATTTCCGGGGGCAGGACACCGGCGGCCCGGTCGAGCCGCCCCCGCCGCCGGCGGCGAGCAGCAAGGTCGAGAGTTCCCCGCTGCCGCCTGTGGCGGGACGGTAGGAAACGGTTGAGAGACGCCACAATACGCGCTATTTCTTACATTACCGGCATCGATCTAAAGGTGTAAGAAATTGGCAGACATCGCGACGCTATCCGCCAAATTTCAGATTTCCATCCCCAAGGGAGTCCGTGAAAGCCGGAACTGGAAGGCTGGTCAGCGCTTTGCCTTCATTCCCAAGAGCGCGGGGCTTTTGCTCGTGCCCGTGCCGGAGCGTGACCAGCTTGCCGGGATCGCCAAAGGCGCCAGTGCGGAAGGCTATCGCGATCGAAAAGACCGGTTTTGATGCGCCTCGTCGACACGTCGGCCGTGATTGAGTGGCTGATCGCCTCACCGACGGGCGAGACCCTTGCGCCGCAATTGCCGGATCAGGACGCCTGGCTTGTGCCGACGATGGTGCAAATGGAGCTCGCCAAGTGGCTGACGCGGGAGATGAGCGAAGAAAAAGCGGATCAGGTCATCGCCTTCACGCAACTCTGCGTGGTGGCGCCGCTCGACACCGCCATTGCTCTGGCTGCGGCCGAGATTGGCGCTCAGCACAGCTTGGCCTCTGCGGATGCGATTATTTACGCGACTGCGCTCGCTTATGGCGCAGACCTTCTGACATGCGACGCCCACTTCAGGGGATTGCGAGGCGTGATTTACATCCCCAAGCAGCAATAAACCCGCGCCGGCGCCTAGGCCTCCCCCTCGCTCTCCTGAGTCTTCTCCGCCTCCGCTTTCATGAGCGCATTGTAGCGCTTCACGCTCAAGGGGATCATGGCGAGGAAGGCGACGCTGACCACCGACAGCACCTCTATCGGATAGGTCGCGAGCAGCAGCGCCGTCACGCCCACGCCGAACAGCACGGGAATCACGAGATCGCGCGGGATGCGGCCGATGCGCTTGCCGGAGAAATGCGGGATGCGGCTCGCCATCAGGAAGGCGATGGCCAGCACGTAGAGAATGTAGAAGGGCACGAGCGCCTTGGAGGCGGGCAGCTCCAGCACCGAAAAATGCAGATAGAGCGGCAGCAGCACCGTCACGGCGCCGGCGGGGGCCGGCATGCCGACGAAGAATTCCGCCTGCCAGGCCGGCTTGCCGGGATCGTCGATCATCACATTGAAGCGGGCGAGCCGCAGCGCGCCGGCGATGGCGAAGGCGAGCACGGCGAACCAGCCGAGACCCTTGATCTCGTGCAGGCTCCACAGATAGAGCAGCAGCCCCGGCGCCACGCCGAAGTCGACGAAATCGGCCAGCGAGTCCAGCTCGGCGCCGAAGCGCGAGGTGCCCTTGATCGCGCGGGCCAGACGGCCGTCGAGGCCGTCGAGCACGGCCGCCGCCATGATGGCGGTGACGGCCTTCACGAAATCCTCTTCGATCGCATATCGGATCGCCGTGAGGCCCATGCAGAGCGCGAGCAGCGTGACGAGGTTGGGCAGCACCACGCGCAGCGGGATGTTGCGAAACCGCAGCCGCCGCAGCTCGGACGCCGAAAGCTCGAAACCCTGCAAATCGTCGCTCATCTTTTTTCGCCTCAGCCGGTCTTGAAGGTCAGCGCTGCCGCTTCGGCGGTCATGTCCGCCAGCACCGTCTCGCCGGCGATGGCGCGCGCGCCCACCGCCACCATGGCGCGGGCGGATGACGGCATATAGACATCGACGCGCGAACCGAAGCGGATCAGGCCGAAACGGTCGCCCACGCCCAGGCTCTCGCCTTCCTTCACGAAGCAGACGATGCGGCGCGCGACGAGGCCGGCGATCTGCACGACGCCGAAGCGTCCGCGCGGCGTCTCGATCACGAGGCCGTTGCGCTCATTGTCCTCGCTCGCCTTGTCGAGGTCGGCGTTGATGAAGATGCCGGGCTTATAGGCGATCTTCGCGACGCGGCCGGTGACCGGCATGCGGTTCACATGGCAGTCGAAGACGCTCATGAAGACGGAGATGCGCTGCAAGGGTTCGGCGCCCATGCCCAGCTCCGGCGGCGGCAGGAAGAAGCCGACCGAGCAGACGACGCCATCGGCCGGCGAGACGACGAGCCCGTCCTTCAGCGGCGTCACGCGCGGCGGATCGCGGAAGAAATAGACGCACCAGGCGGTGGCGATGAAGCCGATCCAGCCGAGCGTCGGCGAAATCCAGTCGAGCACGAAGGCCGCCACGGCAAAGGCCGCGATGAAGACATAGCCCTCGGGGTGAATCGGCACGAGAACTTTGCGAACGGAGTCGATGACGGACATGGGGGGCTCCCGTTGCGCGGCGCCCTGAGTGATTCCCGGGCCTGCGTTTCGTCGCGCCTGTTTGCCATTTTGCGCCGGTAAAGTCACGGGCGCCGCGCGCGGGTCTGGCCCCTCGCTGTCCGGCGTAGCGGGGTGATGGCGGGAGAGGGGTGCGCTCGTGAGTGGGGCGCTCTCGATGAAGGCCCGCATCTGCTCCCTCTCCCGCGACGCGGGGGAGGGATGGGGTGGGGGCTCTGCTCCTAGTATCCCGGCAACCGCCATATCCGGCACGACCCGCCCGCCGCCAGCGCGGGCTCGCCGGGCTCGCGGATGAGTAGCGCCTGCGACTGCGCCAGCTCCGTCAGCAGGGACGAATCCTGCATCGGCAGCGGCGTCGCGACGAGGCGCCCCTCGGCGTCCCGCGTGAGCCGCGCGCGCATGTAGTCGCGCCGTCCCTTGTTGGGGGGAAGGTCGGCGCCGGCGACGGCGCGCTCGGTCTGGTCCATGCCGGCGTCGGGATCGCCCTGGAGGGCGCGCAGGAGCGGCGCCAGAAACACCAGCGCGCAGACGATCGACGCCACCGGATTGCCCGGCAGGCCCAGAATATGCGCCGCGCCCAGCCGCCCGGAGATCAGCGGCTTTCCCGGCCGCATGGCGATCTTCCAGAAATCCAGCGTCATGCCCTGACGGGCCAGCGCCGGGCGCAGAAGATCGCGGTCGCCGACCGACGCGCCGCCGAGCGTGACGATCACATCCGCCTGCGCGTCGCGGGCGAGGCCGATGGCGCGCTCCAGTTCCGTGAGGTCGTCGCGGAAAATGCCGAGGTCGATCACCTCCGCGCCCGCGTCCCCGGCGATGGCGCCGACCGCGAAGCTGTTGCAGGCGATGATCTGTGACGGTCCAGGCTCCGCGCCGGGCGGGACGAGCTCGTCGCCCGAAGCGATCAGCGCCACGCGCGGACGGCGGGCGACGGGAAGAGTCGCATGGTTCATCGCCGCCGCCAGCGCGAGTTCCGCCGGCCCGAGCCGCCGGCCGGCCGAGAGCGCCGCGAGCCCCTCGCTGAAATCGAGGCCAGCCGTGCGGATATGAGCGCCGGCGGAGGCGCCCGGCCGCGCGCGCAGGGCGCCGTCGGCGGCCTCCGCGTCTTCCTGCAGCAGGATGGCGTCGGCCCCGGCGGGGACGGGGGCGCCGGTGAAGATGCGCACGGCCTCTCCGGGCGCCAGCGGCGCATTGTAGCCATGGCCGGCGGCGCTTTCGCCAACGAGCCTGAGTGGCCCCGCGGCGAGGTCGGCGGCGCGCAGGGCGTAGCCGTCCATGGCCGATACGTCGACCGGCGGCTGGGTGCGTTTCGCCACCAGATCGCGGGCGAGCGTCCGCCCGCGCGCGGCGGCGAGGCTCACATCCTCATCGCCGAGCCGGTCGGCGCCAGCGAGGACGCGGGCGAGGGCGTCGTCCACGGGAAGAAGCTTGTTGTCGGACATCGTTCCTCTCAGCTTGTTCCCCTCTCTCCGCTTGGCGGGAGAGGGTAGCTGGCAAGAGTCACGCGGCGGCCTGCCCCTCACCCTCGCTTCGCTCGACCACTCCCCGCAAGCGGGGAGAGGTTAATCCCGGCGCCAGTCGCCGCTCTTGCCGCCCTGTTTCTCCACCAACTCCACGCCCTCGATGCGCATGGCGCGATCGACGGCCTTCAGCATGTCGTAGATCGTGAGACAGGCGACGGAAACGGCGGTCAGCGCCTCCATCTCGACACCCGTCTTGCCGGTGACCCCGGCCTCGACCTCCACCCGCAGGCCCGGCAGCGACTCGTCCGGCGCAATCTCCACCGTGACGCTCGAAAGGGGCAGGGGATGACAAAGCGGGATGAGGTCGCTCGTCTTCTTGGCCGCCATGATCGCCGCGACGCGCGCGACGCCGAGGACGTCGCCTTTCTTCGCCTGCCCGGCGAGGGCGAGCGCCAGTGTTTCCGGCGCCATCACGACACGCCCGCGCGCCCGCGCGATCCTTTTGCTGTCCGCCTTGGCCGAGACGTCCACCATATGGGCGTCGCCGGTGGCCGTGAGATGGGTCAATACGGTCATGGCCGCTCTCTGCGCGCTGGCGCGGGCTCTGGCAAGGCCCTCAGCCGTTCAGAAGTTTGCGCGTCGCCGCCTCGACATCCTCCTGCCGCATCAGGCTCTCGCCGACGAGGAAGGCGAAGATGTGGGACTTCTCCAGCCGCAGACAGTCGTCATGGGTCATGATGCCGCTCTCGGCCACGAGAATCCTGTCGCGCGGCACTTTCTCGGCGAGGCGTTCGCTCGTCTCCAGAGAGACGCTGAAGTCGTGCAGATTGCGGTTGTTGACCCCGATGAGCCGCGTCTCCAGCGCAAGGGCGCGATCGAGTTCGCGCTCATTGTGCACTTCGACCAGAACGTCCATGCGCAAGTCGTGCGCGGCGGTGTTGAGCGCCTTGGCCTCTTCGTCGCTCACGGCGGCCATGATGATGAGGATGCAGTCGGCGCCCCAGGCGCGCGCCTCGAAGACCTGATAGGGGTCGAAGAGGAAGTCCTTGCGGATCGCCGGAAGATGCGTGGCCTTGCGGGCGGCCTCCAGATCTTCGAGCTTGCCCTTGAACGACGGGCCGTCCGTCAGCACCGAGAGGCAGGCGGCGCCGGCCTTCTCATAGGCGCGCGCCAGCGCGGGCGGATCGAAATGCTCGCGGATCACGCCTTTGGACGGGCTCGCCTTCTTGATTTCCGCGATGAGCGCGATGCGGCGCTGGTTCAGTTTGGCCTCGATGGCGTGAACGAATCCGCGCGGCGGATCATGGTCACGCACCTTGCGCTCCAGCGTGGCCATGGGCATGCGCACCTTGGCCTCCGAAATTTCCGTGCGCTTGTAAGCTTCAATCCGGTCGAGAATATCGGTCATGTCATCGCGCCTGAGGACCGCGCGCCGCGCGCCGCCCGTGATTTGTTAAATGAATAGCCGATTGCCGCCCGCAATCCTATACCCGCCGATGCCCCGCCGTGCGTGCGGCCGTCGCTCATGCGTTGGAGTGCTTCACCAGCGCCTCGAGTTTTCGCGCCGCCGCGCCGCTGTCGAGCGCCTGCGCCGCCAGCCCGGCGCCCTCGCGCAGATCGGCGGCGCGCCCGGCCACCACCAGCGCAATCGCGGCGTTGAGCACGGCGATGTCGCGATAGGCGCTCCTCTCGCCCGCCAGCACGGCGCGCAGCGCGCGCGCATTATGGGCGGGATCGCCCCCCACGAGTTCCTGCGCGGTGGCGCGCGGCAATCCCGCGTCCTCCGGGCGGATATCGAAGGCGCGGATGGCGCCGTCTTCCAGCGCCACGACATGGGTGACGCCCGTCGTCGTCGCCTCGTCCAGACCGTCCTCGCCATGCAACAGCCAGACGCGGCGCGAGCCCATGTCGCGCAGCGCCCGGGCGAGGGGCTCCAGCAGGGCGGGGGAATAGACGCCGATGGTCTGCTGCTCGACTCGCGCTGGATTGCACAGCGGCCCGAGCACATTGAAGATCGTGCGCACGCCAAGCTCCGCGCGCACGGGGGCGGCGTGGCGCAGGGCGGGGTGATGCGTCGGCCCCGCCATGAAGCAGATGCCCGCCTCGCGCAGGCAGGCGGCCGCGGCCGTCGCGGGGATGCCCACCTTGACGCAGAGTTCGCCCAAAACGTCCGAGGCGCCCGAGCGGGAGGACGACGCCTTGCCGCCATGTTTGGCGACGACGGCGCCGGCGGCGGCGGCGATGATCGCGGCGAGCGTCGAGATATTGTAGGTGCCCGCGCCGTCGCCGCCGGTGCCGACAATGTCGATCGCGCCGGGGGGCGCCTCCACGGGGGTCATGACGGCGCGCATGGCCTCGGCCGCGCCGATGATCTCGTCGACGGTTTCGCCGCGCAGGCGCAGGCCCATCAGGAAGGCCCCGAGCTGGGCCGGCGTCGCCGCGCCCTCGAAGATCAGCGAGAAAGCGGCGCGCGCCTCGTCGCGGGCCAGCGGCTGGCCTTCGGCAACGGTGGCGAGATAGGGTTTGAAATCCTGCATTGAGGGTTTGCCCCCTCCCCAACCCTCCCCCGCTTTGCGGGAGAGGGGGCACATTCGGGCCTTGATCAAGACTGCTGTTCGCGAGCGTCCCCTCTCCCGCGTCAGCGGGACGGGGAGGGGGTCAAGCCACCTTCCGTCTCCCGCCCTCGTTCCACTCCTGCGCGAGATCGAGGAAATTCTGCAGGATTTTGTGGCCGTGCTGCGAGGTGATGCTCTCCGGATGGAACTGCACGCCATGCACCGGCAGCGTGTTGTGGGAGAGCGCCATGATCAGCCCGTCGGGCGTCTCGGCGGTGACGCGGAGGCAGTCGGGGAGGGTCTCGCGCTTCACGACGAGCGAGTGATAGCGGGTCGCCTGAAACGGCCCCTCGATGCCGCGGAACACGGCGTCGCCCTTGTGCAGAATGGTCGCCATCTTGCCGTGGATCGGCAGCGGCGCGCGGATCACTTCGCCGCCGAACACCTCGCCGATGGACTGATGGCCGAGGCACACGCCGAAAATCGGAACCGTCTCGGCGGCGGCGCGGATCAGGTCCATGCAGATGCCGGCCTCGTGCGGCGTGCAGGGGCCGGGCGAGAGGACGATGGCGTCCGGCGTGGCCGCGAGCACCTCCGCCACGGACACGGCGTCATTGCGATGCACCGCGACATTCGCGCCGAGCTGGCCGAAGTAGTGAACCAGATTGAAGGTGAAGCTGTCGTAATTATCAATCAGCGTGACGTTTGACATGTTCTTTCCGCCGCCTGCGCGCCCCGCGGGATCTGCCGGGATTTTCCAATAGGCCCAGGGGGCCTGTTAGGCAACCTTTCGGGCCTTCAGCCGGGCCGCTCATGGCGCCGGCGCCCGCTTCGGGAACCGCCAATCCGGCCGGGCCTCCCGGATCATCATGATTTCGGCGAGCGATTGCCGCGTGAGAAGCCCCACGAGGCGTCCGTCGGAATCGACCACGCCCACCGGATCGCCCTGGTTCAGCGTCGGCAGGGCCACGTCGACGTTGTCCCGGGCGCCGATGAGCGCCAGCTCCTTGCGCGCGAAGGGAGCGACCGGCGCTCCGGGATCGGACTCGCGCAGCGCGTCGACGATCTCGCCGCGCGAGAGCAGACCCGCCGGCCGCCCGGCGGCGTCGACGACGGGGAAATCGTCCTGGGACGTTGCGAGAAGCGTGTCTATGGCCTCGCTCACGGTGGCGCCGCGGCCGATGGTTGCGATGCGCGTCTCCATGGCGTCCACGGCCGGCAGACCGCGCGCGGCCTCGGCCATCGTGGTCATCTGCGCCTCTCCCGCCGCCGCCATGAAGACGAAGAACGCGATGAACAGAAGCATGGGGTTGCCGAACAGCCCCGCGAGTCCGAGCAGAAAGGCGAAGCCCTGGCCGACGGCCGCCGCGACGCGGGTCGCGTTCGCCTGGCCGAGCCACATGGCCAGCGCCGCCCGCAGCACGCGCCCGCCGTCCATGGGGAAAGCGGGAATCATGTTGAAGATGGCGAGGAAGATGTTCGTCGCCGCGAGCCGCTCCAGCATGCCGACGGAGGGATTGGCGATCTGCGCGGCCTCGTGGAGGTTGAAGGCCCCGGAGACGGCGAGCAGCGCCCCCGCGATGAGCACATTGACCGCCGGCCCCGCGATGGCGACCAGCAGTTCCTGCCAGGGCTTCTGCGGCATCGACTCCATGTCCGCCACGCCGCCGATCGGCAGCAGCGTGACTTCCGGCGAGACGATCCCGAAGCGCCGCGCGGTGAGGATGTGGCCAAACTCGTGCAGAACGACGCAGAGAAAGACGGCTGAAATGAACAGCACGCTCTGGCCGGCGGCCTCGGCGCCGCCGCGCTGGAAGGCGGCCATGCCAATCCAGGCGAGGAAGATCAACAGCGTGACGTGAATGCGCACGGCGGTTCCCCTGAAGGTGCCGAGCGTGAAGGACCAGCGCATGAGAAACGCCCCGGAGCGTGCAAGAACCCCTGAAACATAGGGCGTTGGCGCAGTTCGCGCCAGAGCGCGGGACGGCGGGGGCCAAACGCAAAAGCGCCGGCGAGACGCCCCGGGGGCTTCTGCCGGCGAAGGTTGTTGATGAAGAAGGGCAGGCGGGAGTTACAGACGATAACGGATCTGATCGGTCCAGAAGCGCTCCAGACGGGTGAGCGACTGGTTGAGGTTGCGGAATTCGTCGCTGGAGACGCCGCCGATCTGCGCGACCGTGGTGGCGTGCTTGTCGTAGAGCTGGGCGACGATGTCGTGCACTTCCTTGCCCTTGGGCGTGAGGCTGATGCGCACCGAACGGCGGTCCAGGCGCGAGCGGGCGTGATGCAGATAGCCCATCTCGACGAGCTTCTTGACGTTGTAGGAGACGTTGGAGCCCAGGTAATAGCCGCGCGTGCGCAGCTCGCTCGCCGTCAGCTCCTTGTCGCCGATATTGTAGAGCAGCAGCGCCTGCACGGCGTTGACGTCGCCACGGTCGCGGCGGTCGAATTCATCCTTGATGACGTCCAGAAGGCGGCGGTGAAGACGCTCGACGAGGGTGAGGGCTTCCAGATACACCGGGCGGATTTCGCCGACGCGTTCGTCCTGCGCGGGCTGGGGGGCGGTTTTCATGGCGGCGCTCATCTTCTTCTCCATCCGATGCGTGTCGCATCTCTTGCTTGATGGGCTCAAATTATCGCGCCACGGATGAACTTGAGTTTAAACAACAGACTGAATCGCGCGTTTACCCAGAGTCCCGCTCTTTGGGTGAATGAAAACTGAACTGCAACCGGCGATTTAGACTTAAACGGCTGTTAACGCCGGCTCCGGCTCCGGTAACAAACGCCGGTCATTTGTTAAGATGCGCGGCTTGGGCGGTTAACGGCGTCGCGGCGTCGACGACAGAGGTCAGGTTGGGATGACGTACGATCTTACGGTCTTCATTGCCCGCTTCGAACCCTTCCACAATACGCATCTCGCCATTCTTCAGGCGGCGCTTGCGCGCGCGCGTCGCCTGGTCGCGCTCGTCGGATCGTCCGGAATGGCGCGAACTCCGAAACATCCCTGGAGCTTCGAGGAGCGTGCGGACATGATCGCCGCTGCGCTTGGAGACGACGCGGCGCGCGTGATGGCGCTGCCGTTGCCGGATCATCTCTACAACGAAAACAGATGGCGCGCGGAAACTCAGTCGCGCGTCGCGCGCGTCGCCGGCGCCAATACGAAGATCGCGCTGCTCTGCCCCGGCGCGCTCGCGCAGGCGTTTCCGCAATGGGCGCCTCTCGACGTCGATGCGCCGCGCGCGCCCCCGGCGCGAGCGTTCCGCGATGCGCTGTTCAGCGACGCGGGCGACGGCTTGCGGTTCCTTGAAACGCATACGCCGGCGCCTGTCCGCGACAGGATCGCGGCGTTTCGGGACACGCCGGCCTTCGACGAGCTGCGCGAGGAATATCGCTGTGTCGAAGAGGTGCGCGCGGCCTGGTCGCACACGCCCTATCCGCCGATCTTCGTAACTGTGGATTCACTTGTCGCGCATTCGGGCCACGTGCTTTTGATCGAGCGCAAGAATCGGCCGGGGCAGGGGCTCTGGGCGCTGCCCGGCGGCTTTGTCGAGCCGGAGGAATGGCTGCGCGACGCCGCCATTCGCGAGCTGCGCGAGGAAACCTCGATCGAGCTGTCGACGGCCGAATTGCTCGGGAGCCTGCGCGCGCGGGCCGTTTTCGACCATCCCGACCGCTCGCTGCGCGGGCGCACCATTTCCAACGGCTTCTACTTTGACTTTCCCTCTGGCGCGCTGCCGAACGTTCAGGGCGGGGACGACGCCGCTTGCGCGAGATGGGTTCCCATGTCCGAGCTCGATGGGTTGCGGGGGAGAATGTTCGAGGACCACTTTTTCATGATCGAACATTTCCTCGGCCTTTGCTGAACGCAAATTCGCGAAGGCCGGCGCCTCATCGAGAAGGACGCGGCTCCTGCTGCTTCGCCGCCGCCGCCCGGCGCCGGCGGCGCTCACGCAGGCGATGCGCGTCGAAATCGCGTCCGGCCTCGAAGGTCAGCGCGAAATACAAAAGGATGAGAATGGCGTTGACGCCGATGAGCCAGTAGCCGCCGATGAAGAAGCCCGGCATGCTGAGCGTGAGGAAGATCTGCGCGCTCGCGATGAGCAGCCATAGCACGCCGCCCCAAGGCGTCGCGAGCCACAGTCCGACGCCGGCGACGAGATCCAGCACGGCGAAGAAGATCACCGCGAAGGCGGCGTTCTGCGGCATGGTGTCGAAGATCGACTGGTTCGCCATGAGAACGATGCGCCAATGCATCAGTCCCTGCATCAACCAGAACAGCGCGACGATGCGCATGAAGCGCGACAGCAGCATGCCCCATCTGGCCGCGTCGCCGGCCGGGCCGGGATCGCCGACGCGGATCGGCCGGTACGGATCGTCGCCGTCGTCGTAGATGCTCGGATCGGCCATCAGCGGTCTCCGCAGCCGAAGGTGGAAACCGGTTCGCCGAAGAAAGCGCGATGGCCTTGCCCCTCACCCCAACCCTCTCCCCGCAAGCGGGGAGAGGGAGTCCGGGGCGCGATCGGCGCGCTCCCTCTCCCCGTGAAACGGGGAGAGGGTTGGGGTGAGGGGCAGGGCCGAGAGGCGCTATCGTGGTTCATTTTCAGCGGCCTGCTAGCGAGAGCGCTCTATTGTCCCCGGCGGGCGCGGGCGGCGAAACGCACGGCTTCCTCGGCCGCGCGGAACAGCGCCTTCGCCTTGTTCACGCATTCGCGGTTCTCATACTCCGGCTCGCTGTCATAGACGACGCCGGCGCCCGCCTGAACATGCATCTTGCCGTCCTTCACGATCGCCGTGCGCAGCACGATGCAGGTGTCCATCTGCCCGGCCGAGCCGAAGTAGCCGATGCAGCCGCCATAGATGCCGCGCTTGTCGGTCTCGAGCTCGTCGATGATTTCCATGGCGCGCACTTTCGGCGCCCCTGAAACCGTGCCAGCCGGAAAGCCCGCCGCCAGCGCGTCGATGCAGTCGAAACGCGCGTCGTCCAGCTCGCCCTCGACATTCGAGACGATGTGCATGACGTGGCTGTAGCGCTCGATCGTGAAGCTGTCGGTGACGCGCACCGTGCCGGTCTTCGCGACGCGGCCGACGTCGTTGCGGCCGAGATCGAGCAGCATGAGATGCTCGGCGCGCTCCTTCTCGTCGGCGAGAAGCTCGGCGGCGAGGCGCTCGTCCTCGGCCTTCACGTCGCTGCGCCAGCGCGTGCCGGCGATGGGGCGGATCGTAACCTTGCCCTCCGCGACGCGCACGAGAATTTCCGGGCTCGAACAGACGATCTGGAAATCGCCGAAATCGAGGAAGCACAGGAAGGGCGCCGGGTTGACGCGGCGCAGCGCGCGATAGAGCGCGAAGGCGGGCAGTTCGAAGGGCGCGGTGAAGCGCTGCGACAGCACGACCTGAAAAATGTCGCCCGCGCGAATATATTCCTTGGCGCGCTCCACCATTTCCAGGAAGCGCGGCTTCGGCGTGTTGGAGACGGGCTCGGCGGTCAGCAATTGCGGATCGCAGCCGGCGTCGCGGTGATCGAGCGGCGCCTCCAGCGTCGCGACGATTTTATCGAGGCGCGCGAGCGCCGCCTCATAGGCGGCCCTGGCGGGGACGCCGGGCCGCGGGCGCACGGGGGTCACGACCGAGATTTCGTCGCGCACTGTGTCGAAGACGACCATGACGGTCGGGCGCATCAGCAGCGCGTCGGCGACGCCGATCCGGTCTTCCTTCGCCGGCGCCAGACGCTCCATCTGGCGCACCATGTCATAGCCGAGATAGCCGAACACGCCCGCCGCCATGGGCGGCAGTTGCGGGCTGGACGCCGGAATCGCCGACTCGGCGATGAGCTGCCGCAGCGCGACGAGCGGCGGCGCGTCGCAGGAGACGAAAGCGGTCTTGTCGGCGAGGGCGTCGCGGTTGATCTCGGCCCGGTCTCCGACGGCGCGGAAGAGCACGTCCGGATCGAGGCCGATCATCGAGTAACGGCCCCGCGCGGCGCCGCCTTCGACCGATTCCAGAAGGAAGGTCGAGCCGGCGCGGTCGCGCGAGAGCTTCAGATAGGCCGAGACCGGGGTCTCCAGATCGCCGACGAGGCGGGTGACGACGAGCCGGGGACGGCCGGCGTCGTAATCGGCGGCGAAGCCCCCGAAGTCAGGCTCGAACATGGCGCCGGTCACTCTTCCTTGCCCGCTCCGGTGGCGGCTTCGAGAGCCTTCTGGTTGATCTCGACGTTGAACGCCTTTTCGAGGCCGCCGACATATTGCTCCAGCAGGTCGTTCTGAAGCGCGGGCTTCAGCTGCTCGGCAATGGTCTTCGACTCGATCGAGGTCGGGTCGAAGGGCGGCGTCTGCGCGTCCTTGACGACGAAGATCAGCCGGCCGTCATCCACCGTGACCGAGCCCGAGCCGCCCGGCGCGACCTCGAAGAACTGCACGATGGTGTTGATGGCGAGGTCGGGCCGCTGGGCGCGCTTCACGTCGGTGGCGCGCTTGACCTCCAGCTTGAGGCCCTTGGCGACGTCGTCGATTGACTGGCCGCCCTTGATCCTGGCGACGATCTCGTCGGCCTTGGCGGAGAGCGCCTTCTGGGCGTTCTCGGCGCGCATGGCGTCGGCGACCGTATCCTTCACTTCCTCGAAGCTCTTCTGCCGGGCGGGCTCGATGGCGTTGACCTCGAACCAGACATAGCCGCCGTCGCGGGTGGCGACGGTCTCATTGTCGACGCCCACATCTGAGGCGAAGGCGGCCTTGAGCAGGTCGGCGCCCGCCGGGACCTCGATCGCCTTGCCGTCCTTGCCGCGGCCCGCGTCGTCGACCGCGTCGATCACGCGGGTCTGGGCGCCGGCGCCGGCGGCGGCTTCGGCCAGCGGCTTGCCGGCGGCGCGCTGATCCTCGATCGCGTCATGCAGGCGACGCACTTCGGGGCCGGCGCGCTGGACGGCGATCTCGCCCTTGAGCTCGGACTTGGCCTGTTCGAAGGTCTTGGTCGTAACCGAGGGGACGATCTTCTTCACGACGGAAACGACCGTGCCGAAGGCGTTGGTGACAGGCTGGGCGATTCCCGGCTGGGTCAGGGCGAAGACGGCCTCGCCCACCTTGGCGTCGCCGAAGTCGCGCTTCTCGACCAGGCCGAGATTGACGTCCTTGGGGTTGCGCTTGAGTTCGGCGGAGAGCGCATCGACATCCATGCCCCCCTTCAGCCTGGCGACGGCGTCCTGGGCCTCCTTCTCGGTCTTGAAGACGAGCTGGCTGACCTCGCGCTTCTCCGGCGTGCCATACCGCTTGCCCTTCACGTCCTCATAGAGCTTGCGGGCGTCGTCGTCGGAGACCTCGTTGATCTTGGCGAGGGTCGCGGGGCTCGCTTCGACGACGGTGAGCTTGCGGAATTCCTTGGCGCGGAAGGTCTGCTCCCGCTCGTCGAAATATTTCTTGAGCTCCTCGTCCGAGGGCTTCGCCGCGTCGCCCGCGGCCGAGACCGGCAGCACGAAATAGTCGACGGAGCGCGCCTCGTTGCGGAAGCGATGGATCGCCTCGATCATCAGCTTGGGCGGCTCGACGCCTGTAATGACGATGTCGGTCAAGGCCTTGTGCAGATAGGCGGCCTTCTGCTCGGCGAGGAAGCTGCGCTCCGTGTAGCCGGCGTCGCGGGCGATGGCCTTGAACTTCTCGGCGTCGAACTTGCCGTCCGTCTGGAAGGCCTTTTCATTCGCGATCAGGCGCTGCGCCGTCTCGTCGCCGGTGGCGAGGCCCATGTTCCGAGCCTTCTGGTCCAGCGCGACCTCGGTGATCAGGCGCTCCAGCACCTGGAGGTCCATGCCGGCGCGATGCGCCTCCTCGGCGGTCACGGCGCGGCGCATCCGCTGCTGCACGCGGCGCAGGTCGTTCTGGAAGGCGGAGCGGAACTGTTCGACCGTCACTTCGCCAGAGCCGACCTTGGCCAGCCGCTGGGACGTGAAGCCGCGGAAGACGTCGCCAATTCCCCAGATCGCGAAACTGATGACAATGACGCCCATGACAACCGCCATGATGGCGCGGCCGATCCAGTTCTGCGATGCGACGCGCAGGCCCTCGAGCATTTTCCGGTTCCCTTTTTCCCGATTTTTGGAGGCGGCTCCGCCCCGTAATTGGCGGCGGACTATAGGGAGGGGCGACGCCTGTGGCAATGAGCCGCGCGCATATGGCGGCGCGCGCGTCGATATGCGTCATTGCCGCACCAGCTTGGCCATGTTGAATCCGGGGCGAGGGACGCTTGGCGGCGCGCCAGCCAGCCCGGGACGCCTCCTGCGGGATGGGACTTAAATGCACGAAGTGAAGAACGACATGACAGCCGAAACCGTCGAGTCCCCCGAAACCGTCGGGGCGGAGTCCACCCTCCCGGCGGCGGAGACGGAGGCCAGGGAAAAGCCAGCGGTCCATCCGGCGGCGCATCGTGAGGACGTGCGGCGGATGCGCGCCGATTCGGAGGCGATCCGCCACGCCTTCGAGAGCGGCGAATTCCCCTACAAGACCCGGCTTTCGAACAGGCTCTATCTCGACCATATGGCGGCGTTGCAGGTGGAGCTTCTCAAGGCGCAGAACTGGGTGAAGGAAACCAGCCAGCGCATCGTCATGATCTTCGAGGGGCGCGACGCGGCCGGCAAGGGCGGCACGATCAAGCGGTTCATGGAGCATCTCAATCCGCGCGGCGCGCGCGTGGTGGCGCTGGAGAAGCCGTCAGAGCGCGAACGCACCCAATGGTATTTCCAGCGCTATATCGAGCATCTGCCGGCGGGCGGCGAAATCGTTTTCTTCGACCGGAGCTGGTACAATCGCGCCGGCGTCGAGCGCGTGATGAATTTCTGCACGCCAAACGAATATCTCGACTTCATGCGCCAGTGTCCCGAGCTCGAGCGCATGTTCGTGCATTCCGGGGTCAGGCTGAACAAATACTGGTTCTCCGTGACGCGGGACGAGCAGATGCGCCGTTTCAAGGCGCGCGAGACCGATCCGTTGAAGCAATGGAAACTCTCGCCCATCGACCGCGCCTCCATGGACAAATGGGATGATTACACCGAGGCGAAGGAGGCGATGTTCTTCTTCACCGATACGGCCGACGCGCCCTGGGTGGTCATCAAGTCCGACGACAAGAAGCGCGCGCGCCTCAACTGCATGCAGCACTTCCTGTCGAGCCTCGACTATCCCAACAAGGATCACAGCGTCGTGCGCGGCCCGGACCCGCTCATCGTGGGCTCGAGCGCCCATGTGATCGGGCGCAGCGAGCATATCGTGGGCAGGTCACTGACGCTGGATCTCGACAAGAAGGCCAGGAAGAGGGCCAAGGTTGTCTGAGGGGATCAAGACGGTCTGACAGGCCGGGCGGCTCACGCGCCGGCGCCGCCTGGCTGCCGCCCCGCGCGGGCGGGAGGCGATCTCGCCACGCAATGAGCGCTGGTCCGCCCAGCGCCCGCCGCATTCTGGCCGGAGGATGTGCGCAATTGGCTCTTTTCAAGCGTTGCATGGAATTTTTTTTAACAAAACTTCGTTCAAAATCAACCACCTACTTGCCGACCAGGCGCTCCTCGCGTAACGATTGAGACGCTGACGCTGACGGGAATGTATTGACCTGAAGCAACGGCTCCGGGGCGAGCGCTTGGCCCGCGGAGCTCAAAGTAAATATGCGGCGACGAACGCAACGCCAAGCGCCTCTAAAAGGAACCGCCATGCTGCGATCTTATGGTCTTGCAGGACTGATGACGCTCGTACTCTTTTCTGCGCCTGCCAATGCTTTTGATGTTGTCAACCATGACTACGGTGGACGCGTTGAACCTTATGTCTCGCGTCTGGCGCAGGCCGAAGCCCGGGGCGAACCAGTGCGTATCGGGCCGGTGGAGTGCGACTCCTCCTGCACGCTGTTCCTCGCGGCCCGCAACTCCTGCGTTCACCCGGGCGCGGTCTTCGGCTTCCATGCGCCCTGGGTCGGCGGTCCGACCAGCGGCGTCGTCGACCGGCAGATGACGGCTGTCTTCGCTTCGGCCTACAAGCCGCCGCTGCGCCGCATCTTCCTCAGCCACGTGCGCAACACGCGCGGCCAGGTGCCGGGTCCGTTGCTCAAGCTCAGCGGCATGCAGCTCGCGAGCCTCGGCTACCGCCTCTGCGGCTACTGATCGCACCGGCGCAGACGGGCCGACGCGCTTCAGGTATCGCGTAACGCGTCGCCCGACGACACAGCGAGGGGCCCGCGTCGCCAGCCGCCACGGGGCGCTGCGCGACCAGGTCCGCGACAAGCCGCCGATCTGGTCGGACTGGAGAATCCGCGCTGCGCCCGCGGGCCGCATTGCGCGCCGACGATCTTCTGTTACCTACATGGGGAGACGCCAGAGGATTCTCCCCGCATGACCCGCCGCTGCCCGCTCGTCGCCGGAAACTGGAAAATGAACGGGTTGCTGGCCTCGCTGGCGGAAATCGCCGCCATGGGCGGGGCCTATGACTCGGCGCTGCGGGCGCGTCTCGAACTCGTCGTCTGTCCGCCCGCGACGCTGATCGGCATGGCGTCCGACCTTGCGACGCAGGCGAGCATCGGCCTGGGCGGGCAGGATTGCCACGCCGCGCCGAGCGGCGCCCATACGGGCGACATTTCAGCTGAAATGCTCAAGGATCTCGGGGCGCGCTATGTGATCGTCGGCCACAGCGAGCGGCGCGCCGGGCACGGCGAGACCGACGCCATCGTGCAGGCGAAGGCGTCCGCCGCGCTTCGCGCCGGGCTGGCGCCCATCATCTGCGTGGGCGAGACCCGCGCCGAGCGCGAGGCGGGCGACGCGCTGCGGGTCGTCGGCGAGCAGATCGAGGCCTCGCTGCCGGCCGACTCGCCGGATACGATCGTCGTGGCCTATGAGCCGGTCTGGGCGATCGGCACGGGGCTCACTCCGACGGTCGCGGATGTCGCGCAGATGCACGCTTTCGCCCGCGAGCGGATCGAGGCTCGGCTCGGCGGCGGCAAGAGCGCGGGCGTGCGCATTCTCTATGGCGGCTCGGTGAAGCCCGCCAACGCAGGCGAACTGATGAGCGTGGCCAATGTGGACGGCGCGCTGGTCGGCGGCGCGAGCCTCGCGGCGAAGGATTTCATGGCCATCGCGGAAGCCTATCGCGTGATCGGCTGACGGCAGGCTTGCCGCGCGGGGGCGCCGCCGGTATAAGCGCGGCGCTCACCTTTCCAGCACTCCAACGACGAGGCGATGCGCTCTCATGGCGATCGAACGCACTTTTTCCATCATCAAGCCCGACGCGACCAAGCGCAACCTCACCGGCGCGATCAACGCCATCATCGAGGGCGCCGGCCTGCGCATCGTGGCGCAGAAGCGCATCCGCATGACCCGCGAGCAGGCCGAGACCTTCTACGCGGTGCACAAGGAGCGTCCCTTCTTCGGCGAGCTCGTCGAGTTCATGATCTCCGAGCCGGTCGTCGTGCAGGTGCTTCAGGGCGAGAACGCGATTGCGCGCTATCGCGAGGTCATGGGCGCCACCAATCCGGCCAACGCCGCGCCCGGCACCATCCGCAAGGAGCATGCGCTCTCCGTCGGCGAAAACTCGGTCCATGGCTCCGACGCGCCCGAGACCGCCGCGATTGAAATCGCTCAGTTCTTCGCCGGCAACGAGATCGTCGGCTAACCCGTTTCGCGGGTCCCCGCGTGCGAGGCAATCCAGCCAAGGCTGGATTGCCTGTCGCTACGCCTTGGCACGTCGTGGCGCGTCAATTCTCGCCGCGCTTGCGCGGGACGAATGCGGTCGACCCCGGACCCGTCTGGATCCAGACTTCCGGAGCGGAAAAACCGATTTCTTCCGACACGCTGTCCCATGCATGGGTCATGACGTCCATCACATCATCCCAAGTCATATCGGTCGTCACAAGCTGAGCGGCTTTTTCGAACGCTCCCTTTCGCAATTCGGGCGGAGCGGACTCGGGCTGTTGCTCGATGAAGTCCAGCATGACCTCGAGGCAGCCGCCGAATTTTGCACGTTGCTCCCTCAGAAACAGCGCGTCGATCTTGCGATCAACAGTGTTCCGCATGAGATGCTTCTTGGCGGTGCAGATTTGGCTGTCCACGCTGTTCTCGTCATAGGTTCCATTGATCGGTAGAGAGCCATTGTTTGCAACGCCGGGGATTTGAAGATGGAGCCTCTGCCTCTCGTCGATCGCCTTTGGGAAGCCGCATGCAAAGGCGAGGACATATTTTCCGAGAAGTTTATCGAACTCGCAGTCGCCAATGCCCGGAGGGGGGAGGTGAACCAAATGGAAGGGCGTGCGCAGAACATTCTGAACGCGCCCCTTGAAGGCTTCTGAAAAAACGGGTCGATTTTCCAGGATCAATTCCTGTTTGATTTCTTCCAGGGTCTCATCGCGGGTCTGCGCCGCGAGTCCGGACTCAACGGGAGGCCAGGAGCGCATGTCTCTCTTATAGGCCGCGCAAAGATCATGATCGAACATGCTGGGCTCGGTGGGATCGGGCTCGCCCAGAAATTGGCGGCAAGCATTCCTTGACACATCGTGCCAGTGGAAGATGATCTTCAATCCCTCTGCAAAGGCGCTTTTCAGGTCTGCTCTTTCGTTCAGATATCTTGGCATATCCAAGGCGACGTGCTCAATCACCTTTCCGCGCAAGTCGCTTCCTATTGACGTTAGATTGGCCTCCACTTCCGAGAAATGCGGAAGGCTTGAAATCAATCTTTCTGCATTCTGTTCCAACAAGCCAACAAGTCCAATATCAGCGTTCGAGACGGCTTCGTATTGTGCAGGCGTATAGCTGATCGTCAGCGCTTCGGCGCTGAAGTTCCTCAATACGCTCAGGTTGTTGCATTTTTCAGGCATCCGGTCTTGCAGCTCATTCCAGGCATACTCACAGCAGGCCTGATGATATTCTTCTGGGTCGCTGTATTCGGCGTATTCTTCCTCCGACGCCGATGTCGATCCCGCCGGCGCTGGTGATGGCGACGGCGCTGGCGATGGTGATCGGGAGGCGGAGCGTTCACTCAACGGCGCTTGCTGTGCGTCTAGCGCCCTTTCAAAATCATTCGCGGTCTGGTTGAGGGCGCTGGACTCCACCAACTGATCATGCGGACTTGCGCTCGGGGGATGGACCTGAACCGTCGCGCCGTTGGGGGTCACGCCTGTCGGCGTGGATGGCTGCTGTTCGTTGTGCGGTTGCAGGCTGGGCGCGTTGGTTCTCGTCGGATCGATGTTCGACATCGTCGTCTCCCCTTGCGAAAGGCGACGCGACCTTATGTTTTGTCATTGGCGCCGTCTGTCACGGATGCGACAGGTGCGAGTGGATCAGGACGCCGGGAAATATCGCCCCATCATCCTGTCGCGATAGGCGACGAGATTGGGCCGCGACAGCGCCGCGTCGCGTGTGGCCGAGACTGTCGCCGGGTCCATCAGCAGCGTCAGCGCCGCGAAAACCGCCGCATCGGCGGCGCAGGGGTTTGCGCCCATCAAGAAGGGCTTGTCGCCGAGAAGCGTTGCGAGGGCGTCCACGTCGCGTTGCCCCAGAACGCCGAGTTCGGCGTCGTTGAAACGGCCGATCCCCTGCCGCCAGAGCCGCTTCAGAATGCCCCGCCTGGCGATCCATTTCGCTGGCGCGCGCAGGGGCGCGGGCAGCATCTTGTCGAAAAAGGCGCCGATACCCGTCCGGAAATTCTCTTCGTCCCGCCAGCGGTGCAGCGCGACGATTGAGGAGAGATGATCCTCGCAGAGTTTTTCGATCGCCCAGCTCTGCGCGCGTTCCACCGGCGAAAGACCTGCGTCGAAGTCGACGCCGCGTGTCTTTTCGAGATGAAAGCGGATGAAGGTCGAATCCGCGACGATGACTCCGTCATCCTCGATATACGGCAGCTTGCCTTTCGGCGCGCGGCGAAAGCCGGTCGTGTCGACGACGTAATCGACCCCCGCCATTTTCAGCAAGGTCATCGCCTTGAGAACGTATGGCGAGAGGTCTGGCAGACCGGGGGCGGGGCCAAAACCGTAAATCTTGAGCATGGGCGTCTCAGGGACTTGGGGGCGCCACCAGTCTATCCGTCGATTCTCCCAGGGCGCCAAGCACGCGATTGCCCTCGATCCGCACCTTGCCCGAGGCCACGAGCCGCAGCGCGAGCGGATAGATGACATGTTCCTGCGCCAGCACGCGCGCGCCGAGCGTGTCGGGCGTGTCGGCGTCGAGCACGGGCACGGCGGCCTGCGCGACGATCGGGCCTTCGTCCATCTCCGGGACGACGACATGCACGGTGCAGCCGTGAATCTTCACGCCATCGGCGAGCGCGCGCTCATGTGTGTGCAGCCCGCGATAGGAGGGCAGCAGGGCAGGGTGGATGTTCAGCATCCGGCCCGACCACTGGCCGATGAACCAGGGCGTGAACAGGCGCATGAAACCGGCGAGACAGATGAAGTCGATGCGGTAGGTTTCGAGGACGAGCTGAAGCGACCGCTCGAACTCCTCGCGCCCGGCGTAGATCTTGTGGTCGACGGCGGCGACCGCGACGCCGGCGGCTTTGGCCTTGGCGAGGCCGGGCGCGTCCGGGCGGTTGGAGAGCACGAGCGCGATTTCCGCCGGATAGTCCGGCGCGCGCGCCGCGTCGATGAGCGCGTCCATATTGGAGCCGCGGCCGGAAATGAGAATGGCGGTGCGCAGGCGGGTCATGTTGGCATCGGGCGAAACGCCCCCTCCATGGAAGCTAACGATCAGCGCGGCTGATGAAGGCTCGAATCCGCCCCCTCTCCCGCCATAGCCCGTCTTTGGACGGGCGTCCCGCAGACGCCCTGTGGCGGGGGAGAGCTGGGGAGCGGATCTTACAGCTTCAGCGCGCCGCTCATCGCCACGCGGTCGCCGCCGCGCGCCTCGATCGCCTCGCCGATGCGAACGGGTTTCTCGCCCAATTCGCAGAGAATCTTCTCTACTTCGGCGGCGCCGTCCTTTGCGGCGAAGACGACCATGCCGATTCCGCAATTGAAGGTGCGCAGCATCTCGTTTTCCTCGATCTGGCCCGCCGCCGCCAGCCACTTGAACACGCGATGCGGCGTGAAGGTCGAGAGATCGAGCGCGACGCCGACGCCCTTCGGCAGAACGCGCGGCAGATTGTCGGGGAAGCCGCCGCCGGTGATATGCGCGAGCGCGCGGATATGCGGAGTGCGCCGGAGCGCCTCGAGCAGAGGCTTCACATAGATGCGGGTGGGCTCCAGCAGCGCGCGCGCGAGCGTCATTTCAGGCGCGAAGGGGGCGGTCGCCGCCCAGGACAGGCCCATGTCCTTCACAATGCGGCGCACCAGCGAATAGCCGTTGGAATGCACGCCGGAGGAGGGCAGGCCGAAGGCCACGTCGCCGGGTTGCACGGCGCGCGGCAGCAGCGCCTTGCGCTCGGCCGCGCCCACGGCGAATCCGGCGAGGTCGTAATCGCTGCGCGAATAGAGGCCCGGCATCTCCGCCGTCTCGCCGCCGAGCAGCGCGCAGCCAGCCATGACGCAGCCGTCGGCGATTCCCTTCACCACCGACGCCGCGACAGTGGTGTCGAGCTTGCCGGCGGCGTAATAATCCAGGAAGAAAAGCGGCTCCGCGCCCTGCACGATGAGGTCGTTGACGCACATGGCGACGAGGTCGATCCCGATCGTGCCATGCATGCCGGATTCGATGGCGATCTTCACCTTGGTGCCGACGCCGTCATTGGCCGCGACCAGTACCGGATCGACAAAGCCGGCCGCCTTGAGGTCGAACACGCCGCCGAAACCGCCAATCTCGCCGTCGGCGCCCCGGCGCCTCGTCGCGCGCACGGCCGGGCGGATCAAGTCGACCAGCCGGTTGCCGGCGTCGATGTCGACGCCCGCGTCTGAGTAGGTGAGCCCCTTGGCTTTTTCTTGCATGGCGTTGTCCCGTCGGGCCCTCCCGCCCGCATTGGGTTAATGGGGCAATGGAAACCCCGCTGTCAAATGATCCGCGATCCGTTGGGCGGATGTGCGTTTGCACAAGGATTTGTTGCGGCGCGACGGGTTAATGTTGGTCGATTGGAGGAACATCATGTCACGCTCGACCATCGACGACATCGCCGCCGCCCGCGACGCGGGCGTCATCGACCCGGCCACGTTCGAACGGCTCGTCAGCTTCCTTGCCGCGCGTGCGGCCAGCGCCGCGCCTGCGGATCAGCCGCCGCGCTACGACGTCGTGCACGTGCTCTGGTATGCGGGGGCGCTGATCGTGCTCGGCGCCATGGGCATGTTTTCGACGCTCGCCTTCGGCCTCTGGGGCGACAGGGCGCTGCTGACGACGGCGGGCGTCTACGCCGCGATGTTTCTCGCGGCGGGCGCCTGGCTGTGGCGGCGCGGGCTGCGCACGCCGGGCGGGCTGCTCGTCACCTGCGCCGTGGGCATGGCGCCGCTGGCGATCTACGCGCTCCAGTCGCTCGCCGGCCACAGCCCCGTCGACGCGCCGGGCGGGTACAAAGACTTCTACGTCTGGATCAAATCGAGCTGGATGCCGATGGAGCTGGGCACGATCGCGGCGGCTCTCCTCGCGCTCGTGTTTTATCCCTTCCCCTTCCTGACGATGATCATCGCCTTTTGTCTGTGGTTCCTGTCCATGGATCTGACGCCCTGGCTGATGGGCGCGCAGTCGTTCACCTGGGATCAGCGCGCGACCGTGAGCCTGTGCTTCGGCCTCCTCGTCCTCGCCGTCGCATGGCTGGTCGACCTGAAGCAGCGCAGGAACGGCGACTTCGCCTTCTGGCTGCACCTGTTCGGCCTCATGGCCTTCTGGGGCGGGCTCTCCATGCAGCACGAGGGCGGCGAGCTGGGCAAGGCGTTCTACTGCGCCGTCAACGTCGGTCTGATCATCCTGTCGGTGTTTCTCATGCGCCGCGCCTATGCCGTCTTCGGCGCCATGGGGGTGACGACCTATCTCGGCTATCTCTCGAGCGTCGTCTTCGCCGACTCGATCCTGTTCCCCTTCGCGCTGTCGGGCATTGGCGTGCTTCTCATCGCCTTTGGCCTGTTCTTCCACAAATACGGCCCCGCGATCGGCGCGGCGATGGACGAACTCCTGCCCGCGCCGGTGCGGGAGCTGCGGCCGGCCCATGCGCGGGCGGGCGGGTAGGGGCGCGCGGCTCGGACGACGGCTCGGCCGGGCCCATCGGGGAGCTGTCGCGGCAGCTTGAAAGACGCCGCCTGTCCATGCGCCGTCCGACGCCAGATCATTGCGCTTCGGGCCCGGAAGGCGTATATATCGGCCATTCCCATCATGGACGGTCGAGCCTAATGGGGTCGCCAGCGCGGGACAGCGCGGCGCCGGCCGCTCCCGCCATGTCATGACCCAAGGAGAATTCGTCCGATGACCAACGCCCCCTTGATGCCGAAGGCGACGGCAGTCTGGCTCGTCGAAAACACCTCGCTCACCTTCGATCAGATCGCGGAGTTCTGTAAGCTCCACCCGCTGGAGGTAAAGGGCATCGCCGATGGCGAGGTCGCGGCCGGCATTCGCGGCCACGATCCGATCACCTCCGGCCAGCTCACCCGCGAGGAGATCGCCCGCGGCGAGCGCGACTCCAGGCATCATCTCAAGCTGTCGGTGTCCAAGGTTGTCGTCCCGGAGGTCAAGAAGGCGCGCGGCCCGCGTTACACGCCGCTGTCCCGCCGTCAGGACCGCCCGAACGCCATTCTCTGGCTCGTCCGCAATCATCCGGAGCTGAAGGACGCGCAGATCATGCGCCTGGTCGGCACGACCAAGGCCACATTGAAGGCGATCCGCGAGCGCACGCACTGGAATTCCGCCGCGCTGACCCCGATGGACCCCGTGACGCTGGGTCTGTGCTCGCAGATCGACCTGGACTTCGAGGTGAACCGCGCCGCCAAGGATCGTCCGGCGGTGATGGAGGACCATGGCCAGATGCTGGTTCCCGCCGCGGTCACGACCCAGCGCGAGCCCGCCACCCATGAGGACGTCTTCGGCAAATCCGCTCCGCGCCCGGTGGAGGAGGAAGACAATTTCGACGCCGACCGCGTCTTTGGCCGCCTGAAGGACGTCGATTTCGGGGAATAAGCCGCTCGGCCGGGACATATTGGCGCGCGCGAAGGGAAAGTTGCATGTATCCTGCAAGCGACAGTCCGCTCGCCAGCGCTACTGGAGTCCTGCTTGATGTCCGCTTCCGCCTATGATCGCGATCTCGACCGCAACCCGGCCAATTATCAGCCGCTGACGCCGATTACGTTTCTGGCGCGCGCGGCGGCGGTCTTTCCGGACCGCGTGGCGATCATTCATGGCGACCTGCGGCGCAGCTATCGTGACTTTTACGCGCGCAGCCGGCGCCTCGCCAGCGCGCTGGAGAAGGGCGGCATAAAGCGCGGCGAGACGGTCTCCGTCATGCTCGCCAATACGCCGGCGATGCTCGAATGCCATTATGGCGCGCCGATGATGGGCGCGGTGCTGAACACCCTCAACACCCGCCTGGACGCGGCGATCCTCGCTTTCACGCTGGATCACGCGGAGGCGAAGGCGCTGATCGTCGACCGGGAGTTCTCCGGGCTGATCCGCGAGGCGCTGTCGCTCGCCAAATGCAAGCCGCTCATCATCGACTACAATGATCCGGAATATCAGGGTCCGGGGGAGCGGCTCGGCTCGATCGACTATGAGGATTTCATCCTCGCCGGCGATCCGGATTACGCCTGGGCGCCGCCGACGGACGAGTGGGACGCGATCTCCCTCAATTACACCTCCGGCACGACCGGCGATCCCAAGGGCGTCGTCTACCATCATCGCGGCGCCTATCTGCTGGCGCTCGGCAATATCCTCACCGGCGACATGGGCCGCCATCCCGTCTATCTGTGGACATTGCCCATGTTCCACTGCAACGGCTGGTGCTTTCCCTGGTCGCTGTCGGTCGCGGCGGGCACGCATGTCTGCCTGCGGCAGGTGCGGGCCGGGCATATGTACGAACTCATGGCCGAGCACGGCGTCACGCATCTGTGCGGCGCGCCGATCGTCATGTCGACGCTGCTTGGCGCCGCCGAGAGCGAGAAGAAGCCCCTGAGCCAGTCTGTGCGCTTCTTCACCGCCGCCGCCCCGCCGCCGCAGGCGGTTCTCGCCGCGATGAAGGCGGCGGGTTTCGAGGTGACGCATCTGTACGGTCTGACCGAGACCTATGGGCCGGCGGCCGTCAACGAATGGCAGGACCGCTGGGACGCGCTGGACGACGCGGGACAGGCGCAGATGAAAGCCCGTCAGGGCGTCCGCTACAATGTGCTGGAAGACCTCGACGTCATCGACCCGGAGACGATGCAGCCCGTGCCGCGCGACGGCGCCACGATGGGCGAGGTGATGTTTCGCGGCAATATCGTCATGAAGGGCTATCTGAAGAACAAGTCATCTTCCGAAAAAGCCTTTCATGGCGGCTGGTTCCATTCCGGCGACCTCGGCGTCATGCATCCGGACGGCTATATCCAGCTCAAGGACCGCTCGAAGGACATCATCATTTCCGGCGGCGAGAACATTTCCTCCATCGAGGTCGAAGACGTCCTCTTCAAGCATCCGAAGGTGAGCGCGGCGGCCGTCGTTGCCGCGCCGGACGACAAATGGGGCGAGACGCCCTGCGCCTTCGTGGAGTTGCGGGCAGGCGAAGAGGCTACGGCGGAAGAGATCATGGGCTGGTCGCGCAAGCATCTGGCGCATTTCAAATGTCCGCGCCATGTCGTGTTCGGGCCGCTGCCCAAGACGTCGACCGGCAAGATCCAGAAATACATCCTGCGCAATCGCGCCAAGGAGATGTGGCCGGGCGGGGCGTCAACCGCCTCTCTCTAACGGCAAAGGCGCATTCCGATATGAGTCGGAATGCGCCTCGCTGAAAATGAATCGTTCAAAAACGGCGTCAAAAGAATTCTGGCCTGAAAACAACACAGCCAGCAACCGCTTGGACGGTTGCTGGCTGGTGTCGACCTAGCGTTGCGCCGGCGGCCAGACCAGCGCACGCTTGGTGCGTCGATCAGAAGAACAGGCCGAGGCAGCCGCCCGCGAGCGCGCCGACGACGGCAGCCGCGATCGTGTTCGGCAGACCGCCGAGCGCAGCAGCCGCGAGGCCGCCAAGGAGAACCGCGCCGACGCCAGCGAAGATGTAGGTGTTCGTGGTGATTTCGAGCTCTTTATCAGCCATAACCTTCACTCCTCTTTCGTTCCCAGAGCCGCGCCTTATTTTTGTTCGATCGGCGCTTTGCCCCCCACCTGTTTGGCGGTCGCGTCATTTCGACGCAGGGGAAAGGTAGCATAAGTTTCAGGACTGTCCAGCATTTTCCGCGACAACATGTCGCACATGGTAAGCCAATGAAAATTCGTGCGTTTCGTCCTTGTCTAGAATGATTTTAACCCGAAACCTGCAAAAAAATTTTGTCTCGCGGCGACTGGGAAGGCCAGTTTGGGTGGCTTCGGCCGGGTCTGGCGCGAGTCGTTTGCATCCGTCGCGCGGCGCGATAGGGTCGCGCCATGACCGACATCCCCGAGGCCGCGTCGCGCGGCGATTCTCCACCCGAATCGAGACGACGGCTGGGCGCGACTCTGGCGCCGCTGCGCCCGCTGCTGCCCTACGCCCTGCGCTACAAGCGCACGATCATTCTCGCCTTCGCCGCGCTGATCGTCGCGGCGGGGGCGACTCTGACGCTTCCCGCCGCCGTGCGCGGCATGATCGACCATGGCTTCTCGACGGACAGCGCCGGAACGGTCAACGCCTATTTCGGCGCCATGATCGCCGTGGCGGCGACTCTCGCACTGGCGTCCGCCACCCGCTATTATTTCGTCATGACGCTCGGCGAGCGCGTCGTCGCCGATCTGCGGGGCGAGCTGTTCAGGCATCTCACCACGCTCGACGCCGCCTTCTATGACACGGCCAAGACCGGCGAGCTTCTGTCGCGCCTGACCGCCGATACGACGCTGCTCAAATCCGCCTTCGGTTCGTCCGCCTCCGTCGCCCTGCGCAATCTGTTCATGTTCATCGGCGCGGTGGTCATGATGGTGGCGACGAGTCCCAAGCTCGCCGGACTGGCGCTGGCGGCGATTCCGGTCATCGTGCTTCCGCTCATCGCGTCCGGGCGCATGGTGCGCCGCCGGTCGAGACATGCGCAGGACACGCTGGCGGAGGCGTCCGCCTATGCGGGCGAAAATCTCTCCGCCGTTCGCGTGATGCAGGCCAATGGCGCGCAGGCGTCGACGGTGGCGCGGTTCCGTCGCGCGGTGGAAGCCGCCTATGAGGCGGCGCAGGCCGCGACGCTGATGCGCGCCTTCGTCACCGCGGCGGTGATCCTCTTCGTCTTCACAAGCGTCGTCGGCGTGTTGTGGCTCGGCGCGCAGGACGTTCTCTCCGGCCGCATGAGCTCCGGACTTCTGTCGCAATTCGTGCTCTACGCCGTGCTCGGCGCGAGCTCGCTGGGCGAATTGTCGAGCGTGTGGAGCGAAGTCGCCGCCGCCGCCGGCGCCGCCGCGCGCATCGCGGACATTCTCGCCGTCGAACCCCGGATCGTCGCGCCAGCGCATCCGACGCCCGCTCCCGCGCGCTGGCGCGGGCGCATCGCCTTCGAAAGCGTCGATTTCGCCTATCCCACCGCGCCGGACCGCCCGGCGCTGAAGGGACTGTCGCTGAGCGTTTCGCCGGGCGAACGAGTCGCCCTCGTCGGTCCCTCCGGCGCCGGCAAATCCACAATCTTCTCGCTGTTGCTGCGCTTTTACGACGTCGACGCGGGCGCCGTGTCGCTCGACGGCGTCGACGTCCGCGCGCTCGATCCGCTCGATCTGCGCGCGGCCATGGCGCTGGCCCCGCAGGATCCGGTGATCTTCGGCCTGACCGTGGCGGAAAACATCGCCTATGGCCGCGACGGGGCTCCGCGCGAGGCGATCGTCGCGGCGGCGAAGCGCGCGCAGGCGCACGACTTCATCTCCACCCTGCCGCAGGGCTACGACACGCCGCTGGGCGAACGCGGCGTGACCCTCTCCGGCGGCCAGCGCCAGCGCCTCGCGATTGCGCGCGCCATTCTCGCCGACGCGCCCATCCTGCTGCTCGACGAGGCCACCTCCGCGCTCGACGCCGAGAACGAGGCGGCGGTGCAGGCGGCGCTGCACGACGTCATGGCGGGCCGCACCAGCATCGTCATCGCCCACCGGCTGGCCACGGTGCTGGAGGCGGACCGGATCATTGTCCTCGACGAGGGCCGCATCGTGGAGGAGGGCACGCACGCCAGCCTCAGCGCGGCGGGCGGGCTTTACGCGCGGCTGGCGAAGTTGCAGTTCGACCTGGACCGGGCAGGGGCGGCGGCGGCCTCGGCCTGAGGGCGGCAAAAAGCGGCGCCTGGCGCTCATTCGCGCCGGCGCCATTTGCCTTTGCAATGATTGGTGCTAAGAGCACCCGCCAACCCCTAAAAGGCGCGCGCTCCCCTCGCCGCCGTTTCCGCTAGCAACAGGAGTTGGCCCCATGGCCCATTTGCCCGCCACGTTGACCGAAGCCCTCACTTTCGACGACGTGTTGCTGCGGCCCGGCCACTCTCTCGTGATGCCCTCCGCCGTCGACGTGACCACCCGCATCACCCGCGAGATCACGCTCAACCTGCCAATCGTCTCCGCCGCCATGGATACGGTGACGGAAGGCCGGCTCGCTATCGCCATGGCCCAGGCGGGCGGCCTCGGCGTCATCCACCAGAATCTCTCGCCGGTCGATCAGGCCGCGGAAGTGCGCAAGGTGAAGCGCTATGAGAGCGGCATGGTGGTCGACCCCATCACCATCTTCCCCGACGCCTCGCTGGCCGACGCGCTCAAGCTCATGTCCTCCAACGGCATTTCCGGCATTCCGGTCGTGGAGCGCGGCCCGCATGGGGGGAAGGGCAGGCTCGTCGGCATTCTCACCAACCGCGACGTGCGCTTCGCGCAGGACCAGCGCCAGCCCATCGCCGAACTGATGACAAAGACCCTCGTCACGGTTCGCGAAGGCGTAGGGCAGGAGGAGGCGCAGCGTCTCCTGCACGAACATCGCATCGAGAAGCTCCTCGTCGTCGACGAGGGATACCATTGCGTCGGCCTCGTCACGGTGAAGGACATCGAGAAGGCCACCCAGCATCCCAACGCCTGCAAGGACGCCGAGGGGCGCCTGCGCGTCGCCGCCGCCTCGACAGTCGGCGACCATGGTTTCGAGCGCGCGCTGCAACTCATCGACGCGGGCGTCGACTGCATCGTGATCGACACGGCGCACGGCCATTCGCAGGCGGTGATCGACCAGGTGGCGCGCGTGAAGCGCGAGACCAACAAGGTCCAGATCATCGCCGGCAACATCGCCACCGCCGAGGCCGCGAAGGCGCTGATCGACGCCGGCGCCGACGCCATCAAGGTCGGCATTGGTCCCGGCTCCATCTGCACGACGCGCATCGTGGCGGGCGTCGGCGTGCCGCAGCTCACGGCGATCATGGAGGCCTCCGCGGAGGCCCGCAAGGCGGGCGTGCCGGTGATCGGCGACGGCGGCGTGAAATATTCCGGCGACCTCGCCAAGGCCATCGCGGCCGGCGCCGATGTCGTGATGATGGGCTCGCTTTTCGCCGGCACGGAGGAATCGCCCGGCGACGTGTTCCTGTATCAGGGCCGTTCCTTCAAGGCCTATCGCGGCATGGGGTCCGTCGGGGCGATGACGGCCGGCTCCGCGACGCGCTATTTCCAGGGCGACGTGAAGGACCAGCTCAAACTGGTTCCGGAGGGAATCGAAGGGCAGGTTCCCTATCGCGGCCCGATCGCGCCGATCCTCTATCAGCTCGCGGGCGGCCTGCGCGCGGCCATGGGCTATGTCGGCGCGGGGACGATCAAGGACTTCCAGGAACGGGCGCAATTCGTGCGCATCACCAACGCCGGCCTGCGCGAAAGCCACGTGCATGACGTGACGATCACCCGCGAGAGCCCGAACTACCCGACCGGCGTCTGACCGGCGCGGCGAGGCCCCAATAAGAAAGCCGCAGGCGGAGCGACCCGCCTGCGGCTTTGTCTTGTGAGACCGGTCTTCAGTCGCGCGAGCGCCCTGTCCCGGCCGGAGCCCTTCAGCTCAATTGCTCAGCCGGACGTTTCCGATCGCCTGCATGAACAGGGTCAGCATAGCGTTGGAGATGTCGCTTCCCTGCGTGCCTTCGTAGAAATATCCCGTGGAGGCGCAACTCGTGAGTTTGGGTTTGATCTGCGACGCGAAGGGCGCGACGTGGGTGGGATAGTGGATGCCGACGTCGAGATAGGTGGTGTACACCACCCCGACAGTGGCGTTGGCCGTCTTGAACGCGTCGCACCAGGTCGGATCGATGGGGCCCGTGCAATGGGTGCTCCCCGGGCAGACGACCACGGAGGCTTTATTGTAGGCGGTGTCTCCGTCCGAAACGTCGTTCACTCCGTCTGTCAGGATGAAGACGTAATTTTCGGCCGTCGCGGCGGTCGTGCCATCCCCGGAGGTGGGGATGTCAGCAAGAACCGACGCCAGGGAGCTCCTGAGATAAGTCATGCCGTAGAGGCCGCTCATCGTGGCTGTGAGGCCAATATTGTCGACGACAAGCGAGAGATTGGAGTAATCCGACGACAGCGTCGAAAGGCTCCTGGTGGGGTTGAGGGGCGTCAGCTTTTCTCGCATCGCATAGACGCCGAATCTGAAAAAGCCCGAGGCGGAGTTCGTCTGAATGTAGGAGAAGATGTTTTTGAGGGTTTGCTTGACGACGTCGAGCCGCGTGGTGACGCCAAGGGCCTTGGCGTAGAGTTCGTTGCTTTGATAGCCAACGATCTCGGTGGTGTGGCAGGCGAGGGCGCAGGTGTCCGGCGTGTTGGCCTGCATCTTGGCGATGTCCGCGGTCGTCGCCGCCAGCCCCATGGACTCCGAGGAATCCACCACGATGAAAAAGTTCTTGTAGGTCGGCCGCTTGAAGCTCGCGCTCGACGTTCCGCCCAGGTTGACGGTTGGCACGCCGATGATTTTCGCGAAATAGGTGGCAACCTGCGCGCTATATGTTCCTGTCGTCGTGTAGAGTTTGGGCTGCGTCACCGTGTTGAAAGAGATCGTCGCGTTCTGCAGGGACGCAGTGCGGTAGAGATCCGATTTGAAGACGTCCTGGGCCTTGTTATAGGCGGTCGTCGTGGACACCCCCATGGCGATGTCTCTCACCGCGGAGAGCGTGGCGGCGTCGGCGGCGGCTTTCAGGCGGGAATTCAGGCGCGCCGCGTTTGAGTAGTCGATGGCGACTCCGGCGATCTCCGTGATGGGGATGAGCATCAGCCCGAAAATAACGCCGATCGCTCCTCTCCTGTCCCGGGCAAACATATGGAGGCGTTTGAGCAGATGTAACACTTTCATGCTCTCCGATGGCTCTCATGCGTCAGGGTCATCAGAGTTATTGTCAAAAAACTGAATTGTTTCTCAATGTATACACGCAAGAGCGGCGAGAAATTCGGCCGGATACTTGGAGCGGCTCGGAAAAAGCTAATACAGGAGAGCACTTGGAACATGTCCGAGGCGCGGCGGCGCAAGCGGATTTTTTTTGGCCGGGGCGCCGGCGCGGCGGCGACTGCGCGGGCGATTGGCGGGCGCAACGGAGCGGCGCGGTCCGCGTCGACCGCCGTCGCGCGAGGGCTTCCGCCCCGTCGGGGGTTGTGATAGCCCCATGGGCAAGCTTCGCGCCGCCCTGGGCGGCGGGTCGCTCAACGACGAATAACGAGCGGTAGGGAGAGAAAGAGAATGTCCGGACTTCGGATCGCCGCGACCGGCGCGATGCTTCTGGTTCCAGTTCTGGCGCATGCCGGCGACCTGCGCGCCGACGCCACCGCGGTCTTCAAGCCGATCGACCCCGCGAGCGTGAGTTCGGTGGTCAAGAACAACGCAATCACCCCGGCGAAAATCGAGCTCGGCCACAAGCTCTTCTTCGATCCGCGCCTCTCGAGGAGCCAGATCATCAGCTGCAACAGCTGCCATAATCTGGGAACGGGCGGCGTTGACGCTGGTCCGACATCCATCGGTCATGGCTGGGCCAAGGGGCCCCGCCGCGCCCCGACGGTCCTGAACGCCGTCTTCAACGTCTCCCAGTTCTGGGACGGCCGCGCCACGGATCTGAAGGCGCAGGCGAAGGGGCCGGTGCAGGCGGACGTCGAGATGAACAACACGCCGGCCGCGGTCGAGGCGACGCTGAAGAGCATGCCCGCCTATGTCGCCGAGTTCAAGGCTGCCTTCCCGAATGATTCGAGCCCTGTCACCTTTGACAACATGGCCAACGCCATCGAGGCCTTCGAGGCCACGCTGACGACGCCCAACGCAAAGTTCGACAAGTTCCTCGCCGGCGACGCCAGCGCCCTGAACGACACCGAGAAGAAGGGCCTGCGCCTGTTCATGGACAAGGGCTGCGGCGGTTGCCACAACGGCGTGAACGTCGGCGGCAACGGATATTATCCCTTCGGCGTGGCGCAGAAGCCGGACGCCGCCATCCTGCCGGTCGCTGACCGTGGCCGCGCCAAGGTGACCAACGCCGACGCCGACGCCTATGTGTTCCGTTCGGCCCCGCTGCGCAACGTCGCGTTGCGCGCGCCGTATTTCCACAGCGGCGCGGTCTGGACGCTCGAGGAGGCGGTCGACGTGATGGCGAAGGATCAGCTCGGCGTTTCTCTGTCGCCGGACGAGAACGCTGCGATCGTGGCCTTCCTCGGCGCGCTGAACGGCGACCAGCCGAAGGTGACCTACCCGATTCTGCCTGCCCGCACGAAGGACACGCCGCGCCCGCAATAAGCAGCGCGCGATTGGCGAGACAGCGAAAGGCGCGCCCGGGGGCGCGCCTTTTTTGCTTTCCGCTCCGGCGTTCCCGGCGCGACAGGGACACCGGGACGAGGTCCGACCTGGTTGGACCTTTGGCGCGGCGGTGCGGAACCTTAAGGAGCGTGAAAACTTCCGGGGAAAAGAATTTTCCCGACATATCGCCGCAGTCCTGTTGGCGGGGCGCCCTGGAATGGCGCCACACAATTGCCACCCGCTCGCCCATTTTGGGTCCATGAGCGCGAAAATCTATGAAAAACATATGTTTGTACGAAGGCGCGGAACACTGTCATCCGACCCGTCATGCGCCTGATCGGGTAGTTTATGACCTATCCACTGGGGTTGTTCTTACTATTCGATAGACAGTTTTTTGCTATCCCAAGGGATATTGTCATTATGGTGGTGAGGGGGAATGGTTGGGCCACGCTAAACGGGGTCTCCTGGGATGGTCCGGGAGGGCTGGCTGGG
>NZ_JBPFEB010000013.1:0-8770 GCF_051061225.1 Methylocystis sp.
ACCGCTTTGGCCGTTGGCGCCGCCGCGCTTGTTGTTGGTGGCACAATCGCCGGCCTTGGAGCATCGGGAGCTTTCGGCAGCAATAATAATCCGCCGCCGGTGATTCCGCCTTTGCCGCTCAGCCATCAGTAAGTTCGCAAACTTCCTTGGAGTGTGTGGAGGCCAGCAAACAGCCGGGGTTCGCCCGCCTGCTGGACTGATAGGAAACTGTAAATATGAGATTGAGAAATCTCGCTACTTGGTTCTCCCGCGCGTGTGCGGCTTTCGCGCTCACTGGCTATGACTCTGCCTGCGCTGCAGAACCTCCAACTCTAAGTCCCATCAAGCACGTCGTCGTCATTGTGGGGGGAAGCCGCAGCTTTGATCATGTATTTGCAACCTATCAGCCGGGGGCAGGAGAATATGCCGACAACTTGCTTTCTAAAGGAATAGTCGGCCTCAATAACGCCGGATTCAATTACGGCCTTTCGGCGCAGTATCGAGCCACGGACACGCGGATCTATTCAATCAGCCCTACGAAGCTTGACGCATTCGATCAAAGTGGGAACAAGCTGCAAGCGCCCGGGGTTTCGTATGCTTTCAAGGCGCCCTACAAAGACTGGAAACAGGCGGCCTGGGACGGTCCCGGCCCACTTGACGTTAAATCGTTTCCTCTGAGCGCCCTCGCCGCAATCGAATACGGCCTTCCTCAACAAGACCTGCCCCTGCTCTATACGGGCGCAACAGGCATCAATCCGGGCGACCCGGATAGCCGCATTCTGAACTATGCCAATCTACCCAACGGGGTTTATCCGCTCGTAGACCGGAGCGGCAAGAGCCTCTATGACAATTACAGTGGCAACCCGGTCGGCCGCTTTTTCCAGATGTGGCAGCAGCTCGATTGCGACAAAAGTCATGTTTCGAGCCTACATCCATCCGGCTGTCTGGCCGACCTTTTTCCTTGGGTCGAGATGACTGTCGCCTCCGGCGTGAATGGCGGCGCACGAAAGCCGCTCGCCGAAGGTAATGCCGCCATGGGCTTCTACAATATCGCCCAAGGCGACGCGCCATATCTGGCGGAACTTGCGAGGAATTTCACGCTCGCTGACAATTACCATCAGGCCTTTATGGGCGGCGGCTACGCGAACTTCATGATGCTAGGTTATGCAGACGCACTTTATTATGCAGACAAAAATGGTGATCCCGCCAAGCCCCCCGCCAATATGATCGAAAACCCTAATCCGCGTCCAAACACCGATAACTGGTATGCGCAAGACGGATATTCGGGCGGCAGCTATGTCAGCTGCTCTGATTTTTCGCAACCCGGCGTGGGGGCGATCGTCCGTTATCTTCAAGATGTCAGCGTCCAGGCGAATTGTGTGAAAAGCGCCTACTATCTGGTGAATGATTTGTTTCCTGCCTACACGGGCTTGGGCGAATATCCCCCCGCGTCAATTGCATTCTTCACATTGCCCCCGGTCATCAAACAACGGCACATTGGCGACGCTCTGACCCAAAAGGGCGTGTCGTGGGCGTATTTCGGTGAGCGCTGGAACGACTTCAAGACGGCGCCCTCGGGGGCGTGGGCCTCGAAACCCAATCCAAATCTCGCTGCAGCGTATCTATATTGCAGCACCTGCAATCCGTTCCTCTACTCGGCATCAACGATGAGCGACCCGAAGGCGCGCGCCGAGCACAACAAGGATCTCGCCGACTTTTACGACGGAGTCGCCAGAGGAGATCTGCCCGCGGTGTCCTACGTGATACCGAGCCGTTTTGTCGATGGCCGCCCTGCCTCGTCAAAACTTGATCTCTTCGAAAGTTTCGCAAAGCGCATTATCGAATTTTTGAAAACCCAACAGGAGTTGTGGGACAGCACTGCGATATTCGTCACGTTTAGCGGAGGCGGCGGGTACTATGACTCGGGCTATGTCCAACCTCTCGATTTTTTTGGCGACGGCACGCGCGTCCCCCTGATCGTCGTATCGAAATACTCGCAAGGAGGCCATGTCGCACATGAGTATGCAGACCATGCCTCGATCCTCAAATTCATCGAGCGAAATTGGAGCGTCGCGCCGCTGTCCAACCGCTCGCGCGATAATCTTCCCAACCCACAAACAGGTGACAATCCTTACGTGCCCCTCAACCGTCCGGCGATCGGCGACCTCTGGAGCATGTTCCAATTCGACCAGTCTGATGGCGCCGGTGCGGGCGACAAGAGCACGCGGAATTCAAACAAAAGCAAGAAGCCGATAACCGGCGTTCTTATGATTGCAGCCACTAACCAGGCAGACCCAGCTTCGACTGTTCTATGCGCGCCTTTCGATGGCAGCGCCAGAGACGCGGCCGCAGCCATTGCACAGGACGCCAGCGCATATTGGGATCACCGGCGGAAAGCTGTCGAAGCACTCAACCAGCAACGGCGCTCGCTTGCGGACCAAGAGCTCGCTATGGCGGTTCCTTTGAGAAATAAGATGCCAATGGAACTGACGAGATTTCAGTCCGCGCTCGAAGCGTTGCGGACCGGCAACTGCCGGTCTTCTACCGATCTGATAGCCATGGAACAGCCGCCCACTGATTTGGCAAGAGCGGTCAACTTCGATCAGATTTCGAGCGAGACGTTGCCAGACTGATCCTATCCCGTCCAGCGGAGCTTATGCATGAGCGGCGAATTTTGTGGGTTTACGACGAGGGTTTGGCTTGTAGTTTCTTTTGTGGTCGCGCTCAGTTTTGGCGAAGCGTTCGCGCAGAACGCCATCGTCGTCGAGAATAGCCTGCCGGGCAACCCCCAGAGTGAGTGGGATCTCAGCGGGCCGGGCTCCACGAATATAGTCGGCTTCACCACCGATATCAGCGTCAATCACGGATCCACGGTCAACTTCAAGATAAATACTAACTCGACCAACTACAGGATCGATATCTACCGCCTGGGCTATTACGGCGGCATGGGCGGTCGCAAGGTAGCAACCATCAATCAGCAATTGCAGTCAGCCCAGGTTCAACCATCTCCGCTGTATGATGCGACGACTGGTTTGACTGACGCTGGTAATTGGGCGATCTCCGCCTCATGGGCCGTGCCCGCCACTGCTGTATCTGGCGTCTACCTCGCCAAGCTCACGCGCCAGGATTCTACTGCCGGACAGAATCAAATTGCTTTTATCGTCCGCGCTGACGAGTCACATAGCGATATCGTGTTCCAGACGTCGGACACGACGTGGCAAGCGTACAATGGCTGGGGCGGCAGCCCCAATCTTTACGGCGGCAACGGCCCCGGCAGCAACACCTACCCAGGGCGCGCCTTCAAGGTAAGCTACAACCGGCCGATCACCACCCGCGATGGCGTTGGCACCTTTTCCTCGTGGGCGAGTTTTCTCTTCGGCGCCGAATACGCTGCGCTTTACTGGCTAGAACAGAACGGCTACGACGTCTCCTACATCGCCGGCGTCGACAGCGCGCGCTCCGGCGCTCTGCTGCAAAATCACAAGGCCTTCACGTCGTCTGGCCACGACGAGTATTGGTCTACCGACCAACGCACCAACGTCGAAGCGGCGCGAAACGCCGGTGTCAATGTCGCCTTTATGAGCGGCAACGAGGTCTTTTGGGCAACCCGTTGGGAGTCGAGCATCGATGGCAGCGCAACGCCTTTCCGTACGCTCGTCTGTTACAAAGAAACGGTTGCTGGAGCCAAGATTGACCCGAGCCGATTGTGGACAGGAACCTGGTTCGACCCGAGGTTCAGCCCGCCCTCTAACGGAGGCCAGCCGCAAAACGCGCTGAGTGGCACCCTCTTTGCTGTGAACGGCTTTTATTACGGCGCGATACAGGTTCCTTCCGCCATGAGCGGATTGCGCTTCTGGCGTAACACCAGCGTCGCCTCGACGCCCCCGGGGCAGACCGCCACGCTCACCCAGAACATCCTCGGCTATGAATGGGACGCGTCCCCCGACAACGGCTTTGCTCCGGGCGGGCTCATCGACCTATCGTCCACGACGCTTTTCGTGAATTCCCTTCTTTTGTACGACTACGGTTACACCTACGGCAACGGCACAGCCACGCATAATCTGAGTTTGTACAAACCATCCAGCGGCGCCATCGTGTTCGGCGCCGGCACGGTGTTCTGGCCGTGGGGCTTGAGTGCGAAGCACGACGGGCCGACGACTCCCACCGACCCAAATATCCAACAAGCGATGGTAAATCAGTTCGCCGATATGGGTGTCCAGCCCGGCAGTCTGCAGAGCGGACTCGTACCTGCGACCAAATCCACGGACATCGTTGCGCCGACCTCGTCGATCTCCGCGCCCGCGGGCGGCGCCAATTTCCTGGAAGGGCAGCCGGTCACGATCAGCGGCTCGGCGAGCGACACAGGCGGTATGGTCGCGGGCGTGGAGGTGTCGATCGACGGCGGCGCAACCTGGCGGAGGGCGTCGGGCGCAACGAACTGGAGCTACACCTGGAGCGCGGCCTCAGCCGGTGTGTATACGATCATGTCCCGCGCCACAGACGACAGCCTCAACACGGAAACTCCACATCCCGGGCCGACGATAAATGTCAGTCCGACTGCCATATCCGGGCCGTCGTCGAGCCTTTTCTCGGCCAGCACCTCCCCGTCCATCTTGACCGTGAACGATCCGAACTCCGTCGAGCTCGGCGTCAAGTTTTACGCGACCAGCTCCGGATACATTACGGGCGTGCGCTTCTACAAGGGTCCGCAGAACACGGGCACGCATACGGGAGAGCTGTGGAGCGCGACCGGGACCCTGCTCGCGAGCGCAACCTTCGCCAACGAGACGGCAAGCGGCTGGCAGGCGGTCAGCTTCGCCCGTCCCGTCGCGATTGCAGCTGGCATGACTTACGTCGCCTCCTATCACACCAGCGGATTTTACTCGGCGGACCGCAGCTATTTCGCGGCCACGTACTCCAACGGGCCGCTCGCCGCCCCCGCCGCCAACGGGTCGAACAACGGCAACGGCGTCTACGCTTATGGCAGCGCGGCGGCATTCCCGGTGAACAGCTACCAGGCCAGCAACTACTGGGTCGACGTCATTTATTACAGCTCGGCCACAGGGGGCGCAACGCTGTTCTCGGCGAGCAACGTCCCGACCATATTGACCGTGAACGATCCGAATTCTGTAGAGGTCGGCGTCAAATTCTCTGCGGCTAGCGCCGGGAACATAACCGGCTTGCGCTTCTACAAGGGCCCGCAAAACACCGGCACGCATACGGGAGAGCTGTGGAGCGCGACCGGGACGCTGCTCGGGAGCGCAACCTTTGCCAACGAGACGGCGAGCGGCTGGCAGACGCTCAGCTTTGCAACTCCCGTCGCGATTGCGGCCGGCACGACCTACGTCGCCTCCTATCACACCAGCGGGTTCTATTCGGTGGACCGCAACTATTTCGCGAGCGCGTACTCCAACGGGCCGCTCACCGCCCTCGCCAGCGGGTCGAGCGGCGGCAACGGCGTCTACGCCTACGGCAGCGGAGTCACTTTCCCGACGAAAAGCTACCAGGCCGGCAACTACTGGGTCGACGCCGTTTTTTCGTCGAGCCTCTTCTCAGGAAATGGCTCGACACCCATGGCCTTTGCCCCGGTCACCGTTACCGTAAACGACGCGAACCCGGTCGAGCTCGGCGTCAAGTTTTCTGCTGCGAGCGCCGGACACATAACGGGCCTGCGTTTTTATGAGGGGCCACTGAACACCGGCCCGCATAGCGGAGAGTTATGGGACGCTTCGGGCACGCTGCTCGCGAGCGCGCCCTTCACTAACGAGACAGCCTATGGTTGGCAGACGGTTATCTTTGATAGTCCAATCGCGATTGCGGCCGGCACGACCTACGTCGCCTCCTATCACACCAGCGGCTTCTATTCGAAGGACCTCAACTATTTCACCACGGCGTACTCCAACGGGCCGCTCACCGCTCCCGACAGCGGGTCGAGCGGCGGCAACGGCGTCTACGCCTACGGCAGCGCGGTCACTTTCCCGACGAACAGCTCCCAGGCCGGCAACTACTGGGTCGATGTCATGTTTACCACTCCTTAGCGGCTCAGCCTTGCATCCTGTTGAACGAAGTGAGGCCTAGTTTTACTGTGTCATAAATGCACGGAGTGAGGTACACAGCCGATTCGCGCTCGATAAGGAGGTGGGCCGTGGATCGAAACACCATCGATGGCGGGAGTGAGCGTCGGTTTGCCGCGTTCGTGGAGTCGCATCGATCCCTGGGGCATGTCGATCGGATAGCCCCGTTTCGCTCTTAATGCACAGGCTTGATCCTCCCACGAGAGCGCAAGAGTGTCGAGCCTATCGCCGCCCATGTCGAACCCGATCGTGTCCAAGCGGCGCATCAATCCCTCCACCATTTCGTCGCGAAAGCCGAATGGTCCGAGTTGACGCGATGTTGAGGCAGGTGCGCTCATGTTCTGCCGACGATCGGCCGATAAAAGCGGATCATCGCTGCGCATGGTCGTCCAACCGCCCATCGGCAAGCAAAAGCGATATCCTGCGTTGGATCTTGCGGTAATTTACGCGACTGAGCGCGGTGCTCCCAAAGGCCGAAAACCGATCGTCTGGAAGCTGATTACCGACCTACCGGTGCGCGGACGCGCAGAGGCCGTCGAGAAGATCAACTGGTATGCGATGCGTTGTAAAATCGAGATGTTTCACAAGGTTCTGAAGTCAGGCTGCTAGGCCGAAGCATCCAAATTGCGCACCGCTGAACGGCTCGCCAACTTGATGGCGGTCTTCTGTATTCTGAGTTGGCGCGTTCTCTCGCTCACTATGTTGGCGCGGGCAGAACCACTCGCCTCGCCTTCGATCGCCCTCACCGAGAACGAGGTTCCGTTGCTTGATTTGCTCGTCAGCGACGCTGGAAACCGACAAGCCAAGCGGGGGACCCTCAGCTTCTACCTGATCAAGCTCGCCCGATTGGGCGGCCATCTCGCGCGGGCCGGAGACATGCCGCCGGGGAGCGTCGTCATCTGGCGCGGCCTCTCTCGTTTGACCGATATACAGATAGGCGCAGACATTCAGGCAGCCACTTGTGGGTAATTGAAAGTCAACGGGCCCCGTGTAGCGGAGATAGGCTTGGATGCCGATGATTGATTGTCCTGGATTCGGGTGATCGACGTAGGTCTGATCGCGCGATCCGCCGCCGCCTATGATCTGGTCCGGCTGCCGAAGCTGCTCGCGGTGGCGTGAACCACGAGGCCGAGGGGAAGCAGAGCGCCCTCCGCTTCCAGCGTCCAATTCGACCGCGCCAAGACGCCAAAAAACTGGAGCGAGGCTGAGGGAACAAGAGCCGGGTGCTTTTTCAACAGCCTGCTAATGGCCTGGCGGGGTTGCCGACCCAGGTTTCCCCGGCGGGAACATCCTTTGTAACAACTGCACCCATCCCGACGATTGCGCCTTTGCCAATCCGCAATGGACGTTTTTTCATCCCCTCTTTGATGACCGCGCCGGTTCCAATATAGGCGTGATCCTCGATGACCACGTTCCCGTTGCACGCGACCCTCGGCGCGAAGGTCACGAAGTCGCCAACGACGCAGTCATGCGCAACGTAGGACTGAATGTTGCAGTGGAAGAAACGTCCGATTATAGCATTCGATGTCACGATACTGCCTGCACAAATGATCGAGCCTTCCCCGATTTTGTTCGCATCATAAAACCTTGCCTGGAGGCTATGCACATCAACAGGCTGCACCCCAACCTTTATGAACCGCTCTGCAATGGCTTGTCTCACCCGAGAGTCAGCAATGGCGATATTGAACTGCTTATCTTTATCTTCGGCACGAAAAAAGTCCTCTTCCGACATGACCCGGTAGCCGTTCACGGCGTTGCCAGAAGTGGGTGTGGTCTCGACGAAGACGAGCGTGGCATGAATCTGGGTGCGCCCTAACATTTCGTGTAGAACTGGCATGACTTCGCGGCCAAATCCTCCGCAACCAACAATGCCGATTAGCATAGGCGAACCTCCAAATTCCCGTCGCAGCCTAGATCATAGAGACGGCAGGTCAAGTCGAAATTCAACATTGTACAATGCGTGGCAAGCAAGCCGACGTCCGGTCCGGCTTGATCGGTTTTTTGATCGGCAGCTCTGGCGTCGGCCTCTGAAGCGGTCGGGGCGCGGCCGGCAAGACCGCGCTAGGGCCGCATGGGTCTCAATTACCGAGTCGTTGGCCCGCCCGTTATGCAACATCGCTGGCTGATAATTCTGGTAGTGTGGTTATCTTATCTCCTTTGGTCCTAAGCCGAGGCGAAAATGCTAGAGTATCCGTTATGCGCAAGGGGCGTATTCGGCCAAGGGTCGGTTATGTCGCAGGAGGGCGTTGGCAAGGACGACGAGCTTTCGCATAACGGCGGTAATGGCGACCTTGGCGGTCTTCCCGGCCTCGATGAGCTTTTGATAGAGCGCTCGACTGTCCTTGTTGAACCTTGAGGCAACGAGCGCCGGCATATAAAGGGCCTGGCGAAGGGAAGCTCGGCCGCCGCGAATGTAGGCGTGACCTTTCCATGAGCCCGATTGTCTTTGCACGGGCGCGAGGCCAGCGAGGCTTGCGGCCTGTTTGCCTTCCAGGCTCCCAAGCTCTGGCATTTCGATTAGCAAAGCGAAGGCGGTAACCTTGGAGACGCCTGGGAGCCTAACCGGCGAGCGAGTTGCGCGTCATCGAGGATGAGTCTTTCGATGGCGGCGTCGATCTCCTCAATTTTGACGTTTATTTCGACAAGGCGCTTCTTGTTCTGCTTTTTCAGCAGGGGAAGCGTGATCGCCTTGGCACGGTTTTTGGCGGCGGTGCGGT
>NZ_JBPFEB010000014.1:0-18162 GCF_051061225.1 Methylocystis sp.
ATGCTGGATGCTTCTGGGGTTGGCGCCGGCGATGCGGGCGATGTCTGTGACCGAATATTCCGCCCCCCTGTCGAACATGCGCAACCTCCTCCTAGAGACAGAATGCGTCCTCTTTTCTCTAGTTCAAGCCCTCGCCACTCCTGCGGCCACCCGGCTGTGATTGTCGACAACGCTTTCTCCGCCTGGCCGGCTTGGCCTCTCCCTACTTGTCGCACGCGGCTTCCCTGTTTTGCGCGGCTTCTTCCCTGTTCTGCGCCAAAAACTTCAGCCCAATCGACATAGATGAGTTCGACGCTCTCACCGGTCGCCTCCTGTATAGTGGCGGCGAGCTTGCCGCCTCAGTGCGATCATCGGCAATCGCCGACGTGACATGCAGCACCGGCAAATGGCCCAATGTGTCGACCGCCATGTGCAGCTTGGAGCCGCGCTTTTGCTTGGCGCCGTCATAGCCGCCCGCGGGCAGCCCTCCGGGGTCGTGCGCAAAGTGCGGCTGTCGATGATTGCGGCTGTTGGCAGATGCGGCGTAACCAGCGACCACTCTCCGGCGCTGACATCACGGATGGGGTTTGCGAATCGGAGAGATCCGATTCTACTAAGCCGATCAGGCGCTAAAGTACATAACACGCTCTAGCTAGACGCAATTCGGCTAGCGTCCCTGAGCAGGGCCGCTAGCTTCGCTCTGCGATGGGTATCCAGACGTTCCCGCAGATAATGGAAGACAAGGTATTCCGTAGTCAGATCCACTCTTCCCATTCCAAGGAGCGCATGGAAGAGCTTTGAACCGAGACTTCTTCTGGTCGCTAGGTCCTGAAGGAAGAATGAGACGTATCCAGAAGCCCTAATTGCCTCAATTCTTCGCTCGTTGAGCCTTTCAACTCTGAGAGCTTCTCGTTCGATGAGAGCCTGTCGAAGCGTATCTGCGACGGTGTAGCTGCGCGGAGCCAAAGGCAGGGGATGCCGCGCCTCAACTCTTCGGGCCAGCAGGCTCAATCGCTTCTTTTTGTCCACACGGCTCCTCCGCGGGAGCGTCATAGCTTTTCACTGTTAAGCTTGAATGAAGCTCGCGGAGTCGACCGAGCGCGTAACTGCAGAGAGTGCGACGTCGACCGAGCGTCGCTGAGGGGATGAAACGGACGGCACGCAGCTTCAATGCGACGGTTCCGTTCGGCTTAGACGAATGCATCGCCTATGGTTCCACGCCCACCGTGGGAGCGACCCGGGTAATACCTTATCGGTAATGAAATGATCAGAGCGGGGGAGTGGCTATGATTTTTGAGGCGTTGGCCGAACGACCACCTCAGTCGATGGCGTTTATAGACGGCTCGATCATCCGGGGGACCAGCATGCCGCAAGGGAAAAAAGGGGCCTGGGTCACGCCATCGCAGTTGTCGTGGAGGATTGAGCATCAAAATCAGGTCGTGGCCGACGCGACAGTCTGCCTATTCGCCTTGCTCTGATCTCCGGCCATGCCTCCGACAAGGAGGATCCGACCCCGCGCAGGCGTCAGGTCGCCCCGCGCCGGCAGCCGGTTTTCCAGTTCCGTTAATGGAAGAGAGGAGGGCGTGGACCTGGCGCCTGCATTGAACTAGCCGGAGGAATTCCGTAGATCCTGCGTATCGGACAGGTATTTGACTCAGTTCCGCCGGCGACGGTCTTCGAGCGGGGTTTTTGATGCATTGGGCTCTAAGGATTTTTTGCCTGCTGGCGGGCGGCGCCATCTTTCTCGGTGCGCTTGGTTTCGCGCGGATCTTGCATTCGAGCCTTCCGAAGCTGCAAGGCGAGATCGTGGCTGTCCGCCTTGCCGCGCCGGTAACGGTCGAGCGCGACGCAAGCGGCGTCCCGACGCTGACCGGCCGCACGCGGACGGACCTTGCCTGGGCTCTTGGCTATATACACGCGCAGGAGCGTTTCTTTCAGATGGACTTGCTGCGCCGCTCGGCCGCCGGCGAACTGTCCGATCTTGTCGGGCGCGCGGCGCTGGAGCGGGACAGGGCGGTCCGTGTCCATCGTTTCCGCGATCGCGCGGGCGCGGTCCTCACCGCCATGCGCCCGGATGAACGCGGGGTTCTGGAGGCTTATGCCGCGGGCGTGAACAAGGGGCTCGACGAACTCGGGGCCGCTCCCTTTGAATATTTTCTGCTCTTTTCCCGGCCTGACGGATGGAAGACCGAAGACACGATCCTGATCGTCCATGCCATGTATCTCACCCTCCAGGATCCGGACGGCGTGACCGAGCGCCGGCGGGCTGGCGCTCTGGAGGCGCTTGGCCAGCCGCTCGCAGATTTTCTGTTCCCGGAGGGCACTGCGTGGGATGCCGCGTTGGACGGCTCCAGCCTGCCGACGCCGGAGATGCCACGCAGCACTGTGAAACATGCAGGCCTTTCGGCGCCTTCAGGAGAAAGCTGGACAGAGCCGGCGGTTCCCGGCAGCAACGCTTTCGCCGTCGGCGGCTCGGCAAGCGGCCGGGGCGCGGCGATTATCGCCAATGACATGCATCTGGGGCTGCGCGAGCCAAACACCTGGTTCCGGGCGCGGCTGATACTGCAGGAATCGGAAGGCGACACGCTCGACATCGCCGGGGTGACCCTGCCGGGCGCGCCCAATATCGTCGCGGGCAGCAATGGCCGCGTCGCCTGGGGGTTCACCAACAGTTACGCCGACACAAGCGACGTCGTCGTTCTTGAACCGGCGGATGGAAAGCAGGACTGGTATCTTACGCCAGACGGCCCAAAGCAGTTGACGCGCGTGGAGGAGCGCCTCTGCGCGGCCTGCCCGGAGCGGGAAACGCTCATTGTCGAGGAAAGCATATGGGGGCCGGTGGTCGGCCGGGACGCCAAGGGCCGCAAGCTCGCCTATCGCTGGATCGCCCATGATCCCGTCGCGGTAAATCTGCGCGGCGGTCTGGCGCTGGAGCGCGCCGCCAGCGCGCGCGAGGCGCTGGACATCGCGCATCACATGGGCATTCCGCATCAGAACATGGTGGCGGGCGACGCTCAGGGCAATCTCGGCTGGACGATCACTTCCGCGCTTCCGCGCAGATTTGGCGCGGATGGACGCACGCCGACCTCCTGGGCGGACGGCCGCGCGGGCTGGAACGGTTATCTCGCGCCCGACGAGATTCCCGTCATCTACAATCCGCCGGGTGCGAGAATATGGACCGCCAATCAGCGCGTCGTCGGCGGCGAGGCGCTCGGGAAACTTGGCGTCGGGCCCTATGCGCATGGCGCGCGGGCGCGCCAGATCCGCGACGACCTGTTTGCGCGCACCGAGTTCGCCGAACCCGATCTGCTCGCGATCCAGCTCGACGATCGCGGGCTGTTGCTGCAACGCTGGCAGGGCCTGCTTCTGCAAAGCCTGCGCGAGCGCGCGCAGGCGCCGCAATATGCGCGTCTCATCCCGGCGGTCGAGAACTGGATGGGCCGCGCGGCGACGGAGTCGATCGGCTACCGTCTCGTGCGGGATTTCCGGCTGGAGTTGATCTCGACCATTTATAGCCATTATTTGCCGGCGACGCCCTTGCCCGAGACTCAGCCGCGGCGCCTGCCGACCAATCAGGCGGACGAGCCGGTCTGGCGCCTGCTGCGGGACCGGCCTCCGGGGCTCGTTCCTTCCGGTTTTGAAAACTGGGACGCCGTCATTGGCTCGGCGCTGGCGAAAGTCGCGGCCACGCTCGAAACGGAAGCCGGCGGCCGGCTGGAGGCCTTTACATGGGGCCTGTTCAATCACGCAGGCATCACGCATCCGCTGGCGCCAGCCTTGCCGGGGATCGTCGGCATGGTGATCGACCCGCCGGACGAGCCGCAGCCCGGAGATGTGTATCAGCCTCGTGTCGCGTCGCCCGGCTTCGGCGCCTCGGTGCGTTTCGTCGTGGCGCCGGGTCATGAGTCAGAGGGGATTTACCACATGCCGACCGGCCAGAGCGGCCATCCGCTCTCGCCATATTACAACCGTGGTCACGACGACTGGGCGAAAGGGCGGCCAGCGCCTTTCCTGCCCGGAGAAGCCAGGTGGCGGCTGACCTTCCTGCCGCGCTGATGGCGCAAAAACTAGAGAGCGGCTTGTTCCAGACAGCGGCATCCCGAGCATGTAAATTTGCAAAAACCGCTCCGCAGCAGTTTGTGTGCTGTTTTGACCGCGCCGGCGTGATCGGTACGGAGCAGATCGGCTTTGAGGCGGGAGCGCAGAAAGTCGGCCCAACGAAACTCGGCGAAGGGCGTGCGGTCCTTGGGGCACGCGCAGTTGCGACGCAACTGAGCCACAAAACTACGATAGGGATCGTCCGCCAGATCTCGTAGGGTTCGAGGCAGCACTCGAAGACCTCGTCGCGTCGGTTCCCTCAGATACACGAAGCCCCGCTGTTGCAACACCTGAAAAAATTCCGACTCGGTTGTTTTTGACAGATTCTCGACTTGGCGAACCGACACGGCGTCGACTCCCTCCCGCAGAAGAGCGAGGCCCATGTGGTGGCCGTCGATCATGAAATACTGCTCGCCTGGGCCAGTGACCGCGGGGAACGGATGGCTCTCCAGAAAGTGCGCTTTTCCATCAGGCGTCAGGGCTCGCCATTTCGAACGCTTGACCTCCACCTCGTCATACCCGACCGCCATTTGGGTTGGCCGCAGCACTGCAAGCTTTACGGATATCAAGAGACAACCCATCGTTTACGCAACCTCATATGCGAATTCATCTTTCTCTAAATGATTAGCAAAAAACCTCTGTCATGTTCCGCCGAAGCGCTGCGACAAAACGCCAGCCCTGTGCGGTCACATGCTGTAACTCGGCGATGCCTCGTTGAACGCATCGCCCATGCGACTCCCCCTGCGATCGGCAATCACAGGGGGAGATTTGTGACGCCACCCGCCACCAATCGAGACCAACAGGCTTCCCTGTGCCGTGAACGGGCGAAGATCACATCGCTCCCTCGTGAGGCCTTCGCGGGGACAGCCTCGAATGACGAGGCCGTCCGTCACCCGCAGCGCGGCGCTGCCCCTTTCAACGCGCGATGTTGGGGGCGACGTAGAGCGCCAGCAACTGACCCGACTCGACCAGCTCCAAATCAGCAGACGCCTTATGGTTCTGGCTATCGAAGAGGAACCAGCCAGGGCCGAGGATATCCGCGGCGTCGACGACGCCCGACGACTCCTCGTCGATGGTCTGGAAGGCGGCGCCGGACGGGCTGAAGAACTTTGGATTATGAACCGCGACCTGCACCAGCTTGCCGCTGTCGATGCCATAGGCGTAGACCCGGCCGAGACGCTCATTGGCCCCGACGTCCTCAAGAAGGATGATTCGGCCAAGACGGTCGATCGTGATGTTGTCGAACATCTGGTAGCCAGGGTCGTTATTCGGCGTCGTCGTCGCGCCGGGGTAGTAGGCGTTGCTCAGCAACATCGTGATCTCGCCGCCGAGCTCCGGCTTGGAGATATTGTCGAAGCGCAGGCGCCACAGGCGGGACGGACGCCATTTGGCGGGATCGGCGTCGAGCCGGCCTGTCGTGACGAAGTAATAATCGCGCTGCTTGCCCGGGCGCGGATCCCAGGCGCCATCCTCGATCCGGATGAACTGCGTGATTCCATTATCAATCAGCATGTCCTGAATATCGACGCCGCTCTTGGCGGAGACGTCTCCAAGGCTGACGGGCTCGAAACGCGCGGTGGTGATCGCCGGCGCCGCCGTGCCGAACACATAGTCCTTGTGTTCCGCCGCGACCGGCGTTCCGTTCGGCAGCCTTACCCGAACGCCGAACAGATTTCCGCCGACGAGGCCGGCGCGCTGGATGTCATTGCCGGCGGCTTGCTTCATGCCGACATACATCATGAGTTCGGTCGGCGGTTCGTCGCAGGGCGTCTGGCCGAGCGTGCGGCAGACCGAGGCTTTGGTCAGGCCCGTGGCGCGGTTGGCGTCGTCCGAGACCATGACGATGGTTTTGAGCTGCGGGAAGGGGCTCGCCAGCGCGTTTTCAACCGCCGCGCGGCCGAGATGCGGAAGCTGGAACGACTTGTTGGCGTCCGGGCCGGTGAGCACATGCGCGAACACGCGGCCGTGGTCGGCCGCGGACGACGGCGTCGTCTCCTCGCCGTTGAGGAAAATGCGATTTGTCGTGCCGAAGATCCCGAACGAATAGGCGCCAGGCGCGGCGAGATCCGCCGAGCAGAAGCGGTCGAAGGAGGTCGTGCCGGCGACCCATTGACCGTTCGACGCGAGGAAAAGGCTGGCCTGATTGGCGATATGATCGCGGCCCGCGGTGACCTTCAGACTCCGGTCGAGCGTCCAGCGCGAGACGAAGGCGCCGGTCGAGCCGTGGGAGCGCGCGATTCCCTTGTCGCGGCCGAGTTCGTGGTTCAGGGCGAGGTCGAAGGCGCCGATGCTCCGGTTCATCACCCCTATGCCGTCCGGGATGCCGACCATCCTGTAGTTGCCGACCGTATCGCCCGCCGTCAGGATCGACTTCGTGACGACGCCCGGATTTATGGACGGCAGCACGAATGGCTCCGTGCTCGTGCTCGGCCCGATGACCTGAGCGATGGCTGTGGACGAAAGCGTCGCGCCGATGGCGACGGCGAGAGTTCGAAGAAGGAGCGAGCTCACGATTAGCCTCAACGATTTTCCGAAAGCGCGGACACGCCGCGAACGTCGAGGCTAGTGGCTGCTGCAGGTGTCTGGATCGTTTCAGCTCTATATCGTTTTTATGAAGAGACGGCGCGCAGGCAGACATCCCCAAAAGGAATCAGATGCTTCAGCGCAGAAACAAAAATTTCAAACAGAAAAGGATTTGATACAAGCTCTTTGCCTGACCGCGAATGCAGGCGGGCGCGGCCTTTTGATGAGGACCGCGCCAACGCCTCATGAGCTGGCGCCAGGCAAGGTCGTCGCGCCCGGCCCGAGCGAGCGCTGCATGATCACAGAATCTGTCCAGCGGCCGTATTTGAATCCAACCGACGACAGGTACCCCGCCTGGACGAATCCGCAGGCTTTGTGGAGCTTCAACGACGCTTCATTCGAGGCGTCGATATAGCCGATCAACTGTCGGTAGCCGGCTCCGGCGCAGGCGTCGATCAGAGCCGGCAGCAGCAGGCGTCCGACGCCCCTGTGCAGGTGGTTGGGATCGACGTAGATCGAGTGCTTGACGACATAGCGGTAGGCTGGCCGCTTGCGAAAGGGCACGGCGTAGGCGTAGCCGATGATTATTCCATCCAGTTCAGCAACGAGATGGGGAAGGCGATGGCTGCCCATATTCTTGCGTCGGCGTTTGAGGTCTTCAGTCTGCGGCGCCTGATAGAGAGGCGCCTCCCTGGCGTCGATCCCCTTGCGCACATGATGCAGATAGATCCCCAGCATGGCGTCGACATCCTCGTCGCGGGAAGGGCGCACGAGGACAGACGGCTCTTTTGCCTCTGCGGCGTTTGCTTCGGCCTGCACGCTCATTCGCTTACGACATAGGTGTATAGCCGCATGCGACCCTGTTCATCTTGCTTTTTGTAAAGTCCCTGTATCTCATAATCGAAGCCGGGAAAAAGCGTTCCGCCGCGCTCGAACATCTTGAGATATTCCAGCATCGGCCGCGCTCTTTCGGAAAGCCGTTCTCCCGGAATGATGGTCGCAATGCCCGGCGGATAGATGACGAAGAGCGTCGTCGCAATGCGCCCCGCGATCTCGTCGAGCGGCAGGTAATCAACCTTGTTGCGCACGAGATGCAAATAGGCCTCCCGCGGCGTCATCACCATTTCAGGAAGGTGCTTCGCGGTGAACTGGGCGCGCTGCAAGGCGCTGACGTTCAATTCCTTGAAGAAGGAATGCATCTCGCTGCAGAGGTCACGAAGGCGAACCCCCTTGTAGCGTTGCGGACGGCGCGCCACGAACTCGGGGATGACGTCCTGGAGCATGGCGTTGTCGTCGTGCAGCCGCTTGAAAGCGACAAGCGCGGAGACAAGCGTGCCGGCCTTGCTTGCCTCGACACCCGGAGTAAGCAGGAAGAGCAACGAGTTGAGATCGTTCTTTTCCGGCACGATCCGGTTTTCACGCAGATATTGCGCGACAATTGGCGCTGGTATGCCGTGATCGGCATAGGCTCCTGTCTTGCGGTCGAAACCAGGCGTGAGCAGCGTCAACTTGCATGGGTCGGTGATGGCGAAGCCCGGCGCCATGTCCTCGAAGCCATGCCACGCAGCGCCCGGCGCGAGCTCCCAAAAGCGCGCGTCGCGCGAGAGCTGGTCCGTCGAGACGCTTTCCCACGCGACGCGATGCGCTCCGGACTCGCTCGCAGCGTCCTGAATGTCGACCTTATCGGGCACGAAGGGATCGAAGAACCAACGTCGCGCCGGATCCTTCTCCTTGTCTTCGAACTCTCGCCGCACTGCGCGCAACTTCTTTCGTAGCTCCACGCCGAGACGCACCGTATCATCCCAGAGCACTTCCCCCGAGCGGCCCTTCATCATCTGCGCGCCGACGTCGAGCGAGGCGAAGAGCGGGTAGAAGGGCGAGGTCGACGCGTGTTGCATGAATCCTTCGTTGAAGCGCCTGTGCTCCACCCGGCGCATCTGCCCTTTGATATGACGGTCGCGGACGTGAATCTGCGACGCCTGCGAAAAGCTCGCAAGTTGCTTGTGGGTTGACTGAGTGGCGACGATGCCGGGCGATGTTTCGGTGAGATCCTTCAGCCCCATCGCGAAGCGACGCTCGTAGAGGGGATGGAATTTCATGAACCCGGCCCAGGCCTCGTCAAACAGGATGTAGTCGCAAAGGTGGCCGATCTTCTTCACGATCCATTCGGCGTCGTGGATCGTCCCGTCATAAGTGCATTGCTCGATCACCGCGGCGCGGAAGGGGCGCTCCCTGCGCCAGGCTTCCCTGTCCTTGATGAGAGGATTGGCGCGAATACGCTCGCGCAGCGCCGTCTCATCGAAAGCCCTGTGATCGATAGGGCCAATAAGGCCATAGGCGTTGCGCGTCGTGGGCAGAAAAATCGGAATTCCGCCGCCGAGCAACAGCGCGCCGTGATGCGCCGCCTTGTGGTTATTGCGATCGAACAGCACAAGATCGCCTTCCGCGATCAGATTGCCGCACACAATCTTGTTGGATGACGACGTGCCGTTGAGCACGAAATAGGTTTTCTCGGCCCCGAAAATTTCAGCCGCCGCCTTTTGCGCCTGCAGCGCCGGCCCTTCGTGGGTGAGAAGGTCGCCCAGTTCAACGACCGAATTGTCGAGATCGTCGCGGAACACCGCTTCGCCAAGATGCTCCATGAAGATGCGGCCGACCGGACTGCGGCTGTAGAAGATGCCGCCGTTGTGACCGGGGCAGGTCCAAAGCTGGTTGCCCTCCTCGGCATAATCGACCAGCGCGCCGAAAAACGGCGTCTTCAGCGTCTCGGCGTATTGCTTGAGGCGCGAGACCAGATTCTTGGCGATGAACTCCGGGGTTTCCTCGGCGAGAAACACATAGCCGTCGATGAAATCCAGCACCTCTACCGGAATGTCCTCGAAGCGCTTGCGCCGGATCAGCAAAACGATCGGCATGTCAAGGCCGCGTTTGCGCATCATGTCGATTAGCGACGCCGTCTTTCCTTCTATGCCTTTCTTTCCCCAGTCGACCACGAGGCAGCCAATGGCGGCGTCTGTCTGAACGACGATCTCGGCGTCCTCCAGGCGTCTGGCGCGAACCACCTGAAAGCCCATCCGCTCGATGGCCGCGATGATCTGGCTGACGCGAAGGCCCTCGAGGTCGTCGGCGTCGAAATTCGGCGCCGAGAACAGGAAGGTGAAACGCTGGAAGAAATCCATCGGGCGCCGCTCTCGATCTGCGCCTCTTTAAAGGCGCGGGTGGACGATAGATGGCCACTGAGCGCGCTTCCATGACGGAACGGTGACAGGCGCCTGCGTGTCAATCGGACCGCAGATCGGCCGGCCTGATCGGAAGCCGGCGCAAGCGCTTGCCCGTCGCGGCGAAAATCGCATTGACGACCGCCGGCGCGATCGCCGACGTTCCCGGCTCCCCGACGCCGCCGGGCTCGGCGTCGCTTTCGATGATGTGAACCTCGATCGAGGGCGTCTCGTCGATGCGCAGCATCCGGTAGCTGTCGAAATTCCCCTGAGCGACGCGTCCCCGCTCAAGGGTGATTTCGCCATGGAGCGCAGCGGTGAGGCCGAAAATGACGCCGCCCTCGATCTGGGCCCTGATCGTGTCGGGATTGACCGTCTGCCCGCAATCCACGGCGCAGACGACGCGCCGGACGCGCGGCTGGCCATCTCTGGCGACGGCGACCTCGGCGACCTGGGCGATATAGGTCTCGAAGCCGAACATCGCCGAAACCCCGCGTCCGACGCCGGGCGGCAGGGGCTGGCCCCACCCCGCCTTTGCGGCGGCGAGATCGAGCGCGGCCCGCATACGCGGATTTCCGTCCAGCAGCTTGCGCCGATAGGCGACAGGATCAGCCCCGGCCGCGACCGCCAGTTCGTCGATGAACGCTTCGACCACGAAGCCATTGTGGGTCAGCCCGACGCCGCGCCACCACCCGGTCGTCAAGCCGCTCGGCGGCTCCTGGCGAACATAGTCCACGAGAACATTCGGGACCGCGTAGGGGCCAGCGGCGCCTTCGACAGCGTCGGAGTCGAGGCCGTTGACGACATCCTCCGGCGACCAGCGGGCTTCGACCGACGAGCCCACGACCCGGTGGCGCAAGGCGATCGGCGCTCCGCTTTCATCGAGGCCGGCGGCAAGGCGGTCGTAGTAAAAGGGGCGATAGACATCGTGCTGGATGTCCTCTTCGCGGCTCCAGACGACCTTCACGGGAAAATCGACCTGTCGGGCGATCAGGACCGCCTGGGTGACATAGTCGACGTCGAGCCGGCGGCCAAATCCGCCGCCGAGCAGGAAATTGTGGATTCGAACCTTCTCCACCGGCAGGCCGGCCGCCGCCGCCGCGGCGGCGCGGGCGCGCGTGATGACCTGCGTGCCGACCCAGACCTCGCATCCGTCCTGACGGACATGCGCCGTGCAGTTGATTGGCTCCATCGTGGCGTGCGCGAGAAAGGGCGACTGATAAGTCGCTTCGACGGTTTTCGCCGCGACCGCCATCGCTTTGGCGACGTCGCCGTCTTTCCTCGAGACGACGGCGGGGCCGCGCGCAGCCTCTTCGAGTTGCTTGACGATGTCGGCGGTGGAAACATGGGCGTTTTCGCCTTCATCCCAGACGATGTCGAGCGCCGCCAGACCCTTCTCGGCCGCCCACATATGATCCGCGATGACGGCGACGGCGTTTTCGAGGCGCACAATCCGGCGCACGCCTGTCACAAGCCTCGCCTTGCTGTCGTCGACGCGCGCCAGTTTCCCCCCGATGACCGGACAGGCCGCCACGGCGGCGATTTTCATGCCCGGAACCCGGACGTCGATTCCATATTGCGCCGCGCCTGTCACCTTGTCGGGCGCGTCGAGGCGCTTGGCGGCTGTGCCGATCAGCTTGAAGTCTTTCGGGTCTTTCAGCACAACCGGGTCGGGGATCGGGAGCGTCGCTGCGCGGTCGACCAGCGCCCCGTAGGCAATTTTGCGCCCGGTCGGCGTATGGATGACCTCGCCGTCTTCCGCGCGGCAGGAGTTGGCATCGGCCTGCCAGCTCGCCGCCGCCGCCATGATCAGCATGCCGCGCGCAGCAGCGCCCGCCTTGCGCAGCGGCTCCCAGAACGCGCGCACCGAGGTCGAGCCTCCGGTTCCCTGAAAGCCGAGAAGCCGGTTGCCGAACAGCTTATCATCGGGGGGCGCGTGTTCGAGGCGCACCCGCGCCAGTGGCGCCTCCAGCTCCTCGGCGACGAGCATTGGCAGCGACGTATAGGTTCCCTGGCCCATCTCCACTTGGGGCATGACGAGCGTGACCTGCCCGCTGCGATCGATGCGGATGAAGGCGTCAGGCGCAAAGGAGCCCCCCTCCGCCGCCTGCGCTTCGCCAGCCGTCCCTGGCAGGACCACGCTCACCAGCAGACCTCCGCCGGCCGCTGCGCTCGCTTGCAGGAATGAGCGGCGGGAGAGGGCAGGTCGATCGAACGGCATGTGCGCCTCTCTCATTTTTCGGCGCCGTGGGCCGCGGCCCGCCGGATGGCTTCCCGGATGCGGACATAGGCGCCGCAGCGGCAGATATTGCCGGACATGGCGTCGTCGATCTCACGGTCGGTCGGATGGGGATTGCTCGCGAGCAGCGCCGAAGCTGACATGATCTGGCCCGGTTGGCAGTAGCCGCACTGGACGACTTCGAGATCGAGCCAGGCCTTCTGGACTCGCTTGCCGGCGGGCGTGTCTCCGATCGCCTCGATCGTCGTGATCGGGGCGTCCCCGACCTCTTCGATCGCCGTTGCGCAGGAGCGGATCGGACTGTCTCCCCGAAGCACGGTGCAGGCCCCGCACAGCGCCTTCCCGCAGCCGAACTTCGTGCCGGTCAGGCCAAGAACGTCGCGCAGCGCCCACAGCAGCGGCGTGTCGCCGTCCACGTCGACGACATGCTCCGCGCCATTGACGGTGATCTTGTAGGGCACGGCGTCCTCCCCCTGTCATGGATGATCTTACTTCGCGCCGCCCGAAACGGTCGTCCTCGGGCGGAGTCGTTCTATCAACTGTTCGCTCACTCGGCGAGCGGACAGGGCCGCGCCGTCAGAGTGCGAGCTTTCGGTGAAGTCGCCGGCAAAATAGATATTGCCGAAGGGACGCCGAAGCAGGTCGGAGAGCGCGTCGAAGCGGGAGCGCCCGACGGGCCACGCGGCGATGGCGCGCGGATGGTAGCGGTAAAAGGTCCAGGTGTGGATGAGCGGCCGGATGCCCGGAAACAGCGCGTCGAGGGCATTCTCCAGCGTGGCCTGAACGTCGTCGAGGGAGCCCGTGCGCGCGTTGAAGCCCTCGGCCGCCGGGCCGTGGACGAGCAGATTGAGCAACGCCTCCTTGCGTTCGCCGGTCTGCCCGTCGGCCGAGACGCCTGAATACAGAACGCCGAGCGAGCCGCCGGCGAGAAGAGGCAGAATACTGCGCCCGTCAACCGTCCAGAACCTTTCCGCCGCCGGGTCCAGCGTGACATGCGCCGTGAAATAGGAGCCCCAGCCCTGCGTCTGGATCGCCTGATAGTGTTCATTCGAGAGACGCGGCGTGAACTGAAGCTCGAACAGCCGATAAAGCGGGATGGCGACAACGGCGGCTTTCGCCTTCAGCCGCAGGATGTGGGACGTGGCGGTGTCGATGGCGCGCACCTCGACGCCCGAGGGCGTCTGGATCACATGCGTGACCTGCTTGTTCAGCCGCAAATGAGCCTCGCCCAGATGCGCGGCGAGCGCTTCGACCAGACGCTGATTCCCGCCGACGACGTGGTGCGGGCGCGCGCCGGGCGCGGTGAAGACATGCCATTCCGCAATGCCGTCCAGGGCGCTGACGCTCTCGAGGGTCGTGCCGATTTCGGGTTCGAGAGTGGCCCGTATGAATGCGCCGACGCGCGGCGGAAGCTTCTGCTCGTCGAGCCATCTGCCAAAAGAGACGTCCTTCAGCGCCAGCATTGAGGACGGAATCGGGCGCTCGTCCAGGATCTTCAGACGCGCGTTGATGTCGTGGTCCCAGGCCTGATAGGCTTGGTTCTCCTTCGCCTCCAGAACAGCTTCGAGAAAAGCCGCGTTGGACTTCTGCACAAAGGCTTCGACACGACCCTGGAGCACCATGCTGGAGAACGTGGTGTCCTCATGATCCAGCGGAACGTTCAGCGCCCGCGCCACTTCGAGAGCCGGGTTGCCCTCCCAGAACTCAGCGAGGCCGCTTTCGGCCCTGAGCCCGCCGGGATAGGCGGCCGTGCGGATGCGGCCCCCCAGCCTGGGGGCCAGCTCCAGCAGCGTGAAGGAGACGCCGGCCTGTCTGAGATGGAACGCGGTGCAGAGCCCGGAAAGCCCGCCGCCAACGATGACGACATCGACGTCCCGCTCTGGCTCCTCCTGCGCCGTCGCAGGCGTCACGCAGAGCAACATCGACGCCACCAAAAGCGCGGCCGCAACAATGAGGGCAAGCGGGGAGGCGGGTCGGCGGACGTGTGGCGTCATGCGTGAAGTCGTGACATGACCGGGCGGCCGCGTCCAGAGACGGGAGGCGGCCGATCCTGACCGGATTGGAAAAAAGCAGGCGCATTGAACTGGGAGACATGCGTGTGGCTGACGTATACTCGGGTCTCCTGCGCGCAACGGAGAATGCGACTCTGACGCCATCTTCGAGCTATGAAAAACATCTCGGAATGCAGCGCTCCATGAGCCGGCGCGACTTCCTCAATGGGGTCGCGATTGGCGCGGGCATGGCGCTGGCGGAGTTTCCCGATCCGGCGGGCGGCGAGCCGGCGGGAGGGTTCCAGGGGCAGACCGACCAGAGCTTCGCGATTATGCACGCGCTCCGGGACGGCCGCTTTTGGGAGAATGCGGGGACGGCGGAAGCCGCCGACGCGCCTTACGACCTGATCGTCGTCGGGGCTGGAATAAGCGGGCTTGCGGCGGCGTTTCTCTACCGCCAGCAGGCGGGGGCGGGCGCGCGCATCCTCGTTTTGGAAAACTCTCCCAGTTTCGGAGGCCATGCCGTCCGCAACGAGTTCACGGCGTCAAACGGTCGTCGCATCCTTGGCTATGGCGGCTCCAAATCGCTCCAGACGCCGAGTTTCTTTTCTGCCGCCGTCTCGACCTTCATGACCGACGTCGGGATCGACGTCGGCAAATTCGATCAATGGTTCGACCGTCGCTGGGCGGCGGACCGCGGCCTCGGGCCAGCGGTCTTTCTCGGCCGCGAGACATTTGGCGCGGACGGCCTGTTTCGGACAGACGGCGCGCCGGCCGAATGGATCGCGCGCACCCCCCTCGACGAAAGAGCGAAAGGCGACCTCGTCAAGATCTTGAGCGCGCCCGCTGATCCCTTCAAGGGCAAGAGCCGCGCCGAGAAACTGGCGCTGCTTTCGCAAACGACCTACGAAGCGTTCCTGTTGCAAATTCTGAGTCTGCATCCCCAGGTCGCCGCCTATCTTGCGGACTCCACGAAATCCTATTTCGGCGTCGGGACGGAAGCCGTCACCTGTCTCGACGCTCGCGCCATGGGCGCGCCGGGCTTCGACGCGATGGATCTGGGCGACGCCGTTCACCCGACGCTCAGTCCAAGCGGGAGACTGATGCAGAGGAACCCCGATCCCTACATCCACCACTTTCCCGATGGCAACGCCTCCCTGGCCAGAGCGATCCTGCGTCGCCTTCTTCCAGAGGCGCTGCCGGGCGAGTCGATCGAGGATCTTTTACTGGCGCGAGTGGACGACAGCCATCTGGATCGCGACGGCAGCCGGACCCGCATTCGCCTCGGCGCGCCCTGCGTTCGCGTTCGAAACGTCCCGAACGGCGTGGAGGTCTGCTACGTCAAAAACGGCAAATTGCGCCAGGCGTCGGCGGGGCATGTCATTCTCGCCTGCTGGCATCGGGTTATCCCGCTGCTGACAGATGAACTCGCAGCGGAGCAGAGGCAGGCTCTCGACGATCAGCAGAAGGTTCCGCTGATCTACACCAACGTCCTGCTGCGTTCATGGGAGGCTTTCGCCAGGCTCGGCGTCGCCGGCTTCAGGGCGCCGGGCGCCTGGTGGGAGGGATGCTGGATCGACGAACCCGTCAGCATCGGGAGCTATCGCTTTGCCGATAAGCCGGGCGACCCGGTTCTGCTGCACCTTGGGAAAGTCGTCCTCGACGGCAAGGGCGACTCCGCGAGGGAGCAGGCGCGCCTCGGACGCCATATGCTGGCGGGTCTCGCGTTTTCCGAAGTCGAGTTTCATCTGCGCGATCTCCTCGCGCGCGCGCTCGGGAACGGCGGCTTCGATCCGGCGCGCGACATTGAAGCGATCGCGGTCAACCGCTGGTCACATGGCTACAGCTACGAATACATGCGTCCGTGGGACGCGTATTGGCCGGACGGAAAACTGCCGATCATGACTGCGCGCCGGGGATGGGGACGCATCGCCATCGCCAATTCGGATTCCGGCGCCTACGCCTACGCGCATTCCGCGATCGATCAGGCGGCGCGGGCCGTCCGGGACTTGCTGGGCGCCCCCGAGGGCGCGCCGGCCTACGCCAGCTTTCCCGGCCCGCCGGAGGAGAAAATCGGGTTGAAATAAATGCCCCATGAACAAGCTTCAGTTCGCGGAGGCCAGCAGCCCGAGACGGGTCAGTTCGTGGTCGCGAATATTGCGGGTGATGGGATAATAGCCGCCCCTCTTCGCCTGCGCCTGTCCGTCACGCGAGAGAATATATTTCACGAATTCTCCCGGCAGCGTGTCCAGCGGCGACTTCGGGTTTTTCAGCAGATAGACATAAAGGCCGCGCGCCAGCGGATACTTGCGGGTGTAAGCGCTCTCGAACGACGTGTCGAAGCATTTCTTGCCTTCGCTGGCCGCGATGGGAACGGCGCGCACGCCCTCCGTCCGGTAGCCGATCCCCGAATAGCCAATGGCGGAAACATCGTCGGCCACAGACCGTACAAGAGCCTCCGAGCCCGGCTGCATATGCGTTTCGGGCTTGAAGTCGCCGCCGCCGAGCGCATTCTGCCGGAAATATTTATGGGTGCCCGAGAGGACGTTGCGGCTGTAGAGCGTAATCGGCCGCTTCGCCCATTCGCCGGTCACGCCCAGTTCGCTCCAGCTATGAATGCTCTTGCCGTCGCCGCTTTTCGGGTCGGCGACGAAAATGCGCTCGATCTGCTCCATGGTAAGGCAGGCGATGGGATTGTCATTCTGGACGTAGATCGTGAGGGCGTCGACGGCGACGAGAACCCCCGTCGGTTTGTAGCGTATCTGGTCTCGAAGCTCGCCATCTCGTCGGGGGTCATCTGGCGCGACATGGGCGCAAGCTGCGACTCTCCCGCAAGCAGGGCCGGCGGCGCCATATTGGAGCCTTTCCCTTCGATCTCCACGTCAACGCCCGGATACATGGCTTTGAAGCCGTCCGCCCAAAGCTCCATTTCGTGCAGCAGCGTGTCAGACCCGACCGATTTCAACTTGCCAGACAGAGCCCCGAGGGGCTTGTAGGCTGAAAGCTCCAAGTCGAAGGAAAAGGCGCTGTTGAGCGTGATCGCGCAAAAGGCGAGGACGGTCGCGAGGATCCGTTTCATGTTGGTTCCGCCATGAACAGACGCGTTGCAAACATCCAGAAACAATGTGTCGCCGGCGTGACTTGAATCCTGGCGGGTCAGGCAAGCGCCCTTAGTTGAGCGTCAATCTCTTCCAGTCGGCGCAGGCTGATCCCCAGCGATCCGCGCAGCACGTCCTGACGCAGCGACTCCGCCAGCAAAGCACCGTCTACGAGTCCTGCATTTGGATCTCGTCGAAGATCGTTGCGTCGCTGTCTGCCCGATCCGCGATTTGCTCTCTCAGCCTGCCATAGGCGAGGCGCGTTCTTTCTCCTAAAATGCCTCTCCTGGACGCCGTCGACGCCAAGGATAGCAATGTAAGGCTCACAAAGCCGATCGTCGTCGCGCCGCTCATGTCATCCCGCCATCGTCTCGGAGAAGGCGAACGAAGAGGCGGTCAGACGCCGCCTCGACCGCGGCTCAGGATTCTCGCAAGAGACGATCATACAATGCGCTGACCAATCCCACCGATACCCCGAGAATAATTCCAACGAGTTCGGATGATGCGTCGTAAGTCAGTCTGTTGAGCGCTCTCATCATTGGCTGTTCTCCGAACAGATCCTCGAGACATCCCATGGTCTCCACGATTCACATGACGAAAAAATGCAATTTGGCGTTCGACGTTTCGTCATGCCAGTGGACTAGCCTTGGCGAGATCCTGGATCTTGCGCTTCTTGTGCGCGCGCGGACTCCTCGGATTGGGCCGCAGGTCGTCAACCCGCCGCATGACAACTTCACAATCGGAAGCAATGCCCACGGGGGCGCCGGGGTGACTTTCGGGATTGCGGGCGGCTTCGTTGTCGGGCTGCGGGGTCATATCGGGACCAAAGAATGCATCGATGCTCTTAGGAGAGCTAATGCATGTGATGCACATATCAATTTATCAAATGACTCTTTTTCATGGCATTTTTACTCTCTAAATCCCTTAAACGCGGCGGTAAGGTCGATGACGATCGCCACAGGTTTCGCCTTCATGTGACGAAAAATCTCTTCGAAACCGGCTTCGCCGCCCGCCTC
>NZ_JBPFEB010000015.1:0-24217 GCF_051061225.1 Methylocystis sp.
GGAGACCGGCACGGTGCTCACCGCCGGTGACGGTATCGCGCGTGTGTACGGCCTCTCCGGCGCGATGGCCGGCGAGCTCCTCGAGTTCCCGGGCGGCCTCATGGGCCTCACGCTGAACCTCGAGGCCGACAACGTCGGCGCGGCGCTCTTCGGCGAGTCGACGGGCATCAAGGAAGGCGCGACGGTCAAGCGCACGAACCGCATCATGGAGGTCCCCGTCGGTGAGGCCGCCATCGGTCGCGTCGTGAACTCGCTCGGCATCCCGATCGACGGCAAGGGCCCGATCGAGACGCCGCACCGCCGCCGCGTGGAGATCAAGGCGCCGGGCATCCTCCAGCGCCAGCCGGTCAAGGAGCCGCTCCAGACGGGCATCAAGGCGATCGACAGCATGGTCCCGATCGGCCGCGGTCAGCGCGAGCTCATCATCGGCGACCGCCAGACCGGCAAGACCGCCATCGCGCTCGACACCATCCTGAACCAGAAGTCGCTGAACGGCGAAGGCGCGCCGGAGAGCCAGAAGCTCTACTGCGTCTACGTCGCCGTCGGCCAGAAGCGTTCGACCGTCGCCCAGTTCGTGAAGGTGCTCGAGGAGCGCGGCGCGCTGGAATATTCGATCATCGTCGCGGCCACGGCCTCCGATCCGGCCCCGATGCAGTTCCTGGCGCCCTTCGCCGGCTGCGCCATGGGCGAATATTTCCGCGACAACGGCATGCACGCCGTGATCATCTATGACGATCTGTCCAAGCAGGCCGTCGCCTACCGCCAGATGTCGCTGCTGCTGCGCCGTCCGCCGGGCCGCGAAGCCTATCCGGGCGACGTCTTCTACCTGCACTCCCGCCTGCTCGAGCGCGCCGCCAAGCTCAATGACGATCGCGGCGCCGGGTCGCTGACGGCGCTGCCGGTCATCGAGACGCAGGCCAACGACGTGTCGGCCTACATCCCGACGAACGTGATCTCGATCACCGACGGCCAGATCTTCCTGGAGACGGACCTGTTCTACCAGGGCATCCGCCCGGCCGTGAACGTCGGTCTGTCGGTGTCGCGCGTCGGCTCCTCGGCGCAGACCAAGGCCACCAAGAAGGTGGCCGGCAAGATCAAGGGCGAACTCGCGCAGTATCGCGAAATGGCCGCCTTCGCGCAGTTCGGCTCGGACCTCGACGCGGTGACGCAGCGCCTGCTGAACCGCGGCGCGCGCCTCACCGAGCTCCTGAAGCAGCCGCAGTTCTCGCCGCTGAAGATGGAAGAGCAGACCTGCGTGATCTACGCCGGCGTCAACGGCTATCTGGATCCGCTCCCGGTCAACCGCGTCCGCGCCTTCGAGGATGGCCTCCTGGCCCTGCTGCGCACGCAGCACGCCGATATTCTGGAGAGCATCCGCTCCACGAAGGACCTCCCCGGCGAGACCGAGGCGAAGCTCAAGAGCGTCGTCGAGACCTTCGCGAAGTCCTTCGCGTAATGTCAGTCCCCTCTCCCCGTGAACGGGGAGAGGGGGAAACGCCTCCCCGGGCGCGAACTCTCAAAAAGAAGCACGCTCATGCCCTCGTTGAAGGATCTTCGAAACCGGATTTCTTCCGTCAAGGCGACGCAGAAGATCACCAAGGCCATGCAGATGGTCGCGGCGGCCAAGTTGCGTCGCGCGCAGACGGCGGCCGAGGCCGCGCGTCCCTACGCCGAGCGCATGGAAGCGGTGCTCGCCAATCTCGCCGCCGGCGTCTCCACCGGCGGCCCCCAGCTTCTCGCCGGCAATGGCAGGGATGACGTGCATCTGCTCGTCGTCGCCACCGCCGAGCGCGGCCTCTGCGGCGCCTTCAATTCCTCGATCGTGCGCCTCGCGCGCGAGCACATCCAGCGCCTGCAGGGTCAGGGCAAGACGGTCAAGATTCTCTGCGTCGGCAAGAAGGGCTACGACCAGCTCCGCCGCCAGTACGAGAAGGAGATCGTCGAGCTGATCGAGCTGCGCGGCCTGAAGACCATCGGCTTCGAGAACGCGGACGAGATCGGCAAGAAGATCATCGCGATGTTCGAGGCGGGCGACTTCGACATCGCGACGCTGTTCTTCTCGAAGTTCAAGTCGGTCATCGCGCAGCTTCCGACGGCGCAGCAGCTCATCCCGGCGCAGATCGCCGCGAACGAGAACGCGCCCGCTCAGGAAGGCCCGCAGCCTTCCTACGAGTATGAGCCCGGCCAGGACGAGATTCTCTCGGAGCTCCTGCCGCGCAACATCTCGGTGCAGGTGTTCCGCGCGCTGCTCGAAAACGCCGCCTCCGAACAGGGCGCGCGCATGAGCGCGATGGACAACGCCACGCGCAACGCCGGCGACATGATCCGCAAGCAGACGACCCTCTACAACCGGTCGCGCCAGGCGATGATCACCAAGGAACTGATCGAAATCATCTCGGGCGCCGAAGCGCTCTGATCGTTAAAAGAGACGAGGACGTAAAATGGCTAACAAGCCCACGGGCCGCATCACCCAAGTCATCGGCGCCGTCGTCGACGTGAAGTTCGACGGCCACCTGCCCGAGATTCTCAACGCGCTGGAAACCTCCAACCAGGGTCAGCGTCTCGTTCTCGAGGTCGCCCAGCACCTCGGCGAGAACTCGGTCCGCACCATCGCCATGGACACCTCCGAGGGTCTGACCCGCGGTCAGGAAGTCACCGACACCGGCGCCCCGATCACGGTTCCGGTCGGCGAGGAGTTGCTCGGCCGCATCATCAACGTCATCGGCGAGCCGGTGGACGAGGCCGGTCCGGTCAAGTCGAGCGGCATGCGCGCCATCCATCAGCCGGCGCCCTCCTACGCCGAGCAGGCGACGGAAGCGCAGATCCTCGAGACGGGCATCAAGGTCGTCGACCTGCTGGCGCCTTACGCCAAGGGCGGCAAGATCGGCCTGTTCGGCGGCGCGGGCGTCGGCAAGACCGTGCTCATCATGGAGCTCATCAACAACGTCGCCAAGGCGCACGGCGGTTATTCCGTGTTCGCCGGCGTCGGCGAACGCACCCGCGAAGGCAACGACCTCTATCACGAAATGATCGAGGGCAACGTCAACAAGAAGCCCGTCAACGGTTCGACCGCCGGTTCGAAGTGCGCGCTGGTCTATGGTCAGATGAACGAGCCGCCGGGCGCCCGCGCCCGCGTCGCGCTGACCGGCCTGACCGTCGCCGAAGAGTTCCGCGACAAGGGCCAGGACGTGCTCTTCTTCGTCGACAACATCTTCCGCTTCACCCAGGCGGGTTCGGAAGTGTCCGCGCTTCTCGGCCGCATTCCCTCGGCGGTGGGCTATCAGCCGACGCTCGCGACCGACATGGGCATGCTTCAGGAGCGCATCACCACGACGACCAAGGGTTCGATCACCTCGGTGCAGGCCATTTACGTGCCGGCCGACGACTTGACCGACCCGGCCCCGGCCACCTCCTTCGCCCATCTGGACGCCACGACCGTGCTGTCCCGCTCCATCGCGGAGAAGGGCATTTATCCGGCCGTCGATCCGCTCGACTCGACCTCGCGCATGCTTTCCCCGGCCATCGTCGGCGAAGAGCATTACGACGTCGCCCGCAAGGTGCAGTCGACGCTTCAGCGCTACAAGTCGCTGCAGGACATCATCGCGATCCTGGGCATGGACGAGCTTTCCGAAGAGGACAAGCTGGTCGTCGCCCGCGCCCGCAAGATCGAGCGCTTCCTGTCGCAGCCGTTCCACGTCGCCGAAGTCTTCACCGGCTCGCCGGGCAAGCTCGTGTCGCTCGCCGACACGATCAAGGGCTTCAAGGGCCTGGTGGACGGCGAATACGATCACCTCCCCGAGGCCGCCTTCTACATGGTCGGCAACATCGAAGAGGCGATCGAAAAGGCCGCCAAGCTCGCCAAGGAAGCGGCGTAGCCCGTTCAACGCACCGGACATGGGGCGGCGACCCGCCGCCCCTGGCCCTGATACCCCAGACAGATGGCCGGCCTCGTTCCGGCCATTCGCGCGCGTGACGCTTTAAAGCCGCCGGAGACTCACATGGCCGCATTCCACTTCGAACTCGTCTCTCCCGAAAAGCTTTTGTTCTCGGGCGACGTCGAAAGCGTGGTCGCGCCGGGCGCCGAGGGCCAGTTCACGGTCCTCAAGGATCACGCCCCCGTCATGACGACGCTGAAATCCGGCGTGGTGACCATCGCCGGCAATGACGGCAAGGTCGAGAAACTCTTTGTGCGCGGCGGATTCGCGGATGTGAACGCCGGCGGTTTCACAATTCTCGCCGAACTCGCGCTCTCGCTGGCGGAGATCGACGCGGCCCGGCTCGACGCCGATATCAAGGACGCCCGCGAGGACGTCTCCGACGCCAAGACCGACGAAGCGCGCCGCGCCGCGAGCGACAAGCTCGCCCAGCTCGAGGAGATGCGCGCCGCCATCGGCGCGTGATCCGTCCGGGCTGGCCCCTTTCCCTTTGAAGGGGCCAGGTCCTATTTCGCGAAGTTTTCCGACGCGCCGTTGCGTTCCTGCAGTTCCGCTTCGAGAAGATCGCCTCTCTGCTGACCGGGCGCCATGTCGCGCCGGGTCTCGGCCACCTCCCGAATGCAGTCGCCGATTTCCGGATTGCGCAGGATGAGCGTCTGGAGATCGAAGGCGTCGAGCGCAAGAAGCTTGGTCGGCTCCATGGCGCGAACGTTGGCCGTTCGCAGCGTCTTGTGGAGAATGGCCATTTCCCCGAAGAACTGCCCCACGCCGAGCCGGACGCTCTTGCCGGGCAATTCAATTTCGACCTCGCCCTCGGCGATGAAATACATGGACTGGGCCAGATCGCCGCGCCGCACGATCAGCGCGCCGGCCGGCACCGACTGGGCGCTGAGATAGCGCATGATTTCCGCGATGTTCGACGCGTCCATTGTGCGAAACAAGGGCACGCTGGCCACCATGCTCCAGGTGACGACGAATTCGCGCCGATGGATTTCCTCGGCGAAGGCGGTGGCGACGATGCCGACCGGAAGGCCGAGCATCACATAGCCGGTCACCATGGTGACGGAGGCGATCAGCCGGCCCGCGAGGGTGACGGGCGTCACGTCGCCATAACCCACCGTGGTGATCGTCACGATCGCCCACCACATGGCGGAAGGAATGGAGCCGAAGGCCTCCGGCTGGGTCTCTTGCTCGGCAATGTGAATGGCGGTCGCGGAGAACAACACCGCGCCGAAGAGGAGAATCGCGGAGGCTCCGAGCGCCTTGCGTTCCGCCTCCATGACCGCGACGAGCGTGCGGATGCCGGCGGAGTAGCGCGCGAGTTTGAAGAAGCGCAGCAGCCGGAACAGGACCATCACGCCCAAGTCGGCGGAGATGAAGAACGACAGATAAAGCGGCAATATGGTCAACAGGTCGATCACCGCCGACCAGGAGGTCACGAAGGCGAGGCGCGCGACGAGCGGGCTGCGGTCCGAATAGGGGGTGTGGTCCGGCGCGGACCACAGGCGTAGCAGATATTCGATCGTAAAGCAGGCGACCGCGACGCGTTCGACGCCGAGGAACCACGGGCTGAAGCGCCGGTAGTCATGCACAGACTCGAGCACGACGCACAGGACGGAGAGCGCGACCAGACCGATCAAGCCGCGATGCACCAGCCGCGTCATGCGGTCATTGGCGCCTCCGTCGAGAACGACATGAACGCGCCGCCGCAGCCGAAAGTACCAGCCGGGTCTCTCCTCCGTCGTCACTGCGCCGCCTTGGCCCGAACCGCGTCTTCGATCGAGGCCAGGGCCTGATCGATCGCGGCGGCGTTGGGCCCGCCGGCCTGGGCGAGGTCCGGGCGACCGCCGCCGCCCTTGCCGCCCAGCGCCGCGCTGGCGGCGCGGACGAATTCCACGGCGCTGTATTTTTCCGTGAGGTCGTCGGTCACGCCCACCACAATGCCGGCCTTGCCGTCCGGCGAGGCGCTGGCGAAGGCGACGATCCCCGAGCCGAGGCTCTTCTTGGCGTCGTCGACGAGCGATTTGAGATCCTTGGCGTCGATGCCCTCGACCGCGCGGGTCAGGAGCTTGACGCCCGCCACGTCGCGGGCCTCGGAGCCCGACCCATTGCCGGAGCCGCCGCCCATGGCCAGCTTGCGCTTGGCTTCGGCGAGTTCGCGCTCGAGCCGTTTGCGCTCGTCCATGAGCTGGGCAAGCCGGTTCGGCGCCTCCTCGATCGGCGCGCGCATCTGGGCGGCGATGTCCTGCAGCGCCCGCGACTGGCTGACGAGATGAAGGCGCGCGCCCTCGGCGGTGCGCGCCTCGATGCGCCGCACCCCCGACGCCACCGCGCCCTCCGAGACGATGGTCAGGAGGCCGATGTCGCCCGTGCGCGCGACATGGGTGCCGCCGCAAAGCTCGACCGAAAAAGCGTGATGGACGCCCGGATCGGGCCGCCCCATGGAGACGACGCGCACCTCGTCGCCATATTTCTCGCCAAACAGCGCGCGCGCGCCCGAGTCGATCGCCTCGTCCTGCGCCATCACCCGCGTATCGACCGGGGCGTTGTCCTGGATGATCTCGTTGGCGAGCGACTCGACTCGGTTGAGCTCTTCCTCGGTGAGGGGTTTGGGATGGGTGAAATCGAAGCGCAGACGCTCGGGCGCGACGAGCGAGCCCTTCTGGGCGACGTGATCGCCCAGCACCTGACGCAGCGCCTCGTGCAGGATATGCGTCGCGGAGTGATTGGCGCGCGTCGCCCGACGCCGGTCGTGCGCGACGTCGAGTTCGAGCGCCAGGCCGGGGACGATCTCGCCCTCTTCCACGACGCCCTCATGCACGATCACGTCGCCGAGCTTCTTGAGCGTGCTCTCGACGCGGAAACGCAGATTCCTGGCGCGGATGACGCCCACGTCCCCCACCTGACCGCCGGATTCGCCATAAAACGGCGTCTGGTTGAGCAGAAGGGCGCCGCGCTGGCCCTCTTTCAGCACAAAGGCCTCGGCGCCGTCATGCACGATCGCCGTCACCACGCCTTCGCTTCTCTCCGTGTCGTAGCCGAGGAACTCGGTGGCGCCGAGGCGCTCGCGCAAGGCGAACCAGAGGGTCTCCGTCGCCGTCTCGCCCGATCCCGCCCAGGCCTTGCGGGCCTCGGCGCGCTGGCGCTCCATGGCGGCGTTGAACGTGTCCTTGTCGACGGCGATGCCGCGCGGGCGCAGCGCGTCCTCGGTGAGATCGAGTGGAAAACCATAGGTGTCGTAGAGCTTGAACGCGGTCTCGCCGGAGAATTTGGCGCCCTGCGACAGGCCGGCGGTCTCTTCGTCCAGAATGGCGAGGCCGCGGGCGAGCGTGGCGCGGAAGCGGGTCTCTTCGGTCTTCAGCGTATCGACGATGAGCGCCTGCGCGCGAAGGAGCTCCGGATAGGCCTGGCCCATTTCCGCGACGAGCGTCGGCACGAGCCGCCACATCAGCGGATCGCGCGCGCCCAGGATCTGCGCATGGCGCATGGCGCGGCGCATGATCCGGCGCAGCACATAGCCGCGGCCTTCGTTGGAGGGGGTCACGCCGTCGGCGACGAGGAAGGACGAGGCGCGCAGATGGTCGGCGATGACGCGATGGCTCGCCGCCTGCGGTCCATTGACGGGCGCGCCGGTCAGCTCCGCCACCACGCCGGTCAGCGCGCGGAACAGGTCGATCTCGTAATTGGAGGTGACGCCCTGCATCAGCGCGGCGATGCGCTCGAGCCCCATGCCGGTGTCGATCGAGGGGCGCGGCAGCGGCGCGCGCTGGCCGGGCGCCACCTGCTCATATTGCATGAAGACGAGGTTCCAGAACTCCAGGAAGCGGTCGCCATCCTCGTCCGGGCTGCCGGGCGGGCCGCCGGCGAGCTGCTCGCCCTGATCGAAGAAGATTTCCGAGCAGGGGCCGCAGGGGCCGGTCTCGCCCATGCTCCAGAAATTGTCGGATGAGGAAATGCGGATGATGCGGCTGTCGTGAAAGCCCGCGATCTTCTTCCACAGGTCGTAGGCCTCGTCGTCGTCGTGATAGACGGTGACGAGAAGGCGATCGACCGGCAGCGCGAATTCCCTGGTGATCATCCCCCAGGCGAGTTCGATCGCGCCTTCCTTGAAATAATCGCCAAAGGAGAAATTGCCGAGCATTTCGAAGAATGTGTGGTGCCGCGCGGTATAGCCGACATTGTCGAGGTCATTGTGCTTGCCGCCGGCGCGCACGCATTTCTGCGCCGAGGCCGCGCGGGCCTGATGGCGCTTTTCCACGCCGGTGAACACATTCTTGAACTGGACCATGCCCGCATTGGTGAACATGAGGGTCGGGTCATTGTGCGGGACGAGTGGAGACGACGCGACCTTCTCATGTCCGTTGCGAACGAAATAGTCGAGGAAGGCGGAGCGTATCTGGTTGACGCTGCTCATTTTGCGTCTCTCTCAAGGTGACCGGAGACTGCCGGTCATATGGTGAAAGGGTCAAGGAGGCGGAAGGCCGCCCGCGCCGCTGGACGCGGCGGTGGGAGCGGCGCTTGGCCCGTCGTCGCGGATATGCCAGTCCGCAGGCCGTTCGGCAATGAAAAAGGCCCGCGACGCGGGCCTTTGGATGGCTCTCAAGCCAGATCGCGCCGTCGCTTTTGGCGGCGGCCGGAGCAGCGGCGAAACCAGCAACGCTACTCGCCGCCGTCCTCGTCAGGGCCTCCGGCGTCGAGAATCTTCTCGGCGATGAGTCCCGCGTTCTCGCGGATGGTCTGCTCGATGCGGGCGGCGGCGTCCGGATTCTGCCGCAGGAAGGCCTTGGCGTTTTCCCGCCCCTGACCGAGCCTCTGGCTGTCATAGGAGAACCACGCTCCCGATTTCTCCACCACCCCCGCCTTGACCCCGAGGTCGATCAATTCGCCGACCTTGGAGATGCCCTCGCCATACATGATGTCGAACTCCACCTGCTTGAAGGGCGGCGCGACCTTGTTCTTGACCACCTTGACGCGGGTCTGGTTGCCCGTCGTTTCATCGCGCTCCTTGATCGCGCCGATGCGGCGGATGTCGAGGCGCACGGAGGCGTAGAATTTCAGCGCATTGCCGCCCGTGGTGGTCTCGGGCGAGCCATACATCACGCCGATCTTCATGCGGATCTGATTGATGAAGATGACGAGCGTGTTGGAGCGGGAGATCGAGCCGGTGAGCTTGCGCAGCGCCTGGCTCATCAGGCGCGCCTGCAGGCCGGGCTGCACCTCGCCCATTTCGCCCTCGATCTCGGCGCGGGGCGTGAGCGCGGCGACCGAATCGACGACGAGCACGTCGACCGCCCCGGACCGCACCAGCGTGTCGGTGATCTCAAGCGCCTGTTCGCCCGTGTCGGGCTGGGAGATCAGCAATTCGTCGAGATTGACGCCGAGTTTGCGGGCGTAGACCGGATCGAGCGCATGTTCGGCGTCGACGAAGGCGCAGACGCCGCCGAGCTTCTGGGCCTCGGCGATCACATGCAGCGTCAGCGTGGTCTTGCCCGAGGATTCCGGCCCATAGATTTCGACGACGCGGCCGCGCGGCAGGCCGCCGACGCCCAGCGCAATGTCGAGGCCGAGCGAGCCCGTCGAAATGGTCTCGATCTCGACGGCCTTCTGATTCTTGCCGAGCCGCATGATCGAGCCCTTGCCGAAGGCGCGCTCGATCTGCGACAGGGCGGCGTCCAGCGCCTTGGTCTTGTCCACGGACGTTCCTTCCACGAGGCGGAGGTTGGCTTGGCTCACGGCTTGAAATCCCTTCTGACATGATTTGGCGGCGGCGGGCAACGGCTCGGCATGCAGCATGCGCGACGCGCATTGTGCATGATTTGTTCTCAAAGCCAAGTTCTTTTTTCGTTCCCGTCTGTGTACATTGCTGGAGGCGGCGGCCCGGGCAGGCGCGGTGTCAGAACGCCTTGTAGCCGCAGCGCAGATGCAGGGGGACGGCGAGGGGGAGCGGCGGCGGCCTGTCGCGCCACGCCCTGGCGAGCGCCTCGTCGACGAGCGCCAGCGGGTCCCGCCCGTGGCGGTCGCGATATCTGGAAACGGCCGACCAAGTCGAAAGGAAGCGCGAAAGATCGGCGGGCGATTCGGCGATGGCGGTGGTGAAGGCCGGAGGCTCCAGCTCCGGAAAGGGGAAGGGCAGATCACGATAGCCGCTGAAGTAAAGCGGCGCGGTCGCCCCCCAGAAGGGGCCGAGGATGTCGGTCTTGAGCCGCTCCAGCACGGCGTCGAGCGCCGGCGCGCCGGTCCACGGCCAGTCGTAGGTCCAGGCCGCGACGAGACCTCCCGGCTTCAGCGCCCGGGCGGCGTTCCGGTAGAAGCGCGGCAGGTCGAACCAGTGCAGCGAGCAGGCGCAGGCGATCAGATCGACCGTCCCGTCGAGTCCGGGGTCGTCTTCCGCGGCGGCCAGGCGCCACTCGATATTGGCGCGGCGCGGGGCCAGCGCGAGCTGGCGCGGGTCGCGCTCCGTGGCGAGCACCCTGCCGAAATGGCGCGCGAGACCTGTTGCCGCCTGTCCGCTGCCGGCGCCGCAGTCCCAGGCGAGGCCGCGCGCGGGCGCCGCCGCAGCAAGCCATGCGAACAGGGCTTCGGGATAGTCCGGCCGGTAGGCCAGATAATCCCCGGCGTTTCCGCCGAAATGCAGGGAGGGGCCGGGGTCCGCGCGCAACTGATCTTTCCGTAAGGCCGCCGCCTCGCTGCGGCGGCGGCAGACTCGGGCGCCCGAGCGGCGTCGTCAATCGGGGACCCGCGGCCCGGCTCCCTCCATGGCCATGTCGAAGAGGAGCGCCTCCGCCCCGCTGGCGCCGTCGAGACGCAATTCGCCGGGGCCCGTCGCGGCGAGGCCGTCGCCGGCTTCGAGCCGCGCGCCATTCACGGCGAGGGCGCCGCGCGCGACCTGAACCCAGGCGCCGCGCCCCTCCGCCAGCCGATGCCGGATCGTCTCGCCTGCCTCCAGCCGCGTCGCATAGACGGTCGCGTCCCGATGAAGGGTGAGGGCCCCGTCGCGCCCGTCGGGGCTGGCGATCAGGCGCAGCCGCCCGCGCATCTCCTCCGGCGGGAACCGCTTCTGCTCATAGCCCGGCGCGAGCCCCTCCCGTTCGGGGAGAATCCAGATTTGCAGGAAGTGGGCGGGTTCGCTGTCGGAGGCGTTGTATTCGCTGTGGCGCGCGCCGGTTCCGGCGGTCATGCGCTGCACGTCGCCCGGGCGCACCACGCCTTCCGCCCCGGTGCTGTCCCTGTGGGCGAGGCCGCCGTCGAGCACATAGGAAATGATCTCCATGTCGCGATGCGGATGGGTCGGAAAGCCGCCGCCGGGCGCGACGCGGTCCTCGTTGATCACCCGCAACGGGCCGAACCCCATATGGTCGGGGTCGACATAGGCGCCGAAGGAGAAGCTGTGGCGGCTGTCGAGCCAGCCGAAATTGGCCGCGCCGCGTTCGGCCGCCTTGCGGATCGTCGTCTGCATCGGTCTTTCCCTTCCCGCGACCGGCTCCGCCCGGAGCTGGTCTTCTGCCGGGGAGATAATCAGTTTCCGGCAATCGGGGAGGGGCGGCCGCGAATCCGGCGGAGGGCAGGAAACAGACGACCCGCCCCCAGGGGATTGCATGCCGGGAGGCGGGTCGCAAGTTGCTCTCTGTTGCGCAGGGTTAACGCAGAGGCGCAGATATGGTTCCACCAAATCCGCAAAAGATGCGCTCCAGCCTGTTATGGCGACGATCACAGGCCCAGCGCCGAGAGGCCGGGATGGTCCGCCGGGCGCGGGCCGAGCGGCCAGCGATATTTGCGGTCAGCTTCCCGGATCGGCTGATCATTGATGCTGGCGTAACGCAGCCGCATCAGCCCGTTGTCGTCGAACTCCCAGTTCTCATTGCCGTGAGAGCGAAACCAGTTTCCCGAGTCGTCGCGCCATTCATAGGCGAAGCGCACGGCGATGCGGTTGTCGGCGAAGGTCCACATTTCCTTGATCAGCCGATACTCGAGCTCGCGCGCCCATTTTCGCCTCAGGAAGTCCACGATCTCGGCGCGGCCGACGGGAAATTCGGCGCGATTGCGCCAGCGGCTGTCGATCGTATAGGCCAGCGCGACGCGTTCGGGATCGCGGGTGTTCCAGGCGTCCTCGGCCATGCGCACTTTCTGTCTCGCCGTCTCCGCGGTGAAGGGCGGCAGGGGCGGGCGTTGCGTCTCGCTCATGGCGTCGTCTCCTCATTGGTCTTGCGAAATGGCAGGGAAGCTTCCTGTTCGGCGATGATCGCGTCGAGCGCCGCCCGCTCGCGCCGGCAGTAGTCGTCGATCGCGGCGTGAAATCCCCGGTCGGCGAAGTCATGCGCGGACCAGGTGAGAACGGGGCGATAGCCGCGCGCGAGCTTGTGCTCGCCCTGCGCGCCCGCCTCCACGCGCCGGTAGCCATGACGGATGGCGAAGTCGATCGCCTGATAATAACAGACCTCGAAATGCAGAAAGGGCCGGTCGACCAGCGCGCCCCAGTTGCGGCCATAGATGGCGTCGTCGCCGAGAAAATTGATCGCGCCGGCGACATAGTCCCGGCCGTGCCGCGCCATGACGAGCAGAATGCGATCGGCCATCGCCGCGCCGACGAGATCGAAGAAGGCGCGCGTCAGATAGGGACGGCCCCATTTGCGCGCCCCGGTGTCCATGTAGAAGGCGAAGAAGGCGTCCCAATGGGCGGGGGTCAGCTCGGCGCCGGTGAGCCGCTCGATGGCGAGCCCGTCGCAGAGCGCCTCGCGCCTCTCGCGCCGGATCGCCTTACGTTTGCGGGCGGCGAGCGTCTCCAGAAAATCGTCGAAGTCGCGGTAGCCTTCGTTGAGGAAATGAAACTGTTCGCCGCCGCGCAGGACGAAGCCGCTGCGCTCCAGCGCCCGCGCGTCGGCCTGCGTGGGAAAGGCGACGTGAATCGAGGACGCGCCCGCCGCCTGCCGCAGGCCGCGCATCGCCCCGATCAGCGCCTCCCGCGCGCCCTCGGGCGCATCGCGCGAGACGAGGAGACGCCGCCCGGTCACGGGGGTGAAGGGCGCCGCGACCTGAAGCTTCGGATAGTAGCGCCCGCCCGCGCGCTCATAGGCCTGCGCCCAGCTCTGATCGAAGACATATTCGCCCAGGCTGTGCGATTTGAGATAGGCCGGCGCGCAGGCGACGAGCCGGCCGCCCGCGTCCTCCACCAGCACATGGACCGGCGACCAGCCGGTTTTGCGCCCCACCGAGCCGGATTGCTCCAGCGCGAACAGGAAGGCGTGCGACACGAAGGGATTGAAGCGCTCGCCGTCGAAAGGCGCGCCGGAGGGATTGGCGCAGGCGTCCCAATGCTCCGCCTCGACGCTGCCGAGCGAGGAGACGATACGCGCTGAGAGTGTCGAAGCCATGAGCGCCGCGGTTTGCTGTTCGAGCCCTAGTAAATAGGAAAGGCGCGACAGAGCGCCAGCGCTTCCGCGCGCGTTCGCGCGATCGCCGCCGCGTCGGCCGGATCGCGCAGGATGTCCGCGATCCAGTCGCCAATCCTCGCGAAATCCTCCGGGCCGAATCCGCGCGTGGTTCCGGCGTTGCTGGAGAGCCGCAGACCCGAGGGCGCTTCCGGCGGGCGCGGATCGAAGGGGATCAAGTTCTTGTTGACGGCGAGGCCAGCCTTTTCCAGCGCTTTGGCGGCGACGTCGCCCGTGACGCCGGCGGCGCCGAGATCGACGAGCATCAGCCCCATGTCCGTGCCGCCCGTGACGATCCGCAGGCCGCGGGCCTGCAACCGCGCCGCGAGGGCGCGCGCATTGGCGAGAACCGCCTCATTGTAGGCCCGAAACCCCGGCTGCAGCGCCTCGCCGAGACAGGCCGCCTTGCCGGCGACCGCATGCAGCATCACCGAGCCCTGCACGCCGGGGAAAATCCCGGCGTTGATGCGTTTCGAAAGCGCCTCGTCGTTCCACAACACCAGACCGCCGCGCGCGCCGCGAAGGGATTTGTAGGTGGTCGTGGTCACGACATGCGCATGCGGGAAGGGGTTCGGGTAAAGCCCGGTCGCGACCAGCCCGGCGAAATGCGCCATGTCGACGAGAAGGACGGCGCCCACTTCTTCGGCGACGGCGCGCAAGGCCGCGAAGTCATTGACGCGCGGATAGGCCGAGCCGCCCGCGACGATCATCTTCGGCCGCGTCGCGCGGGCGCGGGCGCGGACGTCGTCGAGGTCGACCCTCTCCGTGGCGCGGCTGACGCCATAGGATGCGATCCTGTAGTCGCGCCCCGTGAGCGTCGCCGGATGCCCGTGGCTGATATGGCCGCCGGCGGCGACGTCCATGGACAGAATGGCGTCGCCGAGGGTCAACAGACCCAGAAAGACGCCAGCGTTGGCGTTGGAGCCCGAATGCGGCTGCGCATTGGCGAAGCGGCAGCCGAACAGTTTCGTGGCCCGTTCGACGGCCAGCGCCTCGATCGCGTCGGCGAATTGCGCGCCGCCATAATAACGCGCGTAGGGAGCGCCCTCGACGGTCTTGTTGGTGAGGACGGACCCCTGCGCCGCCAGCACGAGGCGCGAAACGATGTTTTCCGAGGCGATCAGCTCGATCCCGTCGCGCTGGCGGGCCAGCTCGCCGTCGATGGCGGCGGCGAGCTCGGGATCGGCGTCGAGGCCTCTGGTGAAAAAATCCTCGGGCGGATGCGGCATGGGGGCTCCGTGCTGGCCTGCGCTGGGACGCACCTTACGCGTCGCGTCGCGTCGCGTCATGGGCGGCGCGCAGCCGCGGCCGTGGCCGGCGCCCCAGGGGGCGTTGCACGGGTCCCTCCTGGAGCGCGGCTTGACTCGCGGCGTCAGGCTCCCAAGCTAGGGAAAGCCCGCGTCATGCTGCCGTCATGTTTTTGCCGATGGAGTCGACGCGCGCGCCAAACGCGCCGTAACGAGTCGCATGATGCAGGAAGACGAGGACCTCGCCATTTCATCACAACCGGGCCTGCCCGCCGTGGTCGCGCGCAAGACATTCTTCGAGGCGTTGCGGGAGCGCCTGCCGCGCGGCGCGCTTCATATCCTCGGGGCGCTCGCCAGCGTCGGCCTTTTCGCGCTCGCGGCGTCTATTCTGGCGAATGTTCTCTCCACGATCAGCTTCGCGGACGTCGTCGAGGCGGTGAAGGGGACGAGCGCGGGGCAGATTTTCGCGGCGCTGCTGTTCACGGCGCTCTCCTATGTCGCGCTGACCGGCTACGACATCTCGGCGCTGCGGCAAATCCGCTGCAGCGCGCCCTATCGCGTGGTCGCGCTCGCGTCTTTCGCCAGCTACGCCATCGCCTTCAACCTCGGTTTTCCCATCGTCACCGGGGCCGCCGTCCGCTACTGGATCTACGCACGCGTGCGGATGACCGCATTGCAGGTCGCCAATGTCACGGTGATCACCGGCGTCACATTCTGGCTCGGCATGACGGCGGTGATCGGTTTCACGCTGGTGAAGGCGGCCGAGCCGCTCGCCGGGCTCGACCATCTGCCAGTGGCCATGCATATGGCGGCGGGCGTTCTGGTGCTCGCGGGCGTCGCGGGCTATTGCGCCTGGGTGGCGCTGGAGCCGCGCCGCATCCGCCTGCGCGGCCATGTGCTGGAGCTGCCGGGGCCGGGGTCGACCCTCGCCCAGCTCGCCGTCGGCGCCGCCGATCTCTGCGCCGCGGCGGCCGCGCTCTATGTGCTGCTGCCGGCGGGCGTCGATCTGAATTTCATGGCCTTCCTCGCGGTCTATGTCTTCGCCTGCATCCTGGGCGTCATCAGCCATGCGCCGGGGGGCATCGGCGTCTTCGAGGCGACGATGCTGAACGCTCTGCCGGGCGCCTCGCAGGGAAGCGTGCTCGCCGCGCTGCTGCTGTTCCGGGTGCTCTATTATTTCGTCCCCTTCATCGTCGCCCTCGCCGTACTCGGCGCCGATGAGGGGCGCCGCCGCTGGGACGCCCTGCGCGAGGCCGTCGCGCGGATCATCGAAAACCGCGCGTCCTGACGCCGCCATGAAGACCAGCCCGCAGCCGCAATGGCCCTCCGAGGACATGCTCGGCCCGGTGATCGAGGCGCTCCCCGAGCCCGTCTTCGTGATCGACGCCGAGACCCACGCCCTCGCCTTCAACGCCGCGGCGCGGGCTCTGGCGCCCGCGCTGCGCCTGGGCGAACCCCTCTCGCGCAGCCTGCGCTCGCCGGACATGCTCGACGCCGCCATGCGCGTCGTCGCGGGCGGCGAGGCGGAAAAGGCGGCATGGGTGGAGCGCCTGCCGGTGGAGCGCTGGTTCGAGGCGCATATCGCGCCCGTGCGCTTTCCCGGCTCTCGCACGGCCGCGATGATCAGCCTGCGCGATCTGACCGAGGCGCATCGGGTCGAGCGCATGCGGGTGGATTTCGTCGCCAACGCCAGCCATGAATTGCGCACCCCGCTCGCCTCGCTCCTGGGCTTCGTCGAAACCTTGCAGGGGCCCGCGAAGAACGATGAAAAGGCGCGCGACCGGTTTCTGGGCATCATGCGCGAGCAGGCGCAGCGCATGGCCCGCCTCATCGACGATCTGCTGTCGCTCTCCCGCATCGAGCAGCACATGCATGTGCGTCCGGTGGAGGCGGTGGATTTCACCGTGCTCGTCGCCCATATCGTCGACACGCTCATGCCCATGGCGGAGGAAAACGGCGTGCCGCTCGCGCTCGATCTCGCGCCCAATGTCATAGTGCCGGGAGACCGCGACGAGTTGGCGCGGATCGTCGAGAACCTGATCGAAAACGCGCTGAAATACGGCTGCGCCGAACATGCGTCGCAGCCCGTCGAAATCTCGCTCGCCCGCAGCGGCGCGAGCGCCGTCTTCTCGGTGCGCGATCACGGTCCCGGCATTCCGCAGGAGCACATTCCCCGTCTCACCGAGCGCTTCTACCGCGTCGACGCCGGCAAGAGCCGCGCGAAAGGCGGGACGGGGCTCGGACTGGCCATCGTCAAGCACATCGTGCTGCGCCATCGCGGCCGGCTCGTCATCGAGTCCGCGCTCGGCGAGGGCGCGCTCTTTCGCGTCACCCTGCCGGCCGCCTGACCCCGCGCCCGGCGGTCTGTGATCAACCTATTGAAATATAATCAACTCTATTGTCATAATCCTGTTGTCCAACTGTCACAAAACCCTCTTGCCCCGCCGCTAGAACCCAGCTTGACAGGCGCCGGACGCGCTTATCGTCACTCATTCACGAGCTGAAAGCGATCTTGCATGATCTCCAGACTTCTCACGCGCGCCGCGGTTGCGGCGACGGCCTTTGTGGCCCTTGCCGGTTCGGCTCTGGCGCTGGACATTTCCGGCGCGGGCGCGACCTTCCCCTATCCGATCTACGCCAAATGGGCGGAGACCTATAAGAAAGAGACCGGCAACGGCCTCAATTACCAGTCGATCGGCTCCGGCGGCGGCATCAAGCAGATCAAGGCCCGCACCGTGACTTTCGGCGCCTCGGACCAGCCGCTCAAGGCGGAGGATCTGCAGGCCGCCAATCTCATCCAGTGGCCGCAGGTGATCGGCGGCATCGTGCCGGTGGTCAATCTCGACGGGGTGACGCCGGGCGAACTCGTCCTCGACGGCCCGGCGCTGGCGAAGATCTTCCTCGGCGAGATCACGAGCTGGGACGACGCGGCCATCAAGAAGCTCAATCCGAAGGTCAAGCTGGCGGCGACGCCCATCGTCGTGGTGCATCGCTCCGACGGCTCGGGCACGACCTTCAACTTCACCAATTACCTGTCCAAGGTCTCCGAGGACTGGAAGACCAAGGTCGGCGAGAATTCGGCCGTGGAATGGCCGGCGGGTCTCGGCGCCAAGGGCAATGAGGGCGTGGCCAACAATGTCGCCAACACCAAGGGCGCCATCGGCTATGTCGAATACGCCTACGCCAAGCAGAACAAGCTGACCCACACGAAGATGATCAACGCCGCCGGCAAGGTCGTGGCGCCGGGCGTCGACAGCTTCCAGGCCGCCGCCGCCAGCGCCGATTGGGCGAAGGCGCCGGGCTTCTACCAGATCATCACCAATGAGCCGGGCGCCAAGTCCTGGCCGATTTCGGCGGCGACCTTCATCCTGCTGCCGAAGGACTCCAAGGACGAAGCCGCCACCGGCGAGGCGCTGAAGTTCTTCGGCTGGGCCTTCGCCAGCGGCGCCAAGCAGGCGGAAGAGCTCGATTACATCCCGATGCCCAAGCCGGTCGTCGAGCTCATCAAGAAGAGCTGGAACGAGGTCAAGGGCGCCGACGGCAAGCCGCTGGCGCACTGAGCCGGAAGGTCTCCTCCCCATCCCTCCCCCGCTCGCGCGGGAGAGGGCGCGGGGCGCGGCCTTCATCGAGAGCGCTGATCACGAACGTCCCTCTCCCGCAAAAGGGGGGAGGGACAAAGAGGGCCTCTCACGCGCAAGCTGGTTGCGGCCGGTTCCACGGCGGCCCAAAATCAGCCGCCGACACCATGAGAGACCCCAATGAACACCGAGCCACGCGCGGAAGGCGGAGCGACTGACATGTCCGATATTGCGATGGAAAGCGGGGCCGATCGCGCGACCGTCCAGGACCGCGCGCGGGCGCTGGCGGGCGTCGCCTTCGCCGACCGCCTGTTCCATCAGCTCACGCGCGCGTCGGCGATCATCGTGCTGATCATCCTCGGCGGCGTCATCGTCTCGCTCATCCACGGTTCGCTGCCGGCGATGCGCGCCTTCGGATTTGGCTTCCTGACCTCGCAGGCGTGGAACCCCGTCACCGAGGCGTTTGGGGCGATGCCGGCGGTTTACGGCACGATTGTCACCTCCACGATCGCCATGCTGATCGCCGTGCCCGTCGGGCTCGGGATCGCAACCTTCCTCACCGAGCTCTGCCCGCATCCCTTGCGCCGCCCGATCGGCGTCGCCATCGAGCTGCTCGCGGGCATTCCCTCGATCATCTACGGCGTGTGGGGCCTCTTCGTCTTCGCGCCCTTCGTCCAGACCTGGGTGCAGCCGCATCTGATTTCGCTCTTTGGCGACGTGCCGGTCCTCTCGGCGCTGTTCGCCGGCCCGCCCTATGGCATCGGCATGCTCACGGCGAGCTTCATCCTCGCGATCATGGTGTTGCCCTTCATCGCCTCCATCTCGCGCGACGTCTTCGCGACCGTGCCGCCGGTGCTGAAGGAGGCGGCGACGGGCATTGGCTGCACCACCTGGGAAATGATGCGCTATGTGGTTTTGCCCTATACGCGCGTCGGCGTGATCGGCGGCGTCATGCTCGCGCTCGGGCGCGCGCTCGGCGAGACGATGGCGGTGACCTTCGTCATCGGCAATGCGCACAAGGTGTCGCCGTCGCTGCTCGCGCCGGGCACGACGATCTCCGCCACCATCGCCAATGAATTCACCGAGGCCGTGGGCGACATCTATACGTCGGCGCTGATCGAGCTCGGCCTCATCCTTTTCGTTCTCACCTTCATCGTCCTGGCGATCGCGCGTTACATGCTGATGCGCATGGACCGGAACGCAGCCTGACGGGAGGCGGACATGTCGCTCTACGCCACGCGCCAGAAGCGCAATTCCTTCGCCACCGCCCTCGCCTGGGCGGCCGCGCTGTTCGGACTCGCCTGGCTCTTCCTGATCCTCGGATCGCTGGTCTTCCAGGGCCTGCGCGGTCTCTCCCCGGCGGTGTTCACCGAAATGACGCCGCCGCCGGGCAGCCGCGGCGGTCTGCTCAACGCCATCGCCGGATCGCTTGTGCTGACGGCGATCGGCGTCGCCATCGGCGCGCCGCTCGGCCTGCTCGCCGGCACCTATCTCGCCGAATATGGCCGGGGAACGAAGCTGGCGATGGTCGTGCGGTTCGTCAACGACATCCTGCTCAGCGCGCCCTCGATCGTCATCGGCCTTTTCGTCTACACGATCCTCGTCGCGCCGATGGGCCATTTCTCCGGAATATCGGGCGCGGTGGCGTTGTCGCTTCTCGTCGTCCCGGTCGTGCTGCGCACCACGGAAGACATGCTGCTATTGGTGCCGGGCTCCATGCGCGAGGCGGCGGCGGCCCTGGGCGCGCCGCGGTCGGTGATCATCGCGCGCGTCGCCTATCGCGCGGCGAAGGCGGGCATTGTGACGGGTGTGCTGCTCGCCGTGGCGCGCATCTCCGGCGAGACGGCGCCGCTGCTCTTCACCGCGCTCAACAACCAGTTCTGGAGCACCGACCTCAACGCGCCCATGGCGAGCCTGCCGGTCGTCATCTTCCAGTTCGCCCTCTCGCCATACAAGGACTGGCAGCAGCTCGCCTGGACGGGCGCGCTGCTCATCACCCTCGCCGTGCTCACCCTCTCCATCGTCGCCCGCGCCCTGAGCGCCGGCCGCAGGAAGTGATTCATGAACGTCGCCGCACACGCCCATCAGCAAACGCCGAAGGTTTCGGTCCGCGGACTGGACTTCTTCTATGGCCGAAACCACGCGCTCAAAAACATCTCGCTGACGCTGCGCGCCAACAAGGTGACGGCCTTCATCGGCCCGTCGGGCTGCGGCAAGTCCACGCTGCTGCGCGTGCTGAACCGCATGTATGATCTCTATCCCGGCCAGCGCGCCGAGGGAGAAGTCCTGCTCGACGGCGAGAACATTCTCGATCCGGCCGTCGACGTGAACGCCCTGCGCGCCCGCGTCGGCATGGTGTTCCAGAAGCCGACGCCCTTCCCGATGACGATCTACGAGAACATCGCCTTCGGCATCCGGCTCTATGAGAAGCTCTCGCGCGCCGACATGGACGCGCGCGTCGAGGAGGCGCTGCGCGGCGCGGCGCTCTGGGACGAGGTGAAGGACAAGCTGCACACGAGCGGGCTCGGCCTCTCGGGCGGCCAGCAGCAACGCCTGTGCATCGCGCGCAGCGTCGCCGTGCAGCCGGACGTCATTCTCTTCGACGAGCCCTGCTCGGCGCTCGACCCGATCTCCACCGCGAAAGTGGAGGAGCTGATCGAGGAACTCGCCGCGCAATATACGATCGCTATCGTCACCCACAACATGCAGCAGGCGGTGCGCGTCTCCGACGATACCGCTTTCATGTATCTCGGCGAGCTCGTCGAGTTTGGCGACACGGACGAAGTCTTCAACAAGCCGCGCGAGAAGCGCACCCAGGATTACATCACCGGCCGCTTCGGGTGAGGAAGGACGAGAAATGAGCGAACATATCGTCAAGTCCTACGACCGCGATCTCGAGGCGCTTGGCCGCCGCATTTCCGAGATGGGCGGCGTCGCGGAAAAAATGCTGTCGGAAGCCATGGACGCTCTGTCCACGCTCGACGTCGAGCTCGCCCGTCGCGTGGTGGCGAGCGACGCGCGTCTCGACGCGCTCCAGCGCGAGATCGAGGAAAGCGCGGTTCTGACCATCGCGCGGCGCCAGCCGCTCGCGATCGACCTGCGGGAATGCATCGCCGCGATCCGCATTTCCGGGGACATCGAGCGGATCGGCGATCTCGCCAAGAACATCGCCAAGCGCACGCTGAAGATCGCGGGCGAGGCGCGGCTGCCGCGTGGCATGGTCGGGCTCAAATCCATGCATGAAATCGCCGCGACGCAGCTCAAGGACGCGCTCGACGCCTATGCGCTGCGCGACGTCGAACGCGCCCGCGCCGTGTGGGAGAACGACGCCGATCTCGACGCGCTGGAAGATTCCGTGTTTCGCGACCTGCTCACCTTCATGATGGAAGACCCGCGCAACATCTCCTTTTGCACCCATCTGCTCTTCTGTTCGAAGAACCTCGAACGCATCGGCGACCACACGACGAATATTTCCGAAACCGTCGTCTATGTCGTCACCGGCCAGGCCATGCCGACCGAGCGCCCGAAATCACGCGGGCTCGGCGGCGCGGAGAATGACGCCTCGCAATGAACGACACCATTGACCAGACCCTGACCCGCGAGATCCGTGGCGACCGCCCGCCGCGCATTCTCGTCGTCGAGGACGAAGTCCCGCTCGCGACCCTGCTCGTCTACAATCTCGAAGCCGAGGGCTATCAGGTCGAGCATGTCGACAATGGCGACGAGGCGGAGCTGCGCATCGCCGAGTCGCCGCCCGATCTGTTGCTGCTCGACTGGATGCTGCCGGGCGTGTCGGGGCTCGAAATCTGTCGGCGCCTGCGCGCCCGCGACATCGCGAGAGACATGCCGATCATCATGCTCACCGCGCGCGGAGAGGAGGCCGAGCGCGTGCGCGGTCTTTCGGTCGGCGCCGACGACTATGTCGTCAAGCCGTTTTCGACGCCGGAGCTGATGGCGCGCGTGCGCGCGCTCCTGCGCCGCGCCCGCCCCGAGCGCGTCGCCTCGAAGCTGACGGCGGGCGACATCGACCTCGACCGCGACACGCGACGCGTGCGCCGGTCGGGACGGGAAATTCATCTCGGCCCGACGGAGTTCCGGCTTCTGGAATATCTCATGGAGAAGCCGGGACGCGTCTTCACGCGCGCGCAGCTTCTCGACAGCGTCTGGGGCATGTCGGCGGAGATCGACGAGCGGACGGTCGACGTCCATGTCGGGCGCCTGCGCAAGGCGCTGATCCGGGGCCGCGAGAAAGACCCGATCCGCACCGTGCGCGGTTCGGGCTACTCTTTTGATGAGACGTTTGGGCGGGACTGAGCACGTCCATGGACGAAGGCCGGCGCCTGACTCCCTCGCCCGCGCAGAGGGTTGGGGAGGGGGTCTTTCCCGCTCCCCGAACAGGTCACGCGTAACGCGGCGCGCGCAGCGCCTCGCGGGCGCGGCGGCGATCCTGCGCCGGCTGATAGGCGACGCGCGCGTGGTGGGCGCAGTACGGCCCGCCGCCGATCGGCGAATGCGCCCCGCAGAAGCGGAAATCCGGAGTCGTCGGGTCGCCCATGGGCCAGCGGCACATGGACTCGCGCAACTCCATCAGCGTCACGCGTTCGGACATCGGAATGACCACTTCCTCATTCGGGGTCACGCGGGCGACGACCATCGTCTGCGGCGCGAAGGCCAGCGCGACATTGCCGTGAACCGCATGCCCGCCGACGGATCGCGGGGCCACGGTCGGGGCGGCGGTCACGACCACCGTCTGCTGGGGACGCGGCGCCTTGGCAGGGCGCGGCCGCGACGCCGCGGCGGTCTTTGCGCGCTCGGCGAGGCCGAGGCGATGGATTTTGCCGATAACGGCGTTGCGGGTGATGCCCGGACCCAGTTCGGCGGCCACCTGGCTCGCACTGAGGCCGTCGCTCCATAGTTTGCGCAACAGCTCGACGCGTTCGTCGGTCCAAGACATGTGTACTGACCTCCAAAGGTCGGTTCGAGCGGTCTTTGGCAAAACGCAGCCATGCGCCGCGCCGGGACGACCGACGGCGTGAGACCCACATCGAAACTCGAGAAGCGCCATGCGGGTGAAAAACGCGTCCGCACCGGCGAGAAAACGTGACGACCCTTTTGAATCACGGGTGCGAGTCGCTGGCAAGCAGAAGGGGGCGTTCTACACAGGGTTTCGTTCGCTTTAGCGGACAGGTGTGGCGCGGGCGACTCACCTGACGCGCTTTCTCGAATGTCAAGCTCTGTTTCGCAAGGCGATGGCGATGGCGATGGCGAAGGCGATGGCGGTGCGGGCGCGGCGGCGAGGGGCCAGTGGCCGGCCCGGCGAGGATGCAGGGAGCCATGCGGCCGCTTCGCCCGCGCCCGGATTTGACCGCGGGCGCTCGCGCGCCTAAAATCAACGCTTCAAATTGCCGCCCCGCAACGGGCGGCGCTTTGTTTTTGGGGCCCTGCCGGGCGCGGGTCCCCGTGGGCTTGGAGCACTCTTTTGACGTCTGCGCTCTATCCGACCTATGCGCGGGCCGACATCGCCTTTTCACGGGGCGAAGGGCCGTGGCTGATCGCCGAGAACGGCGACCGCTATCTCGACTTCGCCTCGGGCGTCGCCGTTCTGTCGCTGGGTCACGACCATCCGCATCTGGTCGCGACGCTGAAGGCCGCGGCCGAGAAACCCTGGCACGTCTCCAATCTTTTCCGCATCCCGCAGGCCGAGCGCCTGGCCGAGCGTCTGGTCGACGCCACTTTCGCGGATGTCGTCTTCTTCGCCAACTCCGGCGCCGAGGCCGTCGAATGCGCGATCAAGACCGCGCGCAGATATCATGCGGCCAATGGCGAGCCGCAGCGTTACCGGCTGATCACCTTCGAGGGCGCCTTTCATGGCCGCACGCTCGCGACGATCGCCGCCGGCGGCCAGGCAAAGCATTTGGAGGGATTTGGGCCTGCGACCGAGGGCTTCGACCAAGTCAAAGCGGGCGACATCGGCGCCGTCGAGGAGGCCATCGGCCACGCTACCGCCGGGATCCTGATCGAGCCGATCATGG
>NZ_JBPFEB010000016.1:0-6128 GCF_051061225.1 Methylocystis sp.
ACTGGTCGAGGACATCAATGCTTATCTCGACGAGCGCAACGCCAATCCGCGTCCCTATAAATGGAAGGCGAAAGGCGAGGCTATCCTCGAAAAAATCCATCGGGCCCGCGCGGCGCTCGACAAAGCCCACGCCGCTTGAGTCTTTGGGCGGCAATTGAGAGTCAGGACACTAGCGAAAGACGCCGGCAGGTATGTCGAAGAAGACCCTTTCGCTTGATCTCCGAGAACGCGTCGTGGCCGCCGTCTAGTGGCATGTCTCGGCGGCAGGATGCGGAACGGTTCGGCGTCTCCGCGGCAAGCGCGATTCGAGGGTGTCAGAGGCAGAAGGAGACCGGCAGCCCGGCCTCCTAGAAACACGATGGGGACCGCTGGTCGGGCGCATCGATGCGCACAAGAGCCTGATCCTCTCGTTGGTCGAGGAAACCTGCGACTTCACGCTGAAGGAGCTACAGGGCTCGGCTCGCCAAGCGTGGGCATGTTTTCAGCATCGGCTCGCTCTGGCGCTTCTTCGATCGCCACAAGCCATGCAAGCGAGCAGGACCGCCCGGATATAGTGAAGCGCCGAGAGGCGTGGTTTAAACCCTCAAGTTTGTGAACAACTAAGGCCTCGCCGACTGTCCCCCGCGAGGTCCTCAGCTTCTGAGCAATCGTCACCCCTTTCATTGCTGCTGCGCGGCGCCGCATCGGGAGCCTGCGACTCCGGGAAATCCCCGATTGCGTTGTCTTGGTGGGACGGTCCGTCGCGTAGCGGGGCCTCTTTACGACCGCTGCATAGCCTGGCATTGAGAGAACTCAGGCGAGGATTGGCGGCGATGTTTGTTTTCCGGAGCCTCCAGCCTTCGCTATCCCTTCAAAAGCTCCATCTGCTCCGGCCATGAACGCGCCGCTTGTTCCGAAAACCTGCGGGACGTCTTTCTCGATGTCTCCCCGAGAATTCCCGGCCGCCGTGGTCGTAGCGCCGAGAAGCTGTTGCGGCTGATAATTCCCGCAGACAGGAGAGCCTGCCAAATCAGTTCGAGATGCGCGACAATGTCGTCTTCCCGTCTGCTTGCCGGCAGACGATCACAAGCTAGACGGCCATTGTGGGCCATGCCTTCTCTGCGCAATTGATAAACGCGAAGATCAACCGCGAGATGCAAAACGCGATGGCCCCCACGGTCCAAACTCTCAAGGAACACCTTATCTTTGCACAACGCTCGAAGCGCGGGCGAGAGAAAAGATTGGGTCGATGAGGCGAAATCCTGGGCCGTAAGCGGGAGCAGTTAGAGCAGGAACTGGCTGTCATCACCGCGGCCGTCGGGCAATCCCATGAGATCGCGGCTCGCCAGGCTGAGCCTTGAGGTCAGCTGGGGAAAGTTAGGCGAACCCGGGCGCCGGGCTGAAGCCTCTCAAACTGCACGGCGCCCGCCAATTGATCCGCCAAGTCGCCCATATAGCCAAGGCCGTGGCCTGAGACGGAAGCGGGAGGAACGAACCCAACACCATTATCGTCCACGATCAGTTCGAACACATTTCCTTGCCTTCTGAATGTCGCTCGCAATGATCCGGAGGCTTTGCCAGGGAACCCATGCTTCAGAGCGTTCATCGCGGCCTCGGAATAGACAAGTCCGAGGCAACGCGCCCGACGATGATCGAGGCGAACATCGTCCTCCACATGGGTATCAAATTTAACCCTATCCGCGAACGCCTGTTGGATTGAGTGGGCGAGCGTAGGCAAGAGCTGCGCGACTGAGACCTGTTCTTCGCTGCCGCAGAGCGCCTCGTTCAGTTCGCAGATGCTGGCCAACCTCGAGATGCAGCGCAGGCAGAATTCGGGTTGTCCGGTTGTCCGCGCTTGGGCGGACAGCAGCAGCGAGAGGGCTTGCAAGGCGTTGCGAATCCGATGCTGCTGCTCGGCGCATTGACCGGCGAACTCCTTGCTGCGCTGCTCCGCTTCAGCGAGCTTTCCCTCAAGTTCGCTGATCCGCGCGCGCAAATCCTCGATAGGGTCCATTGGCACAGCCTGTGCTCCTCAATGACGGCCGCCGGCGAAGCCGCGGCCATCCCTCCCCCTGCCGCGCCCCTCATGTTTGCCGAGGATAGGCAGATTCCAGCAACCTTTCCAAGGCGGTGGGGGTCCAGCGGCTTGATGAAAAACTGATCAAACCCCGCCTTGACCGCGCGCTGGCGAACTTCATCTTGGCCCCACCCACTTAGCGCCATGTGCATGAGATTTTTGCCTTCTGGCAATTTCCTGACTTCTCGGGCTAACGCGCAGCCGTCCATGCCCGGCAGGCCGATGTCCACGATCGCCATGTCAGGCTTCAAACGCGCGACCGCGGCAATGCGCCGGCCAGTGCCACTTCGTCATGCTATCAGCCATGGGGGTAAGGGCTGAAGATATAGACGACCAGCACGCCCAACGCGGCGATAACCGCGGCGATCCAAAGGAGCTGGGTCATTTGCCGTCCTGCTCCGGCCCAGCCTTCCGCGATCCTGCATCATCGCCGTTCCCCGAAACTAAGATGACCCCTGCGGCTTTGATTTCCTCCGGGCTGGACAGGCAGGTGGCAGGCCGTCCGGCAAACCCAAGCGCTCTTCTCAGGATGGTGGAATGTTTGCCTGTAATCAGTAATTTGCCGTCTTTGCGTATGTGGAGGACGAGGCCACCTTTCGCGCGAATAAGGCAGCCGTGGTCTGATTGCTCGCACGTTAACGCCGAGCCAGCGAGGCCGGTAGATCGCAGCTTTTCAACGATCGTCGCGATATCCAGCGGCTTGGGCGCCACGTCGTTGTTCATGGTCCTACGCTAGCTCCACCGCACGACGCTGCCGTGATTCAGGTGGCAACGCGAGCTGGGACTTGAGGTAGGGTCTCACTCGCGTTGCCTGCACAACAAGCCGGGGTTCTAGACTTGCGCCGGCGCCTTATATCGGCCGAGCAAATTGGATTGCATCAGTTTTGACGGTGGCGCCATTTAGCTTACCGTGACTGGACGCACTTTTCTCAAAAATGAGGCCTATGCCGCGGGTCTCGAGGACGAATCCAACGAATCCGCCGCGCTGCGCTAATCGGCGGTAAAGTCGTCGCTGACCCGATTGCGGGCGCTCGATCGCAAGAACATCTCGACCAGAGAAACGAACTTCTCTTCGTCGCTTTCGCCTTTGAGGCCGCGGCGACACCTATCAAACTCGATGCGCGCTCCCGGCGAGAGCTTTTCGAGCAGCGAAGGCAGCACAGGCACGCCGTTGGCCTCTTCGAGGCGTCGTCTAAGCTCGGCATTCTCAGCCTCAAGCTCGTCGAGCTTCGCCCGAAGCGCAAAGCTTGCTTGAATAAGCAATGCCCTCAGCTTCAAGCCGTAACGGCGCTTGTGCCCGGGCTGGGTTTTATCGACCACGTTCTAACCCTTAGTCTCGGATTTCACTGATCGAATTACAGTTGAACGTCGTTTTTGACTACGGATCAGATTCGGAAAAAATGCTTGAGGACGGCAAGAGGCGCTCGCCCATCTCGGCGGCGGTCGCGACCTTCGTTCCTAGGTGAGGAAGACGGCGCCGAACGCGACCAGGATCACGGTCCAGGCGATCGGGACCAGCGGTCAGCGCGCCAGCGCGATCATGACGCCGGAGACGTAGGGGACGGCCTCCGCGAGGCGATCATCCCTCCCGCGCTTTCCAGAGCGTCACGGCCGGCCCAGCGCCGGGCTTTTTCTTGAGCCCCTGGCCGCCGCTCGCTTGGATCACGCCGGAGGCTTCAGCTTGCCACGGCCGGTCATTCCGAGCGCCCTGCGCACAGCGTGGGTATTTTTGCCAGAGATCACGAGCTCACCGCTTTTGCGCATCTGCACAATAAGGCCGCCCTGCGCCCGAATGCGCCAGCCTTCGGCTGATTCCTCGTAAGTAAGCTTCCCGTCCAAAAGCCCCATGGATCGCAGTGTTTCGATTATCGTCGCGGGGCTCAGCGTCTCGGCCATTGCTCAGAGTTCGTTCGATCTTGCAAGCCGCACAGAGACAATACCATCGTGGTCTGAGAACACGACCCCCGCGCACGAGCGCCGCCTCAACGTTATCTGCCTCACTCGTCATTCTCGGCGTCCAGACACTCCGGCGGGCTCGCTTCACGAAGGCGAACCCAACAGCCCTGCCTCTCAAACTGCGCCGAATAATTGCGAGTAAGACGGCGAACCTGCCACTCGCTTATCCCACCACCGTCTGGGCGAGGGCAATTGGAGTGGCTATTCAGCGCCTCCGCAAAGTCTTGCGCGCTTGCCGAGAAAATCTCGGAGCTGCTCGAGGATGTCGGGAAGGAGCAGACGGACAGCGCGCCGTGACGTTGATCGAGCTCCCCCGGCGCCGGGATGCGCCTCGGACCTTCGTGGAGCCGCCGGCGGGGCTCGAGCGGCGTGTCTCCCGCGCCCTCAACGCTCTCGGCGACCTCGACATCCCGGACCTCCCCGGCCTGCCCGAACTCGGCGCCGCTCTCATTGCGCTGGCGGACGAACTGCAGGGCGACGTTGACCTCGAGGACGATGAGCTCGGCGACGCCGAGTCGCTCCCGCTTTTCGCCTTTGCCGCGCGCGCCGGGCCGCCGTAGCCGCACACCTTCCATCGCACTCATTGTCGCCCCGCACGCGGGAGCGACCTTCCCGCTGGTCGGTTACGACGGCAGCGGCGGGACAGTTGCGGCCTACTGTGGGGCCTCGCCATAGGCCAAGGGCAGTCCGAAAAGTGGAAGCCCAGCGAGCGGCGCGACGGCAGCGTCGAAAGTAGCCACCGACTCACGCGGTGCCGCTTGCACGCGTGAGGCCTGATGCGACGGCCGGCTCCGACCGAGCAAGATCGCAGGGCACGGGAACGCCGCTCCGGCTTGGGGCTGGCGTCCTATGCCCTCGCTCCGGGCCTCACCAACCGAGCACGAACGATGCAATATTCCTTCTTAAAACCCAAGTTTCAGAAAAACACGCGTGCGCGTCGCGTGCGCATGATGCGCGCACACGCGGAGGCGACCCGCTCGCCGAGATCGTCGCCATGGTCGAGGAGATGGCTGCCGAGAAACGCTCCGCCCGGCAGATCGTCGAGGCGGTTCGGGCCTATGCTTCCGACCGTCCTTCAGCCTCGCAGATGGCGCTCGTCTGGATTGCCGCCGACAGCGACGCCGGGAGGGCATGGGCGGCGCATTGGCGCGAGAGGAAAGGCAAGAGGCCGCCCATGGATTCGCGCGGCGGCTGGCGCTTTCCGTCACTGTGGCCGCCGGGCTTGTCGGGGGAGAAATGAGCGCGAAATCTCAACCACGCCAGAGCGGCGGAGGCGGCCGAGCCAACGAAAGCCGAATCTCGAAGGATCGGCCGCCGCTACGTCCCCCGACAGGCCCGACCTTCGAACGCGCGGGGCTGACGCGTGGCGCCGCTTTCGGGATGGCCAGCGGCTCGGGCTGGGGTGGACCTTCGGTAGGTGCTTGGCGACGGCTTGGGCGGCGGCGAAGATCAGGCGGGAGATGGCGCTGGCGGCGTAACCCCGGTTCTTGAATCCGTGGATAATCCGGGCTAAAGGCGCGTTGTCAGAGTGCCGAATGCGCCAGACCAAAAGAGAGCGCAACGGCTGGATGGGGGAAGAACTCAATCTTTACTCTGACAGACGCCCGCACTCCTAACGGAGGCGGGCGTCTTTGTTTCTAGCGCCTAGTCTAGTCCAGGGGACCGGGCAAATCCGCTTTCGCAAAATGTGGGTAGGCCAGTGATTTCAATGCCTTGTGCGGAGCATTTCAGGCCGCCTTCTGCCCGGCGCTTTGCGCCCGAGCGTGATGCGGTAATCGGACAGCATGCGGTAGACGTGGCGGTCGCTGATGTGCGACTCGTCCATGCGGGCGATGGGGGCCTATTGATACGGCGCGCGATAAGCGCGGGTGGGCTTTTTCGGTTCGGCCATTGGCACACCTCCGCCGCAAGCATATCGCCGCGATTGCCTTTCACAAACGATCGGCGTAACGTTTCAGACGCAATCCAGATACAAAAGAACGCCCCGACCACGGATGGACTGGCGGGGCGTTTTGCGTTCTTCTCCCCTCAACGCGGAAGCTTGTCCGCCAAGATGTCGATCTTGTGGATATCAGGGGGGGAGGCGAGGAGTTCTGGCGCCTTCGCCATCAACGCC
>NZ_JBPFEB010000017.1:0-6029 GCF_051061225.1 Methylocystis sp.
CCAGAGGATCTGATGGGACGGATCCTTCAGGTCGAGCGCATAGACGATGTTGGGGAACGGCGTGTGCAGATACATCACGTCGCCGACAACCAGCGGCGCGCCCTCGTGGCCGCGCAGAACGCCCGTCGAGAACTGCCAGGCCGGCGCCAGTTTGCCAACGTTGTCGGCGGTGATCTGCTTCAGGGCCGAGTGACGCTGATTATAATAGTCGCCGGTCGGCGAGACCCACTGCTTCGGGTCCTTCGACAGCGTCAGCAGCTCGTCGTCGGCGTGCGCCGCCCCGGCTGCAACCAGCGCGAGAATTCCAACAGAAGTCGACAACAAAAGCTTATGCATGAGCTTTTCCTCCTGACGACGCCGCGGGGCGCCTTATTGTTGCGCCGCCTCCGACGTCGCGCCTCTCAAAAGGGCGCCTCGACATTGGGAAGGCGTTTTCCGTTTTGAACCCGAGCCGCGCGTGCGAATCCGCCTGCGGCCTCAGGCTGCTCCCGGTTCCCGTCCGGGAGGCGTCTTTTAACTCGGAAACGGCGGGATAATATGTCTTGACCGGGGGAATCGCAATCGCAAAAAACGGAGGCGTTGGCATTCCTGGCCGCGTCGCCGAAGCTCCAAGGGCCATCAACATGTTACGCTATTTTTGCCTGCTTCTGGCGCTCGCCGGCGCCACCCTTTCGCCACCCTCTGGCGCAGGGGCGCAGACGCCCTTCGGACTGGTTGAAATCGCCCCGGGCGTCCTTGCCCATCAGGGCGAGACGGCGCTGATGACGCGCGACAATCTCGGCGGAATCGCCAATCTGGGGGCGATCATCGGGGATGAGGCGGTCGCCGTGGTCGACACGGGCGGCAGCCTCGCCCAGGGCAGGGCCTTTCTGGCGGCGCTGCGCGAAAGGACGCAAAAGCCGATCCGCTACGTCATCAACACCCACGCCCATCCGGACCACGTGTTTGGGAACGGCGCCTTCGTCGGGCCGGGCGTGACCTTCGTCGGCCACAAAAACCTCCCCCGCGCGCTCGCCTCGCGCGGCGACCATTATCTCGCATCCTTCCGCGCGACCATGGGCGACGCGCTCGACGGCGTGACCATCGTGCCGCCGACCCTGACCGTCGCCGACAGGCTGACCCTCGACCTCGGCGGCCGGGAGCTCGACTTGCAGGCCTGGCGCACGGCGCACAGCGAGGCGGACCTGACCGTGCTCGATAAAAAGACCGGCTCGCTCTTTGCCGGCGATCTGCTCTTCCTTCAGCATGTGCCGGTGGTGGACGGGAGTCTGCTCGGCTTTCTGGAGGTCGCCGACGAGCTCGCGTCGATCAAGGCCGAGCGCGTGACGCCGGGCCATGGGCCGGTGGTCGCGCCCTGGCCAAAGGCGCTCGACGACGAGCGCGCCTATCTCACCCGGCTGACGGCCGATCTGCGCGCCGCGATCAAGAAGGGCGAAAGCGTGAAGGAGGCGGCCGCGACGGCCGGAAGCGAGGAACGCGGCAAGTGGCGCCTCTTCGAGGACTACAACGCCCGCAACGCCACGGCCGGATTCGCGGAGCTGGAGTGGGAGGGGCCGTGACTTTGTCGCTCCCTTGCGCGGTCGCCCTCGGCTAGACTCGGCCCAAACCGGAGGAAACCAAATGCCGACACAGTTTCGCGCGGCCGCCTTCGGCGCCCTGCTCGCAGGTCTCGCCGCGACCGCCGCTTTCGCCGACCCTGCGCCCGACCCGTGGCCGGGGCTCGTCACCGATCTGTTTCAGGGACGCGAAATCGCCAAGGCGGACGGAACCGTCTCGCTCGAAGCGCCGATGCGCGCCGAGGACGCCGCGATCGTCCCCATGACCATGCGCTTTTCAGACCCCGCCCGGGTGAAGGGAGCGTCTCTCGTCATCGACCAGAATCCCATGCCCATGGCGGCGAATTTCACCTTCGGCGACAAGGCCGGGGTCAATTTCATCGAGACGCGGGTGCGGGTGAATTCCTACACCAACGTCCACGCCGTGGCCGAGACGCGGGACGGAAAGCTCGTGTCGGAGGTGAAATTCGTGAAGGCCTCCGGCGGCTGTTCGGCGCCCGCCGGCAAGGACCCCGATGAGGCCAGGGCCAATCTCGGCAAGATGAAATATCGCGAGTTCAAGAGCGCCGTCGCTGGCAAGCGCGAGGCGCAGATCATGATCCGCCATCCGAACAACTCGGGTTTGCAGATGGATCAGATCACGCGGGCCTATACGCCCGCGCATTATGTCGACGCCGTCGAGGTCTGGCAGGGGGATGATCTGATCTTCAGGATGGAGGGCGGAATTTCCCTCTCGGAAGACCCGAACTTCCGCTTCACCTACGCCCCCAATGGCGCGAAGACGCTGCGCGTCGTCGCTCATGACAATCAGGGCGGCTCTTTCAAGGCCGAATGGCCAATCGCCGACGCCTCCTGAGGAGGCGCGGCGCCATCCCGGCCCCGCTCACGCCGCCCGGCTCAGCACTTTTGTTGCGAGGAGCCCGGCGGATGATCAGGGGTCGGGGCGACGCTGACGTCAGCCCAGAATTGTCACCGCCGCGCAGAAGGCGAGAGGCAGAGAGGCCAGGGCGCAAATCGCCGTCACGCAGGCCACTCTTTCGAACGCGGGCGCCTCGTCCCGCACTTTTCTGACCAACGCCATGTCACTCACTCCCAAGCCACGCAGTCCTGCCCGGCGCGCTCGTTGACGGTGGCGCGCAACTCCTTAACGCGCGGCAGGGAGTTTGGTTTCAATTTTAGGCGACGGCGGGGCGTCTTTTCCACGCGGGCGGTTGTCCGCGCGCGTGGTGAAGCGCGCGTTACCGCCAATGCTCAGGCGAAGTCGGCGGGATCGAAACTGCGGAACGTGGCGCAGAACTCGCAGGTCACGCCGATGCGGCCGTCGTCGCCGACCATGTCGGCGCGCTCCTGCGCGGTAAAGCTCTTCAGCAGCCTGTCGATGCGCTCGGTGGAGCAGCGGCAGAATTCGGCGAGCGCGCGCTCCGGGAACACTTTCACGCCCCGCTCGTGAAAGAGCCGGAACAGCAGCCGTTCGCCGGAGAGCGACGGATCGACCAGCTCGTGATCTTCGAGCGTTGCGGCGAGCGCCTGACCTTCGGTCCAGGCGTCGTCTTCTTCCTCCGCGGCCGCGGAGCCTTCGGGCGCGTCGCCCGGCGGCAGTTCGCGAACACGCGAGCCCGCGACCGGCAGATATTGCAGCAGCAGCCCGCCGGCCCGCCAGCTTCGGCCCTGCGGCGTCACCAGCTCCGCCACCGCGAGGCGCACGAAGGAGGGAATCTGCTCCGACTGGCGGAAATACATATGGGCGGCTTCGGCGAGGCTCTCGCCTTCCAGCGGCACGACGCCCTGATAACGGGCGGCGTCCTCCTCGCGCTCGATGGTGAGCGCGAGATGGCCGCGCCCAAGCAGCGCCGCGGGAGCGGGATCGGTCACTTCGGCGAGCCGCGCCGCGTCGAAACGCGCGAAGCCGCGCAGCTTGCCCGGCGCGTCATAGTCGACGACCAGCATGTCCACGGGACCGTCGCTGCGCGTCTGCAACTGGAAGCGCCCATGCGACTCGAGGATCGAGCCCAGCAGCGCCGCGAGCGCGATGGCCTCGCCCAGCAGCCGCGCCACCTGCGGGGGATAGTCGTAATGGCCGATGATGGCGTCGACGGTCGCGCCCAGGCGGACCAGCCGCCCGCGCAGATCGAGGGCTTCGACCGCGAAAGGGGTGACGCGGTCGTCGCGCGCCTCGCCCGAAACCAGCCGGCTTGGCCCCTCCTGCATCAATCGATCCCCGGCGCCAGACACCAGGCGAGCACGCCCTTCTGCGCGTGCAGCCGGTTCTCGGCCTCGTCGAAGACGACCGACTGCGGTCCGTCCATCACCTCGTCGGTGACTTCCTCGCCGCGATGTGCGGGCAGGCAATGCATGAAGACGGCGTCCCTGGCGGCGGCGCGCATGAGCTGCGCATTCACCTGATATGGCGCGAGAACCCGGCGGCGGAAGTCCTCGTCGGCGTCGCCCATGGAGACCCAGCAGTCGGTGATCACGGCGTCGGCGCCCGCGACCGCCTCATAGGGATCGCGCGTGACGTTCATCGCCGCGCCCTCGGCCTTCGCCCAATCGAGAAGGCTCTGCGGCGGCGCCAGCTCGCCGGGCGTCGCCACATTGATGGTGAAGCCGAAGCGCGCGGCGGCGTGCGCCCAGCTCGCCAGCACATTGTTGGAGTCGCCTACCCAGGCGACGGTGCGGCCCTCGATCGCGCCGAGCCGCTCCTCGAAGGTGAGCAGATCGGCCATGATCTGGCAGGGATGCGACAGCTTGGTCAGGCCATTGATGACCGGAATGGTGGCGAAGCGCGCCAGCTCCACGAGATCGGCGTGCGACAGGATGCGGATCATCACCGCGTCGGCGAAGCGCGACAGGACGCGCGCCGTGTCGGCGATCGTCTCGCCGCGGCCGAGCTGCATCTCGCCGCCCGTGAGCATGATCGACTCGCCGCCGAGATCGCGCATGGCGATGTCGAAGGAGACGCGGGTGCGCGTCGACGGCTTGTCGAAGATCATGGCGAGATATTTGCCGGCGAGCGGGCGCTCGACGGGCGGCAGGCCCTTCACGCGCTTCGCCTTCAGCGATTTCGCCAGATCGAGGATGTGCCGCAGCTCGGCGTGCGAAAAATCCGAAAGATCGAGGAAGTGGCGCGGCCTGGTCATGGAATGCGCGGTCATGAGGCCGCTCCTGGCTCTTTGGCCGGCGCGGAAAGACGCGCGCAGGCCCGGTCGAGGCGCGTCGCCGCCTCGGCGATATGGCTCTCGTCAATGACGAGCGGCGGCAACAGCCGTACGACATTGTCGCCCGCGAGAACGGTGAGGAGCCCCTCGGCGCGCGCCGCGGCGGCGAAGTCGCCATTGGGTCCGCGCGTCTTTATGCCCAGCATGAGTCCTTCGCCGCGAACGGTCTCGATCACGCCCCTGTGGCGGTCCTCGAGCTCGGCCAGGCGCTGGCGAAACAGCGCGCCGAGCGAGGCGACGCGCGCCAGAAAGCCCTCGGCCAGCACCACGTCGAGCACGGCGCCGCCAATGGACGCGGCGAGCGGATTGCCGCCGAAGGTCGAGCCATGGGTTCCGAGCGTCATGCCCTTCGCCGCCTCATGGGTGGCGAGACAGGCCCCCAGCGGGAAACCGCCGCCGAGCCCCTTTGCGAGCGCCGCGATATCCGGCGTCACGCCGGCATGTTCGATGGCCAGAAACCTGCCGGTGCGGCCGACCCCGCACTGAACCTCGTCGAGCACGAGCAGCAGCCCGCGCGCGTCGCAGAGGGCGCGCAGCTTGCGCAGGAAATCGGCGGGAAAGGCGCGCAAGCCGCCCTCGCCCTGCACCGGCTCCAGCAGGACGCCGGCGGTTTCCTCGGTGATGGCCGCCTCGACCGCGTCAAGATCGGCGAAGGGAACCTGGTCGAAGCCCTCGACCGGCGGCCCGAAGCCGTCGAGATATTTGGGATTGCCGCCGGCGGCGATCGTCGCCAGCGTGCGGCCGTGGAAGGCGCCCTCGAAAGTGATGAGCCGATAGCGCTCCGGCCGTCCTTCCACGGCGTGGAATTTCCGCGCCGTCTTGATCGCGCATTCGACCGCCTCGGCGCCCGAATTGGTGAAGAAGACGAGATCGGCGAAAGTCGCCTGGACGAGGCGGCGGGCGAGGCGCTCGGCCTCCGGAATCTGGAACAGATTGGAGACATGCCAGGGCTTCACCGCGGCGGCGGTCAGCGCGCCGACGAGGTGCGGATGGCCATGGCCGAGCGAATTGACCGCGACGCCGGCGCCGAAGTCGAGATAGCGCTCGCCGTCGCTGGCTGCGAGCCAAGCGCCCTCTCCCCGCTCGAAAGCGAGATCGGCCCGCGCATAAGTCGGAAACAGCGCCGAAACCACCTCTGGCGACTCCTTCGGAGAGACCCTGCTCGCCGGCGCCGCAGCACAGCGCGGGACCGCGCGGCGAGGGTCTGAAAATCAAAGTGCCGCCCTTCGGGGGCGGCATCTCTCAGATGGAAACATTC
>NZ_JBPFEB010000018.1:0-8629 GCF_051061225.1 Methylocystis sp.
CTGTCCCGGCGACCCTGAAACGCCGCGGACGGCCGCCCAAAAACGGAGGCGCTGATCACCTCGCAGGCTGATCGCCCGACCCGCCAGACTGGGGAATTTTCGTTCGCCAAAAGTGGGGAAATTTCGGGTGCCATTGACACCCTTCGGCTGATGCAGGCCATAGGCGCGCCAATTGGTCTGCAGGACGGACTTGGTGATCGCGCAGCTCGGCTGCTGATAGAGCAGCGGCACGCGGTTGGCGAAGCGCAGCAGCGGAACCGGCTCGTCCTTGCGCGCGATGAGATGCTGCGCCGAGTCTGATCCCTCGGGCTGCTTTTTGCGCATCCGCCCGGAAGCCGCGTCGACATCGATCTCTGCTTCGCCGGGACGGGCGAAGGCGATTGCGACCTCCACTTGGAACGGATTGCCCCGGTAGCTCGCCGGCGGACGCGTCGCCGCCGTGCAGAACTCGGCCGGCAGTTCCTTGCGCAGTCCCTCGAGGAGCTGCGCCTCGCCGATCGGGACGAGGCAATCCGGACGGAGCTTTTGCACATTGGCCTTCTGCAGGCCGCGATGCAGGACGTTCGCCTGGGCATGCGCGATATGCGCCGGCTAGGAGCGCTCGCTCAACGGTTTGCCGGCGAGTTGGATGATCTCGCGCGCCGTCTTTTCGCCGACGCAGGAAAACTCATCGACCAGGAACTGCGAAAGCGAGCGGCTTTTGGCTCCGCTTGATTGACGCCCTCGATCTCCATCTCAACCCGCGTACCGTGCGGGCGGCTCCAGGCGATATGCCTCCTTTTGTGAATGTCGGGGCGGTTGCTGGCGGTGTCGGTCGAGACATAGTGCTCGGAGGCCAACGGCTCGCTCTCGATGCGGCTGATGATATCGACCCAAGAGCGCTCAAAACGCCCTCGCACCTCGACCGTGATCTCCGGCAAGACCCCGGCTTCCTCGCAGGCGTCGAGGGCGTTGTCGACCGCCGCTTTACCGGCAGTCACCAAAGACTTCGCGGGTGTGTCGAAACCGAGGAGATGGCGGTTCTTGAGAAAGAATTCCGAAACGGAGATCTCTTTCTGCCGGCCGGCCATTTCCAAGGCGGTCGCCGCCGCCGATTCTCGATCGGACTTGCCTCACGCGAACTGGCTTGCGCGTCATGGACCTCTCTGCTGACGCCTCTTGGAGACCGTAACGATCTTTTGCCTGAAGTGAAGCGTCGGGACGAGGAGTTCGCTTGCCCCTCCCGAAGCGGCTCCGGACGAGGCCTCGCGCGGCTCTTGAGCGGACACCCGAGCGAATGGACAACAAAGAGCCGAGGGCACAATACAGTGCCGTTGATCGTCACACTTAACACTGGACCCTGTCCAAGAACCGCCTCTCGCCGCGGCCGCGGTAGCGGCCGTCTGGGCCGCCTTCACTGGCGCCATTTGGTTTTCCGTTACACGCGTCGCGCAGGCGTTCACCGACAACCCGACAGCGGCCCATCTGCTGAGCCCGCCTGACTACGCGAGCTGGCCGATCGTCCTACAGATGGAGCGTCGTGCCATCCCTCAGATAACGCTGCCATCAGTAATAGTAGCGACGGCGAGAAACGTAATAGCGCGGTCGTGGCGCAGTCAACGCTCCAATCGTCGCGCCACCGGCAGCTCCGATCGCTGACGCCGCGAGGGTCGGACCAGCAAGACCGCCCGAGGCCAGAGCGCCAATGCCTGCGCCGCCGAGCCCACCGATAATGCCGCCGCCAAGCGCGCGTTCGGCGGGTGTGTAGCAACCATAGAGCGGGAGAGAAGCCGCCAAAACGGCGAGGGCGACCGCCTTCTTCATGGGGCGAGCAATAACGAGACTTTGCATCGACTGGACCTTTAATTGTTAAGCTTTGCCTGGCTGTGCACGACCGGAACGCAGCAATCGTCGAATCAGGGGCTCAATTCTCTATGGATTTGTGCCCTAACGATGACCGGCGGGTCGAAACTGCGCTGATCCGCTGCGTTCTCGTCGCTTAACAGGGTTTTCCAGGAACAAGGCTTTTCGGCTGGATGCTGGGATTCCCCTGCCACCCCCTGACAACTCTTCAGGAAGGCGTGGGATTCCTCTCCATCCATCTCACCAGAAGCGTAAGTAGGCTATATCCGGCACGCGGCCGCCGAAGGCGCGGCCTCCCGCGCGAACCACTGCGGCCGCCACAAGCCGCGCCCGCGCCTGTTCGGCTTCGATTCCCAAGCGCTCACCACGCTTTCTCTGCATAGCGGCTCCCTTAACCGGCCGCCATTCCATCACCGCGAGCAACCGGGGGCGTTGCGGGAGTCCGCCAATCGACGGCATTTGTGTGCGTTCGAGGCACGGCGCTGCCTGCGGTCAACCCATCCGCCGTCGACAGGACCTCGCCTTCTCGACGAGACAAAAGAGCAACGATTGCGGCAGTCGCGAGAGCGCCAATGCCCGACATCAGCACAGGGGAGCGGCCACCAGAGCGCGAATGCCTCGCGCTCACCGCCAGAAAGGATGGTTTGCTTTTCGCTCGCTTGAATCGCGTGGAGACAAGCCATACGAGCCCGCCGCCGACCACCGCTGCGGGAAGAAGGGCGACCAACCTTGATCCCGACAACCCATGCCGCAACTCATCCATCGTATCGGAAAGCAGCGCCCGGGCCCGTTCGGCTTCCTGCTCAAGCAGCTCGCTTTGTCGTTGCATGGATCGTCCCCATCTGGTTCCTGACCATTGTGGCGTCGCTGTGGAGTTCCTGGAGCGCCTTCGTCGGTTTGAGCGTGAAGCTCTTGATGCGGCGTCGGCCAACGGCTGTCAAAATGAGTCCAAGGATGATCGCGCCCCCACCGAAAATGGCGAGCGCCCAATAATTGGCGAGGCCGGCCGCGACAACAGCTGCCGCGGCAGCCTGCAAAATGAGGATGATTCCCGGAATGAGCAGGGTCGCCCCGGCGATGAGCATAGCGAGACCTCTGGCGAGCGACTCGAAATGCTCTGTCGTCTCGGCGCGCGCAAGGCTTGCCTCGATGCGCAACAATGCCGACGCCTGGCGCATTGCATCCATCAGAATCTCGGAAATTGGGCGATGCTGTTCCATTAGTCTCTCGTTTGCGGTTTGGCGCTCAGCCATCAGTGTTCAGCACAACTACCCGTACCTTCGAGTGTTCCTCTGAGGCAGTTCTACATGGCGCCCTCGGCGCCGCGCACAGGCGTGCGGATGAGGTCCGCCACGCTTACGCAGGCATTTTCACCGCGTCATACCAATCCGGAGAGTGAATGCATTCGAGGAGCGTGTCGTAAGGAATGTTCTCTCAGTCCGTCCCCGCCTCCTCGGAAGCAACGATATACGCGGATCCTCGCCTTGCCAATGCGCCGAGTTCAGCCTGCAGGAACGCAGAGGCTGCCTCCTCCGTCGGAAAGCCTGCGGAGAGATGGCGCACGCCTGATCGGGTGTAGGACGAAATCAGAACCATTTTCATGATCCGTTGCTCGAGTTCCCTACGTCGGCCTGCACCTTTGTCGCCGAAACTCCGGATAGGTCGTCAGACAATACCCACGCTGCTCCAGCGTCGCCGCAACCCTTGGCGACAGAAGAACTTCGAGCTCGGCGCGATAATTATAGCCAGCGGCGTGGCCATCGAAATCGTCGCGTGCCGCGGGGTGGAAATAGATCTCCGTCAGGGACCCGACTGGACGCTGGGAAAGAATCGCGATCATCCGTTCCTCGGACAGGGCGCCTGACCAGGCCCACCCGAATGTTGCGTCTGCGAACAGGAACCCCGCACGACGCGCCTGTCGCTTCAAATGCGCAAGACAAGGTGAAAGGATTCGAGATGGGCTCGTCAGACCTTGGCCGATCCGATTAAGGACGATCGACGGTTCACACGGAACTCGCAGTGAAGAAAAGCCGAAGGTCCGGCCCAAGCAAATAATTTCCGCCGCGACGAGCGGGTGCAGATGATAGTGCTTATGCACGTCGATATGATCGGGCGGAAGGCCAGTCGCCAGAAACGCCTGGAACTGCGCGACGATTTCATTCCGCAATTGCGTGCGCACGCGGGGTCGGACGGCGATCTCCAATCCCATTTTCGCCATGTCTTTCCGAAAGAAGCCGAAAGAGTCCACCAGATCGGGGATTTTGTCGCGAGGAAGCGTCGGCATGCCATCGACGAGAACAAGATGAAGTCCGACCGCCAGCCGTGGCAGTGTGCGCGCCCGCCTGATCGCATCTTGTGCGGCAGGGCCGCTGACCATGAGGCTCGCAGCCGTCAAAATCCCATTGAGATGCGCGAGTTCAACCGCGGCGTTGACTTCCACGGACAGCCCGTAATCATCGGCCGTGACGACAAGGAATTTCGACATTGACGCAAGCCTTCAATCGTCAACCATTGGTGATTTTTATTGAACAGGCGTCATCTCGCCTTCTCGCGTGACCTTGAACTTCAATCCTCGCCAGCTGATTTTTGGCGCTCCGAATCCCGCGCAGTAAGAAAGAAACGAAATCGCGTCGCCGAACGGCAAGAGCAAGCAGGCCTGATGGGGCAGAGAAAGAGCCCGTTCTACGTCGACACACAAAAGCCCGCGCAAGCCGAGTGCAAATACAGCCAGCGGAATTGCATCGAGGTCAAAACTGTAGACGCCTGCGAGAGCCAACGGAAATGGGTGCGTGATCACGCTGCCGAGGTATCCGAGAGGATCGATGCATCTCACCGTACGTGCGACTCTCGTCTCATGTGACAGGAGCGATTTGAAGCTATCAGAAAAGCATTGATGTCCGACGGTGAACCCCGGTATTGCAACATGATAGCCGGCGAGGCGAACGGCTTTTCCGATTTCGTGGTCATCGGCCAAATGCCGCGCGAAGCGCTCGAAGCCTCCAATCGCCTCCAGCGTTCGTCTCTTGAGCGCGATCGTCGAGCCGCAGCAGGGATTCGCAAAGTCAAAGGTCATTGCCACGATGACATTTGGGAGAAAGTGACTGTTTATCGCCAGAGCTTCATGGCGAGACCAGATGTTCCCGTAAGGCAGCCCGTGATAGAGGCAGGTGACAGCTCCTATGTTCTCCTCATTGAGATGAGCGACCAGCTGTGAGAGGTAATTTTGGCTGACTTCTATGTCGCTATCCGAAATGACGAGAACGTCATGCTTCGCCAGCCTGAGCATATTGGCAAAATTCGATATCTTTCGGTTGGGGCCGTGATCATGACCGCTCACATTAAGATCGACCGAGTATTCTCTCTCATCCTGCATTTCCCGAACGTGTCCGACGGCGCGGTCGTCATGATCTCGTACGCCACAGACCATGTGGACTTTACCCTCGTATCGCTGTTCGAAAAACCCTCGAAGGCGCTTTCCCAGGTTGGGCTCGTCTCCATGCAAGGGAGATAGGCAAGGCCCTTCGAACGAACCGTCATGGCGTTCATCCAACCGGTGTTTCGTCGCGCAGGACGCCAATCGACGTCTTGATGGCGATGGCGACCGGAACCGCAAGAATGACGCCAGCGATTCCGAAGAGCGCACCGCCAAGCAGAAAGCAGAAAATGATGGTCACCGGACTGAGCGCGGCAGCTTTCCCGAGCACCAATGGCCCCAGAATTTGGTCGATGGAGAGTCGTAGGACGATCACATAAGCCGCATAACTGATTACTGGCAAAATCCCGGCTGCGTTATGGATCGCGACAAGCCCTCCGATCAGCGCAGAGGAACCAGGACCGATCACCGGAATCATTTCGAGCAGCCCCGTAAGCAGGGCCAGGAAGAAGGCGTGCTTCAGGCCGAGCACGAACCCGAGCCCGACATATGCCGCAACCGTGGCGTAGGCGACAACGATCAAGACGCCGATGACATATCTCCAGAGCAACGGATCCAGCAAAATCCAAACGCGCTCGATCGCAGCGCGCTTGTCCCTCGGGATAAGCCAAAGAACGCCCCGCACGATCTCCGGCCCCTGTGCCAGCATGTAGAACAGGAGAACAAGAACGAGAATGCCGCCAAAAAGGGTCGCAAAGCTCATGGCCGCGAATTCCGTGATCCGACCTGTGGCTCCGAGCCAGTCTCTGATCCCGCTCGTCGCCGCATCCGCCATCTGCTGCGGATCCATACTCTTCCCCAGGATCGTCACAGCATGATCGTCCACAAGACCTTGCGCGAGTGTTCGCAAGACCGATTGCATGTCGGAGATGAGGCGCTTCAATTCATGAACAAGCGGGGGGACGCCAAAAAGCGCCACGACAGCAAGCATAGCGAGCAGAGACGCGTAAACGCTTATCACTGCGATCAACCTCGACAGCCGGAAATGGGCGGCAATCTTGTCGACGAGTGGCGTGCAGAGGTAGGCTAACAGGACAGCAAGCACGAAGGGAAGGAGCGCCCATCTCACTTCTGGAACGATGACGAGAAGAGCCAGCAATACCGCCACTGCGGCAGCTTCAGGTATCGAAGCCTGAGTTGGTGGTGCAGATTCGTCGCCTCTCTTCAGAATCATCCGTAAATCCGTTCTTTCCAGGTCACCCGTCCCCGGATGCGGCACATCACGCTCTCCGCGGCTATGATTGCCCCCAGAGAATAGCCGAGCGGAAAGAGAAAGCCGTACCAGAGCGGAATACGAAAGAACCGCGCCCCAAAAAAATGGAGTGCGAATGCAATTGCAGAGCTGGGGATCGCGAGGCCCAGCGAGGCACACGCAAATGGAGCGCCATTGCGGCATCCGCTCGCGTCGATGAGCGGGACGGCCAATGCAGCCCAAGCGAGCAGAAGCGCTGCGGTCGCAGTGCATATCATGCGCGCGGTTCCGCCAAAGGTTTCGAACATATTCTTGGCGAGGCCGGTTCTGAGAGAAGACCAGTTGCGATACATACGACTCGACAGCAGATCGGCGCCGCCGAGAAGGGCGACGCGCCCCCCGAGTTGCTTCACGCGTCGCGCAAGCGCCACGTCTTCGCAGATTGCGTTTGAAACCGCCTCATGCCCCCCTGTCGCGGAATAGGCTCGGCGGCGAAAAAGCAGGAACTGGCCTGTCACGGTTGTGTCGGGGCTTCGTTCCGATTGCAGCTTCTTCAGATCGCGAGAAAAGGCGAGGCAATATAATCCGCAGGGCAGAACCAGCCGTTCGGACCATGTCCGCAGAATCTGCCTGGGCGCGAGCGACAGGAGGTCAAGCGACTGAGCCTCGGCCTGCCTGATCGCGCTCAGCAGAAGCTCCGGCTCCGCCACCACGTCCGCGTCAATGAAGCAGAGCCATTCAACCTGCTCGGCAAGAGCGAGTGTTGCGCCGGTCCAGCAGGCATGGGGCTTTCCTACCCAGCCAGTGGGAAGCGGCGGACTCGCAATGACGGAGAAGCGTTCATGTCCTGACGCGGCGGTTCGCGCGATTGTCTCGGTGTCGTCGCTCGAATTGTCGTCGACGATCCGGACCTCAAGGCGCGAGCGCGGATAGGTCTGGCGCGTGAGCCCCTTGATGCAGGAGGCAATGTTGGCGGCTTCATTCCGGGCGGGAACAATGACGAGAACGGCTGGCATCGAAGAAGAGGCAGACGACAAATCGACACGCACCGGGGCGAAGAGCTCGCGTTGCCTGATCGCACGAGCAATCAGCAGCGCTACGGCAGCCGCCCAAATGGTTGAAAGGACAAGCTCCATTCTACCCCCTTTCCACGAAAGCTACGAACGAACGCCATCGAAAATAGTTCCCAACCAAGCTGGCCGTTGCCGGTCCGCACGCCTGAGATCAGGCCGAGCGTTGTTGGGCGTGCTTCGGTTCTGCGCCACGCAGGGAGGGAAAGGAAGATGACAAACGCGGACTTCACGAAGAGATCAGTCATCTTCATCACGATCGCTCTCGCACCGCTTCTCATCTGGCTCCTGTTCGACGTTGTTCTCATGTTCGTTGGAGCATTGCTTGTCGCCAATCTCCTGGAGCTCGGCGCACGACCGTTCCTTCGTTTCTCCGCGTCGCGCCCCGTGGCCTTGCTTCTTTCAGGAGTGATCATCGTCAGCGCTTTCGCCGGCGCAGTCTTTCTATTCGGGGCGGGGGTTGCCTCCGAGCTGCAGGACGTCCTCCAGAGAATCGAGCAGGCCAGGGACACAATTGGCAAGGGATTGCGCGGCTCGCCCTTGGGGGAAGTCCTGCTGTCCCATATCAAGAGCGCCAATGTCCCGGTCGTCGAGCTGCTCGGCGGCCTTTTTCGAACCAGCTTGATGTTCGTTCTCTCGCTGCTGGTGACGATCTTCGCAGGGATCTACATCGCGGCGCAATCAGCGCTTTATCGGCAAGGCGAGGCGCACTCTTTACCGCCGAGTCGCGGAGCGAGGTCGACACCACAATTGATCATCTCGCCGATGGATTGCGATTGTGGTTGCTTGGCCAGTTGACGCAGATGGTCATCAGCGCACTCTCGGGCCTGGCGACATGGCTGATCGGGCTTCCGTCCCCTCTCGCGCTTGGCGCCATCGCCGGCGTGGCCGAATTTATTCCCTATCTGGGTCCGATCATCTCCGCGATTCCCGCCGTTCTCGTCGCGGTCACGCTAGTGTCCTGACTCTCAATTGCCGCCCAAAAACTCAAGCGGCGTGGGCTTTGTCGAGCGCCGCGCGGGCCCGATGGATTTTTTCGAGGATAGCCTCGCCTTTCGCCTTCCATTTATAGGGACGCGGATTGGCGTTGCG
>NZ_JBPFEB010000019.1:0-4589 GCF_051061225.1 Methylocystis sp.
GCCGCGAGCATGATGGTGGGCTCGCCCTGGTGTCGGATGAGGTAGGTGGGAGGATCCTCGTAGCCGCGGCGGACCTCGGCGACGTCGGAGAGCTTCAGCGTGCGCCCCGCCGCCACGATTGGCGTATCGGCGATCGCCTGGGCGCTGTCATAGGCCCCGTCGATCCGGATGAAGACCTGCGGCCCCTGTGTGTCGATCGAGCCCGCTGGCGTGACAGTGTTTTGCCTCTGCAAGGCGGCGACAATATCCTGCGCCGACACGCCGAGGGTCGCCAGTCTGGCGTAGGAAAACTCAACGAATATCTGTTCGGGACGTTCGCCCAGAATATTGATCTTCTTGACGCCCGGCACGTGCAGGAGGTCCTGGCGAATCGTCTCGGCCTGCCTTGCGAGCTCCCGCATCGGCATGCCCTTCGCCTTGAGAGCGTAGAGACCGAAGCTCACATCCGAATATTCGTCATTGACGAAAGGGCCGACCACGCCGGGCGGCAGCTTGCGGGCTTCATCCCCGAGCTTCTTACGAGCCTGGTAGAACTCCTCCTGCACCGCTGATGGCGGCGTGCTGTCCTTCAGCGTGACCGTCATATAGGCGTAACCCGGCCGTGTGGTCGTCTCCACGCGGTCGTACCAGGTCAGCTCCTGAAGCCGCTTCTCCAACGGTTCGGCGACCAGGTCCTGCATCTCGCGCGCCGTCGCCCCCGGCCATACCGTCGTGACCGTCAGGGTCTTGATGGTGAAGGAGGGGTCCTCCGCCCGCCCGAGCATGACAAAGGCATAGGCGCCCGCCGCCGCCAGCAGGAGGATGAAGAAGAGGGTGACGGCCCGTTCGCGAACGGCGATCGCGGAAAGATTGAGGTTCATTGGCCGCCCCTGCTTTCAGACGCAGTCCTGACGCGCGCGCCGTCTTGCAAAAGATGAGCGCCGAGGGAAACAACCGGGTCGCCAGAACTCAGTCCGGAGATCACGGCGGTTTCACTGGCAATACGCACAAGCTTGACGGGTCGAAAGTGAACGGTCGAGGTGGCGCTGTCGAAGACCCAAACGCCGGTCTTCCGGCCATCATCGAGCACTGCTCCGAGCGGCACTTGGACTTCCGGCCGGCTCGCCTTGCTCGCCAATCGAATGGTCACCGTGGCGCCAAGGGGCGCCGCCGAAGCCGCGCCATCGAGCACGTAGCGCGCCTCGTACGTGCGGGTCTGACCATCGGCGGAATCCGACAACTGCCGGAGATGCGCTGTATAGCGGCGCCCGTCGCCCCCATACACGCTGGCCTCGGCCGCCGAGCCAATAGCCGGTCGGATCGTTTCGGGAAGCGAGACCACCGCTTCGCGGGGGCCGGCTTGTGCAAGCCGAACCACGGTTTGGCCGGCGGAGACGACCTGTCCCGGTTCGCCAAGCGTTTCCATTACCGTTCCGTCGGCGTCCGCCACCAGGACAGAATAGGCCGCCTCGTTCTCGGAGACCCGCGCCTCGGCTTCCGCGGCCGCGAGTTGCGCCTTGGCCGAATCTGATGCGGCTTTCGCCTGCTCGTAGCGCTGTCGGGTAACCCATCCTTCGCTTAACAACTTGGCGTATCGCCGCTCATCCGGGACCAGCTGGGTGACGGAGGCGCGGGCCGCTGCGACGGCGTTACGCTTCGCGGTGAGCGCATGGCGTAGGTCCGTTTCGTCGATCCGCATCAGCGGCTGACCGGCTTTGACCTGCTGCCCGGCATTCACAAGCCGTTCAACGATCTTACCGGCGACGCGAAAGCCGAGATCGCTCTGCACCCTCGCCCCTATGACGCCTGTGAAGCCGCGTTCAGATCCGTTCACCGGCGTTGCGGCCGCCAATTTGACGACCGGCGGCTCCTGCCTCGGGTCGCTCATGGCCGAGGCTACCTGGGTGCGGATCGAAACTGTGGCGAGCGCGACCGCTCCCGACACCATGAGGAGGCCCCCCAGCACAACAGCGGGTCTCTTTTTCATACCCGTCTCCTCAAAGAAAAATTAGATTGTATTCGAACTCTATCTCGGATAGATTTCGAACGCAATCTAAAAAATGGAGGTCGGGATGCGGGTGAGTCGCACTCAGGCAGCGGAAAACCGCGAGACTGTAATCAGTGTGGCAAGTCGCCTCTTTCGGGAGCACGGCTTTGACGGCATCGGCCTTAAGGATCTGATGAAGGGCGCCGGGCTGACCCAAGGCGGCTTTTACAAGCAGTTCGCGTCAAAGGAGGACTTGGCCGCACAGGCGTCCAGGCGAGCCTTGGAGAGCGCCTTCACCCGATGGTCGGCCGCGATCGCGGCCAAACCCGAGGATCCGCTTGGCGCGGTGATGGCGTTCTACCTCAGTATGGGCCATCGCGAGAAAAAGATGGACGGCTGCCCTCTCGTGGCGCTCGCCTCAGACGCCTCCAGACAGGGCGGCGAGGTGAAGGCGTCATTCGAAGCCGGCATCAAGGCGCATCTTGAAGTCCTTGGCCGCTTGGTTGCCGAAACCAACGATTCGGAGGCCAAGGGCAAGGCCATGGCCGTCCTCTCTCTGATGGTTGGCGCGGTGACGCTATCGCGCGCCGTCAACGACCCTGATCTCGCCCAAGCCCTTCTGGATGCGGCAGCCAAACAGATTCGCGAAGTCGTCGCTACTTGAAGAGATGGGCCACCATTTTGCCGAGCTTGCAAATTGGCGTCTCCGGACTGCCGGCATGGCTGAACGACGCAGAGGTTTTCGCTCTAGATTACCCAGTTGGGCACAGCGACCTCGAGACGCCGCGATGTTTAAGAAGATCCTCCTTCCAGTCGATCTTGCCGACCCAGAAATAAGCGAGGCCGCAATTCTGGCGGCTTTGGCTTTGGCTTTGGCTTTGGCTTTGGCGAAAATTTCGGACGCCGATCTGCGGCTTGTCTATGTTCAGTTCTCGGTTCCAATCGCTTTTGCGGACTACGTCCCGGTCGACCTCGGCGACCGACTGCGGCTCGCCGCAGAAGAGAAGATTTCAGAACTGGCGGATTCGGTTGAATACGCGCAGGAGCGTGTTTCGTCGATCGTGCGCTTTGGAGGCGTTGCCTCGGAGGTCCTTGCCGAGGCGAACGATTGGCCTGCCGACCTGATCACGCTCGGATCGCATCGTCCGGGCATCGCCACCTATCTCTTGGGATCCCACGCCGCCGCCATCGTCAGACACGCGTCATCCGGGGGGCAACGGTCGACAAGCCGTCGACGGCGCCTTGATATTCAGGAGGATTTTCATGGATGCTGTTCCAGCGAGCCACGGAGCCATAAACGCCCTCGAAGGCGTGCTGATTGATCTTGATGGCGTTGTTTACGTGGGAGACGCGGCCTTGCCGGGCTCGCTGGAAGCGATCAAAAGGCTTCGAGCCTCGGGGCTTCCTTTCCGCTTCGTGACGAACACGACAAGACGTCCCCTCCGACGCATCGTCGAGGATTTATCGCGCCTGGGGCTCTCGGTCTCGCCTGAAGAAATCTACACGCCTGCGGCTTTGGCGCGATCCTTCCTGCTCCAAAGAGACCTCATGCCATTTCTTGTTACGCACCCCGATCTCCAGGAGGAGTTCGCCGACATTCCGCCAAGGAACGAGGAAGCGGTAGTCATAGGCGACGCAGGTGAGTTTTTCACATACGACCTTCTCAACCGCGCGTATCGCAAGATCATCGGCGGGGCCGTCTTCCTGGCGTTGGCGAAAAACCGGTGCTTTCTCGACCGCGATGGCGAATTGAGCCTAGATGCGGGCCCCTTCGTGAAGGGGCTCGAATTTGCCTCTGGCCGTGAGGCGTTGGTGCTGGGCAAGCCCTCGCCGACGTTTTTCAGTCTTGCTGTATCCGGGCTCCATCGCCCCGCCGGTCGGGTGGCCATGATCGGCGATGACGCCGAAGCCGATGTCGGCGGCGCGATGGCCGCAGGCTTGCTGGGCGTTCTTGTCCGGACAGGAAAGTACCAGACAGGACAGGAGGCGCGTCTCCCTCAACGGCCCACCTTCGTGGCGGAAAACCTCGCGGCCGCCGTCATTTGGCTGTTGGAATGCCGTGCACGGGCGACATCGCGTGACGTCCCCACAAACACACGATGAATTCATCGACGCCCGGCCGCCGCGTGGGCATAGTTGTGCTGCTGGCCACTAGAAGGGTCTGCGCCCTCGCCGAGAGGCTGATGGCTCAAGACCCTTTCTCAAGAGTTCCAAGGCGTCCTCAGCAATTTCCTCAGGCACGTCCTGTCCGTTGCATGCCCCGGGTGGCAACCAGTACAGCGCGCTTCAGCGCGGGCTTGGTCGACCGCGATCAGTGGCAATTCGAGCAGCAGCAGCACGGGTAGCCTCGTCGATTAGGTCCTAATTGATGCCAGCCCCTTCGGTTTGTCGCATTACGAATACATGAGAAATATCGCCGTCCGGTTTCCCAATCTTGTGGCCTCGGGAGCCGCCGCGCTAGTAAGCGAAGGCGGCTGAGCCGACGCAACGCTACCCCTTGCTGGCTCGGCCGCCGCAACCCTCCTAGCCTAGACAATCAAGACGTTCGGCCGCGCCGCAATCTTATGATGGCCCGGGCGGCGGCCAAGATCCGGCGCGAGGTCGCCCGGCTGGTGCTTGATCC
>NZ_JBPFEB010000020.1:0-2421 GCF_051061225.1 Methylocystis sp.
CGAACGCAACCGACGCCGTAACTCTTCCGCTACCGCGGGCTCCGTCTCGAGCCGCTTGATTGGCCGCGCCATGGCAGCCCTCCATCATGCAAATCCATTGCAACTCGATAATAGTCGATATTTGAGAGACAGGACACTAGCTTACAAGTGAGTGAACCTCTGCGACAATCCACCGCTCGGTTTATGCCAATAGTAATTTGAGACAAAACCGGCGATCCTACCGGCATGTTAATCCGCCCGGTAATTGCAAACGCTGTGCTGGGGTCGGTGCTCGTCGCTGAAATCGTCGGAGCAGCGATTAAGCTCGCCGGGGGCTGAGGCTCCACCGGGCGACCAGTCTCTGGCTCCAAGAGCCGGGCGGGGTGCGCCTATGTAATCTTCCGAATTCTCAGAGTGTCGCTCTGCGCGCGAAATTTGAATCGATGCGACTAGTCTTAGCGGCGAGTACCGGGATTGCAGTCAGATCGCTCATACTCACCACGCGTCGCCACTGCTCGACCGTGGGTTTCGCGCGCGTTTTCCTCAATGCCCGATCGAGACAAGGTTTCCCATGGTCGCGGTAGGGCACGCAGCCAAGAATGCTGCTTCGTCGAATCTGAACAGCGCTTCTTTCAGATCCTCGACGTAGGCGACCGCCCCCAAATCTGAGAAACCGTGAATGTCCTCAAGGATCATTTCGCGGACCTCTGGAGCGCCGCGTTCCATGTTCGCGAGATAGGCGGCAAGCATTTGACCGGGCCGCTTTGAAACCAGCCGAATGAGCTGACTTCCGTTAAAGCTGCGTTGGCCCATGATGCTACCTCCACTTGCGCGCCTCGGAGCTTCTTCCGGCTCTCGATTGCCCAGCATTCATAGCTGGCGCTTCCTCTGAAGGCAGGCTGTGGAAACTACGTGACCCTTGCTGCAGCGCACATAGCCAACTCTTTTCGGGGTCTCTTCGATGCTTGTCGACAGCATTAGCGACTTGGCAAAACCAAATCGTCGCCGATCAGACAAACCCTGTCCCTCGGAGCGCAGAGCAAGAGCCTGAATTGCCCCGATCTGCGCCCCCAAAGAAACTTCAAGAGATTCTCAAACAAGTAGCCAATCGTCTTAGGCGGAAGGATGTATTATCTACTCCCGCCTCACCTAACGGCGGCGAGCGCTTCAAACGAGCGTCATCGAGGGGCAGCGAAGGTGGTGAAGCAGTTTCTACTCACCAGACCCTAGCCCAGGTTCTGCCAATTCGATGCAAGCCTCGAGGTCGAACTAAAGGCCGGCACCGCCAAAAGTTTCCAGCATTGCACCCAGACAGGATTGTAGTCCCTTCGGAGAACTGAACAAAGCCGGTAGGCAATCGCGAGGGCAAAGCTATCAGAGCGCCGCCGCCGCTTGGGGCGCAGAATGCGACATATACCACGGTGACGGGCCGCTCTTCATCCGTCGCTCAACCAGCGCCTCGAAGATCGCCAACAAAGCAAACCTAACCTCACGCGAATACTGGTGGACTCCGTTAGGGTCGCTGCCTTAAATCGACACATGCGTAATCCTGAAAGTTTTTTTCCGGTCGCGCGCTTTGGCGCCGTCAAAGCGGTTGCCGCCGTCACAGCCGGCCTCTCAGCGACGGGCGTCTATCGGGTCACGACCGACGCGGGTGAATTTTTCCTTCGCTTGCACGCGATGGGCCGAAGCGGATTTGCCGAGATGGTCGCGGCCCAGAAGCTCGCCGCGCAGCAAGGCATCGCGCCGGACGTAATCCTGGTCGATGAGGCGGCCGGTGCGATTATATCCCCGGAGGTTGAAGGTGTGCCCTTCGGATTCGCGCTCACCCAGCCGGACATTCGCCCGCGCGCACTCCGGAATCTCTCCGAAACTCTCATGGGGCCTGATCCAGCGCAATTGTACGATATCTCTGAAAAAGCCCTCGGTATTATGCGTGGCGTGCCCGACGTGCGGCAAGCGAACCGCGATTGGGGCAATCGCACGCCCGCGCTTCGCTTCATCCCGGATCAGGACCGGCTGAACCTCATCGGCCTGTCGCCAGCGGAGGTGGGCCAGCAGCTGCAATTCCTCCTCACCGGCGTCGCCGTCACGCAGGTCCGCGAGGATATCCGCAATGTCCCCATCGTGGCGCGCAGCGGCGGCGGCGAGCGGTTGGACCCGACGCGTCTGGTGGATTTCTCGCTGATGAGCCGGGACGGCCGCCAGATTCCACTCGATCAGATCGGTCACTCGGAGATCCGTCTAGAAGAGCCGATTTTAAAGCGCCGCGATCGGACGCCCGCCATTACGATCCGCTCCGACGTCAATGAGGCGACCCAGCCTCCGGAGGTGTCCAAACAGATCATGACGGCCCTTCAGCCGCTGATCGCCTCCCTTCCGTCGGGCTACCGTATAGAAACGGGCGGTTCGATCGAGGAGGCGACCAAGGCCAATGTCGCG
>NZ_JBPFEB010000021.1:0-194333 GCF_051061225.1 Methylocystis sp.
CCGGAACTCGCGGGTCCCGGCTACGAAGGCGCTGTTGAGCGCGTTGTCGATGGCCGAAATCGGCACATTCATGCGGGAGGCGGCGTTGCGATCGATGATGAGCTGGGCGCGCAGCCCGCCCTGCTCCTTGTCGGAGGACACGTCGACGAGCTGCGGAAGCCGCTTGAGGCGATCGAAAATCTTGCCGCGCCATTCCTCCAGCTCGTCGAGCGAAGCGTCGGACAAGGTGAACTGGTATTGCGCCTTGCTCACGCGCCCGCCGGAGCGCAGGTCCTGAGACGGCACCATGATGACGCTTACGCCCGGTATCTTCGTAAAGGACTTGCGCAATCTGGCGATGACTTCCTTGCTCGTGGCCTTTCGCTCGCCCATGGGTTTGAGCGCGACGAAGACGCGTCCCTGATTGCCCGAGGCGGTCAGGTTGCCTGCGCCGATGAAGGAGCCGACATTGACGACGTCGGGATCGGCCAAAAGAGCGTCGTTCACCAGCCTTTGCAGCCGCAACATTTCTTCGAACGAGACGTCGGTGGCGGCCTCCGTCGTGCCGTTGATGAGCCCGATGTCGTCCTGAGGCAGATTTCCCTTCGGGATCGTGGTGTAGAGCTGCACCGTCCAAACCACGACGCCGAGGATGGCGGCGAGCGTGATCCAGGGATGATCCACCACGGGCCGCAGCGTGCGCGCGTAAAAGGAGACGATAGCGTCGAGCCCGCTCTCCACCACGCGATCGAAACGCGTCTCTCCCCGCGCCTTTGGCGCCGGCAGCCATGCGCAGACCATTGGCGTGACGGTGAGCGAAACGACGGTCGAAATCAGGATGGCGAAGGTGAGGGTGAGCGAAAATTCACGCAGCAAGCGCCCCATCACGCCCTCCATAAAGAGCAGCGGGATGAAAACGGCGATGAGCGACAGGCTGATAGAGAGGACCGTGAAGCTGATTTGCTTTGAGCCTTCGAGCGCCGCCTGCATTCGGCTCAGACCGCGCTCCCTGTAGCTCTCGATATTTTCAATCATCACGATTGCGTCGTCGACGACGAAGCCCACGGCGATCGTCAGCGCCATGAGCGAAAGGTTGTCGATCGAGAAACCGGCGAGCCACATGGCTGCGCAGGTGCCGACGAGCGAGAGGGGCACTGTGACGCCGGCCGCGATGACAGGCGTCGCGCGGCGGAGAAAGACGAACACCACCATCATCACCAGCGCCACCGAGATGATGAGCGTGATTTGAATGTCGTGGATGCTGGCGCGGATCGTCTGTGTGCGGTCCGCGAGGACGCTGATCTTGATGCCCGAAGGAATCCATTGGCGCAATTGCGGCAGCAACGCCTTTACGTGATCGACGGTCTCGATCACATTGGCGTCGGGTTGCTTGGTGACGATGACGAGCACCGCGGGCTTGCCATTGAACCAACCGGCAGACCGGCGATTGCGCACCCCTTGATCCACCGTCGCCACGTCGCCGAGCTTCACCACGGCGCCGTTGCGGGAGGTGACGACGATGTTGCGATAATCCTCCGGCGTCGAAAGCTCATCGGTCGTATCGAGCGTGATTTCCTGCGTCGTTCCGGAGAGCGCGCCGACCGCGGCATGAGCGTTGGCCAAGAAAAGCGCGCGGCCGACTTCGTTGACGCCGAGATTCATCGCGGCGAGTCGCGCCGTGTCGACCTGCACGTGGATCGCCGGCTGCTCGGCGCCGGCAATGCGCGCTTCTGCAACGCCGGGCACTTGGGAGATGCGCTGTGCGATGACGGTGTCGGTCGCGTCGAAAATGGCGCTGGTCGGCATCGTGTCCGAGGTCATGGCCAGCACGAGAACCGGCATGGTCGATTGGCTGGCCTTGCGGAAGCTCGGAGCGGCTGGAAGATCGGTCGGGAGATCGACAAGCGAAGCGTTGATCGCGGCCTGAACGTCGCGCGCGGCCGAGTCGATATTCTTGTTGATGTCGAACTGGGTGATGATCTGCGTCGAGCCGAGCGAGCTCGTCGACGTGAGCTCGTTCAGTCCCGAAATGCCCGAAAGGCGCCGTTCCAGCGGCGCGGCGACGGAGGCCGCCATGGTTTCGGGATCGGCTCCCGGGCGTGAGGCGCTGATGCCGATGGCCGGAAAATCGACCGCCGGCAGGCTTGCAACGGGGAGGAAGAAATAGGCGACCGCGCCGATCAGAAAAAGGGCTGCGGCGAGAAGCGTCGTCCCGACCGGCCGGCGGATGAAAAGAGCGGAGACGTTCATTCGGCCGCTTCTCGCCTTGGCGGCGGTTCCTCGGCCGTTTCCTCCGGAATTTCTTCTTCCTCCTGGCTCAGCGGCTTCAGAAAGCGCCGGCGCAGGCGGTCGACCTGAAGATAGATCACGGGCGTCGTGTAGAGCGTCAGCGCCTGGCTCAAGAGGAGGCCGCCGATGATCGAGACGCCGAGCGGAATGCGCAGCTCGCTTCCCGCCCCATGCGCGAGCGCGAGCGGCAAGGCGCCAAAGAGCGCGGCCAGGGTCGTCATCATGATTGGGCGAAAACGCAAATGCGCGGCGCGCACGATGGAATCGCGCGGCGAAAGCCCCTCGTCGCGCTCCGCCTCGAGCGCGAAATCGATCATCATGATCGCGTTTTTCTTCACGATGCCCATGAGCAGCACAACGCCGATGAGCGCGACGACCGACATGTCGATGCCCAGCAGCATCAGCGCAAGGAACGCGCCGACGCCCGCCGAGGGCAGCGTCGTGAGCACGGTGAAGGGGTGGGCGAAGCTCTCATAGAGCACGCCGAGCACCACATAGATGGCGATGACGGCTGCGAGGATGAGCCAGGGCTCGCTCGCCAGCGATTTGTTGAATTCCGCCGCGTCGGCGCTGAAGACGCCGATGATGGATGACGGCATGCCGATGGCGGTCTGCGCCTGCGCGACCAGCTTGACGGCGTCGCCGAGCGCGAAGCCGTCGGCAAGATCGAAGCTGATGGTCGAGGCCGGGAACTGATCTTGATGCGCAACGGAGAGCGGCGCCGCTTTGTTCTCGATGCGCACGAAGGTGGCGAGCGGCGTCTGCGGTCCGCCTCCCACCGGGGCCACATAGAGCTTTTCGAGCGCCGACATATCCCGCAAATATTGCGGCGCGGCTTCCAGGATCACGCGGTATTGGTTCGATTGCGTGTAAATCGTCGAAATCTGCCGCTGCCCGAAGGCGTCGTTGAGCACATTGTCGACGTCCTGGGCCGAGATGCCGAGACGGCCGATCTTGTCGCGGTCGATTCTCATCTGCGCGCGCAGGCCGCCGTCCTGCGTCTCGGCGGCGACGTTTTTCAGCCCGGTCGTGCGGCGCAATTCGTCGAGGAGGCGATTTGACCAGTTGAGCAGCTCGCCCGCATCGGCGGCTGTGAGCGTATATTGATATTGCGAGCGGCTTGGCCGGGTCGTGATCTGAATATCCTGCACCGGCTCGATGAAGAGCGAGGCGCCGGCGACCTTCTCGCCGGCGATCTTCAGCCGGTCGGCGATCTTGTCCGCGCTCGTGTCGCGCACATCGTGGCTGCGAAGCGTCACGGTGAGCCGGCCGACATTGGTCGTCGCGTTGAGCGGGCCGACGCCCAGCACGGAAGTGACGCCCGTCACCTCGGGGTCCTTGCGAAACACCTCTGTCACCTGGGCCTGCAACGCTTTCATGCGCTCAAAGGAGGCGTCGGGCGAGGCCTCCATCACGACGCTCAGCACGCCGGTGTCCTGACGCGGCAGAAAACCCTTGGGGATGAAGATAAAGAGCGCGACCGTCAGCGCGAGCGCGCCTGCGGTCAGGAAGAGCATGAAGGGCTCGCGCTTCAGCGCCCAATCGAGCGAGCGGTAGTAAAGGCGGTCGAGCCAAAGCGACACGGCCTCCCATGCCGTGTGCTCGTTCGTCGGCGCGCTTTTGAGCAGCACGGCGCAGAGCATCGGCGTCAGCGTCAGCGAAATGACGGCTGAAATCACGACGGCGATGGAAAGCGTCAGCGCGAATTCGCGGAACATGCGCCCCACGATGCCGGTCATGAACAGGAGTGGAATGAAAACGGCGATGAGCGAGACCGTCAGCGAGATGACGGTGAAGCCGATCTCGCGGGCGCCGTCGAGCGCAGCTTGAACCGGTTTCTTGCCGAGCTCGATATTGCGGACGATGTTCTCGATCATCACGATGGCGTCGTCGACGATAAAGCCCGTGCCGATGGTGAGCGCCATCAGCGAGAGATTGTCGAGCGAGAAGCCCATTCCCCACATCGCGAAAAAAGTGGCGATGATCGAGAGGGGGAGGCTGACGCCGGCGATGAGCGTGGCGCGCCAGCTGCGCAGGAACATCAACACCACCGCGATCACGAGCCCCGCCGCGATGATGAGCGTCATCTGCACCTCGAAAATCGAGGCGCGGATCGTTTCGGTGCGATCATTGACGATGTCGAGGCCCACGCCAGCCGGCAGCTCGCCGCGCAGCTTCGGCAGCGCCTGCTTGATGAGCTCGACCGTCGAGATGATGTTGGCGCCGGGCTGGCGCATCACGTCGAGCACGACGGACTGTTCGCCATTGTACCAGCCGCCGACGCGGGCGTTCTCGAGCCCGTCCGTCACCGTGGCGACGTCGCGCAGCATGACGGGCGCATTATTCCGCCAGGCGACGATGATCGTCTCATATTGCTTGGCTTGCAGAATCTGGTCGTTGGCGTCGATCGTGTAGGCTTGACGCTTTCCGTCGAGCGAGCCCTTGGCGCCGGCGTTGTTGGCGGCGACGACGGCTTGCCGCAAATCCTCCATGCCGATCCGATTCGCGGCCAGACGCGCGAGATCCGCCTCGATGCGCACCGCTGGCCGCACGCCGCCTTGCACGGACACGCGGCCGACGCCGGAAATCTGCGCCAGCTGCGGCGCGATAAGCGTATCGGCAAGATCGCTCATGTCCCGCAACCCCGCGCTTTTCGAACGCAGGGTCAGCGTCAGCACCGGCGTATCGGCCGGATTCACCTTGGCGTAGACCGGCGGATAAGGGAGGTCGCGCGGCAGCGTCGACGCGGCGGCGTTGATCGCCGCCTGCACGTCTTGAGCTGCGGCGTCGATGTCGCGGCCGAGGTCGAACTGCAGCGTAATCTGGGACAGACCGAACGAACTCTGCGACGACATGCTGGTAAGCGAGGGAATTTGCCCGAACTGACGTTCGAGCGACGCCGTCACCAGGGAGGCGATCGTATCGGGATTGGCGCCGGGAAGCTGCGTCGTGACCTGAATGGTGGGGAAGTCGACCTGCGGCAGCGGCGAGATCGAGAGACGCACATAGCCCAGCAGGCCGAACAGCAGCACGGCGAAGGCCATGAGCGAGGTCGCCACCGGCCTCTTGATGAAGGGCGCCGAAACATTCATGCCGCGTCTGTTTACCTTCTGGGAGAGCCCTCTCCCCTTGCGCCGCGCTCGCGGCTGTTGGTCTTCGCTTTATTGACTTCCGCGGGAGCCGCCGCTTGGGGAGCCGCCGCTTGAAGAGGCTCCTCGACGTTGCTCACGCGCACCTTGCCGCCATCCGAGAGGCGCGAGAAGCCGCTTGTCACGATGCTCGTTCCCGGCTCCAGCCCCGACGTGATGACGACAATATTCTCGTCCTGGCGGCCGGTGACGACGCTTCTCATATGGGCGCGGCCGTCCTCCCCGAGAATATAGACGAAGGCGCCGTTCGGCCCGCGCTGCACGGCGGGGCTCGGCGTCACAATGGCGTTTCGGATCGTGTCGAGCATCAGCCGGACGTTGACGAACTGGCCGGGCCACAACCCGAGATCATTGTTGGGGAAAGTGGCTTTCAGCTTCAGCGTGCCGGTGAGCTGGTCGATCTGGTTGTCGAACACGCTGAGCTCGCCCGTCGCCAGCACCGTCGCATTGTCTGCGCCAAGCGCCCGGACCGTCGCGGGGCCGCGCGCCTGCGCCTTTTGAACCGAGGCGAGCGCCTGCTGAGGCAGGGTGAAAACGACATAGATCGGCTTAAGCTGGGTCACGACCACGATGCCAATCTGGTCCGAGGAATGGAGAATATTGCCGATGTCGACGAGGCGGATGCCGACGCGTCCCTCGATCGGCGAGCGGATCGTCGCATAGTCGAGCGTTGTCTTCGTGTTGTCGATCGCCGCCTGATCGGCGCGCACCTGCGCCTCCAGCTGCGAGACCTGCGCCTTCTGCGTCGAATATTGCTGCGCGGAGAGAAACTTCCCGGCGACGAGCTTCTCATAGCGGGTCAGGTCGACGCGGGCGTTGGCGAGATTGGCCTCGTCCTGCGCCTTCTTGGCGACCGCCTGATCATAAAGGGCCTTGTAGAGAGACGGGTCGATTTCGGCGAGAACGTCGCCCTTCTTGACGTCCTGGCCTTCGGTGAAGGCCAGGTTGAGCAGCCGGCCGTCGACCTGGGTGCGGATCGTCACGGTATTGAGCGCCTGCACCGTGCCCACCGCGTCGATGGTCACGGGCATGTCCTGCACGCGCGTCTGCGCGGCCGCCACGCTGACGGCCTCGTCGCGCCGCTTGCCGTCCGGGCCAGCCGCTTCAGCGGCGGGCTTGTCGCCCGAGCCGAAGCGCAGCCCGCTCTGCCACGCCCAGCCGCCGGCGAGCGCCAACGCGAGCGCGCCGATCGCCATGAGGATGCGCCGGTCGGGGCGGATCATGGAAAGATGCCTTTGTCGGCCTCGTAGGCCGCGTTTGCCGATGCGATTTCGGCGTCTCTGGTGGTGGGAGACCAGCCGCCGCCGAGCGCCTGATATAGGCTCGTCGCAGCCTGAAAGTAAGTGAGCCGTGTCACCGCAAGCTGATCCTGCGCCTGAAAAAGCGTCGTCTGGGTCGTGGACAGGGTGATGATGTCGATCGTGCCCTCCTGAAGCCGCATCTCGGCCGCCGTCAGCGCCCGCTGCGCCGCCGCCGCCGCCGTCGTCTTCGCCTTGAGCGCCGCCTCGGTCTCCCTGAGCGCGATCAGCGCATTCTCCGTGTCCGACAGGGCGGTCAGGATCTGCTTGCGATAGAGCGCCGCAAGCTCCGCGAAGCGACCCTTTTGCTGTTCGTAATTGCCCTGGATGTTGAAGCCGTCGAAGATCGGCTGGGCAAGATTGGCCGCGGCTTGCCAGGCGATGGCCTCGGGGCGCAGGAGATTATGCAGCAGCGCGCTTTGCACGCCATACTGGCCGGTGAGCGTGAGAGACGGGAAGAAGGCGGCGCGCGCCTGCAAGACCGAGAATTCCTGAGAGGCGAGCCGCGCCTCGGCTTCGGCCACGTCGGGGCGGCGCAGCAGCACTTCCGACGGCAGGCCGGGCGCGACGCTCGGACGGGTCAGCTTCGTCAGCGAGCCGCCCTTGACGTCCACGCTTTCGGGCGTCTCTCCGATCAGCACGGCAAGCTGGTTCCTGGTCTGGCGCAGCGTTTGCTCCAGCGGCGGGATGGTGGCGCGCGCCTGCGCGAGCACGCTCTCCTGCTGAGCGATGTCGAGCGCGCTTGCGATGCCGACATCGAAGCGCGCCTGCACGGCGCGGAACACGCGTTCGGCGATGGCGACGTTGTTATGGGCGATGCGCAGCCGGTCCTGCGCCGTGAGCACCTGAAAATAGGCGTTCAGCACCGAGGCGACGGTCGAAATCTCCACCGTGTCGCGGTTGAAGCGGCTGGCGTTGGCGAGAAGGCGCGCCGCATAGGAGGCGTCCTCGTTCTTGCCCCAGAAGTCGATCTCGTAGCTTGCGGTGAGACCGAGCTGGAAGAAGCCGAATTCACGGGCGCGAAAGCCGGTGGCCGGCGTCTGCTGGGAGGAGCCGGTCGAGGTCGAGGCCGGCGTGATGTTGGAGCCCGCCGAGGCGACATTGGTGGTCGTGCCCGGCACACGGTTGGTGCGGGCGATGTCCTGCATCGCGATGTTCGGCCACAGCGCGGCGCTGGAGACGCGCGCCTGCGCGTCGGCCTGGGTGATGCGGGCGGCGGCGGCGGCGATGTCAAGATTCTCGCCAATCGCCGATTCGACGAGCTTGGTCAGCTCCTTCGAGCCGAATTTGACCGCGAAGTCCGGTCCGCGCGGAATGGGCCTGGCCGACGCGGGCTTGGCCTCGCGCAGTCGCTCCGGCGGCGGAACCGCGAGATCGGGCTTGTCCCATTCGAGATCGCAGCCGGACAGCAGCGCGGCCGTCCCCAGCAGCAGGCCAAGGCGCCGGCGAGGGCGGGAAAGAGTGGGAATTGCCACGCCGGCGGTCAACAGAAGCTCACTCCACTTTTGCCAGCGCGCCAGCCGCCCGCAAGGGGGTCGAAGAGCCTACAATGCCAATAGGGGTGGCCTGCCAGGCTGGCGCAGGCAGAGAGGCGGTCGCGCGCTTTGCACCTGAATCGTCGCCGACACGCTCGCCCGCCGTGCGGCAGGCGTCAAGTTACCTATCAGTAACTTTGCCGCCCAAATCGGGTCAGTTGGCCTCTTCCTCCACCGCTTTCGCGCGCGGGCGGGCGGCGGGCTTGCCTTCGGCGGGCCTGGCTTCCGTCGCCTTGCCTTCGGCGGCCTTGCCCTCGGCAGGCTTGGCGGGTTTGGCTCTGGCCTCGCCGGTCTTGGCCGGCGCTTTTTCGCCGCCCTTCTCGGTCGCCTTCGTCTCCGGGGGCTTGCCCTCGGCGTGCGCCTTTTCCTGAGACTTCTCCGTCGCCTTGTCCTCGGCCTTTGCCTCCGGCTTCGTTTCCGCCTTGGGCTTGGTGGGGCCGGAGATGCGCGTCCAGGTTTCGCTCTGGCACAGGAAGGCGACGAGGCAGCCCGAAAGCGTCAACTGGGTCGGCGAATCATATGTGATCTTGCCCGTGTAGGTCTTGCCGTCCTCGGGATTGAAGAGATCGCCCTTCCAACTGTTCGGCCCGGTCTTGGCGGCGGAGCGCAGCACGATCGGCGGCGGGCTGCCGTCGAGCATCGGGAGCACGCCCCTGGCGCAGAGCTTCCCCGAGCAGTCGTAGAATTCCAGCTTGTCCGTCGGATGGCCCTCGCGCACCCAGACGCCATAGATCGCGTCCGCCGCAAAGCTCGCGGCCGGCGCGCAGAGGGCCGTCGCGGCGACAATGCCCAGCAATGATCTCTTCATGACGCCGGATTCCCGATTTTTTGGCGTGAGGCCGCCGGTTTAGATGAAAACAGCGAAATGCGAACGCTTCTTTTCGTCAAGTCGCGTCCGGCTCCTGAGACGGATGGCGCGGCGGTCCGAGGAAGGCCGGAACGATGATGAAGGCGGCAAGCAGCGTGAAAAACAACGAGATGGTCAAAAGCTCGCCCATGCTCGCCGTTCCCGGATGGCTTGACAGGAACAGGCTGCCGAAGGCCGTGCCGGTGGTCAGCGAGCTGAAGAAGATCGCGCGCGTGAGGCTTGAGGCCAGCATGTCGACCACGCCCTTTCGCCAGGCGATCACATAATAGATGTGAAAGGCCACGCCCACGGCGAACATCAGCGGCAGGGCGATGATATTGGCGAAGTTCAAGGACACTCCCAGCAGTTCCGCCGCCTGAAGGCTCATGACGCCGGCGAGCAGGAGCGGCCCCAGCGTGAGCGCGACGTCGATTGCATTGCGCAAAGCTACGGCAAGAATAAGGAAGATCGCCACAAAGGCGAAAAGTCCGGCCTGCAGGAAGGCGCGGGTGACGGTCTTGCCCGCTTCCGAGATGATGATCGGCGCGCCGCTGGAGTCGGGCGCGACCGCCAGCATCGCGTCCGCGAAGGTGCGCATGACGACGCGGTCGTTGGGGTCGCCCTTCGGCGACGTTTCGAGCCGCACGAGGCCGTCCGACGAAATCCAGTCGGCGCGCAATTCCTCCGGCAGCGTGTCGGGCGTGACCTGCTGGGCCTGGAGCGCGTCCCGCAACTGGGCGATCAGCTTGTCGAAGCCGCCGAAAGCGGCGACACGCGCCTTTTCGCGAAGCTGAGGCGTCGCATTGGCGAGGTCGTCGAGCGTCGCCGCGAAACGCAGCACCGGCGGCGACAGTTTCTTGCCCATGCTGGCGCGCAGCGCCTTCGCCGCGGCTTTGAGCGCCTTGACGGTTTCGGCGTCGGTCGGCGCGGCTTTCACTCTGGGGGAGAGCGCGCCATGCAATTCGGTCGACGCGCGCTGGATGAGCGCCAGCTTCTCGTCCTGATCATTGGGGATGAGCGAGAACACCGAGTCGACGAGGTCGACCTCCGGCAAGGCGAGAATCTTCTCCTTGAGCGCCTTGGCCGCGTCGAGCGAAGGCGCGAGCGTCTCGATCTTGTTGGGGGCGGTCCTGGAGTCTTTGGAGAGGTCCAGGAACGTCGCGACCGACTCGACCTTCTGGTCGCGCAGGTTCATCGGATTGGAGTCGAAATGCAGGCGCATCAGCGCCGGCGTGCCGGCGAGCACGATGGCCGCCGTGCCCACCAGAACCAGCGGGCGATGATGCGCGATCCAGTGATCGATCGCGGCGAGCGAATGAGTCGCGATCGGCACATGCTCGGCCGGCGGATGCAGCAGCTTGATCGCGGCCGGCAGGAAGGTCAGCGTCGCAAAATAGGCGATGATCATGCCGACGCCGGCGATGAGCCCCAGCTCCGCGACCCCGAGGAAGGAGGTCGGCAGGAAGCAGAAGAAGCCGGCGAGCAGCGAGATCGCCGCGAGCGTCAGCGAGAAGCCGATGCCCTTCGTCGCATGCAGAAGCGCCCGCTCCAGATCGCCATGGCCATGGCGCTCCTCGCGGTAGCGCGTCGCGAACTGGATGCCGAAATCCACGCCCAGACCGATGAACAGGGCGGCGAAGGCGACGGAGATCAGGTTGAAGCGGCCGATGAGCAGAATGCCCGCGCCGGAGGTGACGCCCAGACCCGCGAGCAGCGTCACCAGCACGGCCAGAATGAGCTTGGGCGAGCGCAGCGCGGCGAAGAGAATGAAGGCGACGATGACGAGCGTGCCAACCGTATTGAACGCCATGTTCTCGGAGAGCGTGGCGAATTCCTCGTCCGCCAGGGGCACGTCGCCGGTGAGGCGGAAGGCGTAGCCGTTTTCCTTCGTGACGCCCAGTTCGGCGGCGGTCTTGCGAATGAGGTCGATGGCGTGGGCGCCGGGCTGCAACTCCGTGAAGTCGAGCACCGGATTGATCAGCACGATGCGGCGCTTGTCGAGCGGCGGACCGGGCGGCGCCTCCTCCTTGCCGCCCGACAGCAGCTTTTCCCAATTGACCTGGGTTGAATGGCCGGCGAGCGTGTCCTCGAAGGCCTGCGAGAACTGGTCGAGGCCGGCAAGATACATCTCCGTGGCGCGCGGGCTGCCGGCGGCGCGCTTCTGATTGGCCACCAGAACGCTGGAGAGCCCGCGCAGGGTCGGGTCTTCCGCCAGCGGGGTCAGAACGTCGCGCTGGCCGATCATCATGCCGACCGTATGCTCGACCTCGGGCAGGTCGAGATAGAGCAGCCCATTCTTCGTGAAATAGGCCGGATCGTCTGGGCGCCAGACCCGAAGCATCAGCGGCTTGCCCTTCAGCTCGGCGGTCAGCCGGGCGGCGGCGTCGTCCGCCGCCTGCCCATTGGGCGCGTCGATGACCGCGACGACCGAATTTTCGAGCTGCGGGAAGGCGCGGTAGAGCGCCATCTGGTTCTTGCGCCAGCTCATGTCCGGCGAGAACAGGTTTTGCGTGTCGGTGTCGATCGCGAAACGCTCGACGGTGAGGTAAACGCCGCCCCCGGTCAGCGCGAGGGTGAGAAGAACCACGGTCCAGGGCCAACGAAGACAGAAGGCCACCAGTTTTTCCAACATGTATCGAACCCCGGACCAGCGTTGAGACGTATCCCGACCAAAAATTGGTTCCTCTATACGCGGGGAGGCGGCGCGCACCAAGCCGCCGCAGGCCGGGGACCCCTTACAAATTGCAGGAATGCGTTAAGCGTTACAGGTAACTGAGCCACCACAGATCGGGGCGCCGGCGTTTCACCCCGGCAAACCAGCGGCAGACGGGATACAGAGCGGCGACCGCCGCGACCCAGGCGGCATAGGCCCCGGCGAGGCCGACGCCGAAGTCCGCCGGCGGCTGCTGGGACCTCAAAAATACCGAAATATCCGCAAAGCTGTAGCCCTGCGCCGCCGCCAGCGCCAGCGCCGCCGCGACGCCCAGATAGAGATGCGAGACATAAAACAGCAGCGGCGTGCGGCCGAAGACCGCCAGCACGCGCGCCGCCGCGCCCCGCAGCCGCTCCAGCGCCGGCAGGGCCAGCGCCGCGACGCCGAGCGTCAGCAGAAGATAGAGCGCGGAGGGCGGATATTTTGTGACATTGAGGAAGGAGAGCAGCGTCAGCAGGCCGTCCCGCTGCGTGGCCCAGGGATGGGGATCGCCATAGATCTGCGTCGCCCGCAGGAGAAGGAAGGCGGCGAGGGCGGCGAGGCCCACCCGGCGCAGGATGGGATCGCGCCGCGCCGGGTCCGCCTGAAGCAGGGGACCGAGGCCGAAGCCGAGCGCAACCACGCCGATCCAGGGCAGGGCGGGATAAAGCACGTCGCCCGCAATCCCGAAGGGCAGCGGCCCCTTTTCGTGCAGGAGCCGCCACAGCGGGCCGAAGACGCCGAGATCGGCGGAGCGGACGCCGTCCAGAAGATCATGCCCAAGAATGATGGCGGCCCCGACCACGAGGACGGCGCGCGCCGGGAGGCGGGAGAGAAGCGACAGCGAAACCAGGCCGCAGCCGATCGCCCAGAGCGTTCCGAGTTCGACATGGCCCGGCCCGCCCCAGACCGGGCTGATCGCCACCACGTCCAGCAGAATGAGCCAGAGGCCGCGCGTCGCCAGAAACAGGCTGAGCGTCCCGGGGCTGCGTCCGCGCGCGCCGTAGAACCAGGCGCCGGCCCCGGCCAGCAGCGCGAAGGTGGGCGCGCAAAAATGGGTGACGAAACGCGTCAGGAAGAGAAAGGGATAGGTGCGGTCGAGATCGGTCGGACTGAAGCGCAGGGCGTCGGCGTCGAAGAAGTCCCGCATATGGTCGAGCGCCATGAGGATCATCACGAGGCCGCGCAACCGGTCGATTTCCGGCAGGCGGGGATCCCTTTGCGGCGCCCAGCCATCCGCCGCGCTCATCCGAGCGTCGCCAGTCCGGGGAACATTTCGAGCAGCCAGAAGGACATTTCCTGCACCCCGCCGGTGAGGAAGGCGACGCCGGTAAAGATCAGCAGCACGCCGACGATCTTCTCCACCTTGCCGAAATGCTTGCGGAAACGCGCGACGAAGGCGAGGAACCGGCCGAGCGCGAAGCCGGCGCCGATGAAGGGCAGGCCGAGGCCGAGGGAATAGGTCGCGAGCAATGCGGCGCCCCGGGTGACGGTGTCCTGCGTCCCGGCGACGGCGAGGATGGCGGCGAGAATCGGTCCGATGCAGGGCGTCCAGCCGAAGGCGAAGGCGAGCCCCATCACATAGGAGCCGAAAAGGCCCATGGGTTTGGCGATCTCCGCGCGCTTCTCGCGATACATCAGCTCGAATTTGAGCAGGCCCACGAAGTGCAGGCCCATCAGGATGATCACCGCGCCCGCCACCCAGGAGAGGATGTGCAGATTGGCGCGAATCACCCCGCCGAAGGCGCTCGCCGTCGCTCCCAGCGCCACGAAGACGGTGGTGAAGCCCAGAACGAAGAGAATGGCGGAGAGCAGAACGTCGCGACGCGCCCGCGAGCGGGACTCGAATTCGAGGTCCTCCATCGAGACGCCGGCGAGATAGGTCAGATAGGGCGGCACCAGCGGCAGCACGCAGGGAGAAAGAAAGGACAGGAGTCCCGCCGCCGCCGCAGCCGGAAAGGTGACGTCCGCCGCCATGGTTGATCCTCTTTGGAATGCTTGACGCGGTTTCTGCCACAGGCCGGGCTGCGGCGCAAAGGAGCCGCTCCCCACATCACCGGGGAGACCAGGTCGCGCGAGATGCGTCGGACCAGTATTTGCCAAGCTTTTCGGTTCAAAATGAACGCGGTTGGACCGTCATCATTCGCCTGTACTGGTGCTTCAAATGAAGAAAACGCGCTTTAAGCTGCAAAGCCGACAGGGGAGAAACTGAGGAGCCCGAGCATGATCCAGCATAGCCGCGCGTCTATGGTCAAGGCGTCCATGTTTATTGCCGGAGGTCTGGCGTTTTTTCTTGTCGTCATGCATCAGGCGTCGCAACTCTTCCGATAGGGACGCCCATCCCCGGCGGACGCCCTCTCCCCGCCGCCGGGGATTTTCAGCACGCCGCCGGGTTTGCCGCGAGTTCGGCCCCGGGCGCTTGCGCCCCTTCCGCCGAACGGCGCCGGGCCGCCGCCCGCCCAAAGCCGACGAGCCGCTGTTCCAGCGGGAAGAGACACAGGCAGAACAGCAGCATGGCGCCCATCAGGGCGAATTGCGGGAGGACGTCGAGGTCGTTGAAGACCGGCCCGTTGCAGAGTTGCTGCCAGAGATAGACCGAATAGCTGGCGCGGCCGAGCCAGGCGAGAACGCCGTTCGACAGCAGACCGTGAAGGATGGTCCCCGGCGCGCCGGTGAGCAGCACCAGGGTTGGGATGGCGCCGATATAGGCGAGCCTGTACCAGGCGATGAGCGCGCCCTTCATCTCCTCATCCGCGCCGAAGGAGGCGACCACGCTGCGCGGCATGAAGACGATCAGCGCGGCCCCCGCCAGCGCCGGATACCGCCAGCCGCCGAGGCGGGGCCAGCCGGCGCCGGCGCGCCTTGCGGCCAGATAGCCCAGAAAAAACAATGAATAGGCGATCAGGCAGCCGATCTTGCCGATCCACCAGATGGTGAAGACGAAGGGAACGGCGGCGAAAGCCAGGGCGGCCGAGGCGGGCCAGAGGCGGGGCGTCTTGCCCAGGGCCAGCCAGGAAAAGACCGCCGGAAACAGCCAGTAGAACTGCGTCTCGAAGGCGAGGCTCCAAGTGTGGCCGACATACCATTTGCAGGCGACGCCGGGCGCGGTCGAATTGCACAGATACAGCGCGCCGCTGAGGAAATCGTCCCAGCCGAACTCGATGGCGCCGCCGAGCCCGAGCGCCAGCAGCGCCGTGAGATAGAGCATCAAGGGCGGGACGATGCGAAAGAAGCGGCGGATATAGAAGGCTCTGGCCGAGAAGCCGCCGGTCCGCTCCGCCTCCTTCAGGCAGCCCAGGCTCACGACATAGCCGCTGATGAAGAAGAAGATGAAGACCCCGGTCTCGCCATATTGGGCGACGACGCCGAGCGGGCTTTTCTCGTAGAAGGCCGCGATGGCGTGGTTCATGCTGAAATGGTCCGCGAAAACCATGAGGATCGCGGCCACGCGCCATCCATCCAGATAGTCGAGTCGTTTCGGCGCGGGCATGATCGGTCCACTGGCGCCGTGCGGCGCGATTCGGGCTCAAGCCCGACAGTTTCAGATCATGAAGCTTTTGTGAAGCTTGCCGGCTCAGAAACGTGTGGCCGCATAGGGGCTTGGATCGGTGAAGGGCGTTTCGCCCGTCATCATCTCCGCCAGCAGCCGCCCGCTGACCGGCCCGAGCGTCAACCCGTGGTGGGCGTGGCCGAAGTCGAACCACAACCCCTTGTGGCGCGGCGCCTCGCCCAACACGGGCAACATGTCGGGAAAACAAGGCCGCGCGCCTTTCCACGGCTGCGCGTCGAGCGCCGCGCCGAGCGGGAACAGCAGGCGCGCGATCGGCTCGCAGCGCTCGATCTGCACCGGGGTGGGCGGCGCGTCGCGGGGGGCGAACTCCGCCCCGCTGGTAAGCCGGACGCCGCGCGCCATGGGCGCCAGCAGATAGCCATTGTCGGCGTCGAGGATCGGATGATGCAGCGTCGCGCCGGACTGGGGCGCGTAATGCATGTGATAGCCGCGCTTGAAGCCGAGCGGCATGTCATATCCATAGCGGCGGTAGATGAGGTCCGACCAGGGGCCGAGCGCGACAACCGCCGCGCGCGCGGCGATCCGGCCCTGCGGCCCCGCGACGCTCCAGCGGCCGTCCGGCTCCTGTTCGAGGGTCAGCGCGTCGGCGGCGACGAAGCGCCCGCCGCGCGCGGAAAACAGATCGGCGTAGGCCCTGGCGAGGGCGCCGGGGTCGTTGACGAAGGCCGTGTCGCGGTAATGGACGCCCCCCGCGACGCTCGCCAGATTGGGCTCGCGCTCGAACACCGCCCTGGCGTCGAGAATGTCGATGTGGAGATCATAGGCGCGCAGCTTCTCGGCGTCGGCGACGCCGGCGGCGAGCGTCTCCTCGCGGCGGAAGAGCTTGATCCAGCCGGGGCGACGCAGGAGCGCCCCGGCGCCGGCCTGCCGGATCAGCTCTTCGTGTTCGATGAGGCTGTGCTCGATGAGCGGGCGCCGCGCGGCGATGCTTCGTTTCACGCGCTCGGGCGCGCTCTCGCGCCAGTAGCGCATCAGCCAGGGGGCCACGGACGGCAGGGCGCCCAGGTGATAATGCGCCTCCGGGAGGAGGTTCAGCGCATATTTGACGAGCTTCGCCGGGTCGCGCGGGAACAGATAGGGGAAGATCGACGAGCGCTCGATCAGGCCGGCGTTGCCGAAGCTCGTTTCGAGCCCCGCCCCGCGCCGGTCGACGAGAACGACCTCGCGCCCGCGCGCCTGAAGATGCAGGGCGGCGGAGACGCCGACCATGCCCGCCCCGAGAACGATCACATCCGCCGTCCGCATGCCGCCTCCCATGATCGCTACATATGGCCCCGCAAAGCCTCATCCGAAAAGCGACGCCAGATAATAGGCCGCCCCCGCCGCCAGCCCGCCGACGAACAGGGTCTGCGCGCCGGATTTCAGCGGATCGACCCCCGTCATCCGCCCCTTCACGGCGCCGAACACCAGCAGCGCGACGCCCGTGAAGATCGCTGAATGCGCAAGCGCGCGCTTCACGTCGTCTTCGAGAATGTAGGGCGCGAGCGGGATCAGCCCGCCGACCGCATAGGCCGCCGCGATGGTCGCGGCGCTGACGGGCGCGCGCTTGGGGTCGGGCCGCTCCAGCCCCAGTTCGAAGCGCATCATGAAATCGACCCAGCGCGTCTTGTCGGCCGAGAGCGCGGCGACGACCGAGTCGAGCTCGGGCTTTTCAAGCCCGTATTGCGAGAAGATTTCCCTCAGCTCGTGCCGCTCCTGCTCGGGAAGCTTCTCGACTTCCAGATATTCGCGCTTTTCCTCGGAGTGGAAATGCTCCTGATCGCTGCGTGCGGCGAGATAGCCGCCGAGGCCCATGGCGGTGGCGCCCGCGACGATTTCCGCGAGCCCCGCCGTCACCACGACCCGGCTCGACGCGATCGCCGCCGAAATGCCCGCGGCCAGCGCAAACGGGACGGTGAGCCCGTCGGCCATGCCGATCACCACGTCGCGCACCGTCTCCGTGTTGAGAAAATGCCGCTCCACATGGTCGCCGGACCCGCCTTTCGGACGCCGGCCCCAGAGCAGGGCGTTCACCTCCTGGGGCCCGAGCACGCGTTCGAGCTCGACGAAGGCGAAGAAGGGGATCAGCCCGACGAAGACGATGATCGCCGTCATCAGGATCGCCTGGAGCGAGCCGTCGCCGATCGTGGGAACCGCCTCGGCGACCGTCTTGCCCCGCCAGACGCCGATCAGCGTCTCCTCTGCGATATGGAACAGGATGAGCAGCAGGGCGAAGAGCGCGGATTTGATCAGCGCCGGGCCAGCGACGGGAGCGTCGGCTCGGCTGTCGCCCAGCCTGAGCTGCTGGCCGATCAGCACCGCCTTGGCCAGGGCGAGCGCGTTCAACAGCGCGAAGCCCTGATGGTAAGTGAAGAGATCCTCGTTGAAAATGAAGGCCCTGTGGAGGGAGAACAGGGTGAGCAGCACCCAGAGATAAAGAAAGATCCCCAGAAAGCGCCGGCCTTCCTCGGCGGCGCCGGCCTTGAGGCGCGAGAGTTTGTCCTTGTCCATCGTCCAGCCTTCCCGGCGCGCTGCGCGCGATCGCGTTTTTTACCCCGCGTCGGCCTAAAGGAACATGACCGCAAGCAAGACCCGTGCGCCCGGTCGCTTTCGGCCCGGATTGACCGCGGCCTGCGAATTTGCGAACCGAAGACCCGAACCCCGGCGGCGTCCGGCCCGACCCTTAGCTTTTCCAGAGGCGCCATGATCCCCCGTTACTCCCGATCCGAGATGACGACCATCTGGGAGCCGCAGACGCGCTTTCGCATCTGGTTCGAGATCGAGGCCTATGCCTGCGACGCGCTCGCCGAACTCGGGGTGATCCCCAAGGAAAGCGCCAGGAACATATGGGACAAGGCGGATTTCGTGAAATTCGACGTCGCCCGCATCGACGAGATCGAGCGCGTCACCAAGCATGACGTCATCGCCTTTCTCACCCATCTCGCGGAATTTATCGGGCCGGACTCCCGCTTCGTGCATCAGGGCATGACGTCCTCGGACGTGCTCGACACCTGCCTCGCCGTGCAGCTTTCGCGCGCCGCCGACCTCCTGATCGCCGACGTCGACGCCTTGCTGGCCGCGATCCGGAAGCGCGCCCATGAGCACAAATTCACGCCGACCATCGGCCGCTCGCATGGCATTCACGCCGAGCCCGTGACCTTCGGCCTCAAGATGGCGCAGGCCTATGCGGAGTTCACCCGCGCCCGCGAGCGGCTGGTGACGGCCCGCAAGGAGGTCGCGACCTGCGCCATCTCCGGCGCCGTGGGGACCTTCGCCAACATCGACCCGCGCGTCGAGGAATATGTCGCCCACAAGATGGGCCTCGTTCCGGAGCCCGTCTCGACCCAGGTCATTCCGCGCGACCGCCATGCCGCCTTCTTCGCGACGCTGGGCGTCGTGGCGTCGTCGGTCGAGCGGCTGGCTGTCGAAATCCGTCATCTCCAGCGCACGGAAGTCCTGGAGGCGGAGGAATATTTCTCGGCCGGGCAGAAGGGCTCTTCCGCCATGCCGCACAAGCGCAATCCGGTGCTGACCGAAAATCTCACCGGCCTCGCCCGCCTCGTGCGCGGCATGGCGATCCCGGCGATGGAGAATGTGGCGCTCTGGCACGAGCGCGATATTTCCCACTCCTCGGTCGAGCGCATGATCGGCCCCGACGCCACGGTGACTCTGGATTTCGCGCTGGCGCGGCTGACCAACGTCATCGAAAATCTCGTCGTCTATCCCGAGAACATGAAGAAGAACCTCGACCGGCTCGGGGGGCTCGTCCATTCGCAGCGCGTGCTGCTGGCGCTCACCCAGAAGGGCGTGTCACGCGAGGACGCCTATGCGATGGTGCAGCGCAACGCCATGCCGGTCTGGCGGGGAGAAGGCGAGTTCCGCGCGCTTCTGGGCGCCGATCCCGACGTCAGCGCGAAGCTGTCGCCGGCGGAACTCGACGAATTGTTCGACCTTTCGTACCACTTCAAACATGTGGACACGATCTTTCGGCGCGTTTTCGGAGAATGAGCGTCGCGCGGTCGATTTCATAGGCGTTGAGGCGGACTTCCCGGCCGAAGGCGACCAGGGCGGCGGTGAAGAGCGCCATCGCCACGGCGAACAGGAAGCCGGCCCCATATTCGTGCCGGATGTGAAAGAAGGCGGCGAGGAAGCTGATGATGACGAGCATGCTCGTCACCACGCAGCTCGCCACGCCCCAATAGATCGCCTTGTGCATCAGCCGCGCGCGCTTCTCCAGAACCGGCAGCTCGTCGCTCAACTGCGCGCGGACGTCCTCGCTCTCCAGCGAGTCGAAGAGACGGGAGCGGTCGACGATGCGATCCAGCCGCGACACCAGCACGCTGAGAAGCTGCGCCTCCGCCGCGAGGAGGAAGGCGGGGCCTGTCACGAGCGAAATCACATTGGAAAGCTGCTGGACGGTGGGAGTTTCGAGGAGCATCGCAAGGTCGTCTCCGGGGCTGGTTGGCCATGATCTGCCCGGCCCCACCCCTTCGCGCAAATTCGCACGGAACTGGTCCGGCGTCCTGCGGCGATTCGCATTTTTCTTCCAAACCGCCCGCTAACGCCTTAAACAGCGGGCCATGATCTGGCTCATCTTCGCTCTTCTCACCGGCGCCGCCGTCATGGCGGTCCTCGCGCCGCTCGCCCTTCGTGGCGAGGCCAGGGACGCCAAGGCCGCCGACATCGCCTTTTTCGAGGAGCAGATCGCCGAGATCGACCGCGAGAAGGCGGAGGGCCGCCTCGACCCCGCCGAGGCCGAGGCCGCGAAAACGGAGGCCGCGCGCCGGCTGCTGCGGGCCGAGGCCGCGCCGGGAGCCGCCGCCGGCGGTTCGCGCAAGGCGGCGCTCGTCACCGCGCTTGCGGCGATCGTGATCGTCCCGGCGGTGTCCCTGCCGCTCTATCTGCGGCTGGGCAAGATGGAAATGCCCGACATGCCGCTGACGGCGCGGCTCGAATCCGCGCCGGAGCGGGGCGACCTCGCCGGCGCCGTCGCCCGCATCGAACAGCATTTGCGCGAGCACCCGGAGGACGGGCAGGGGTTCGAGGTCGTCGCGCCCTATTATCTGCGCACGGGGCGCAGCGAAGACGCGATCAACGCCTATGAGAAGGCGCTGAAGCTTCTCGGCCCCACCCCCCAGCGCCATGCGGCGCTCGGACAGGCGCGCATGATGGTCGCGCGCGGCCAGGTGACGGCGGAGGCGAAGAAGGAGTTCGAGGCCGCCCTGACCCTGGACCCCAGGGACGCCATGGCGCGATATTATCTCGCGCTCGCCGCCGAGCAGGCCGGCGAGAAGCAGACGGCCATCGGGATGTTCAGCGCGCTTGAAGCCGACACGCCCGCCGACGCGCCCTATCTCTCGGCCGTGAAGCAGCGGCTCGCTGAGCTGCGCGGCGAACCCGCGCCGGCGCCGCCCGTGGCGGAGAGGGGTCCGGGAAGCGAGCAGGGCAAGGCCATCGCCGCCATGCCGGCGCAGCAGCGCGACGCGGCGATCCGGGGCATGGTAGGCCGGCTCGCCGAGCGGCTCCAGTCCCAGGGCGACGACGTCGAGGGATGGCTGAAGCTCATTCGCGCCTATAGCGTGCTCGCCGAGCCCGATAAGGCCAAAAAGGCCGTGGGGGACGCCCGCAAGGCGCTCGCCGGCAAGGATGGCGAGGTCGCCCGCATCGAGGCGCTGGCGAAGGAATTGGATATCGGGGGGTGACCCCCTCCCTGTCCCTCCCCCGATTCTCGGGAGAGGCGACGCTCACGATCAGCTTTGCTGATGAAGGCCCGCACCTACTCCCTCTCCCGCGAAGCGGGGGAGGGTTGGGGAGGGGGTAAACCGGCGGAAGACATGACGCGCAAAGGCAAGAGACTCACGCTCATCATCGGCGCCCTCGCGGTTCTCGGCCTCGCAGCGGGGCTGATGCTGTTCGCGCTGCGCGATAATATCGTCTTCTTCTACACGCCGTCCGAACTGGCGCAGAAACAGGTCGCGCCCGGCGCGCGGCTGCGCATCGGCGGCCTCGTGAAGGAAGGCAGCGTGGTCAAGAGCGGCAAGGACGTGACATTCGCCGTCACCGACCGGACGAAGGACCTCCCGATCGCCTATACCGGCCTGCTCCCGGACCTCTTCCGCGAAGGGCAGGGCGTCGTGGTCGACGGCCAGCTCGGGACGGATGGAACGTTCAAGGCCGACAGCGTGCTCGCCAAGCACGACGAGCGTTACATGCCCAAGGATGTCGCCGACGCGCTCAAGAAACAGGGCGTGTGGCAGGGAGAGCAGAAGTGATCGTCGAAACCGGACATTACGCGCTCGTTCTCGCGCTCGCTCTGGCGCTGCTGCAATTCGCCATCCCCTTCGCCGGCGCGCGGATCAACGATCCGGCGCTGATGCGCGTCGCGCGGCCGACGGCTTTCGCGCAATTCCTGTTCGTCGCGCTGGCCTATGGCGCGCTGACCTACGCCCATGTCGTTTCCGACTTCTCGCTGGTCAACGTCATCGAGAATTCGCATTCGCTGAAGCCCTTCATCTATAAAATCTCCGGCGTGTGGGGAAACCACGAGGGCTCCATGCTGCTGTGGGTCCTCGTGCTGTCGCTGTGCGGCGCGCTGATCGCGGTCTTCTCGTCGACCATGCCGGACAGGCTGCGCGCTGACGCGCTCGCCGTTCAGGGCCTGCTCGGCGCGGCCTTCCTGCTGTTCATCCTGCTGACGTCGAACCCCTTCGCCCGCGTCGATCAGCCGCCGTGGGAAGGGCGCGACCTCAACCCGATCCTTCAGGACCCCGGCCTCGCGATCCATCCGCCGCTGCTCTATCTCGGCTATGTCGGCTTCTCGATCGTCTTTTCCTTCGCGGCGGCGGCGCTGATCGGCGGCCGCATCGACGCCGCCTGGGCGCGTTTCGCGCGGCCGTGGACGCTCTTCGCCTGGGTGGCGCTGACGCTCGGCATCGCCATGGGCCCCTACTGGGCCTATTACACGCTCGGCTGGGGCGGCTTCTGGTTCTGGGACCCGGTCGAAAACGCCTCGCTCATGCCCTGGCTCGCCGGCACGGCGCTGCTGCACAGCGCGGCGGTGATGGAGAAGCGCGAGGCGCTCAAGGTCTGGACGATCTTCCTCGCGATCCTCGCCTTCTCGCTGTCGCTGCTGGGAACCTTCCTCGTGCGCTCGGGCGTGCTCACCTCCGTGCACGCCTTCGCGAGCGACCCGGAGCGCGGCGTCTTCATCCTCGGCATTCTGATCTTCTTCATCGGCGGAGCGCTGGCGCTCTTCGCGATCCGCGCCGGGGCCTTGCCCGTCGGCGGCCTGTTCTCGCCCATTTCGCGCGAGGGCGCGCTGGTCGTGAACAACCTGCTGCTCTCGGTAAGCTGCGCGACCGTCGTCATCGGCACGCTCTATCCGCTGGCGCTGGTGGCGTTGACCGGGGTAAAGATCTCGGTCGGGGCGCCCTTCTTCAACACGGTGCTGATCCCCATCGCCCTGCCGCTCGCCCTGCTCATGCCCGTCGGCCAGATGCTGCCCTGGAAGCGGGGCGATCTCGGCGCGGCCCTGCAACGCCTGCGCGTCGCTTTCGGGGCGGGCGTGCTCGGCGCGGCGGCGCTCGGCGTGCTCTATGGAGCGCCCTTTCTCTCCATCGTCTCGGGCGGCGTCGCGGTCTATCTCGTGGTCGGCGCGGTGAGCGACATCGCCCAGCGGGCCGCCTTCCGCGCCTCGTCCGCGTCCACGATTCTCGCGCGCCTGCGCGGCCTGCCGCTGTCGACCTGGGGCACGTCCATTTCGCACGCCGGCATGGGGCTGACCCTGCTCGGCCTCGCGGCGACCGGCTGGGGCGTCGAGAGCATCCTCGCCATGAAGCCCGGCGATTTCTACGACGTCGGCCCCTATCGCATCGGCATCGAGGCGATCGACGCGCGCGAGGGGCCGAATTATTCGGAAATCTACGCTGTGATGGCGGTGCGTTCGGGCGGCGAGACGCTCGCGACCATCGAGCCCGCCAAGCGCAACTATCCCGCGCGGCGCATGCAGCGTTCCGAGGCCGGCATTGTGACGCTGGGTCTGGGGCAAGTCTATGCGGCCATCGGCGAGTCGCATCCCGAGGGAACCATCGACGCGCGTCTCTACTGGAAACCTTTCGTGACGCTGATCTGGATCGGCGCGCTGGTCATGGCCTTCGGCGGCGCCTGCTCGCTCGCCGATCGGCGGTTGAGGATCGGCGTCGCCCGCCGGGCGGCGGCTGTGCCGGAGGCCGCGGAATGAATTGGAAGACCCCCACCCCAACCCTCCCCCGCCAGAGGGTGTCCGTAAGGACGCCCGTCTCTCGACGGGCTTTGGCGGGAGAGGGGACGCCCACGAGCCGCACGGCCGATGAAGGCTCGCGCCTGACTCCCTCTCCCGCGAAGCGGGGGAGGGTTGGGGTGGGGGCCTTCGCCATCGTCGCCACCCTTCTGATATTTCCCGCCCACGCCGTCACCCCGGAGGAAAAGCTCCCCGACCCGGCGATGGAGGCGCGCGCGCGCGCCATCACCAGCGAATTGCGCTGCCTCGTCTGTCAGAATCAGTCGGTCGACGATTCCGACGCGTCGCTGGCGAAGGACCTGCGCGTGCTGGTGCGCGAGAAGCTCAAGGCCGGGCTCAGCGACGCGGAGGTGAAGGACTATGTCCACGCCCGCTACGGCGATTTTGTTCTGCTGCGGCCGCCGGTGAAGCTCGACACCCTTCTGCTGTGGACGGCGCCGCTGCTGGCGCTGCTGGCGGGGGCGGCCGCCGTCTGGACCGCCGCCCGCCGCCGCGCCGCCCCGGCCGGCCCGGCCGCTCTCACCGAGGACGAGCGGGCGCGGCTGAAGGCGCTGGGAGTCGGCAAGGACCTCGAGTCGTAAGGGCGCCCGCCCGTCCCGAAACGCCGCCCCCTGTTCAACCGCGACGCGCTGCAATATAGGGGGCGGGAGCGTTTTTGAGCCGCCCGCGCGGCGCAGCGAAGAGAAGCGGACCATGGCCGAGCATTCCACGCCCCATTTCCACAACACCTCCGGCGTCCCAGAGATTCGCGTGGGGGCGAAGGAGTTCATGTGCATCGGCGCGCTGCCGCCCTTCGATCACCCCCATGTCTATATCGACATGGGCGCGGAGTCGCAGGCGGTCTGCCCCTATTGCTCGACGCTCTATGTCTACGACGCGACGCTGCACGGCGGCGCCGAGCCCAAGGACTGCGTCTACCACGCCGAAGAACCGGCCTGACCCGGACCTGACCGGCGTGAGCGCGCCCATCGCCATTGCGGGCGCCGGAATCGGCGGCCTGACAGCGGCCCTCGCCATCGCCGGGGCGGGACGGCGCGTCCTGCTGCTGGAGCGCGCCCAGCGGATCGAGGAGGTCGGCGCGGGCTTCCAGATCGCCCCGAACGCCGGGCGGGCGCTCGCGCGGCTCGGGCTCGAAGAGGCGCTCGCGGCCGTCGCCCTTGAGCCGCGGGCGATCAACGTCCGGCGCGGTCGCGACGGCCAGGTGCTGGCGCGCCTCGACATTTCCGACTCCCGCGCGCAATGGGGCGCGCCGTTCCGCGTCTTTCACCGCGCCGACCTCCAGCAGGCGCTGTTGCAGGCGGCGCAGGCCAATCCCGAGATCGAGATCCGGACGGGGGCGCGCGTCGGCGAGTTCGACGACGCTGGCGGTCTCCTGCGCCTCTCCGTCCATGGCGCCGAGGGCGTCGCCGAAATCGAGGCGGCGGGGCTCGTCGGCGCCGACGGCCAGCGTTCGACCGTGCGCGCCCATCTGCTGCCGACCGAGCGCGACCTGCCGTTCTACTCTGGCCGCACCGCCTGGCGCGCGCTCGTCCCGGCCGAGCTGGCGCCGCCCGCGCTCCGCGCCCGCGAAAGCAATCTGTGGCTGATGCCGGGCGCCCATGTGGTTCATTATCCGCTGCGCGACGGGGCGATCATCAATGTCGTCGTCATCGTCTCGGAGCCGCCGCGCCACGCCGAGGGCGCGGCCATCCTCTCGCTCGACGGCTCCGAGCTGGCGCGCCTGCTCGACCGCCAGCGTCCGGCCCGGGATCTGGCCGCGCTGATCGAGGCGGGGGCGTCCTGGCGGCACTGGCCGCTCTTCGCCCGCCCGCCGCTCAAGCGCTGGAGCCGAGGCGCCGTCACGCTGCTGGGCGACGCCGCGCATCCCATGATGCCCTTTCTCGCGCAGGGGGCGGCGCAGGCGATCGAGGACGCAGAGGCGCTCGGCCGCGCCTTCGGGCAGCTCGGCGCGACCGTCGAGAGCGTTTTCGCCGCCTATGAGGCCGCCCGAATCGGTCGCGCCGCGCGTGTCGTGCGCGCGTCATGGCGGCAGGGTGAATATTTCCACATGGGCGGGCTCGGCGCCACGGCGCGCGATCTCGCGATCCGCACGCTGGGCGGGCGCGGAATGCTCGCGCGCAACGCCTGGCTGTATCGTTAACGGCGCGCTTGCGCCTGATATTGTGTCGAATACGCAACAAGCGTCGAGTTGCGAGGGATATGCGCGCGTCGACAGTGGCCAAGGCCCTTACGGCTTGTTAAGAAACCGTCAATATTGGCTAAGGGGTGGATTTCCTTGAGGCATGGCGTGACGAAACTTCTGCTGACTAGCGCCGCCGCGGCTTGCCTCGCAAACGCCTGCGCCGCAGCGGATCTGACGCCGCCGCCCAAGACGGACGCCAAGGGCTGGATCGTGACGGTCAGCGTCATCGGCGCCGTCAGGCCGAGCTTCCCCGGCTCGTCGCAGATGCGGCCCTATCCCTTTCCGGCGGTCTCGTTTCGCCGCGTGGGCGAGCCCGAAACCTTCTCCACGCCAGACGAGGGCTTCGGCCTCGACGTCCTGGACGTGGGCTATGTGAAGGCCGGGCCGGTCGCCAACTTCGTCTTTGAGCGCGGCCGCCGCCCGGAGCTCTTCGGCCTGCACACTGTCGGCCTGACGCATGAGATCGGCGGCTTCGTCGAAGCCTATCCGTTGGATCACTTCCGCGTGCGCGCCGAGATGCGTCAGGGCATCGACGGCCACAAGGGGTTCGTCGCGGCCTTCTACGCCGACGCCTACGAGACCCTGGGGGCGTTCCGGCTCTCGGTCGGCCCGAGGCTCAATTTCGGCGACAACACCTACGCCAACTCCTTTTTCTCGGTCACGCCGTTCGAGGCGCTGCTGAACGGCCGCCTCACGCCGTATCAGGCCACGGGCGGCTTCACCGCCGCCGGCGGCATGGCGACCGCGCGCTACGACATCAACGATCTGACCAGCGTGTCGGTCTATGGCGGCGGGCAGCGCCTGCTGGGCAGCGTCGGCTCCAGCCCGATTCCCAACATCGTCGGCTCTCGCAACCAGTTCAACGCCGGCCTTGCCGTTTCGCGCTCCTTCGTCGTGAACCCGGCGGCGTTCCTCCCCAACCTGTTCTGATCCGGCGACGGCTCCGCTGGCGCCATTTCGCCGCGCCCTCGCCACAGGAGTTGCGCTCGGGGCCGCCCGTTAACCCCATCGTCCCGCTTGCGTTAACCTTTGCCGCGCCCCTGCGCCTTCTGGCGGAAAAGGGCGGCTCTCACGCATGCCGGCGGTCCTGAAAAACGATCAGAAAATCAACCTCTTGCAGGCGATGCGTCGCATTTTACGCGATTTGGTCCAGAAGAATTATACTTACCACTGTTCAGACGAATTCTGAACGCATTCGCATAAAATGCCGCTGAATTACTTTGAGTGACTTCAAAACAAGAAACCTATTCTCGTCTCATCAGATGGAGACGGGACATGTTCGGGTTGATCGTCAAAACGGCTGCCACACTCGCTCTGGCGGGGGCGGCCCTGGCCGCATCGGCGACGGCGGGCGTCGCGGCGCCGGACACGGGGCGTTATGCGGTGGTCGGGGCGGAAACCAGCGTGCCGTACGGCTGGGTCGATTTCTGCCAGCGCTATGCGGGCGAGTGCCGCGATGAGACGAGCGCGCCGCGTGAGGTCGAGCTGACTCCGGCGGCCCAGCGCAAGATCGCCCGCATCAACGCCTGGGTGAACAAGAGCATCCAGCCCGTGACCGATCAGGAGCATTGGGCGGCGGTCGACGCCTGGGATTATCCCACGGACGGCAAGGGCGACTGCGAGGATTTCGCGCTGCTGAAGCGCCGCATGCTGATCGAGGAAGGCTTTCCGCGCGAGGCGCTGCTCATGACGGTCGTGAAGGAAAAGAACGGCGACGGCCATTCGATCCTGACCCTGCGCACCAACCGTGGCGATTACGTTCTGGACAATCTCACCGACGAGATGAAGCCCTGGACTCAGACCCCCTATCGCTTCGTGAAGCGCCAGTCCCAGGAGAATCAGAACGTCTGGGTGGCGATCGCCGAGCCGGCGGCGCGCCTCGCCTACGCCGGACAGTGAGGGCGCGCAGGCGGCGCTCAGGAACGAAGCCCTCGGGGCGCGGGTCTCCCGCGCTCCGGGGGCTTCGCGCGCGGGCAGGCGCGCCTGCGGTAACCATAAGTTAAAGAGACCTTAACGCCCATCTTGGCAAAGCCGCCACATTCGTTAAAGATTTGTTAACGGTGAGTTGCGGGTTAGGGTTGCGTTAAGATGTGTGTCACGCGTCGGATTTTGAAAGCTCTCGTGTTCGGCTTCGCCGCCCTGAGCCTGTCCAGTCTTCCCGCTGACGCGGGCGTGCGCCTTCCCGACTCCTCCCTGTCGCCGCTTGGTCCGGAAACCAGCGTCCCCTTTGGCTGGGTGGATTTCTGCCAGCGCTACGGCGGCGAATGCGACGAGGCGCCGGCCACGCCCGAGGCCATCGTGCTGACGCCCGCCGCCTTCCGCAAGATCGAGACCATCAACGTCGCCGTGAACGCCAAGGTCGATCCGGTCACCGACGCCGAACATGTCGGCGCGCCGGACGCCTGGGATATTCCGGCCGACGGCAAGGGCGACTGCGAGGATTATGCGCTGCTGAAGCGCCGCCTGCTGGTGGAGGCGGGCTTCCCGCGCGCGGCCCTGCTCATGACGGTGGTGAAGGACCAGCATGGCGACGGCCATTCCGTGCTGATGGTGCGCACGAGCCGCGGCGATTTCGTGCTCGACAATCTGATCGACGAGGTGAAGCCCTGGTCGCGCACGCCCTACCGTTTCGTGAAGCGCCAGTCGCAGGAAAACCAGAATGTGTGGGTGTCGATCGGCGCACCCACCAGCGCGCCGATGTATGTGGCGAAATGAGCGGATCGGCGGGCGCCGCTGGTTCCTAGATTTCCTTGAGGCCGTTCAGATAGCGGCGTCCGTTCTCGACATAGTGTCTGGCGGATTCGAGATGCGCCGCGCGCGAGTCCGCGCCGAGCTCCCGCACGACCTTCGCCGGCGAGCCGACGATCAGTGAATTGTCCGGATATTCCTTGCCGCCGGTCACCAGCGCATTGGCGCCGACCAGGCAGTTGCGGCCGATCTTCGCGCCGTTGAGAATGGTCGCGCCCATGCCGATCAGGCTGCCGTCGCCGATCGTGCAGCCATGCAGGATCACATTGTGGCCGATGGTGCAGTCCTCCCCGATCACGAGCGGATAGCCCATGTCCGTGTGCAGGACGCTGTTGTCCTGAATATTGGTGCGCGCGCCGATGGTGATCCATTCATTGTCGCCGCGCAGGACGCAGTTGAACCAGACATTGGCGTCCTCCATCAGCTCGACGCGGCCGATGAGCTGCGCGCCCGGCGCCACGAAACAGCGGCCTTCGGCCGGCAGGCGCGGCGCGACGCCGTCGAGCGTGTAAAGCGGCATGCGTGAATCTCCTTCCCTCGATGTGGTCGCGACTTTGCCATTTCGGCGCTGCGCCGCAAAGCGGCGCCTCGGCGCTGCGCCCCCTCCATTCGGCGCGGGCCGAAAAACGTGTATAAACAGTTGCAAGCGCTTCGCGTCGCGACGCGCGGCCTGTAAAACGCCGCGCACATCGGGGGATGTTGCGGATTCGCGGGCGAATCGGAGGACGGGATCTGAACGGCCAATTGCGCGACCGGATGCGGCTGGCGAGCGCCTTCGCGGCGAAGGCCTTGGCGCGGCGCGCGGCGGCTCCCTATCACCTCGTGAAATCCATGGCGATCGCGCCGCCGGAGCGGCTGAAGATCGCGCCGCCGGACATTCGCACGACCGATCCGACGGTCGCAGACGAAATCTACTCCGGTTATTTTTCTTTCGCCGGCAAGACGATGCAATGCCATGGCGGGTCGCCTTTCCTGCTGACGGCGCCGTCTCCCGGCTGGCGGCGCGCGCTCGCCGGCTTTTCCTGGCTGCGTCATTTGCGCGCCGCCGACAAGGCGCTGGGACAGGCCAATGCGCGCGCGCTCGTCGCCGATTTTCTTTCGCTCGGGAAACTGAGCCCGGACGATCCGGCGATGGAGCCGGCGGTGGCGGCGCGGCGCATGCTCTCCTTTTTCGCGCAGTCGCCGGCGCTGCTCGACGGCGCCGAGGCGGAGTTCTACGACGCCTTCATGTTCGCCCTCGCGCAGGGCGCCCGGTTCTTGTGGCGCGCGCTCGCGACGGGTCAGGCCGAGGGCGCCGATCGCCTGTTCTGCGCCATCGCGCTGGCCGAATTCGCGGTCTGCGCGGACACCGGGCGCAAGATCGCGCCGCAGGTGTCGCGCACCCTGTCGATGGAGCTCGACCGCCAGATTCTCCCCGATGGCGGCCACGTCAGCCGCAATCCACAGGTCGCGGTCGATCTGCTGCTCGATCTTTTGCCGCTGCGGCAGGTGCTGGCCGCGCGCGGTCTACAGACGCCGTCGGCGCTGATGCGCGCCTCCGACCGCATGATGCCGACCTTGCGCATGATGCAGCATGGCGACGGCTCGCTGGCGCTCTTCAACGGCATGGGCGCGACCGAGCTGGACCGCGTCGCCAATGTGCTCGCCAATGAGGACGCGCGCGGCGCGCCGCCGCTCAAGGCCCCTTATTTCGGTTATCAGCGGCTGTCGGCGGCGGAGGCGACCGTCATCGTGGACGCGGGCCCGCCGCCGCCGCCGGAATTTTCGCGCGGCGCCCATGCCGGCTGCCTGGCCTTCGAATTTTCGCTCGGCGTCGAGCGCGTCGTCGTCAATTGCGGCGCGCCGTCGCCGCCGCATGAGGAGCTGCGCGAGATGGCGCGGGCGACCGCCGCCCATTCCACCCTCGTCGTCGACGACCGCTCCTCGGCGCGGATTTCCGCGAGGGACTCCGGCGGCTGGCGCGCGGGGCTGGTGACCGAGGGGCCGCGCGCCGTCGCCGTCGAGCGGCGCGAGACCCCGGCCGAGACGACCCTGATCCTGTCCCACGACGGCTATGCCCGCGATTACGGCCTGATCCACGCCCGCGAGCTGGCGCTCGCCGCGGATGGCGCGTCGCTCTCGGGCGTCGACCGCCTGCTGGTCGTGGAGGGCGCGGCCAAGGCGCCGCCCGAGGTCGACTTCGCGCTGCGCTTTCACCTTCACCCTCGGGTGCGGGCGGCTCCGCTGGGCGACTCCATCGCCCTGGCGCTCGCCAATGGCGAGACGCTGTTGTTCGCCGCGGAGGGCGGCTTTCCGGAGGTCGAGGACAGCATATTTTTCGCGGGGCCGGCCGGGGCGCGCAAATGCGTCCAGCTCGTGCTGCGCGGAAAGGCCGCGCCCGGGGTGGAGCTGCGCTGGTCCTTCCAGCGGGTCTGAGCGGTTCCGCCGCTCCTTCAGGTATGATAAGCGCGGCGCGAATTTCAAAAAACAGGGATCAGCAATCATGCCGGTGGATCAGCGTAAAATCGCGCGGGCGCTCCTGTCCGTCTCCGACAAGACGGGGCTCGTGGACTTCGCGCGCGCGCTCGCCGGCCATGGCGTGGAGCTGGTCTCGACCGGCGGCACGCGCAAGGCGCTGGCGGACGCCGGGCTGCCGGTGCGCGACATCTCCGATCTGACGCAGTTCCCGGAGATGATGGACGGGCGGCTGAAGACGCTGCATCCCAAGGTGCATGGCGGCCTGCTCGCCATTCGCGAGAATCCCGAGCACGAAGCCGCGATGCTCGCCCACGATATCCGGCCGATCGATCTGCTCGTCGTCAACCTCTATCCCTTCGAGGCGACGCTGGCCAAGGGCGCGCCCTATGAGGAATGCGTCGAGAACATCGACATTGGCGGCCCCGCCATGATCCGCGCCGCCTCCAAGAATCACGACGACGTGGCCGTGGTGGTCGATCCGTCCGACTATGCCGCGCTCGTCGACGAGATGGCGGCGACGGGCGGCGCGACGCGGCTCGCCACGCGCCGGCGCCTCGCGCAAAAGGCCTTCGCCCGCACGGCGGCCTATGACGCGGCGATCTCCAACTGGCTGGCGGTCGAGCAGGGCGAGGCCGCGCCGCCGGTCCGCGCCTTCGGCGGCCGCCTCGCCGAGCCCATGCGCTACGGCGAGAATCCGCACCAGTCGGCGGGCTTCTATCTGACGGGAGAGAGGCGCCCCGGCGTCGCCACCGCGCGGCAGGCGCAGGGCAAGCAGCTCTCCTACAACAATGTCAACGACACCGACGCCGCTTTCGAATGCGTGGCCGAGTTCGACCCGGCGCGCACGGCGGCGGTCGTCATCGTCAAGCACGCCAATCCTTGCGGGGTCGCCGAGGGCGCCTCGCTGGAAGACGCCTATCGCAAGGCGCTGCGCTGCGATCCTGTGTCGGCCTTCGGCGGGATCGTCGCGCTGAACCGCAGACTCGACGCGCACGCGGCGCGCGAGATCGTCAAGGTCTTCACCGAAGTGATCATCGCGCCCGAGGCGGACGACGAGGCGATCGAGATCGTCGCCGCCAAGAAGAATCTGCGGCTGCTGTTGACCGGGGGGCTCCCGGACCCCCGCGCGAAGGGCCTCGCCTTTCGCAGCGTCGCCGGCGGATTTCTGGCCCAGTCCCGCGACAATGCGGTCGTCGACGACATGGACTTGAAAGTCGTGACGCAGCGCGCCCCGACGGCGCAGGAGCTCGCCGATCTGCAATTCGCCTATCGGGTCGTCAAGCATGTGAAGTCCAACGCCATCGTCTATGCGAAGGATCTGGCGACCGTCGGCATCGGCGCCGGGCAGATGTCGCGCGTCGACAGTTCGCGCACCGCCGCCCACAAGGCCGGCGAGGCGGCGCAGGCGGCCGGGCTGGCGGAAAGCCTCGCCAGGGGCTCGGTCGTGGCCTCGGACGCCTTCTTCCCCTTCCCCGACGGGCTCCTCGCGGCGGCGGCGGCGGGCGCCACGGCGGTGATCCAGCCGGGAGGCTCGATCAACGACAAGGACGTGATCGCCGCCGCCGACGAACAGGGACTCGCCATGGTCTTCACCGGCGTGCGGCACTTCCGGCACTAGCTTTGCCTGCTCCGCTTCTCTAGAGTCGCCCCCAAGCTTGTTTTTCGGGGAGTCTGACATGCGCCGCGCGTTATATCTGTCGCTGGGCCTCGCCCTTGCCCTGGGCCTCGTTTCCGGGGAGGCGCTGGCGAAGGCGCGCAAGCAGGCGCCGGCGGCTCAGGGGGCCGTGGCGCAGGACCCCAATGCGGTTCCGCTGCCCTCCAATCTGAAGACGAACAAGGACTGGCTCGACGACGGCGCCGGCAATCCGGCGACCGGCAACCTTCAGCCGGACGCGCAGAACAACGACAATTATTTCATTCAGCAGAGAGGCGGCTACGATCCGACCTGGTACACGGAGGCGGGCAGCATCTTCGACGGACGCTGAGGGGAAGGCGAGAGCCCGCCCGGCAAGCTGTGGAGCTTAACCTTGCGTTAAGGGACAGGCCGGGAGAATCGCATATATGTGTTGCGATCACCCATCGGCGGGCTTCCCGGCATGACGCACAAGTTTTCCAGCAGGAGAAAGGCCCGGCGGGGCCTGGTTCTGAGCGCGGCCGCCGTTCTGTCCAGCGCCGGCCTCGCCTGCGCGGGCGAGCCGGTCTCGGCCGTCTCGAGCCGCGTCGAAGCGACCCCGGACCGCTCGCGGCTGGTGTTCACCCTGACGGGCGGCGAGGTTTCGCCGCAGGCGCATGTGGCGGCCAATCCCCCGCGCGTCATCGTTGACCTGCCGGAGGTCGCGTTTCGAATCGACCCCAAGGAGGGGCGTTCGTCCGCAGGTTCGAAGCTCATCAAATCCTACCGCTACGGCCAGTTCGCGCCGGGCCGCTCCCGCGTCGTCGTCGATCTTCTGGCCCCCGCCCGCATCGTGAAGACGGCCTGCGCGGGGGGCCTCCTCGAGATCGAGCTGGCGCCGACGTCCGACGCCAGTTTCAGCGCCGCCGTCGCCACAAACGCGGCCGTCGCGCCTCCCGAGCCCGCCGCCGCGCCTGCGTCGCCTGCTGCGTCGCCTTCCGACAAGCCCGTGGTGGTCATCGACCCCGGTCACGGCGGCGTCGACATGGGCGCGACCGGGAAGCATGGCGAGCAGGAGAAGGCGATCGTCTTCGAATTCGCCCGCGCTCTGGCCGCGAAGATCGAGCAGGGCGGCCGTCTGAAGGCGGTGCTGACCCGCAACGAGGACGTGTTCCTGCCGCTCAGCGAGCGGGTGCGCATCGCCCATGCGGCCAACGCCGCGCTGTTTCTCTCGATCCACGCCGACACGCTGGCCGAGGGCCATGTGGCCGGCGCCACGGTCTATACGGTGTCCGCCAAGGCGTCCGACGCGGAGGCCGCGCGCATCGCCGAGAAGGAGAATCTCGCCGATCAGGCCGCGGGTCTCGAAAGCAAGGAGGCGGTCGAGGAGGTTGGAGACATTCTCTACGACCTCACCAAGCGTGAAACCCGCGCCTTCAGCGCGCAGTTTTCGCAGGCGCTGATCGCGCGCTGGAAGGAGGCGGGCAGCCTCAACAAGAACCCCGCCCGTTCGGCGGGCTTCGTCGTGCTGAAGTCCTACGACATCCCCTCCGCGCTGCTCGAGCTTGGCTATCTGTCGAGCGAGAAGGACCTCGCGCGGCTCATGTCGTCGGAGTGGCGCGATCAGGCCGCCGGCAAGACGGCGGAGGCGATCGACGCCTTTTTCACCGCCAGGTCGCGAGAGGCGCGGGCGCCGGAAAAGACCCAGCGCCCACAATAAAACACAAAAATTAGACATTCGGAGACGGCCGGAGTCAGGACGGGGGTCCTGGACCACGGCGCGAGCCGGCTTGCGGCGGGGGGCCAGAAGCCACTGGATTGGCGGGCGCGTGCAATGCTAAAGCATGGCGGCCCCGTTGAGAATGGACGGCGTTCGCCATTATTGCGCGTCACCAATCCAGACACGAGAGACCATGTGCGTGACGCGGAGCGGCGCGCGGCTGGCCCGCCGCCTGGCGACAGCTCCCTGAAAAAGGGAGCGGCCGACGCCATATAGGGGCGGCAGGCAAGGGCCCGACCGGCCCGCTGAGAGGAAGATTTTGATGCGACTTCTCGCAAGATTTCTGGGGTTTGTCTTCGCGACCGGCGCGATCGTCTTCCTGATCGGCGCCGTCGGCGCCGCCGGTCTGATCTACTACTACTCCAAGGATCTCCCGGACACGGCGGCGTTGCAGAACTACGAGCCCCCGGTCACGACGCGCCTGCACGCCAACGACGGCTCCATCCTCGCCGAATATTCGCGCGAGCGGCGCCTGTTCCTGCCGGGCTCGGCCATTCCGCCGCTCGTCAAGCAGGCCTTCATCTCGGCCGAAGACAAGAATTTCTACACGCACAACGGCGTGGACCCGGAAGGCGTGCTGCGCGCCGTCGGCGTGCTGCTCGAGGGCGGCCGCCACGTGCAGGGCGCCTCGACCATCACCCAGCAGGTCGCCAAGAACTTCCTCGTCGGCAATGAGCGCTCCATCGACCGCAAGGTTCGCGAGGCGATCATCTCCTTCCGCATCGAGGCGGCCTATTCCAAGGAGCGCATTCTCGAGCTCTATCTCAACGAGATCTATCTCGGGCTCGGCAATTATGGCGTCGCCGCCGCCGCGCTCAACTATTTCAACAAGTCGGTCAACGAGCTGACGCTGGCGGAGGCCGCCTATCTGGCGGCGCTGCCGAAGGGGCCGAACAACTACCATCCGTTCCAGCATCGCGAGCGCGCCATCGAACGCCGCAACTATGTCATCGACCGCATGGAGGCCGATGGCGTGGTGACGCACGAGGAGGCGACCAAGGCCAAGGCCGAGCCGCTGGGCGTCAACCCGCGCGCGCTATCGCCCAACACTTATGTGGCCGGCTATTTCGCCGAGGACGTGCGCCGCGAGCTGCTCGACCGCTACAAGGAAAAGGGCCTCTACGAGGGCGGCCTGTCGGTGCGCACCACGCTCGATCCGAAGATGCAGGCCTGGACCCGCAAGGCGCTGGCCGACGGCCTGGTGCGCTTCGACGAGGCGCATGGCTTCCGCGGTCCGATCAACCACATCGACGTGTCCTCGGACTGGGGCGCGCCGCTCGCCAATATTCCCGCGCTCGGCGACATCAAGCCGTGGCGCCTCGCCGTGGTGCTCGACCTGAACGACGCCGGCGCCCGCCTCGGCCTGCAACCGGGCCGCGAGGCGTCCGGCGAGGTCGCGCGCGAGCGCGAGACCGGCATGCTCACCGCCGAGGGCATGCGCTGGACGGGCCGCAGCCCGAAGAGCGCGCTCACCGTCGGCGACGTGGTCTATGCCGAACCCATGGCCGGCCAGCCCGGCCGCTACCGTCTGCGCCAGATTCCGGAAATCTCCGGCGCCATGGTGGCGATGGACCCCTATACGGGCCGCGTCTTCTCCATGGTCGGCGGCTTCTCCTTCGACCAATCGGAGTTCAACCGCGCGACTCAGGCGTTGCGCCAGCCGGGCTCGTCCTTCAAGCCCTTCGTCTATGCGACGGCGCTCGACAACGGCTACACGCCCTCGTCCTCCATCCTCGACGAGCCGATTTCGATTCAGCAGGCGGACGGCAGCTACTGGACGCCCGAAAACTTCGAGGGCGGCCACGGCACCGGCGCGCATCCGCTCGACTACGGCGTCGCGCATTCGAAGAACATGATGACCGTGCGTCTGGCCAAGGACGTCGGAATGCCGCTCATCGCCGAATACGCCAAGCGCTTCGGCATCTATGACGACATGGGCCCCTATCTGTCCCTGTCGCTCGGGGCGGGCGAGACCACGCTGCTCAAGATGGTCACCGGCTATTCGATGTTCGCTAATGGCGGCAAGCGCATCAAGCCGACGCTCATCGACCGCGTGCAGGACCGGTGGGGCAAGACCATCTTCCGCCACGACGAGCGCCAATGCCTCGGCTGTGACGCCGACAAATGGGACAATCAGAACGAGCCCAAGCTGATCGACAAGCGCGAGCAGGTGCTCGATCCGCTCACCGCCTATCAGATCACCACCATCATGGAGCATGTGGTCCAGCGCGGCACGGGCGTCTCGATCAAGGCCGTCGGCAAACATCTCGCGGGCAAGACCGGCACCACCAACGAGGCCAAGGACCTCTGGTTCGTCGGCTATTCGCCGGACCTCTGCGTCGGCGTCTATATCGGCTACGACCGGCCGCGCTCCATGGGCAGCCACGCCCAGGCCGCGCTCTTCGCCGCGCCGATCTTCCGCGACTTCATGATGGTCGCGCTGAAAGACAAGCCGGACACGCCGTTCCGCGTGCCGCCGGGCATCAAGCTCATCTCGGTCAATCCGGGCTCGGGCCTGCGCACGGCGAGCGGCGGCGAGCTCTGGCCGTTCAAGCCCGGCACGGCGCCGCCCGACTCCTATTCCGGCGGCGACGGCCCGCGCCAGGTGAATACGCAGGACGTCGATCAGCGCGTCGGCACCGGGACCGGCGGCCTTTACTGAATCACGGCGGCGGACGGAGCTCGTGCTCCGTCCGCCGTTGGTTTGGAAGCCTTTTCCGAAAGGCGAAGATGACAGACACCGCCCCGCCCGTTCACATCGAAACCGCCGATCACGTCGCCACTCTCACGCTGAGCCGGCCGAAGAGCCGCAACGCTTTGTCCCTGTCGATGATCGCCGCCTTGTCGGAGGCGCTGGACGTGATCGCCGCGCAGGAGGAGACCCGCGTCGTCATCCTGCAGGCCGAGGGTCCCGCCTTCTGCGCGGGTCACGACCTGAAGGAGCTGACCGCCCGGCGCAATGACTCCGACCGTGGAGAGGCCTTCTTCGACGAGACCATGCGCGCCTGCTCGGCGCTGATGGAGAAGATCGTCTCGCTCCACAAGCCGGTGATCGCCGCCGTCGATGAAATGGCTACCGCCGCCGGCTGCCAGCTCGTCGCCAGCTGCGATCTGGCGGTCGCCGGACCGCGCGCGCGGTTCTGCACGCCGGGCGTCGATATCGGCCTGTTCTGCTCGACTCCGGCCGTGGCGTTGTCCCGCGCCGTCGCGCCCAAACATGCGATGGAAATGCTGCTGACCGGCGCGCCGATCGACGCCGGGGCGGCGCTGCGCATCGGCCTCGTCAACCGCGTCTCCGTGGACGGCGCCCGGACCGGCGCGCGCGCCCTCGCCGCCCTCATCGCCGAAAAATCGCCGCAGGCCATCAGCTTCGGCAAACAGACCTTTTACGCCCAGCGCGAGCGGAACCTGACGGACGCCTATGTCCTTGCCAGCAGGGTGATGGTGGAGAATATGCTCGCGGCCGACGCCGTGGAGGGGATCGACGCCTTCCTGGGCAAGCGCCCGGCGGTCTGGCCGACGCCCTGAGCCGCCAGCCTTGGGGGGCGGCGCCCGGATGTTTTGGCCGGGGGGTCCGCACGCATAGGGGCACAAGCGCCGATATGTGAGGGCAGTCAACGCTTTCGGACGCCCCCCAGCGCCCGGGACAAGCTAACCTGTTTACAGTAGCACGCCGCATCCCCTTTGCAACGGCCCAAGGCGGCCAATTTGGCCTGGCCGGCGGATGGCGCGCGTCTACTCGCCGAGGTTGCGCAGCGCCGCCGCCGCGGCGAAGGGACAAAGCGCCAGCGCCGTCAAAGTGATGGCGCAAAGGATGGAGAAAGGCGACAGGAACGGCACGGTCCCGCCGGCCGCCGCCTCCGAGGCCGAGACGCCGAAGATCAGAACCGGGATCGTCAGCGGCAGGACCAGAAGCGCCATGAGCAATCCGCCGCGCCGCACGGTCACCGTGGCGGCGGCGCCGATGGCGCCGATCAGCGTCAGGGCCGGCGTTCCGACGAGGAGCGTCGCCACCACCCCGGCAAGCGCCGCCGCGTCCTGTTGCAGCATGAGCCCCAGAAACGGGGCGGCGACGATGAGCGGCAGGCCGGTCGCGGCCCAATGGGCGGCGCATTTGGTGAGCACCGCCAGCTCCAGAGGCGTGTCGCCGAGATGCAGCAGATCGAGAGAGCCGTCTTCGGCGTCGGCCTGAAACAGCCGGTCGAAGGCGAGAAGGCTCGCCAGCAGCGCGGCGATCCACAGGATCGCCGGGCCGATCCGGGACAGGAGATTGGGGTCCGGCCCGACCGCGAAGGGCACGATGGCGACGAGCGTGAGGAAGAACACCACGCCCATGGCGCCCGAGCCGCCGACGCGGCGGGCGATGCGCCATTCGCGCAGGAAAAGGGCCGACAGCGGCGTGTTCATTGCGGGGCCCCCAGCGCCAGTTCGCCGGCCTCTTCGAGGCCGAGCGGCTCGTGGGTGGCGGCGACGATCATGCCGCCCAGCGCGCAATGGTCGCGCATGGCGGCCGCGAATTTTTCGCGCGAGGCGCGATCCAGCGCCGTCAACGGCTCGTCGAGCAGCCAGACGGGGCGATGGGCGACCAGGAGCCGCGCCAGCGCCGCGCGCCGCTTCTGTCCGGCCGAGAGTGCGCCAAAGGGCGCCCTGAGGGCGTGGCCGAGGCCGACCACGGCGAGGGCGTCGGCGACCGGGCGGCTGCGCCGGTCCTCCGCCTCCGCCTGGCCGAGCCAGGCGGCCCAGAAGGCGAGGTTTTCCTCGACAGTCAGCGCCGCTTTCATGCCGTCGGCGTGGGCGAGGTAATGGGCCGCCTGGGCGAGGTCCGGGAGGTCTGGCGCGCCCTCGAGCGTCACGCTCCCGCCGGCGCGCGGCAGCAGCCCGGCCATCGCGCGCAGCAGGGTGGATTTGCCGACGCCATTGCGCCCGGTCACCACCAGCGCCTCCCCGCCGCGCAGGGTGAAGCTGACGCCGGTCAGCACGGGCCGGCCGCCGCGCGCGACGGCAAGCGCGTCGACGCTCAGCCGCAAGGCGGCGCGCAGATCGGCATGGGGGCGGTGCGGGCTGGTCTCCATGCGCACTGCCAATAGAGAAAGCCGCGTCAAAGCGCCATAGGCCCCGGCCGCCTGCGGCGCGACGGGCCGCAAGCGACCCTCTTGCGCGCCCCACAGGCGCACTGGCGCACGGGGGCCTTTCGGTGATAAGGGACGCGATCAATCTTCGGGCGCCGGCAGAGGCGCGCACAGATTCTTCGTGAAACAGTGCGCGCCGCGCGCCAGACCATTCAGGGACTGAGAATTCAGTGACGAGACACAGAAGCCTCCCGGATTATGCGTCGCGGCGATTCCGCCTCGCCGGCAACGCCCTCCTCGAATTCAACAACCCGTTCTTCGCCCAGATCGACAAGCTGAAAACGGAGTTCGAGGCGCAGGGAACACATTTCGTCAGCTTCGCGAACTACGATTATCTCGGCCTCGCCAACCATCCGCGCATCCGCGAGGAGGCCAAGCGCGAGGTCGACAATCTGGGCATCGGCGCGCTGGCCTCGCGGCTCGTGGGCGGCGAGCGCACCACGCACAAGCAGTTCGAGGCGGAAATCGCCCGATTCATCGGCATGGAGAGCGCGCTGGCGCTCGTCTCCGGCTATCTCGCCAATGTGACGACCATCGCCTATCTGATGAACGGCAAGCGCGACGCCATCTTCATCGACGAACTGGCCCACAACAGCATCGTCTACGGCGCCGAGGGCGCCCCGGCCCATGTGGTGAAGTTCCGCCACAACGACATGGACCATCTGGAGCATCTCCTGGCGCGGCATCGCGAGGAGTATCGCAATGTCCTCGTCGTGGTCGAAGGCGTCTACAGCATGGACGGCGACACGGCCGATCTGCCGCGCCTTCTGGACATCAAGGACAAGCACAAGATCTGGCTGATGGTCGACGAAGCTCATTCGCTGGGCGTGCTCGGCGAGACCGGCCGCGGCCTGGCCGAGCATCAGGGCGTCGATCCGCAGCGCATCGACCTGATCGTCGGCACGCTGTCAAAGAGCCTGGCCTCCTGCGGCGGCTATATCTGCGCGCGCAAGGAAGTGATCGAGTGGTTCCGCTTCACGCTGCCCGGTTTCGTCTATAGCGTGGGCTTCTCGCCCGTGGTGCTGGCGGCGGCGCGCACCGCCCTGCAGCTCATGCAGGAGGAGACCTGGCGCATCGACAAGCTCGCGAAAAACGCCGAGCTGTTCCGTCAGGTCGCGCATGAGAACGGCTTCTCGACCGGCCCCGCCATCGGGCGCGGCGTGGTGCCGATCCTCTTCGAGAGCGATCTCGAAACCATGTGGGCGGCGCGCCACCTGCTTGAAAAAGGCTATTACGTGCCGCCGGTGGTGCGCATCGGCGTGCCCAAGGACGGGCCGCGCCTGCGCTTCTTCTTCTCCGCCAATCACACCGAGGCGGAAATCCGCGGCGTCGTCGCGGCGCTGCGCGAGATTCCGCCGGTGTCCGAGGAGGCCCAGCGCATCGTCGCGGCGGCCATGTCGGGCGCGGCGGCCTGATCATCTTCCCACGCGCGGCCGCGTCACTGTGACGCTTTCCGCGCGTCTCATTTGCAGAATAGGAATTTAGGACATGGCGCGAATCGAAGTCGTACCGGTCGAAGGCCTCTCGCGTTTTACGACCTTTTGCAAACTGCCGCGCCTTCTCTACAAGGGCGCGCCGGGCTTCGCGCCGCCGCTCGACGTCGAGCGCTGGACCCTCTTCGCCCATCTGCTCAATCCGCATTACAAGCTGGTCGAGGACCAGAAATTTCTCGCCCGCCGGGACGGGGAATGGGTTGGGCGCATTTCCGCCCATGTCTACAAGCCGGGCGTCACCCCCGTCGGCGCGAGCCCGGCGCAGTTCGGCGCGCTCGACGCCGTCGACGACATCGAGGTGGTGCGGGCGCTGACGCAGGCCGCCGAGGAGTGGCTGAAGGCCAAGGGCGCGACGCGAATCAATGGCCCCTTCTCGCCGACGATCAACGGCGAATGCGGCATGCTGGTCGAGGGCTTCACGGCGACGCCGATGATCTTCATGCCCTGGCATCCGCCCTATCTGTCGCGCCATCTCGAGGCGCTCGGCTATGGCAAGGCGAAGGACCTCATCTCCTACCGCTTCGCCATCGATTCGGGGCTGCTCGGCGAGAAGCCGCGAATCACCAGCCGCACGGAATGGCAGGCGCGCCTCAAGCTGCGCCAGCTCGACATGGCGACGCTGAAGACCGGCGAGACGGCGCTGATGGAGGATCTGTTCAACGACGGCTGGCGCGACAACTGGGGCTTCGTGCCCTTCACCAAGGCCGAGTTCGACTCCACCGCCGATGCGCTGAAACTCGTCATGCCGCCCGAGTTCGGCGTGGTCGCCGAGCTCGACGGCAAGCCGGTGTCCTTCGTGATCGCGCTGCCGAACCTCTTCGAGATCGTCTCCGATTTCGACGGGCGCCTGTTCCCCTTCGGCCTGCCGAAGCTCATCTCGCGCATGCGCAATCACAAGTTCGACGCGGCGCGCATCGTGCTGCTCGGCACGCGCAAGGCGCTCCAGAACAGCGCCACGGGCGGCGCGGTGCTGCTCGGCATGATCGAGGAAATGCGCCGGCGCGGCGCCTCCGCCTCGGTCAAGCATCTCGAAGCAGGCTGGGTGCTGGAAGACAATATCGCCATGCGCCGGCCGATCGAAATGTTCGGCGGGCAGGTCGACAAGATTCACCGCATTTACGAAAAGCATCTCGGAGCATCGTGATGAACGGCATTTCGGTCACCGCCCAGGGCGCCGACCGCTCGCATGTCGAGCGGCGCCAGCAAATCCTCGAAAAATATCCGCAGGTGCGCGAGCTGTTCGGGAAAGACCCCGTCACCTTCAAGATCACGGCGGGGATTTTTGTCGGGCAGTTTCTGATCGCCGCCTGGCTCGGCTGGCTCGGGCTCTCTTACTGGTGGCTGTCGCTGCTCCTCGCCATTTGCGTGGGCGCCTTCGCCAACCACGCCAATTTCGTCATCATTCATGACGCGATTCACAATTGCGTGTTCGAGAATCCGCTGGCCAACAAATGGACGGCGATTCTGGCGGACCTGCCCAACGCCTTCCCGACCGCGATGGGCTTTCGCTGCTATCACATCAAGCACCATTCGCATCTCTCGGCCTATGATTACGACGCCGATATTCCGAGCGAGTGGGAAGTCGAGTGGGTCGGCAACAGCACGTGGCGCAAGGCGGCCTGGCTCTTCGGCTTCCCCGCGATCCAGCTTGCGCGTCTGGCGCGGCTGAAGGGGACCGTGCCGATCATGGGCAAATGGACCTATATCAACATCGCCGTCATCATCGCCTTCGATCTCTTCATGCTCTGGGCCTTCGGCCCCAACGCGCTGCTGTATCTCTTCTTCTCCTTCTGGTTTTCGGTGGGGGGGCTGCATCCGCTGAGCGCGCGCTGGCTTCAGGAGCATTTCGCCTTCGGACCCGATCAGGGCACCTTCGATTATTACGGGCCGCTCAACACGGTGGCGCTCAACATCGGCTATCACAACGAGCATCACGACTTTCACGAAATTCCGTGGTCCCGGCTGCCGCAACTGAAGGCCATGGCGCCGGAGTTCTACGATGATCTGCGCTGCCACCGCTCCTGGCTGGCGCTGCTCGTCACATTCGTGTTCGATCCCACCTGGTCGCTGGGGACGCGTTCGGAGAATGTCGTGCAGGCGGCCGGCAAAGGCGCGCCTGTCGCGGCGGCGGCGGAGTAGGGACATGACGCAGGAAAGCAGAACCGAAACGCTCGACGCCTCGCCGCGCCTCTTCGAGAGCGATCTTCTCGATAAGATGTCGCGCGTGCATCATCTCACGCCGGTGATCGTCTATACGCCGATCATTCTGGGGCTCATCTTCTATTCGCTGTCCCTCAACGGCGCGGCGCTGGCGCTGCTCGGCCTCGTGATCGGCTATCTCGCCTGGACGCTGACCGAATATTTCGGCCACCGCTATCTGTTCCACACGGTGTTTCCGCTGCCGTTCGGACTTGGGCCGCGCTTCCAGTTCCTGATCCACGGCGTGCATCACATCTACCCCAACGATCCGCTGCGGCTCGTCATGCCGCCGCTGCTCTCGGGTCCGATCATGCTGATCGCGCTGAGCATCATCCGGCTGATCTTCGGCGCGAGCTTCGCCTGGCCGGTGCTGGCGGGTTTCATGGCGGGCTATGTCATTTACGATTGCGTGCATTACTGGACCCATCACGGCCAGCCGACCTCCGAGCTGGGCAAGCTGGTGAAGCGCCTGCACATGCTCCACCACTTCCGCGACGCCGAGAAGGGCTTTGGCGTGCACGCCATCTGGTGGGATTACGTGTTCGGCACGGCCTATCAGAAGGGCGAGACGCCCGGCTCCAGGGCGGTGTGATCAGAGGCCCGGCCCCGCGCCGGGCTTTTTTTTCGCCCAATGCGCCGCGCCCGAGGGGGCAGGGCTATCCCTGCCCGGTTCGCCTGAACCACTCGTCTTCGCTGATCACCTCGATTCCGAGCTCCTGCGCCTTGGCGAGCTTCGAGCCGGCGCCGGGACCGGCCACCACAAGGTCGGTCTTCTTCGAGACAGACGCGGCCACTTTCGCGCCGAACCGATCGGCCTGCGCCTTGGCTTCGTCGCGTGTCAGACGCTCCAGCGAACCCGTGAAGACGACAGTCTTGCCGGCGACTGGCGAAGTTGACGCGATCTCGGGCATGGGCTCCAGGGTGACCTGCGCCAGAAGCGCGTCGAGTTCCTTCTCATTGTGCGGCTCGGCGAAGAAATCATGCAGCGCCTCGGCGACCGCCGGGCCGATCCCGTCGATGCAGTCGATGCGCGCGCGCGCTTCCGTGCCCGGCGCAGCCTCGCGCGCGGTCTCGCGCAATTGCTCGAAATCACCGAAATGGCGGGCGAGGCGGCGGGCGTTGGTCTCTCCGATATGGCGAATGCCGAGCGCGAACAGGAAACGGTTGATCGCGATGACCCGCCGCGCCTCGATCGCCGCGAAGAGATTGCGCGTCGAGGTTTCCCCGAAACCCTCGCGGTTCTTGATCTTTGTCAGGCTCTTGCGGTCGCGTTCCTCGAGCGTGAAAATATCCGAGGGGGTGCGGATCAGGCCCTGTTCGTAGAAATATTCGATCTGCTTATCGCCAAGCCCCTCGATGTCGAGGGCGTTGCGCGAGGCGAAATGCTTCAGCCGCTCCACCGCCTGCGCCGGGCAGATGAGCGAGCCGGTGCAGCGGCGCACGACATCGGCTTCGCCGGTCTTCTCGTCGATCTCGCGCAGCGCCGCCGAGCCGCAGACCGGGCAGACATGCGGGAACGAATAGGGCTTCGCGTGGGCGGGCCGCTTCCCGGCCACGACCTCCACGACCTGCGGAATGACGTCGCCCGCCCGCTGCACCACGACCGTGTCGCCGATGCGAATGTCCTTGCGCGCGATCTCGTCTTCGTTGTGCAGGGTGGCGTTGGAGACCACGACGCCGCCGACCGTCACCGGCTCCAGCCGCGCCACCGGCGTCAGCGCCCCGGTGCGGCCGACCTGAATCTCGATGTCGCGCAATATGGTCGTCGCGCGTTCGGCGGGGAATTTATGCGCCACCGCCCAGCGCGGCGCGCGCGAGACGAAGCCCAGCCGCTCCTGAAGGGCGATGTCGTCCACCTTGTAGACGACGCCGTCGATGTCATAGCCCAGCGTCGCGCGGTCGGCCTCGATGGCGTGATAATGCGCGAGCATCTCCGCGACGCTCGCGCAGAGCTTCGTGCGCGGATTTACCTTGAGCCCATAGGCCCTGAACGCCTCCAGCACGCCCCATTGCGTTTTCGCGGGCAAGGCGCTGACCTCGCCCCAGCCATAGGCGAAGAAATGCAGCGGCCGCGACGCCGTGATCGACGGATCGAGCTGGCGCAGCGAGCCGGCGGCGGCGTTGCGCGGATTGGCGAAGACCGGCTTGCCCGCCTCCTGCTGGCGCAGGTTGAGCGCGGCGAAATCGGCGTGGGTCATATAGACTTCGCCGCGCACCTCGAGCACGTCGGGCGCGCCGTCGTGCAGCCTTTGCGGAACTTCCTTCAGCGTGCGGATGTTGGCGGTGACGTCCTCGCCCTCGAACCCGTCGCCGCGCGTCGCCGCCTGCGCGAGCCGGCCCCTCTCATAGCGCAGCGAACAGGAGAGGCCGTCGATTTTCGGTTCGGCGGTGCAGGCGACAACCACGCTTTCGGAGAGTCCCAGAAACCGGCGCACGCGGCCGACGAAATCCTCGACCTCCTCCTCGTCAAAGACGTTGCCGAGCGAGAGCATCGGCACGGCGTGCCTGACCTTGGCGAATTTCTCGCTGGGCTTGGCCCCGACCTTTTTGGTGAGCGACTCAGGCGTCGCCAGTTCGGGGAAGGACTTTTCCAGCGCCTCGTAGCGGCGGCGCAGGGCGTCGTAGTCCGCGTCTGAGATGACGGGCGCGTCGTCCTGATAATAGCGACGGTCGTGGCTGGCGATCTCCTCGCCGAGCCGTGCATGTTCGGCGCGGGCGTCGGCGGGCGACAGGTCTTCAAGAGGGAGGGTTTTGGATCTTTTGGTCATGCGACAAGGAAGGCCCGAGCCGTCATGGAGAGAGCAAGCGCAATCTCGAAAGCCTGCGGCGGCTTGCCCCTCACCCCAGCCCTCTCCCCGCGCGCGGGGAGAGGGGGAAGCGGTTCATTCCCTCTCCCCGCTTGCGGGGAGAGGGTCAGGGTGAGGGGCAAGGCCGCGTCCATGACCTTCCGATCGGCTTGTCTCGCAAGTGACGACACAAAGAAAGCGAGGCGCGCAGCCTATCGCGTTCCGCCTGTCTCCGCGAGACCTCAGGCGGCCTCTGGCGCGGCTCCGACGAGTCTGCGGGCTTCCTGCGCGCTGATCGGCCGGCCGAAGGCGTAGCCCTGCGCATAGCTGCAACCGAGCTGATAGAGCTCGATGGCGTCGGCCTCCGTCTCGGCGCCCTCGGCGACGACGTCCATGCCGAGGTCCTGGGCCAAAGCGATCAGCGAGCGCAGGATCACCGGGCGCGCGCCCTTGCCGCTCTGCTTCACGAAAGCGCGGTCGATCTTGATCGTGTCGAAGGGGAAGCGCTGGAGATAGGCGAGCGAGGAATAGCCCGTGCCGAAATTGTCGATCACGAGGCCGGCGCCGAGCTCCTTCACGCGCGCCAGCATCTGCGCCGCATATTCCGGGTTCTCCATCACCAGCCCCTCGGACAGCTCCAGCTTGAGGCTGCCCTTGGTGACATTGTGGCGCAGCAGCACGCTCTTCACGTCGCGCAGCAGATCATGCCGCAGCAATTGCCGCGACGAGACATTGACCGAGGCGAAGATCGGCGGATCGACGGCGAGCGCCCGCTGCCAGGCGGCGAGTTCGCGGGCGGTGCGCTCCAGCGCCAGCAGGCCGAAATCGATGACGAGCCCCGTCTGCTCGGCGACCGGCATGAACTGCGCCGGCTCCAGACGGCCGAGACGCGGGTGATCCCAGCGCAGCAGCGACTCGAAGCCGGCGATGGTGCGATCCTCCAGCCGCACGATCGGCTGGAAGAAGACCTTCACCTCGCCGCGCTCCAGCGCCCGGCGCATGTCCGCCTCCAGCGTCACCCGGTCGGAGCGCTGCACGCGCATGGAGGGACGGAAGACCTCGATGCGGTTGCCGCCGGTGCGCTTGGCGAAACGCATGGCGATTTCGGCGTCCTCCAGCATGTCGGTCGCGCCGGGGTGCATCTGCTGGTCGTGGAGCGCGATGCCGATGGAGGCGAAGAGCGCGATTTCCCGGTCGGTGAAGCGTACGGGCGTCGCCAGCGAGCGGCGCACGGAATCCGCCAGCGAGATCACGTGATCGGGATGCGTTTCGGAAACAAGAATGATCGCGAAGGTGTCGCCGTTGAGCCGCGCCAGCGTGTCCTGCGGCTGCAGGAGGCGGGTGAGGCGGTGCGCCACCGTGAGCAGAATGCTGTCGCCCATGGCGATGCCGACCTGCTCGTTGATCTGCTTGAAGCGGTCGATGTCGATGACGAGCACGGTCGGGCGCACGTCCTTTTCCGTGCGCGCGAACACCAGAGCCGCCTCCAGCCGGTCGAAGAACAGCTCCCGGTTCGGCAGGCCGGTCAGATTGTCGTGGACGGCGTCATGCAGCAGCCGCTCCTGCGCGTTGCGCTCGTCGGTGACGTCGGTGAGCGTGCCGACGACGCGGATCACCTCGCCGTCCGGCCCCACCACAGGCCGCGCCCGAAGCCGGTAGCAGAGGTAATGCCCATCCGCGCCGCGCAGGCGGAACTCCTGATTGATCCGGCCCCGGCGCTGCTCGAGCAGCGCGTCGAGACAGGCGCGGTAGCGGTCCTGCTCGAAGGGATGAAGCAGGTCGAGCCAGGAGGAGGCCGCGCCCTCCAGCCCGCCGCGATCGAGTCCCAGCGCCGCCTCCGCCTCCGGGCTCACATAGATATGGTCGGCCGGAACGTCCCAGTCGAAAACGATCTCATTGGCGCCGGTCATGGCCAGCGCCTTGCGCTCCACGTCGCTGATCGCCCCATGTGACAGGCCGCCCGTCGCAAAGGCGTTCTGCATCACGGTAAAGCCGATCAGCATGACGATGAGCACCAGGCCGCCGACCAGCGCCGGCGAGACGAGATCGTTCGTCATCCAGCCCGCCACCGCGAAGCCCGCCGTCGCCACCCAGACGACCAGCAGGAACCAGGTGGGGATCAGCATGATCGCCCGCTCGAAGCCGTGCGAGGCGAGATAGAGCACCAGCACGAAGCCCACGACCGCGATGGTCGCGAGCGAGATGCGAGCGACGCCCGCCGCCACCGGGGCGTCGAACATGGCGAGGCCGATCAGATCGGCCAGAATGAACAGCCACAGCGCCGCCACATGCCAGGCGCGCACATGCCAGCGGTTGAGATTGAGATAGGCGAAGAGGAAGACGACCAGCGTCGCCGACAGAACGGTCTCGGCCCCCGCGCGCCAGATGCGGTCGGTATTGGCGTCCGAGCCGAAGATCTTGTCCCAGAAGCCGAAGTCGATGCAGACATAGGCGAGCACCGCCCAGGCCAGGGCGGCGGCGGCGGGGAAGATCACCGCCCCCTTGACCACGAAGACGATGGTGAGGAACAGCGCCAGCAGGCCGGCGATGCCGATGACGATGCCCTTGTAGAGGGTCAGGCTCGTCACCTTGTCCTTGTAGGCCTCCGGCTCCCACAGATAGAGCTGGGGGAGGTTCGGCGTGCGCAGCTCGGCGACATAGGTGACGGTCGTGCCGGGATCGAGGGTGAGGCGGAAGACGTCGGCGTCGGCGGAATCCTCCGCCTCGGGCGGAAAGCCCTGGCTGGCGGTGATGGCCGAGATGCGGGTGGAGCCGAGATCGGGCCAGATCACGCCCGAGCCCTGGAGCCGGAAATGCGGGGCGACGAGCAGACGCTCGATCTGTTCGTCGGTGTCGTTGGTGAGCGCGAAGACGATCCAGTTCGGGCGGCTGCCGGCCTCGCGGGCGCCGACTTCGATGCGCCGCACAATGCCGTCCGACCCCGGCGCCGTGGAGACCTGCAGCCTGTCGCTCTGGGACGAGTGGTTTTCGACGACATGGGTCAGATCGATCGCCCGGGCGCCCTGCGGCACGCGCACCGACTCCACGGAAAGCGCCGCGGTCGTCGAGACCAGAAGGGCGAAAAGGGCGATCAGAAGCTTCAGGAGACGCACATTCTCTTCTCGGCTGCGGGCCCAAACGGCGAGCGCTCTTCTCGGTCGAGCGGCTGTTCTCTATTGTCTGATCGCGGCCAGGGCGCGACGATCGCGGGGCAAAAAGTAAGCCCAAGGCGGGCCCGGAACCGGAACTCCTTGGTTATTCAGGCGAAACCCTGCCCATCAGGCGCGACGCCGGGCGAGCGGCGCTCTAGATCACTAGAGCTTCCCGGCCTGTTCTGCAAGCCGATTCAACTCGAGGCAAAATGCGGTATGGTCTTTGCGTCCGAAGGTCCGCAGCGCTTGCGAAGGGCAGGGGCCGCCAATATACGCTCTGGGATGTCAGTAGCGCGGCGCGCGCGGATTTCCGATAAGGGTGAACAGCGATTCTCGCGACGGCCCGATCGCGGGCGTCGCGGCGTGGATGGGAATGGATCGGATGCGTAGCGCCCTCGGCGGCCCCCGCCTTTTGCTGCGCCGCCTGCGCGAAATCAGCGCGGAGTCGGTGAGCGCGCAGGGGCGTCTCGACAAGATCGTGGTGCAGATCGCCGCCAATATGGTCGCGGAGGTCTGTTCGGTTTACGTTTTGCGCGCCGATCAGCGGCTCGAGCTCTACGCCACCGAAGGCCTCAACCGCGAGGCCGTCCATCAGACCACCATGCACGCCGGCGAGGGCCTCGTCGGCCTCATCGCCCGCAGCGCGGAGCCGCTCGCCCTCTCCGAGGCGCAGGACCACCCCGCCTTCGCCTACAAGCCGGAGACGGGCGAAGAGGCCTATCACTCCTTCCTCGGCGTGCCGATCCTGCGCGGCGGCTCGACGCTCGGCGTCCTCGTCGTTCAGAACAAGGTGCGCCGCGTCTATTCCGAGGAGGAGGTCGAGGCGCTCCAGACGACGGCGATGCTCCTCGCCGAACTCATCGCCTCGGGCGAATTGCAGGCGATCCAGGACCCGCGCGACCTCGCCCTCTACCGGCCCGCGATCCTCAAGGGGGCGCCCATGTGCGACGGCGTCGGGCTCGGCCATGTGCTGCTGCACGAGCCGCGCGTCGTCGTGAAGCAGCTCGTCGCCGAGGATCTCTCGCGCGAACTCACCCGCCTGGAGCAGGCGGTCGACGCCATGCGCGCCTCCATCGACGAGCTGGTCGCCCATGGCGACCGCATGGGCGCGGGCGAGCATCGCGACGTGCTCGAAACCGTCCGCATGGTCGCCTATGACCGGGGCTGGGTGCGCCGGCTGCGGGAGGCGGTGAAATCGGGTCTCACCGCCGAGGCCGCGGTGGAGCGCGTGCAGAGCGACGCCCGCGCGCGCATGCAGCGCCAGACCGACCCCTATCTGCGCGACCGGCTGCATGATCTCGACGACATCGCCAACCGGCTGCTGCATCAGCTCACTGGCCAGAGCTACGTGGCCGACCGCGACAGCGTGCCGGACAACGCCATCATCGTGGCCCGCACCATGGGTCCGGCGGCGCTGCTCGATTACGACCGCGCGCGGCTGCGCGGGCTGGTGCTGGAGGAAGGCGGGCCGTCGAGCCATGTCGCCATCGTGGCGCGCGCGCTCGGCATCGCCACGGTCGGCCTCGTGCCGGGCCTCATCGACGTCGTGGAGACGGGCGATCCGATCATCATCGACGGCTCGACCGGCGAGGTGCATGTGCGCCCGCAGCCGGACGTGCAGAACGCCTATGCCGAGAAGGCGCGGCTGCGCGCCCGCCGGCAGGAGCAATACGCAAGCCTGAAGGATGTGCCCGCCGTCACCAGGGACGGCGTCGAGATCGCATTGCACATGAACGCGGGGCTCGCCATCGACGTGCCGCATGTGCACGACACGGGCGCGGCGTCGATCGGCCTGTTCCGCACCGAGCTGCAATTCATGCTGGCGCCGCGCTTTCCGCGCATGGACGAGCAGTTTCGCTTCTACAGGGGCGTGTTCGACGCCGTGCCCAACCGGCCGGTGACCTTCCGCACGCTCGACATCGGCTCCGACAAGATCCTCCCCTACATGGCGAAGATCGACGAGGAAAATCCCGCGCTGGGCTGGCGCGCGATTCGCATCGGCCTCGACCGGCCGGGGCTGCTGCGCATGCAGCTTCGCGCCATGTTGAAGGCGGGCGCCGGGCGCGATTTGCGCATCATGTTCCCCATGATCGCCAATGTGTCGGAGTTCGAGGCGGCCAAGGCCATCGCCCTGCGCGAGCTGGAGCATCTGCGCCGGCACGCCTACGAGGAGCCGAAGACCCTGAAGCTCGGCGCGATGGTGGAGGTGCCGTCGCTCCTGTGGGAACTCGACCTCATCGCCGAGCGCGCGGACTTCCTCTCGGTCGGCTCCAACGACCTCGTGCAATACATGTATGCCGCGGACCGCGACAATACGCGCGTCTCCAAGCGCTACGACAATCTCTCTCCGCCCGTGCTGCGCGCGCTGCAGCGCGTCGCCGCCGCCGGCCGGCGCGCCGGCACGCCGGTCACGCTGTGCGGCGAGATGGGCGGTCGCCCGCTCGAGGCGCTCGGCCTGCTCGCCGTCGGCTATCGCTCGCTGTCGATGTCGCCCTCGTCGATCGGCCCTGTGAAGTCGATGATCCTCGGTCTCGATCTCGACGAAACGCAGGATTACATGGCCGAGCTGCTCGGGGCCAATGACGGCGCGCCGTCCATTCGCGAGAAGCTGCGCGACTTCGCGCTGGCGCGCGGCGTGCCGCTGTAGCGACGCCCTGCAAGAAATGCCCTGCAAGAAATCGCCTGCAAGAAACGCGCGCTCCCCCATCAGATTCCGACGAAGTCCACGATGTTCGCACAAGACAAGCTCGATCTCATTTTGCGTCGCTATGACGAAATCGGCGACAGGCTGTCGAGCGGCGCCGATGGGCAATCCTTCGTCGCGCTGTCGCGCGAACGCGCGACGCTCGACGAGGTGGTGGAGGCGATCCGCGCCTGGCGCCACGCCGAGCGCGAGGCGACGGACATCGACGCCATGCTCGCCGACGCCTCGCTCGACGCCGAGATGCGCGCGCTGGCCGAAGCCGAGGTCGGCGCGGCGCGGGAGCGGCTCGGCGCCGCTGAACAGGCGCTGCGGCTGGCCCTGCTGCCGAAGGACGAGGCCGACGAAAAGGGCGTCATTCTCGAAGTGCGCGCCGGGACGGGCGGCGACGAGGCGGCGCTGTTCGCGGGCGATCTCTTCCGCGCCTACCAGAAATACGCCGCGCTGAAAGGCTGGCGCGTCGAACTCGTCTCCGAGAGCCCCGGCGCGCTCGGCGGATTCAAGGAAATCGTCGCGGAAATTCAGGGGCGCGGCGTCTATGGGCGGCTCAAGTTCGAATCCGGCGTGCATCGCGTCCAGCGCGTGCCCGAGACGGAGACGCAGGGGCGCATTCACACCTCCGCCGCCACGGTCGCCGTGCTGCCGCAGGCCGAGGAGGTGGACGTCGACATCGACGACAAGGACCTCAACATCGAAACCATGCGCGCGGGCGGCGCGGGCGGGCAGCACGTCAACAAGACGGAATCGGCCATCCGCATCACCCATATTCCGTCCGGCATCGTCGTGATGATGCAGGAGGAGCGCTCCCAGCACCGCAACCGCGCGAAGGCGATGGCCGTGCTGCGCTCGCGCCTCTACGACGCCGAGCGCCAGCGTCTCGATCAGGAGCGCTCGGCCGACCGCAAGAGCCAGGTCGGCTCGGGCGACCGCTCGGAACGCATCCGCACCTATAATTTCCCGCAGGGGCGCGTCACGGATCACCGCATCAATCTGACGCTCTACAAGCTCGACCGCGTGATGGAGGGCGAATTCGACGAAATCATCGACGGCCTCCTCACCGACCATCAGCAGAAGCTGCTGGCGCAGAGCGACGCCTGACGCGCGCCCGGCCCGGACGCCGCAATGTGTCCGGGCGCACAAACAGCGTAGCTTAAGATCGGTAGTCTCTCCTCATTCGCTCACGGGCTGCCCGGGCGAACACACCAAAAGGAGAGACTGTCATGTCGAAGAAGATCGCCGCCGCCGCCGCTTTCGCCGCCGCCCTGTCGGGCGCCACGATCCTCGGCGCCGCCCCTGCCGCCGCCATGAGCGATGGCGAGACCGCCGCAATTGGCCTCGGCGCCTTCGCCGTGGGGGCGGTCGCGAGCGGCGCCATGTCGGGGGGCTACCACCAGCACGAGGTCGTTTACCGCGACTGCTATTCCGCCCGCCGTCCGGTCTATAACCACTGGGGCGATGTCGTCGGCTTCCGCCGTGTCCGCTATTGCGACTGACGCCGGCCATCGGGCGCCGCCGACGAACGGGCAGCGGCGGCGCTTGCGTGTTTCATGAGCGACCGCTATGAAGGAGCAGCGCTCCGTGGGAGTCCGCTGGCGCAGCCCCGTTCGGGGGCGCCACGCCAGTCGGGCCAGCGGCTTTCCAGGATGGGCTGACGTCTCTCACGTCGCCAGCGGCCCCAGGCCGGCTGCGACGCATACTCGCCGCCGCAAGGCGTCGCGAAAGGTTTTTTGACGATCTCATGGCCAAGCCCATGATCAGCGTAGCAACGACGGCCCCCGTCGCCCGGCGCCCCCGCGCGATGTGGTCCCGATTCGTCGCCGCGCGTCCGGGCGCGCGCCTTGGCGTTCGCGCCATTGGCGATCATCGCGTCACCGGCGATCATCGTTCCATGGACCGTCATCGTATCGGGCTCTCCACCCCGGCGTCGGGCTTCGGCCCGTCTCCGGCGTCAAGCCCAGCCTCTCTGTGGGCCGGCCCGCGCGCCGGCCAGAGCGTTACAGGCCTCCGGCCTTTCCCACTTTCTCCGACAACACGCGTTTGCGCCCCCAGGCCATGCCGATCCGCCGCCGCGTCCCCATGGGGACGGCGGCGCGCCCCGCCGGCCGCCGAGCGCACGCTCCAAAGAGTCCCACATGGCCAACAAAATGCTCATCGACGCCTCCCACCCGGAGGAAACCCGGGTGGTGGTGCTTCGCGGTAACCGCGTCCAGGAATTCGACTTCGAGGCGGCCGACAAGAAACCCCTGCGCGGCAATATCTATCTGGCCAAGGTCACGCGGGTGGAGCCCTCGTTGCAGGCCGCCTTCGTCGACTATGGCGGCAATCGCCACGGGTTTCTGGCCTTCGCCGAAATTCATCCCGATTACTATCAGATCCCCGTCGCCGACCGGCAGGCGCTGCTCGAGGAAGAGAGCCGCGCCCATCGTCAGGACGAGGAGGAGGAGCATCGTCCGCACGGCGGCCGCCGCCGCTCCCGCCGCCGCCAGCAGGAGGCCGCGGAAAAGCGCGCCAGCGGCGACGAGACGCTGACGAGCGAGGCGGTCGACATCGAGGCGCTGATCGAGGCCGCCGAGGGCATTCTGAGCGGCGAGGCTGAAGCCGCCGAAGCGCAGGCCGCCGAGGCGGTTGCGCCCGAGGACCTCGCGCCGACGGACGTCGAGGTGGAGGCCGAAGCGGTCGAGTCCGTCGCGGCCGACGAGGCGGAGGAACTCGGGACGCCGGCCGGGGAGGAGCCTCACCACACGATTTCGGTCGATCCCTCGGGCTTCGGCTCGGTGGAGGAGGGCGCGCCCGCGGAATTCGAGGATGAGACGCCCGCTCCCGACCATGAGCTGAAAGCGCGCCGTCAGGACGAGCGCGACGAGGAGCGCGAGCGCGCCCGCGAGGAGGCGGAAGAGGGGGCCGAGGCCGGCGCCCAGGACGCCGTCGAGGGCGAGGCCCTGGAGGCCCGCGCGCCGCGCGAGGAAAATGGCGAAGACGACCACGACGACGAAGAGCACGACGAGGAAGAGCACGTCGAGCACATCGGCGGCGACGCCATGGACGAGGCGCCCTTCCGCGTCTCCCGCCCGCGCCGTCAGTACAAGATTCAGGAAGTCATCAAGCGCCGTCAGGTTCTGCTGGTTCAGGTCGTCAAGGAGGAGCGCGGCAACAAGGGCGCGGCGCTGACCACCTATCTGTCCCTCGCCGGCCGCTATTCGGTGCTCATGCCCAATACGGCGCGCGGCGGGGGCATCTCCCGCAAGATCACCGACGGCGCCGATCGCAAGCGCCTCAAGGAGATCGTCCACGACCTCGAAGTGCCGGAGGGGATGGGCGTCATCCTGCGCACGGCGGGCGCGACGCGCACCAAGGCCGAGGTCAAGCGCGATTTCGAATATCTGCTGCGCCTGTGGGAGAGCGTGCGCGAGCTGACGCTGCGCTCCAGCGCGCCGATGCTCGTCTATGAAGAGGGCTCGCTGATCAAGCGCGCCATCCGCGATCTCTACGGCCGCGACGTGGAGGAGATCGTCGTTTCGGGCGACGACGCCTATCGCGAGGCCAAGGACTTCATGCGCATGCTCATGCCGAGCCATGCGAAAAACGTGAAGCTGCACCGCGAAGAGGCGCCGATCTTCGCTGAGTCCGGGGTCGAGGCCCAGCTCGACGCGATGTTCTCCAATCACGTCACGCTGAAGTCGGGCGGCTATCTCGTCATCAACCAGACCGAGGCGCTGGTCGCCATCGACGTGAACTCGGGCCGCTCCACCCGCGAGCACAATATCGAGGACACGGCGCTGCGCACCAATCTGGAGGCGGCGGACGAAGTCGCCCGCCAGTTGCGCCTGCGCGATCTCGCCGGCCTCATCGTGGTCGATTTCATCGACATGGAGGAGAGCCGCAACAATCGCGCCGTCGAGCGCCGGCTGAAGGACGCGCTGAAGAACGACCGCGCCCGCATCCAGGTTGGCCGCATCTCGCACTTCGGCCTGCTGGAAATGTCGCGTCAGCGCATCCGCGCCGGCGTCGTCGAAGGGTCGACCGTGCCCTGCCCGCATTGCGCGGGCGCCGGCCATGTGCGCTCCACCGCCTCCATCGCGCTGCATGTGCTGCGCGTGCTGGAGGAGGCGCTGATCAAGAGCGCGGCGCATGACGTCACCCTGCGCACGCGGGGCGTCGTCGCGCTCTACATCCTCAACCAGAAGCGCGCGCATCTCCATTCGCTGGAGACCCGCTTCGGCGTCCACATCACGGTGGCCGCCGACGACACGCTGACCGGCGCCAATTATCACGCGCTGGAGCGCGGCGAGCTGGCGAGCGGGCCGCGCGTGGCCACGGCCCCGGCGCCGCTGCGCGTCGATTCCATCCGCGCCGAGCCGCTCGACGAGGAGATCCTCGAAGAGGAGGCGCTGGAGGAGGAAGAGGCCGCCGCCGGCGGGGAGGAGCCGCGGGCCGAGAGGCGCCGCGAAGGCCGGGAGCCCCGCGAAGGCCGCGAGAGCCGCGAAGGCAGGGAGAGCCGCGAGCGCGCGGCCACGGCCGATGATGGCGATGAGGGCGCGTCGCGCTCGCGTCGCCGGCGTCGTCGGCGCGGCAGGGGCGGTTCGAATGGCGAGACGATTTTCGCGCCGGGCGCGGAGCAGCCCTCCGACGAGGGGCTCGCGCTGATGGCGGCGATCGAAGGGTCGCCCGCCCCCGTCGAGGGGCGCGAGGAGCGTCCGCCGCGCGGCCGTGGACGCGGACCCGGACGCTGGCGGCGTTCGGCGCCGCTGCCGGAGGAGTTCCGCGATCCGACCGCGCTGTTCCCGCTCGACGAGGGCGCCCAGGACGCGGCGGCGCATGTCTCGCCGCAGGAGGCGCATATGCCCGAGCCGGCGAGCCCCGCGCCCGCCGCCGAGGCTGGCGCGCCGGAGACGGCGCCTGAAGCGACCCCTGCGTTGCCCTTCGTCGTGACGGCGGAAGCGACGGCGCCGGAAGCCGCCGCGCCGGCCGAAGCGGCGCCCGCGCCGGTCGTCAGCGAGACGCCGGTGAGCGCCGAAGCAGCCATCGTCGCGCTGGAGCCCGACGTCGCCGAGCCCGAGGCCGCGACCGAGCCGCCGCAGGACTCGAGCGAGGTCGTCATCACCCGCGCCGATCCGGCCGCGCCGAAAAAGGGCGGCTGGTGGCAGCGCCGGGCGCCGTCGGGGGAGTGACCCCCTCCCCAACCCTCCCCCGCTTCGCGGGAGAGGGGACAGGCCACCGCCTTCATCCAGAGCGCTGATCGTGAACGTCCCCTCTCCCGCGCGAGCGGGGGAGGGACAGGGAGGGGCTGATTGGCTTACAGCCAGCGTCGAGAGGCGAGCCACGCCGCAAGCCGCGCCACGCCCTCCGCGACCTCTGACTCCGCGCCAGCGTAGGAGAAACGCACGGCGGTCCCGCCGCGCCGCGGGTCGAAATCCAGTCCCGGCGTCGCCGCGACGCCGGCCTCCGTCAGCAGCCTCTTGCAGAAATCCATCGAGTCCGCCGTGAAGGCCGAGACGTCCACATAAAAGTAAAACGCGCCGTCCGGCGGCGCGAAACGCTCCAGCCCCATCGCCGGCAACCGCTCGATCAGCAAGGCCCGGTTGCGCGCATAGGCCGCGCGGTTCTCTTCCAGTTCGTCGGTCGCGTCGAAGGCGGCGAGCGCCGCGCGCTGCGAAATCGTCGGGGCGCAGATGGCGAGCGACTGTTGCAGCCGTTCGAGCGGCCGCATCAACTCCTCGGGCGCGACGAGCCAGCCGAGCCGCCAGCCGGTCATGGCGTAATATTTCGAGAAGGAGTTCACCACGATCGCGTGCGGGGTGAAGGAGAGCGCCGTCTGCGCCGGCTCCGCATATTCGAGCCCGTGGTAAATCTCATCCGAGATGAAAACGACGCCCGTATCCTCGCAAAAGGCGCAGATGCGCGCGAATTCCTGCGCCCCGATCATCGCCCCGGTCGGATTGGCCGGGCTCATCAGCAGCGCGCCGTCGAGCGGTTTCTCGCGGTGGGCGGCTTCGAGCATGGCGGCGGTCGGGGCGAAGCGCGTCGCCTCGCCGATCGGCAGGGGCACGGCTTCGAGGCCCAGCGAGGAGAGGATATTGGCGTAGGCCGGATAGCCCGGCGCGGTGACTGCGATGCGCGCGCCGGGATCGAAGGCCACGATCAGCGCCAGCATGAAGCCGCCGGAGGAGCCGGTCGTGACGATCACGCGGTCGGGCGCGACGTCGACGCCATATCGCGCGCGGTAATGGCCGGCGATGCGCGCGCGCAGGGCGTGGTCGCCCAGCGCCTCGCCATAGCCGAGCGCGCCCGAGTCGAGCGCCGCCTCGGCGGCCTCCCGCACCCGCCGGGGAACAGGCGCGCCGGGCTCACCAAGCTCCATGTGCACGATATGGCGCCCGGCGCGCTCCAGCGCCCGCGCCTCGCGCAGAGCCTCCATGGCCATGAAGGGAGCGACGCCGGATCGGCGGGACGGGCGCAGGCGCGACATTTTGTGCCTTTCGGTTGCGGGACGCCGGATTGATAAGAGCGCGGCGTTCGCGCATGTCTCTACTGCGCCGCGCCGCTTTGCGCGAGCAGCGCATTTTTTTCGGGAAGGCCTTTCAACATGTTCGAAATGGGCGCGGCCGAACTGATCCGGCGCCTCGCTTACGCGCTGGCCATCGGCCTGCTGATCGGTCTCGAACGCGGCTGGGGCGCCCGCGCCGAGCAGGAGGGCGAGCGCACCGCGGGCGTGCGCACCCATGGGCTCGCCGCTCTGCTCGGCGGCGTCTGGGGCGCCGTCGCCGTGCAATATGCGCATGACGCCGGGGCGGTGGCGCTGGGGCTGTCCTTCGTGTTGTTCGGCGCGGTCATGTCGGCCTACCGCTACAGGGAGATCGAGCACGAGAAGACATTCGGCGCGACCTCGGTGGTCGCCATGATGCTCGCCTATGCGCTGGGGGCTTTCGCGGTCGCCGGCGACGAGGTCGCGGCGGCGGCGGCGGCCGTGGCCACGACGGCGCTGCTCGCCGCGAAGGGCTTCATGCACGACTGGGTGCAGAAGCTCACCTGGGACGAGTTGCGCTCCGGCCTCGTGCTGCTGGTCATGAGCTTCATCCTGCTGCCGATCCTGCCGGACCACCCGGTGGATCGCTGGGACTCGGTCAACCCTCACGAACTGTGGCTGCTGACGGTGCTGATCGCGACGATTTCCTTCGCCGGCCATGTGGCGGTGAAGACGGTCGGATACAGGCGCGGCGTCGCCGTCGCCGGCCTTGCCGGCGGCCTTGCCTCCTCCACCGCGACGACGGCGGCCATGTCGCGTCTGGCTTGCGAGCAGCCGGGGGATGTCGGCGTGCTCGCGGCGGGGGCGCTCTTCGCCAACGCCGTGATGGGTCCGCGCGTCCTCGCCGTGCTCGTCGTCGTCAATCCGGAATTCGGCCTTCGCCTCGCGGCGCCGCTGATCGCGGTCGGCGTCGTCTATCTGCTTGCCGGCTGGCTGGTCATCCGCCGCAGCGAGGCGCACAGCGACGACGACAGCAATCCGGCGACGGCGGGCAATCCGCTGGACCTCCCCGCCGTGCTGAAATTCGGCGCGCTGCTTGCGGCGGTGATGATCCTCTCCCGGATCCTCACCAGGATCGCCGGAAGCGCTGGCGTCTTCGCGCTCGCGGCGCTGTCCGGCCTCGCCGACGTCGACGCGATCTCCCTGTCCATGGCGCGGCATGGCGCGGCCGAGATTGGCGCGGCTGGCGCGGCGGTCGCGGTGCTCATCGCCATCGTCTCCAACACCATCGTCAAGGTGGCCATGGGGTGGGTCATGGCCGGCGCGGGGATGGGCGCGCGGCTCGCCATCGCCTCGGTTCTGGCGCTTGGCGCCGGCGTCGCGGCGCTTGCCTTGCTGCCGCTTCCGTCGGGATTCTAGCTGTCGCTTCTGATCAGGTTTTGCAATGTGGCCCGTCGCACTCTTCGCAGAGTTTGCCATGCTGCGGCTAAGCATTTTCGTATGGTAGGGCGCTAAAGCAAACCCCCCAGCGGCGCAGCTGGGGGGTCAATTACACATCAAGGACCCTGTATTCTTGATGCGACGTCACATCGCAATAACGATTGCGCCCGTGGTGCGAAAAGGGTCACGAGTGCGTTGCGCGCAATTTCGTGGACCCTTTGCGGTTAGCGGGCGCCATAGCAGCAGAGCGCCGTCACGCTGATAAAGCGAACGGCGCTCCGCGCTCTGATTAGTGACCGAGCTTGTTGCCATTGGCAGTGAGGGCCAGCGCGGTCGAGTCACCGACCGCAACGGCGTTGCCGTTGAACGAGTCGTTGATCTTGGTCACGTCAACGTTCGTGAAGTCCGCCGTGTTGAAGGAGCCCTCGACCAGTTTTCCGCCAGCGACGCCACCCTTGTCAGCAACGTTGACGGTCGAGTTGATGTCAATCTTGGAGACCGAGGTGTTGGAGATGTTGGTGTTGTTGGAGCCGATCGTGACGATGAAGGCCGCGCCATTGCCGCCATTGGCGTCGATGCCGTTGCCGATGCCAGACTGAGCGGCGCCCGCGACGGTGATGGACTTCTGGGAGGCGAGATTCCCCTGCACAGCGACAGCCGTTCCGGTCGCGTCGGCCGAGTTCCTGCCGACGCCAACGCCGGCGTTAACCGGAATGAAGTTGTGATTCGCGTCCTGCAGAGCAACGCCCTGGCCCGCAACCGCGACCGGGATCGCCACAGCCGCGGCGACGCCGCCCTGGTCGATGGAGTTATCCGACAGAGCCACGGCCGCGTTCACGGCAATCACGTGAACATCGCCGCCCGTGCCGCCGTTGCCGGAGCCCACGAGGCTGCCGATCGTGAAGGCGCCCGGGGCGATGTCAACGTGCGCATGCTCCTGGTTGATCGCACCCTGGTCGAGATGGACAGCGCCGCCGCCGACGACGCCAACGTTCTGGACGACCGCGCCGAGGTTGTTGATGCCGATGTTGGTGACGCTGCCAATATTCACGCCGTTGGCCTGGGAAAAGTTCGGGCCAACCGAAACGCCGACGTCGCCAGCAAAGGCCGGGGCCGCGAGGACCGTGACAATCGCAACAAGAGAGAGCTTTTTCATGGACAGATTCCCATCTGAAGATCGTATTTCGCTGGATGCGAAACCGATGGCGATTCGCGCCCGCCATCTACCGTGACAATTGGCTGGATAGGACCAGGCAAGTCCAGTGACAGAATGTTTCCGTTCCGTCTCTGGATAGGGCCGTGGTAAATTTGTCACTGCGCCAAAGGCTTGGATTTCACTTGAGGTTTTGCCAATGAGGATGCTCATTTTTCGTGAGACTCTGTGCTTTGACTTGTATCAAAATATCGCGCTTTCGCCTGTGACATCGATGCAAAAAGAGGAGTCGCCGCGCAAAAAGCCCGCGATCCGAGAAGTGATCAACGGGTGGTCTCTTGCGCTCAATGTTCAATCGTAACGCGCTGTGGCGGCGTAACTGGCGCTCTTCGGCGAGGGCAGGAAGCCCGAGGCGTTTATTCCAATGAACGATGGGCGCACAGGCCCCCTGACGATGAAAGCGCCGCCGCAGTCGGGTGCGAAGATCACGATGTCCGCGCGCATTGATGCGCATAAATGCCTGATCCTCTCGCTCATCGACGAGACTTGCGACATCACCCTGAAGGAGCTTCGCGGACACACCCCGGGAGCCATAAGGGCGCGGGAGTGCGCGCCGCGAGCCCTACACCGCCCGCTCATCCATCGCCACGGATTTGACCAGCGCAAAGGCCTCCGCGCCTGTCGTCAGGCCGAGTTCGTCGAGGGCCAGTCTGGTGACGGCGGCGACGAGCCGATCGCCGCCTGCGAGCGCGAGCGTGACAAAGGCCAGCGCGCCGCCATTGGTCTCGATCCTCTCGATGCGCCCGCGCAGGATCGTGCGCACGCTGGTGTCGGCCGGATATGACCGGGCGAGCGCCACATCGGTGGCCCGGATCGCCACGCGCGCCTCGCGCATGTCGGGAAAGCGCGCGGCGACGAGAATGTCGCCCGCCGGATGGGCGAGCCGCGTGACCCCATAGGACGCGTCAACCGAGGCGACGCGGGCGGTGAGCGAGCTGATGAGGCCGAAGCGGCCGCCCTCGATCAGCCGGCTGGCGCCCGGCAGGACGTCGAGCGGCGCCCCCTGTGCGGCGACCCGCCCGTGATCGATGACTACCGCCTCGTCAGCCAGCCGGGCGATTTCCCCGGCGGAATGGGACACCAGGATGATGGGCGTCCTGAACTCGTCGCGCAGCCGTTCGATCAGCGACATGATTTCCTGCCGCCGCGCATGATCCAGGGCGGCCATGGGCTCGTCCATGAGCAGCAGGCGCGGCGAGGAGAACAGGGCGCGGGCCAGCCCCACGCGCTGGCGCTCGCCGCCGGAAAGCGTCGCCGGGCGCCGCTCCAGCAGATGGCCGACGCCGAGCGTGTCGATGATCGCGTCATAGGGCGCGCGGCGCTCCCCCCGCGGCGTGAAGAAGCGGCCGAAGACAATATTCTGCCGCACGCTCAGATGCGGAAACAGCAGCGCGTCCTGAAAGACGACGCCGATGCGCCTCTTCTCCGGCGGCAGAAAAATCCCGCGCGCGGTATCGACGAGGTCGACGCCGTCGACGGCGATGCGGCCGGAGTCGGGGCGGGCCACGCCGGCGATGAGATTGGCCAGCGTCGATTTGCCGGCGCCGGAAGGGCCGTGCAGCGCCAGCACGCGCGCGTCGCTCGCGAAGGCGCAGGCGAGCGTGAAACCCTCGCGGGCGAGCCGCACGTCGAGCGCAATCATCGCGCCGCGCCCAGCCTGGATTGCAGCGCCTCGGAGGCGACCAGCGCGACGACGGCGATCGAGGCGGCGATCGCGGCGAGCCGCAGCGCCGAGGCGTCGCCGTCCGGCGCCTGCAACAGCGCGTAGATGGCGGCGGGAATGGTGCGGGTTTCGCCCGGGATGCTGGAGACGAAGGTGATGGTCGCGCCGAATTCTCCCAGCGCCTTGGCGAAGCCGAGGATCGCGCCGACGAGCACGCCATTGCCGGCCAGCGGCAGTTCAATGAGCGCGAAGGCCCAGAGGCGGCTGGCGCCGAGCGATCTGGCGGCGGCGGCGAGTCGGGGATCGACGCTTTCGAAGGCCAGCCGCACCGGACGCACCATGAGCGGAAAACTCATGACCGCCGCCGCGAGCGCAGCGCCGGTCCAGCGAAAGGCGAAGACGAGTCCGAAATGCTGCGCGAGGAAGGCGCCGATCGGTCCGTGCCGTCCGAACAGGAGCAGCAGGGCGAAGCCGGTGACGACCGGCGGAAGCACGAGGGGAAGGTGAACGGCGGCGTTGATCGCCGCATGGCCCGGAAAGCGCCAGCGCGCCAAGGCGTAACCCACGACGACCGCGACAGGGAGAGAGGCCGCGACCGCGACGGTCGCGACTTTCACGCTGAGCGCGATGGCGACGATGTCGTCCGTCGTCAGGTCGAGCACGTCGACGCCATCCGATTCGAGGGGCCTGCCATGTGCGTCAGGCCGCTCGCAAGAGTCATGTCAGACCGCGGCGGAGATCCAGCGCGACAGTTCGCCCTTGGGGGCGGCGCCGACCTTCTGCGCGGCGGCCTTGCCGTCCTTGAAGATGATCAGCGTGGGAATCGAGCGGATGCCGAGCTTGCTGGCGACGGTCGGATTCTCGTCGATGTTCAGCTTCACGACCTTGACCTTGCCCTGCATCTCCGCGGCGATCTCCTCCAGCGCCGGGGCGATCATGCGGCAGGGGCCACACCATTCGGCCCAGAAGTCGACGACGACCGGCTCGGCGGATTTCAGGACTTCCTGCTCGAAGGTGGCGTCGGTAATTTTTTGCGTGGACATGAGAGGCCTTTCGTTGCGGGCCGATGGAGGAATTCGGTCAGAACGTAGGAACGGGCCTTGCGGGCGTCAAGCAGCGCGTCCGGCTTCGATCTGGCTGCCGGCGTGTGCGATATGACCCGAGAGAGAACGTCTATAATGCCCCCTCAAACACAAAGAGCGGGGACGGCCGGGCCGTACCCCACTCTTTGGCACCCTGTCCTTTAACCGGATAAAACGCCTGGTCTCGAAGTCTTAAGCGCTCCGATAACCGCTCGCATCGGCTCGTTCTTCGAGCCAGTCGCGCGCTGCGTTCTCTCCGGCGTCCTCCCCGACTTGGACCGTTGCTGGGAATTAGAAAGCTAAACGCATTCAACGCTTAGACTTACCCAACCAACTTGGCGAGACGGACATTATGCGAAAACCGGGGGGCTGTCATCCCCAATTGTGCACTTTGCTGAAATTTCAGATGCTGCGCTCACTGGTAAGGCATGACGTATCAGAACGAAACAAAATAGGGCGCGACTTGTCGTCGCGCCCTTGGTTTCGTGACACATGTCAAAGGATGCCGCGCCCGTCGAGGGCGCGGCATCCTGCATTGTTCAGACGTCGTCCTGTTCGCTGCGACGGATGCAGAAAGCCCCCCATGCCGGAGCGGCGCCGAGGGCGGCGTTCGCGAGCAAGAGGGGCGATGCGTCTCGGTCCAAAAGAAGCGGATTACAACGGAATGTTGTCGTGCTTCTTCCAGGGATTTTCGAGTTCCTTGTGACGCAGCAGCGCAAGGGCGCGCGCGATTCGCCGGCGCGTCGAATGCGGCATGATCACTTCGTCGATATAGCCGCGCTCGGCGGCGACGAAGGGCGACAGGAAGCGATCCTCATATTCCTTCGTGCGCTGCGCGATCTTTCCTGGATCGCCAATGTCGGCGCGGAAGATGATCTCGACGGCGCCCTTGGCGCCCATGACAGCGATCTGCGCCGTCGGCCAGGCGTAATTGACGTCGCCGCGCAGATGCTTGGAGGACATGACGTCATAGGCGCCGCCGAAGGCCTTGCGCGTGATCACCGTCACCTTCGGCACCGTCGCTTCGGCATAGGCGAACAGCAGCTTCGCGCCATGCTTGATCAGGCCGCCATATTCCTGCGCCGTGCCGGGCAGGAAGCCCGGAACGTCCACGAAGGTGACGATCGGAATATTGAAGCAATCACAGAAGCGGACGAATCGCGCGGCTTTCTTCGAGGCGTCGATATCGAGCACGCCCGCGAGCACCATCGGCTGATTCGCGACGATGCCGACCGTGCGGCCCTCGACGCGGCCGAAGCCGACGACGATGTTCTTGGCGTGCGCCTCCTGAATCTCGAAGAAGTCGCCCTCGTCGACGATCTTCAGGATCATTTCCTTGATGTCGTACGGCTTGTTGGGATTGTCCGGGATGATCGTGTCGAGCGACATGTCGATACGGTCGACGTGGTCGAAGCTCGGCCACTCCGGCGCCTCTTCCGTATTGTTGGAAGGCAGGAAGTCGATGAGACGGCGCATCTGGAGCAGCGCCTCGACGTCATTGTCATAGGCGCGGTCGGCGATGGAGCTCTTGGTGGTATGCACCGAGGCGCCGCCGAGTTCTTCCGCCGTCACCGTCTCATTGGTGACGGTCTTCACCACATCCGGGCCGGTGACGAACATGTAGCTCGTGTCGCGCACCATGAAGATGAAGTCGGTCATCGACGGCGAATAGACGTCGCCGCCGGCGCAGGGGCCCATGATGACGGAGATCTGCGGGATGACGCCCGACGCCAGCACATTGCGCTGGAAGACTTCGCCATAGCCGCCGAGCGCCGCGACGCCCTCCTGGATGCGCGCGCCGCCGGCGTCGAAAATGCCGATGATCGGCGCGCGATTCTTCAGCGCCATGTCCTGAAGCTTGATGATCTTCTGCGCGTGGGTCTCGGAGAGCGAGCCGCCGAAGACGGTGAAGTCCTTGGCGAAGACGAAGACGGCGCGGCCGTTGACCGTGCCCCAGCCGGTGACGACGCCGTCGCCGGACGTTTTCTCGCCCTGGTCCATGCCGAAGTCCGTGCAGCGATGCGTCACGAACATGTCGAATTCCTCGAACGAGCCCTGATCGAGCAGCAGCTCGATGCGCTCGCGCGCCGTGAGCTTGCCGCGCGCATGTTGCGCGTCGATGCGCTTGTGACCGCCGCCGAGGCGAGCCGAGGCGCGGCGCTGTTCGAGCCCGTCGAGAATATGTTTCATGTCCAGCCCTGCTTCTTATGTGTTCTTTGCGCTCGTCGCGCTGCCTTGATCTTTCAGCCGCGCGAAAAGCGCGTCAAAGTTTGCGTGTGCCCAGCCGCCAGCGCGCAATATCCGCGCCGGTGAGCATGTAAAGCTGATCCGGCGAGGTGCGCTCGGCGAGAGTCACGAGATCCGAACTCACGCCCATGCCGCTGGCGTAACGCGCGAGCATCTGCCGCATGCCGCCGTCGTCGTAGTTTCGCTCCCGGACCAGCCCTTCGGAGAAGTCGAAGCTCGTTGAATAATTGAACATGCGGTGGATGCCAACGCGGCTTTGCGCCGGGATGACCCGCTTCTTGCCACCCATCAGCGCATAGACGCAGGCCGAATAGCAGCGTCCCGAGACCAGCGCCATGCCATCGCCGCCCGATTGCGCCGCCGGGCGGGCGACGATCACCGCCATGCCGAGCCGGCGGATCGCCTGGCCAAGCTCCATCGAGGCCACGACCTTACCGCCCGGCGAGTCGAGCAGCACGACCCCGTGCAGATTGCCGCTGCCCACGTTCTGGGCGATGAAGCTGACGAAAGCGTCCGGGGTGGCTTCGCCGATCTCGCCCTCGGCCGCGATCATCTGCGGGCAGCGCGCGCCGCAATTGCCGTTGACGCCGACGAGGCGGAAACTCATCTCCTCGGCGCGGACGGCGCCGAATGCCAGGGCCGCCTGCGCCGCGAGCCCGAGAGCGCATAAAACCCGTATCGTCCGTTTTCGCATCGTCGCCCGCACCTCGTGAATCCGACCAAAACAGCCTAATTCCTAATCAGCGAGCGGCAAAGGACTTTCGCACCGAAGCCGCAGGGATCTGGTGGGCGGTGACGGGATCGAACCGCCGACCCTCTCGGTGTAAACGAGATGCTCTGCCAGCTGAGCTAACCGCCCGGACCACCCGTGACGCGATCCGTGCGCGGCAGGGTTGTGAAGCCCCTGCCGCCCGCATGCGCACATGCGGGCCGAATGCGCCTGAAGGCGGCGGCAGGGTTTTAAAGACGGCCGTTGGCCGTGGCAAGCGTGAGGCGTCCCAAAAACTGGAACGGCCGCCGGATCGCCGGCGGCCGTGCCCGGAAAGGCGTCGCGGGGCGGCCTATTTGGTCTCGTTCAGCGCGTTCTTCAGCGAGGCGCCGGGCTTGAAGCGGGCGTTGGTCGAGGCGGGGATGGTGATCTCCTCGCCGGTGGCCGGATTGCGGCCCTTGCCCTCGGCGCGCTTCTTGATCGAGAAGGTGCCAAAGCCCACGAGACGCACTTCGTCCCCGCTCTTGAGCGCCTGGGTGATGGCGTCGAGCACCGCGTCGACCGCCGCCGCCGCCGCCGCCTTGGAGGTCTCCGTCTCGGACGCGACCTGCTCGACCAGTTCCAACTTATTCATGGCCTTTTCCTTTTTAGAAACGCACAAGGCCGGCGATCGAACGCTCTGGAGCGGCGGTCTCGAATCGTCAGCGCGAAGCGATGGGGAGTGTTGGTGCCGAATTGCCCTAAAAGCAAGGCAATGACGCCGGGGACATCGAAAATATCCCGGAAAACCGGGCGAAATTCGATGGTGCGATGCGCAGGGCCTTAAAAATGCGAGCTTTCTGTCAATTTCACGGCGCGCGCGCCGCGGAAACGCCTCGCTTCTCGTCTCTGGCCGAGCCGCTCCCGCCGCCCATGAAAAGAGCCCCGTCCGGCGGACGGGGCTCGCTAAAGTCATCCTGCCGCGTTCAGGCTCAATGCGCCCGAACGCCCGTGTCGTCCTCCGCCAGCGCGCCGGCGTGCTTGGCCAGCGCGGACGTGTCCTCCTCCCAGACGATGGGGGTCGGCTGCGAGATGAGCGCGTGCTGGAGAACCTCCTCCATGCGCGCCACCGGCACGATTTCGAGACCGTTCTTCACGGCGTCCGGAATCTCGGCCAGATCCTTGGCGTTTTCCTCCGGGATCAGCACCTTCTTGATGCCGCCGCGCAGCGCCGCGAGGAGCTTCTCCTTGAGGCCGCCGATCGGCAGCACCCGGCCGCGCAGCGTGATCTCGCCGGTCATGGCGATGTCCTTGCGCACCGGAATGCCGGTGACGATCGAGACGATGGCGGTCGCCATCGCCACGCCCGCCGAGGGGCCATCCTTCGGCGTCGCGCCTTCCGGCACGTGCACATGGATGTCGCGGCGGTCGAAGATCGGCGGCTCGACGCCGAAGTCCACCGCGCGCGAGCGCACATAGGACGCCGCCGCCGAAATCGACTCCTTCATCACGTCGCGCAGATTGCCCGTGACCGTCATCTTGCCCTTGCCGGGCATCATGACGCCTTCGATCGTCAGCAGCTCGCCGCCAACCTCTGTCCAGGCCAGGCCCGTGACGACGCCCACCTGATCCTCGAGCTCGGCCTGGCCGTAGCGGAACTTGGGCACGCCCAGATAGTCGGAGATGTTCTCGGCGGTGACGACGATCTTCTGCGTCTTCTTCAGCAGGATCTCCTTGACCGCCTTGCGGGCGAGATTGGAGACCTCGCGCTCGAGATTGCGGACGCCCGCCTCCCGCGTGTAGCGGCGGATGAGCTCCAGCAGGCCGTCATCCATCACCATCCACTCGTCCGGCGCCAGGCCGTGCTTGTGAACGGCGCTGGGAATCAGATGCTTGCGGGCGATCTCCAGCTTCTCGGCCTCGGTGTAGCCGGCGATGCGGATGATCTCCATGCGGTCCATCAGCGGCGCAGGGATATTCAGCGTGTTGGCCGTGGTGACGAACATCACATTCGACAGGTCGTAGTCGACCTCGAGGTAATGGTCGTTGAAGGTCTGGTTCTGCTCGGGGTCGAGCACCTCCAGCAGCGCCGAAGAGGGGTCGCCGCGGAAATCCATGCCCATCTTGTCGATCTCGTCGAGCAGGAAGAGCGGGTTCGACGACTTCGCCTTGCGCATCGACTGGATGATCTTGCCGGGCATCGAGCCGATATAGGTGCGCCGGTGGCCGCGGATCTCCGCCTCGTCGCGCACGCCGCCCAGCGACATGCGCACGAATTCGCGTCCCGTCGCCTTGGCGATGGACTTGCCGAGCGAGGTCTTGCCGACGCCGGGCGGGCCGACGAGGCACAGGATCGGGCCGGTCAGCTTGTTGGCGCGGCTCTGCACGGCGAGATATTCAAGGATGCGCTCCTTGACCTTCTCCAGGCCGAAATGCTCGGCGTCGAGCACGTCCTGGGCCTGCTGGAGATCGCGCTTCACCCGCGACCGCTTGCCCCACGGGATCGAGAGAATCCAGTCGAGGTAATTGCGCACGACAGTGGCTTCCGCCGACATGGGCGACATCTGGCGCAGCTTCTTGAATTCGGCGACCGCCTTGTCGCGGGCCTCCTTCGAGAGCTTGGTGTTCTTGATGCGCTCCTCCAGCTCGGCGAGATCGTCCTTGCCGTCCTCGTCGCCCAGCTCCTTCTGGATCGCCTTCATCTGTTCGTTGAGATAGTACTCGCGCTGGGTCTTCTCCATCTGGCGCTTGACGCGCGTGCGGATGCGCTTCTCGACCTGGAGGACCGAGATTTCGCTTTCCATCAGCGAGAGGCACTTTTCGAGGCGCCGCGCGATGTTCAGCGTCTCCAGCACATCCTGCTTGTCGGCGATCTTCACCGAGAGATGCGAGGCGACCGTGTCGGCGAGTTTCGACGGATCGTCGATCTGCGTCACCGCGCCGACGATCTCGGACGACACGCGCTTGTTGAGCTTCACATAGCTCTCGAATTCCGAAACGACCGAACGGCCCAGCGCTTCGACCTCGACGGGCGAGCCGGCGTCGTCGGCCAGCGCCTCGGCGTCGGCCTCGTAGAAATCGTCCGTGCGGGTGTAATTGCGCACGGCGGCGCGCGCGACGCCCTCGACCAGCACCTTCACGGAGCCGTCGGGCAACTTGAGAAGCTGCAGCACGGAGGCGAGCGAGCCGATCGGATAAATTGCGTCGGTCGCCGGATCGTCGTCGCCGGCGTTTTTCTGCGTGGCGAGCAGGATCAGGCGGTCGCTCTTGGTCACTTCCTCGAGCGCGCGGATCGATTTCTCACGCGCGACATAGAGCGGCACGATCATGTGCGGAAACACGACGATGTCGCGCAAGGGAAGGACGGGGTAGCTCTCGACAACGCCCGGCGTAATGGCTTCGCGCTTTTCGTTACTCATCTTCGTGTCCTGCTTTCGTTTGCGCATCCCGCCCGGCGGCAATGCGAAAATGCGAGCGATCCGTATTCGTCGAAACTAGCAAGACTTGGGCCTTTCAATAAATGCCCGGAACTCCCTAGCCAGACTTGGCCGCGCGGACGTTCGCTCATTTGTCCACACGCCAGACGAGAGGGCAGCGGCGTTCAAGCCCGAACGGCCCCGTTAACGCAGGAAATGGGATACACGAACGATCGATTCAAGGACGGCCAAATGTCGCCAGGCGTGTCGCCCGGTCCGTCCCGACAGTGCGCCGGCGCGCGCCGATCAGGCGCTGGCGCCGCTTTTCTCGTTGCGCTCCGCGTAGATATACAGAGGACGCGCTTTCCCTTCAACGACTTCCGGCCCGATGACGACCTGCTCGACCCCCTCGAGGCCCGGCAGTTCGAACATGGTGTCGAGGAGAATCCCCTCCATGATGGAGCGCAGGCCGCGCGCGCCGGTATGGCGCTCGATCGCCTTGCGGGCGACGGCGGTGAGCGCCTCGTCCTGGAAGGTCAGCTCGACATTCTCCATCTCGAACAGGCGCTGATACTGCTTGACCAGAGCGTTCTTGGGCTCGGTCAGAATCCTCTTGAGCGCTTCCTCGTCGAGATCCTCGAGCGTCGCCAGAACCGGCAGACGGCCGACGAATTCCGGGATCAGGCCGAATTTCAGCAGATCCTCGGGCTGCACCTGACGGAAAATGTCGCCGGTGCGGCGCTCGTCCGGCGCCTGAACGCTGGCGCCGAAGCCGATGGAGGTGCTGCGACCCCGCGCGGAAATGATCTTCTCGAGGCCGGCGAAGGCACCGCCGCAGATGAAGAGGATATTGGTCGTGTCGACCTGGAGGAACTCCTGCTGCGGATGCTTGCGCCCGCCCTGCGGCGGCACCGAAGCGACCGTGCCCTCCATGATCTTGAGCAGCGCCTGCTGGACGCCCTCGCCCGACACGTCCCGGGTGATGGAGGGATTGTCGCTTTTGCGCGAAATCTTGTCGATTTCGTCGACGTAGACGATGCCGCGCTGGGCGCGCTCGACATTGTAGTCGGACGCCTGCAACAGCTTCAGGATGATGTTCTCGACGTCCTCGCCGACATAGCCCGCCTCGGTCAGCGTGGTGGCGTCGGCCATGGTGAAGGGCACGTCCAGAATGCGCGCCAGCGTCTGCGCCAGCATGGTCTTGCCGACGCCGGTCGGGCCGATCAGCAGGATGTTGGATTTCGCCAGCTCGACGTCGCCGTGCTTCGTGGCGTGGTTGAGGCGCTTGTAATGATTGTGGACCGCGACCGACAGGACGCGCTTCGCCTGCGCCTGGCCGATGACGTAATCGTCCAGAACCTTGCAGATCTCCCGGGGCGTCGGAATGCCGTCGCGCTGCTTCACCAGCGAGGATTTGTTCTCCTCGCGGATAATATCCATGCAGAGTTCGACGCACTCGTCGCAAATGAAGACCGTGGGGCCGGCGATCAGCTTGCGGACTTCATGCTGGCTCTTGCCGCAAAACGAGCAGTAAAGCGTATTCTTGGAATCGCCGCCGCCGACTTTGCTCATGATTTTCTCCCGATGAATCAACCCGCCACGCGAATCGACTCAAACATGTGATACCGGCTCGGGCCTAACAAAAGGTGGAAGCCGCCCCTCGCTGGCCTCCGTCCCCTGCCGGTCCGGATATGGGCGGCTCCCCTGCGGGAGCCCCCGAATGCCGCGGTCGGCCCAGGCCGCCGCGATCGCCTACTTTATTTTAGGCATGCCGCGGATTGCAACCTGCCCGCAATTTTCGGCGGTTGCAAGTTTTGCGCCGTGGTTACGGCGGCGCTGGGCGGGGCCCAGTCGCCGCCGGCGCCCGTCCGCTCAGGTCAGAATCTTCGGCACGCGATTGAGCCGGAGCCGGAAGGCGTCCGGCATGCCGCTGCCCAGCAGGGGCCGAAGATACATTCTGAAAGCGTCCGTGACGTCCGTGCCGCCGGGCGCGATGAACTCATCCGGCATCACTTTTGTTTTCGCCGCGATTTGTTCAAGGGGCGTAAGCTGATAGTCGACGGAATAAAAACCCGTGCGGTGGATCGTCACGGAGCCGTCGCGGTCGCCCCAGATGGCGTATTGCACGGCTTTCTCGCCAACTTCGCGGGCCTCGCGCTGGTCCACGTCCGAGACGCAGCCGACGAAGCTGCGCTGCACATAGCCGAAGGTGTCGGCGCGCACGCGCTTGTAGCCAAGCTTGTTCTTGACCAGCTGGGTCAGCTCGTCAGCCAGACCGCCGCCGCCGAGATGCACATTGCCATGCGCGTCGCGTTCGACCTGCTCGGCGAGCTTTTCGGCGATCGGCACGTGGTTCTCGTCGCTGACGCCCTCCGAGACGGCGACGACGCAGCGGCCGTATTTGTCCATCGTCGCCTTCACGTCGGCGAGGAACTTGTCGATGAAGAAGGCGCGCTCCGGCACATAGATGAGGTGGGGGCCGTCGTCCGGGAATTTCTTGCCCAGCGCCGAGGCGGCGGTGAGAAAGCCGGCGTGGCGGCCCATGACGACCGCAATATAGACGCCCGGCAGCGCCCAATTGTCGAGATTGGCGCCGGCGAAGGCCTGGGCGACCCAGCGCGCGGCCGAGGGGAAGCCCGGCGTATGGTCGTTGACCATCAGATCATTGTCGATGGTCTTGGGGATGTGGATGGCGCGCAGCGGATAGCCGGCGTTGCGGGCCTCCTCGGAGACGATGCGGACCGTATCCGACGAATCATTACCGCCGATATAGAAGAAGCAGCCGACGCCATGGGCGCGCAGGACCTTGAAAATCTCCTGGCAATATTTCAGGTCCGGCTTGTCGCGGGTGGAGCCGAGCGCCGAGGACGGTGTATTCGCCACCATTTCAAGGTTGTGGGTCGTCTCCTGGGTGAGGTCGACGAAATCCTCGTTGACGATGCCGCGCACGCCGTGGAACGCGCCATAGACTCGCTCGACCTCGCGGAACTTGCGCGATTCCAGCACGGCTCCGACGAGCGATTGGTTGATGACGGCGGTCGGTCCGCCGCCCTGAGCGACGAGGACCTTGGAAAAATCGATGGACGACACGCATAAGCTCCTGTCGAGGGCCGTTCCCCGCCCGGATCGGGCAGGGCGCCGGCGAAGATGAGTGGCCGGGCGGCGCAGGCCCGGCCCGGCAAGACGCCGCGCCGTCCCGGGGGGAGGACGCGCCGTCCCCGCCGCGCGGCGCACTCATATTACCAAAGATGCGTCATTTCCATCCAAACGGGAGGGGCCTGTGGCCGTCCCGCGCGAAGGCCGGCGCAGGACCGGCTCAAACGATCGGCTTGAGCGCGCGGGTGAAGCGGATGACGCGCCGCGCCTCCCGTCTGAGAAAATCCTCCAGCCCGAGCCGGGCGGTGGCCTGGCCGTCGGTGACGGCGATTCGCCACTCGGCGCGCCCGGTCTTCTCGACCCAGCCGCGCGCCTGCAGGGCCTGGAGCTTTCGGCGCACGGTTTCGCGCGGCATGCCGGTCTGCGCGGCGATGCGCGTGGCGGAAATGACGCGCCGTTCCTCCGGCTGCGCCTCCGCCTCGTCATGCAGGCGCGCGACCTGATCACGAAGGTAACGCTGCGCGAGGATCGTGAAGACCAGCATCTCGTGCAGATCGCCGTCGAACACGCTGCAGCAATCCGTCAGATGAGAGGCCATGAATTCGGTCAAATGATAGTGAAAGACCGTCTCATGCTCGCGAGACATGCGATCGAGAGCGGAGTCGAGATCGTCTGCCGTGACGCGGTTATCCATTTCGGCGCCCCCTTAATCAGCCTCGCGCTTTCCTGGAAGATTGCTGGCGCAGGCCAGTCCCGGCCCGAAGAGGCGGAGACTAGCACGCGCCGATGTTTCCTAATTGATTTTCGCCGCAGCGCGGTCGGGAATTTTTCCCAATGTGAGCGGGATTTTCTCGCAAATGACCAGATTTGTCGCACGCATGTGACGCCGCCGCGCATCCGGTCTAAAAAATATGCGCTCCGACTGCGCGCGCGCAGTCGCGTCAGGTGGAGGCGGGCGTGGCGGCAAACGACTTCTGGGATCTGATCGAATCCAACATGCCGGACGGAGCGCGGCGCTTCGCCGATGCGTCCGGCCGCGCTCCCGTGTCCTATGACGACGTCCGCGCTCGGTCGGCGCGCTTCGCACATGCGCTCACGCGGCTCGGCGTCGCGCCGGGCGACAGGGTCGCCGCGCAGGTCGACAAGAGCATTGAAGCGCTGATGCTCTATCTCGCCTGTCTGCGCTGCGGGGCGGCCTTCGTTCCGCTCAACACCGCCTATACGGCGGCGGAGATCGGCTATTTCATCGAGGATGCGCAGCCCGCCCTGTTCATCTGCGAGCCCGGCCGGCTGGAGGATGTTCGAAAGCTTCCGCAATCCGCCGCGACTCGAGTCGAAACGCTCGACGCCGACGGCGGCGGGTCACTGGCGGCGCGCATGGCCGACATGCCGTCGGATTTTGACAACGCCGCGCGCGGCGGCGGCGATCTTGCCGCCATTCTTTACACATCGGGAACGACAGGCCGCTCGAAAGGCGCGATGCTCAGTCACGCCAACCTCGCGTCGAACGCTCTCGCCCTGCGCGACGAATGGCGGTTCTCTGCCGACGACGTGCTCATTCACGCGCTCCCCATCTATCACGCGCATGGATTGTTCGTCGCAACGCATGTGACGCTCCTTGCCGGCGCCTCGCTCATCTTTCAGCGGCAGTTTCGTCCCGCGGACGTTCTGGCCGCGATGGAGAAGGCGACCGTGCTGATGGGCGTGCCGACCTTCTACACGCGACTGTTGCAGGAGCCGGGCCTCGATTGCGAAAGCGTGCGACGCATGCGGCTGTTCATCTCCGGTTCGGCGCCGCTGCTTGCGGAGACGCACCAGGCCTGGCAGGCGCGCACCGGCCACGCCATCCTCGAAAGATACGGCATGACCGAAACCGGCATGAATACGTCGAACCCCTATGAAGGCGACAGACGCGCCGGAACGGTCGGCTTTCCCCTGTGGGGAGTCGAGATTCGCATCGCCGATGCGGAAACTGGCGCGGCGCTCGCCGTCGACGAGGTGGGCATGATCGAGGTGCGCGGGCCGAACGTCTTCAGCGGCTATTGGCGCCAGCCTGAAAAGACCGCCGCGGAGTTTCGCCCGGACGGCTTCTTCATCACGGGCGACATCGGGACGATCGACGCGCGCGGTTACGTGCGGATCGTCGGGCGCGCGAAGGATTTGATCATCACCGGCGGGCTCAATGTCTATCCGAAGGAGGTGGAGACAGAGATCGACCTTGTCGCGGGCGTCAGGGAGTCGGCCGTCATCGGCGTGGCGCACCCGGATTTCGGCGAGGCGGTGACGGCCATTGTCGTTGCGGAGGAGGGAGCCGCCCTGTCGGAGAGCGCCATTCTGGCGGCGCTGGAAAATCGCCTCGCCAGATTCAAGACCCCGAAGCGGGTGATGTTTGCGCCGGAGCTGCCGCGCAACGCCATGGGCAAGGTGCAGAAGAACGTTCTGCGGCAGGCTTATTCCGAACTTTACCTGAAACGGGAGCGCTAAAGGCCGCGATGAAAAGCAAAGGCTCCCGACATCCGTTGCGGAGATCGGGAGCCTTGCCGTGTGCGGGATGGTTTCGCCGGGGCTTACGCTTCCGTCAGCTTGCCGTGGCAATGCTTGTATTTCTTGCCCGAGCCGCAGGGGCAGGCCTCGTTGCGGCCGACCTTGCCCCAGGTCGCCGGATCGCCGGGATCGCGTTTCGCCTCCGTCGCGTCCGCCGCCGTCTGCGCGGCGAAATCGATGCCGGCCAAGCGGGCGTTGAGATCTTCCAGCGCGTTCTGCTCGACGCTGACGCCGGCGGCGAGCGCGACCGGGTCGGGATGCGACATTTCCATCGGCGGCAGCTCCGGCGGCGCGGAGGGCGGCGCCTCGAAGCTGACTTCAACGCGCATCAGTTGCGCGATCACCTGTTCGTCCCAATGGTTCATCAGGCTGCGGAACAGCTCGAGCGCCTCGGATTTGTATTCGTTTAGCGGATCGCGCTGCGCCATGCCGCGCCAGCCGATCACCTGACGCAGATGGTCGAGCGCCACCAGATGCTCGCGCCACAGCATATCCAGGGATTGCAGCACCACCTGCTTCTCGATCATGCGCATCAGCGGCGCCGTGTTGCGCTCGACGCGCGCCTCGTAGGACTCGTCCGCCGCCTCGAGCAGACGCTCCTTGATCTCTTCGTCGGCGATGCCCTCTTCCTTCGCCCAGTCAGTGACCGGAACATCCAGATTGAGCTTCGCCCTCACGTCCTCCGCAAGGCCCGCGACGTCCCAGGCTTCCGCATAGGCGTCGTGCGGAATGTGACGCGACACCAGCGTGTCGACCACTTCCGCGCGCATGTCGGAAACCTGCTCCTCGACGCTCTCCTCGCCCATGATCTCGCGCCGGCGCTCGAAGATGACCTTGCGCTGGTCGTTCATCACATTGTCGAACTTGAGGATGTTTTTGCGGATGTCGAAGTTGCGCGCCTCGACCTTGTGCTGCGCCTTCTCGATCGCCTTGTTGATCCAGGGATGGACGATCGCCTCGCCCTCCTGCAGACCGAGCTTCACCAGCATGGAGTCCATGCGCTCGGAGCCGAAGATGCGCATCAGGTCGTCCTGCAGCGACAGGAAGAACTTGGAGCGGCCCGGATCGCCCTGACGCCCCGAGCGGCCGCGCAGCTGATTGTCGATGCGGCGGCTCTCATGGCGTTCGGTGCCGATGATGTAAAGACCGCCGGCGGCGAGCGCCTTTTCCTTGAAGTCGGCGACTTCGGCGCGGATCTCGGCTTCCCGCGCCTCGCGCTCGGCGCCTTCCAGCCCCTCGCATTCCTGCATGACGCGCATTTCGACGTTGCCGCCGAGCTGAATGTCGGTGCCGCGGCCGGCCATGTTGGTGGCGATGGTGATGGCGCCGGGGACGCCCGCTTCCGCGACGATATAGGCTTCCTGCTCATGGAAGCGCGCGTTCAGCACCGCGAACATCTTCGACTGGGTTCCGGCGCGCGCGGCCTCATAGAGCTTCGACAACCCTTTTGGATCGGCGAAGTCGATCATCTTGTAGCCCTGCGAAACCAGAAACTCCGCAAGCTGCTCGGACTTCTCGATGGAGGTCGTGCCGACGAGAAGCGGCTGGAGGCGGGAACTCGCGTCTTTGACCTCTTCCAGGATGGCGTTGAGCTTCTCTTTCGCCGTGCGATAGACCTCGTCGTCGTCGTCGCGGCGCTGCACCGGGCGGTTCGTCGGGATTTCAACGACGTCCAGCTTGTAGATCTCGGCGAATTCATTGGCCTCGGTCGCCGCCGTGCCGGTCATGCCGGCGAGCTTGTCGTAGAGGCGGAAATAATTCTGGAAGGTGATCGACGCGAGCGTGACGTTCTCGGGCTGAACCTGAACGCGCTCCTTGGCCTCCAGCGCCTGATGCAGGCCTTCCGAATAACGGCGGCCCGGCATCATGCGGCCGGTGAACTCGTCGATGATGACGACTTCGCCGTTGCGGACGATATAGTCCTTGTCGCGCTGGAACAGCTTGTGGGCGCGGAGCGCCTGATTGACGTGGTGCACGAGGGTGACGTTGTGCGCCTCGTAGAGCGCGCCGTCGGTCAGCGCGCCGACCTCGATGAGCAGCTCTTCCATATGCTCATTGCCCGCGTCGGTGAGATGGATCGTGCGCTGCTTCTCGTCGAGCTCGTAATCTTCGGAGGCCAGCTTGGGCATCAGCCGGTCGATGGTGTTGTAGAGGTCCGACTTGTCGTCGACGGCGCCCGAAATGATGAGCGGCGTGCGCGCCTCGTCGATGAGGATCGAGTCGACCTCGTCGACGATCGCGTAATTGTGGCCGCGCTGCACCATCTGCGCGAACTCATATTTCATGTTGTCGCGCAGATAGTCGAAGCCGAATTCGTTGTTGGTGCCGTAGGTGATGTCGGAGCCGTAGGCGATGGCGCGCTGCTCGTCGGAAAGCTCGTGGACCACGCAGCCGACCGTCATGCCCAGGAAGCGGTAGATCTGGCCCATCCACTCGCTGTCGCGCTTGGCGAGGTAGTCGTTGACGGTGACGACATGCACGCCCTTGCCGGCCAGCGCGTTGAGATAGACCGCGAGCGTGGCGACGAGGGTCTTGCCTTCACCCGTGCGCATTTCGGCGATGGCGCCTTCGTGCAGCACCATGCCGCCGATGAGCTGGACGTCGAAATGGCGCTGGCCGAGCGTGCGCTTGGCCGCCTCGCGGACGGTGGCGAAGGCCGGAATCAGAAGGTCGTCCAGCGACACGCCGGCGGCGAGCTGCTCGCGAAACTCGACCGTGCGGTTCTTGAGCTCCTCGTCGGTCAGCGCCGCGAGCTGCGGCTCGAGCGCATTGATGGCATTGACTTTCGGCGCATAGGTCTTGAGGCGGCGGTCATTTGCCGTGCCGAAAATCTTCTTGGCGAGGGCGCCGAGCATTCCCCAAACCTTTCTCCACAGGGCGCGCCGCCAGTCGCGTGCGCCAGAGAGAGGCGGCCGGGGCGGAGCGTCGCAATTCCTCGGAAAAGCAACCGCTTGCGACAGCGTCCGGGAGTCCGGGCGTTCAGGCCGACGCGGCATTTCCGCCGGACAGATAAGAGGCGGGGCAACCCTTGTCAATGTAAGGGAATTGTCGGCCGCGCCCCCGCCGGCCTCAGGGCGCGTCGGTGATCCGCCGGAAGGGCAGGGGCAGTTTGCCGCTTTTCAGCAGCCGCGAGAAAATCCTCAGCCCGCCGGGCTCATTGCCGTTGGGGTGGACCAGAAGGATCGAGCCCGCGCGCGGCGGCGGCCCCAGCGCCAGCCAGCTATCAGCCCCGAGCGCCACGAGATGGCGCTCCCTCAGCTTCTCCAGCAGGGCGGCGTCGGCGACGAGGCCGGGAAAGCGGAAGAAGACCGAGGGCGTCTCGCCATGGGCGATCAGCAGCTTCTCTGTTTCGAAAATCTCGCGGTCGAGATCGACGCCGGGACGCAGCATGTAATTCTGCGCGTCCTTCAGCCCCGGCGCATAGGGGTGCGAGTAGGAGTGATCCGCCCAGGTGATGGCCAGCGCCCCCGAGCGGCGCTTTTCCTGAAGCCAGGCGAAATCCACGGGGTGCCGGGCGATCCAGGCACCCGAAACGGCGAGGGTCAGCGGCGCGCCCGGACCCTGCGCGGCCACTTCCTCGATGAAATCCCGATCGAGCGGCTTCTGGCTCGGGCAGAGATCGCCGGTGACGAAGCTCCCCGCGCCCCTGCCGTGAATGAGGCCGGCGTTGACGAGGGCGGCCGGACGGCTCGCATCGGGCGGCGGGCGCACGGCCTGGAGAAAGCGGGTCCCCGCCTGCTCATCGTCGCTGGCGGCTTCACAGCGCCAGCAGGCGGCGCGGGCCAGCGTGGTTTCCAGCGTCTGGGGATCGACGGTGAGCAGCAGCTCATCGCCGTCGATCCGGAAGCGGCGGGTGGCGAGGCGCCTTGCGTCACCCCTCGCGCAGCTCTCGAACACCGCCGCATAATCCTCGACGCGCGCGCCCGTGGCGCCGGCGAGCGGCGCGACGAGGGCGGGGCCGCAGTCTTCCTCCGCCTGCGCCATTGCGGCCGCGACGAGCGTTGCGCAGAATAGGAAGGAGGCGAGGGCAAGCTTCACGGGCGGGATGTTTAGCAGAAACTCTTCTCCTGAAAAGCCGAGCTTCGAAATCTGCGCGGCGGAGTCGCAAGAGCTCGCCGAACGGCTCGGCGCCGAGATCGCCGCGCGTTTCGGCGCCCGCGAAGAGACGCCGCTCAATCTTGTGTTGCGCGATGAGAATGGGGCGCTCATTTGCGGCCTCAACGGAGTCATCCACTGGCGCTGGCTTTATATAAGGCAGCTGTGGGTGGCGCCGACGCGGCGGGGGCAAGGTCTGGCGACAGACGTGATGGCGGCGGCCCAAGAGGCCGCCCGCGCCCGTGGGGCGGTCGGGGCCTATATCGATACGTTCGACGCCGGCGTCGCCGCGTTTTACGAGCGGCTGGGGTTTGCGAGGGTGGGCGAGATCGCGGATTTTCCACCGGGTGGGCGACGCATCTTTCTCAGCAAGCGGCTGGCCCCCTCTGTGCCGCGCTGACGCGGGAGAGGGGACGCCTGCGAGAGCGGGGATGTTTGGAAGGGGGAACGCAAATTGGCACAGATGTCCGCCATGGTCCTTCGCCGCCCCGGAACGCCGCTCGTCCCGGAGCAGCGCCCGATCCCGGCGCCCGGTCCCGGCGAGCTGCTGCTGCGCATCGAGGCCTGCGGAGTCTGCCGCACCGATCTGCACGTCGTCGACGGCGAGCTGACACAGACAAAGCTTCCGGTCATTCCGGGCCATGAGATCGTCGCCCGCGTGGAGGCGGCGGGGGCGGATGTCGCCGGCTTCGCGCCGGGCGCGCGCGTCGGCGCGCCGTGGCTCGGCCACACCTGCGGCCATTGCCCCTATTGCCTCAGCGCGCGCGAAAATCTCTGCGACGATCCGCTGTTCACCGGCTACACGGGCGACGGCGGCTACGCCACGCATATGGTCGCCGACGCCTCCTACTGTTTTCCCCTGCCGGAGAGCGCCGACGCCGCCACGCTGGCGCCGCTGCTCTGCGCCGGGCTCATCGGCTGGCGGACGTTGAAGATGGCGGGCGAGGCCCAGACCATCGGCATTTACGGGTTTGGCGCCGCCGCGCATATCATCGCGCAGGTCGCGATCCTGCAAGGCAGGCGCGTGCACGCCTTCGTGCGGCCGGGCGACGACGCGGCGGCGCAATTCGCCTTGTCGCTCGGCGCGGCGAGCGCGCAGGGGTCGGACGCGCCGTCGCCTGAAAAACTCGACGCGGCTCTGATCTTCGCCCCCGTCGGCGGGCTCGTGCCGACGGCGCTCGCGGCGGTGAAGAAAGGCGGCGCGGTGGTCTGTGGCGGCATCCATATGAGCGACATCCCGAGCTTTCCCTATGCGCGCCTGTGGGAGGAGCGCCGTCTCGTCTCGGTCGCCAATCTCACGCGTCAGGACGCGCGGGAATTTCTCTCGTTGGCGCCGACCCTGCCGCTGAGGATGCACAGCGTCTGCTACGCGCTCTCGCAGGCCAATGAGGCGCTGAGCGATCTGCGTGACGGCCGCCTGCAAGGCGCGGCGGTGCTCATTCCGTAACGACTCGCGGTAGCCCAGCGGCCAATTCGTCGACCGTCTCGAACACCGTCCGTGTCGCGTCGACGCGCCGCCATGACATCTCGCCCGTGTCTTTCGTCGCCTGCGCCTTCAGCACGTCGCCTGTCGCGTCCGATGCGTCATTGACGCGGCGGTCGACGCGGGCGAGCCGTTGCGCGAGATCGGCGTCGAGCCAGAAGCCTGTGAAGAGAGCCCCAGCGGCCCGCGCAGCCGCTTCGATGGCCGCGCGATCCGGCGCCCTGTCGAACACCGCCTCGGCGATCACCGGCCACCCCGCCCGCGCTGCGCGCGTGGCGGCGCCGACGAGTTCCTCATAGACCCGTGCGGACACCTCGCCGCGATAGGCGTCGGCCGGCAGCCGCTCGGTCGGCTGCGCGCCGAACAGGCGTTTGCGTATCCGGTCGCTGTTCAGGATGCGTGCGCCTGGCGCGGGCGCGTCGAGGCGGGGCGCCAGCGCCGCGGCGACGCTGGATTTGCCCGAGCCGCTGAAGCCGCCGATCGCGACGATCGCGCCATGCGGCTCTCGCAGCAAGGCGCGCGAGGCGTCGAAAAAGGCCCGCGCCGTGTCGTCATGGCCCTGCGACGCCTCGACATGCGCGCGGATCGTCGCGCGCAAGGACATGAAGACGGGCAGCAGGCGAAGCCCCTCGGCCTCATCTTCCGCGCGGGCGTCGAGATAGCGGTTGAAGGCGACATTGGCGTAGTCGGAAAGCCCCACGCGCCAAAGGTCCATCAGCAGAAACGCAATGTCGTACAGAACGTCGATTGTGGAAATATCGTCGGAAAATTCGATGCCGTCGAAGGGCGTCGGCTCGCCCTCATAGAGGCAGATATTGCGCAGATTGAGATCGCCATGGCAGGGCCGCACCTTGCCGTCGGCGCGCCGCGCCTCGATGAGCGGCGCGAGAGCGTCGAATGCGCGCCTCAGCGACGCGAGATGCGCCTCGATCTCCGCGATCGGCGCCGGCGGCGCCTGCCGCAGGCTCGCCTCCATGCTGTCGACGATGGCGCGCATCGCCGCCGCGCCGCCATGGGAGAAATCCGGCGCCGCCGCGTCATGCGCCCTGGCGACGCGACGCGCGAGGCGCTCGATGATGTCTTTCGTCAGCCGCCCCTTGCGCGCCATGTCGTCGAACAGCGCGTCGTCCGGAAAACGCCGCATCTCTACGATTGCGTCGACAAACGCGCCGGCGCCGTCGAGCGCGAGAGAGCCATCCGCCTCGCGGGTGATCCGCCGCACGCCGAGATATAGCGACGGGGCGAAGCGGCTGTTCAGTTGGACCTCCCGCTCGCACAAGGCGAGGCGACGCGCCGGCGTCGAGAAATCGAGATACGGCAGGCGCACGGCGCGCTTGAGCTTGTAAACGCGGTCCGCTCCGCGCAGCACGACGGAAATGTGAGTCGTGATCCGGTCCGTCACGCCAAGGCGGGTCGTCAGGAAGTCGACGACCTCCGATTGCGGCGCGGCCTGCGGGTTTGGGCGCTCGCTCATTCTTCGAAACGGTCGAAATAGGCGGTCTTGGCGAGATGCGCCAGGACCGCGTAGCTGATGAGGAACAGCCCGAGGGCCGGCCAATAGGTCGTCGGCAGCGGCGTGAAGCCGAAGACCGGCGCCAGCGACGAAAATGGCAGCGCGGCGCCGATCAGGCAGACGATGATCGTCGTCGCCAGCAGCGCGCCGCTGGCGCGGCTCTGGATGAAAGGAACTTTTCGCGTGCGGATGATGTGGATGATGAGCGTCTGGGTGAAGAGCGATTCCACGAACCAGCCGGTCTGAAACAGCTCCGGCTTGTTCCAGGCGCCGAAGGCGACGAGCATGAGCATGAAGGTCGCATAGTCGAAGATCGAGCTCACCGGCCCGAGATAGAGCATGAAACGCGCGATCCCGCCGATATTCCACTTGCGCGGCTCCTCCAGAAACTCCTCATCGACATTGTCGGTCGGGATGGCGGTCTGCGAGAAATCATAGAGGAGGCTGTTGGTAAGAATCTGGATGGGCGTCATCGGCAGAAACGGAAGGAACACGCTGGCGCCGAGCAGGCTGAACATGTTGCCGAAGTTGGAGCTGGCGCCCATGCGGATATATTTGAGGATGTTGGCGAAGACCTTGCGGCCTTCGATCACCCCGTCGTTCAGCACGGCCAGGCTTTTTTCGAGCAGGATCAGATCGGCGGACTCGCGCGCGATGTCGGTCGCCGTGTCGACCGAAATGCCGACGTCGCCCGCCTTGAGCGCCGGCCCGTCATTGATGCCGTCGCCGAGATAGCCGACGACATGGCCGCGCCGGCGCAGCGCCGAGACGACGCGCGCCTTCTGCGGCGGCGACAGTTTGGCGAAAACGGTGACGCCCGAGACGCGGGCGGCGAGCGTTTCGTCGTCCATGGCGTCGATCTCGGCGCCGAGCGCAAGGCCCTCGATGTTCAGGCCCACGTCGGCGCACACCTTGCGGGTGACGATCTCATTGTCGCCGGTCAGGATCTTGACCGATATGCCGGCCTTGCGAAGATCGGCGATGGCGCTCGCGGCGCTGTCCTTCGGCGGATCGAGAAAGGCGATGTAGCCCAGAAGCGTCAGCCCGATTTCGTCGGCGGCGGAGAAAACCTGCTGATCGCCGGAGACCTGCTTGTAGGCCACGGCGATGACGCGGAATCCGTCCGCGTTGAGCAGCGCCGTTTCACGTTTCGCCGTTTCGAGATGCGACAGATCGAGCAGCCCGCTGGAGTCGGCCGCTTCATAGCGGGTCGAGACCTCGAAAATCTCTTCGACGGCGCCCTTGCAGATCAGCAGGCGCGCGCCATCGTCGCCTTCGACGACGACGGAGAGACGGCGGCGCTCGAAGTCGAAGGGGATTTCGTCGATTTTCGTGAAATGATGCTGCGGCGCCAGTCTTTCCTCGATCTCCGCGTGCTGAAGCACGGCGATGTCGAGAAGATTGCGCAAGCCGGACTGAAAATGGCTGTTGATATAGGCGAATTCGAGAACGCGCGCCGAGTCCTCGCCATAGATGTCGAGATGCCGCTTGAGAATGATGCGGTCCTGCGTCAGCGTGCCGGTCTTGTCGGTGCACAGCACGTCCATGGCGCCAAAGTTCTGGATGGCGGAGAGGCGCTTGACGATCACCTTCTCTCGCGACAGGGCCATGGCCCCCTTGGCGAGATTGACCGTCACGATCATCGGCAGCATTTCCGGCGTGAGCCCCACGGCGACTGAAATGGCGAAGAGAAAGGCCGACAGCCAGTCGCCCTTGAACCAGCCGTTGATGAAGAACACGGCGGGCGCCATGACGGCCATGAAGGCGATCATCAGCCAGGTGAATTTTTTCACGCTTGCGTCGAAGGCGGTGGAGTCGTCCGCTTCGGTGATGCGGTCGGCGATCTGGCCGAAGATCGTGCTCGCGCCCGTCGCGACCACAACGGCCTCGCCATAGCCGCTGACGACATTCGAGCCCATGAAGGCAAGCGAGTCCGCCTCCAGCGGCTCGGCCGTTCGCGCGGGCGCGGCGAATTTCTCGACGGGCATGGACTCGCCGGTGAGCGTCGACTGATTGATGAACAGGTCCTTCGTCGCGAGGAGCCGCACGTCGGCCGGAATCATGTCGCCGGCGGTCAGGCGCACGATGTCGCCGGGCGCGAGGTCCTCGAGCGAGGTCTCGACAAAGGGATCGGCGCCGGCGTCCGGCCTGCGCACGGAGGCATGGGTGCGCACCATGGCGCGCAGCTTAGCGGCGGCGGCGTTGGCGCGATGCTCCTGCACGAAGGCGAGCAGCACGCTCAACACGACAATCGCCGAAATGACGATGGCCGAGCGCTGGTCGCTCAGCGCGAACGAGGCGGCGGCGAGCGTCAGCAGCAGGCCGTTGAGCGGATTGAAGACGTGGCGCGTGAGTTCGCGCAGGACGCCGGCGCCGTTTTCCTGCGCGACGCGGTTCGGCCCGAAGCGCCGCCGCCGCCGGGCCGCCTCGTCCTCCGTCAATCCCTCGCGCGTGGCGTCGAGCTCGCGCAGCAAGGCGTCGATCGGGGACGCGGCGGCGCGAGCGAGCGTCTGGCGCGCCGCATCGTCGCCGGGGATGAAGTTCATGGCTGGCCTCCCGAGCGTTCATCTTCGCGTAACGGCCTCAAGCTTAAGATCAAGTTTGCACGTGAACGAAAGCCGGGCATATGGTTCTTCAGCCGCACTCTTGTGATCCTGTCCCGGACCCCGGGACGCGGGAGATTATCACGGCTCTCGATTACAATCCCGATTTCAACTGGGCATGGGACAATTACAAGCGGGCCATCGTCGAGATCGCGAAGCGAAAGGGGTTGAATCGGCATTTGGAGATCGGCGGCGGTCGCGATCCGCTCTTCCTGCCGCAGGAAGTCGCAGCGCATGGTTTCGACGTGGCGCTCAACGATATTTCAGCCCGCGAGCTGTCTCTCGCTCCGCCAGGCTATAAGACCGTTCTCTGCGACATCGCGAGCCCGGAGGCGCCTGCCGTGCTGGGAGAAGGACTCTACGATCTCGCCTACTGCCGCATGGTCATGGAGCATGTTCCCGACGTCGCGCGCATGTGGGAGAACATCGCCCATGCTCTGGCGCCGGGCGGCGTCGCCTTCGCTTTTTTCCCGACGCTCTATGCGCCGCCCTATGTGCTCAATCGGCTTATCCCCGAGACGCTCTCCCGCTGGCTGGTCGAAACCGTTTTTCCCGACCGAAAGGAGGAGGGCGACAACCCTAAGTTTCCCGCCTATTACGATTGTTGCTTCAGCTCGGAAGAAAAGATCGTTCCGCTGCTGAAGCGGGCGGGCTTCTCTGACATCGTGGTTTTGCCCTTCTGGGGGTACGGCTACTTCCAAAAATTTCCGCTTGTGCGGCGCATTGACGCCGCCTTCACGAAACTGGCCCGTGCGCGGGGCTGGAGGGCGGTTTCAAGTTTCGCCTATGTCATCGCCGTCAAGTGACATGCGCATCATCATCCTGAACGACCACGCCCATATCAATGGCGGCGCCGCCAGGGTCGCCATCGACAGCGCGAAAGGGTTCGCGCGGCGCGGGCGCAGGGTCACTTTCTTTGCGGCCGTCGGTCCGGTCGAGCCGAGCCTGATCGAGGCGGGCGTCGAGGGCGTGCTGCTGGATCAGCCCGATGTCCTCACCGCCGCCTCGCTTGCGCGCTTTGGCGCGCAATGGCTGTGGAATCGCGCGGCTGCGTCGCGACTCGCCGCGCTTCTGTCCGGCTGCGACCCGAGGGGCACGATCGTCCATGTGCATGGCTGGGCGAAGGCGCTGTCGCCCTCGATCGGGATGGCCCTGCGCCAAGCCCCGCTTCCGGTCGTGCAAACGCTGCACGACTATTCTCTCGCCTGCCCCAATGGCGGCTTCTACGATCACGGCGCCGCGCGCAATTGCGGCCGCGCGGCCATGTCGACGGGTTGCGTCCTGCATAATTGCGATTCACGCGGCTACCATCGCAAACTCATGCGGGTCGGCCGCCATGCTCTCATGCGCCACGCCTCCGGGCTGCCGCAGACGGCGCGCCATGTCATCGTCCTGTCGCGGCTTCAGGAAGACGCGATCGCGCCCTATCTGCCGCGCGCTGTGTTTCACAGGGTCAACAATCCGATCGACGTGACGGACGCCGGCCCCAGAGGCGCGGCGGCGCCGGGCGATTTCCTCTTCGTGGGGCGGCTCTCCGCCGAGAAAGGCGCGCGCTATTTCGCCCAGGCCGCGCGGCTTGCCGGCGTCGCGCCGGTTTTCATCGGCGACGGGCCGGAGCGCGAGGCGCTTGCGCGAGACTTTCCCGAGGCGCGTTTTCTCGGCTGGCTCCCGCCCGAGGCCGTGCGGGCGCACATGCGTGGCGCGCGGGCGCTGGTGTTTCCCTCGGTCTGGTACGAAGGCCAGCCGCTCACCATCTATGAATCGCTCGCGCTCGGCGCGCCCGTCATCGTCAGCGACATTTGCGCCGGGCGCGAGGCGGTGAAGGACGGGGAGACTGGTTTCTGGTTCGAATCCGGCGATGCGGCGTCTCTTGCGGAAAAGATGAATGCACTGAAGGACGACGCCCGCGCGCGGCGCATGTCGGACGCGGCCCATGCCGCCTATTGGGCCAATCCATTGACGCTCGACCGGCATCTCGACGCCGTGGCGTCCGTTTACGAGGCGGTCCGCGCCGACGTCACCTGGGCGCGCGCATGAAAATCGCCGTCGCCATCGCCACGACGGGGCGGCCAACAGTCGTTGGGGAGGCGCTGTCGCGTCTGATGCGCCTCTCCCCCGCGCCCGATCCTGCGCTGGTGGTAGGGGCCTCGTCCGAGGATGCGCCGCCCCAACTCCACGGCGCCAGTTTTGTCGTCTGTCCGGTAAAAGGCTTGTGCGCGCAGCGCAACCACGCGCTCGATCTCATCGGCGACGATGCGGATGTGGTCGTCTTCGTCGACGACGATTACGCGCCCGCGCCGGGCTTTGTCGAAGGCGTCGAACGTCTTTTTTCCGGTCATGCCGATATTGTCGCCGCCTCCGGCGAACTCATCGCCGACGGCGTGACGCGCGGCGGCTTCACGTTCGAGCAAGCGGACGCGCTCATCGCCGCCTGGCGCGCGCCTCACACGCCATACATCCGGGAGTCGACCGGCGCATATGGCTGCAACATGGCGTACCGCCTCGCGGCGGCGCCGCATCTGCGGTTCGATGAGGCTCTGCCGCTCTACGGCTGGCTCGAGGACACCGATTTCTCGGCGCGCTACGCGCGCTTCGGCCGCGTCGTGCGCAGCAACCTGTTCGCGGGCGTCCATCTCGGCGTGCGGTCGGGGCGGGTGTCCGGCCTGCGGCTGGGCTATTCGCAGATCGCCAATCCTCTCTATCTGCTGCGCAAGGGCACGGCGACGCCCGCCTTCGCGCTGACGCTCGCCGCGCGCAACATGTCCGCCAATGTGCTCAAATCCATCCGGCCCGAGCCGGAGATCGACAGGCGCGGGCGGCTTCGCGGCAATCTGCTGGCGTTGGCGGACGTCCTGCGCGGCCGCGCCGACCCCAGACGAATTTTTACTCTCTAGACGTTTTCCAGCCGCGATTGCTCCTCGCTCAGACGCGCGCGCGCGACGCCGCGCAGGCCCGCCACGTCGAGCGCATAGGCGAGCGCGGCGTATATGGCCGCGCCCATCCCGATCTGAAGCGCAAGGGTCGTCGCGCCGGGGGGCAATCCGCGCAGCACGAGCCCCGTCGCAAGCATGGCGCCTGTCGCCGCCGCGGCGCCGAGAATGTCGCGCGCGCGCGGCCACATGGGCTCGAGAAGAAAGAGCATCGCGACGAGGGCGACAAGGCCGCTCATGCTCGAAATCGATTGCGCCAGAGCGAAGCGCGTTGCGTCGGCGGTCGGCGGCAGAAGCGCGAGCGCCAGGAAATCGGCGAAGAACGCGATGAAGGCCGCAAGGACGAGCGGCGTGAGCCGATGGGCGAGCTGAAAGGCAGTGTTGACGCCGTAATTCATCATCGCGAAGGCGAACAGGCCGGGCGTCATCAGCGTGAAATACCGCCCATAGGCGCCGCGAAAGCTTTCCGGCACGAATAGCGCCTCGAAGCTCGGCAGGATCAGCCAGGCGCCCGCCACCGCCGGCAGAACGATGGCGAAGACGGCGCCGAGGTTGCGCGAGATCTGCGCGCGCGCCGCCTCGGCGCCGTCTGTCTGTTCCGCGCGCACGGCGATCTGGAACAGGACGACGTCGATCGCCGAACCAATGGCGCCGACGATGCGCACGCCGGTCTCGAAGGCGAGCGAGAGAAGCCCGACCTGAGCGAATCCATCCACGTGCGAGAGCAGCGTGCGATTGGCGAGCGGCACGAGCTGATAGAGAACGGCGGCGAAGATGATCGGCAGGCCATAGGCGAGAAAGCGGCGCATCAACGCGCCTTCGCTCCGCCCGAAGCCGGTGTCGGGTTCCATGAGCGTCCTGCGTCCGGCGACAAGGCATCCCGCGACGGAAATCATCATGCCGACGAGCGCCACTTTGGCCGAATGGAACAGGAAGGCGCCGCCGACCGTCAGCAACAGCGCCAGACTGTTCTTGGCGATGACCAGCACCGCATAGGCGCGGTCCTGAAAGCGCGCCCTGACGATCGCCGTGGCGAAGTCGAACAGCGCATTGGCGAGCGAGACGCCGATTGCGAGCGCCGCGAGATCGGAGGCGATCGGCAAGGCGGGCCGCAGCGTCCAGATCGCCAGCGCGAGAACAACCGCGACAGCGGCCAGCGCGGCGAAGGCAGAGTCGAGTGTGGCGCGGATCTGGGGGCGCTCGCGCCGGTCGCGCTCGGAATAAAAGCGCGTGGCGGCGAGGCGGAGCCAGTCGAAGACCAGCGTCTGCACGACCACGGCGATGGCGAGCGCCAGCATGAAGCGGCCATATTCCGACGGCCCCAGCGCCTTCGCGACGAGCAGGCCGACGGCGAAGTTCAGCAGGCTGTTGAGCAGGAACGGCAGGATCAGGCGCATGACGCGCCTCCGCCGCCAGCGCGGCTTGCGCGCCTCAAAGCTGGAACCTCAGGCCGACGAGATAGACATTGGCTGTGTAATCGGCGTTCGCATAGGAGGAGTCGAGCCGCTCGTGCATGTAGCTCGCGCGCAGGGAGACGGAGCGGGTGACCTTGTATTCGAGCTTGACGCCCAGATTGGCGCCGCGCTCGCGCACATTCGCGCCCTGGTAGTCGTTGGTGAAATAGCTGCCGGTGAGCGTCACGTTGAGATTGCGCATCAGGTCGTGTGACAGCGTGGCGGTGACGGCGCGGCTGAGCGCGCCGGCGGCGTTGGCGAGCGTCGTTTCATTCAGCGCCGTGGAGCCGCGCAGCGTCACGGTCGTCAGCGGCGAGGGCGTGTAGATCAGCGCGGCGTCGACGACGGGGCCGCGCAACGCCGGCAGGCGCGGGTCCTGATAGTCGCGCTGCCCATAGCCGCCCGAAACCTCGCCCTTCACCAAAGCCGTGACATTGATTTCGCCGCCGCCGCGCACGATGAAGCCCGTGCTGTCGCGGTAGAAGCCGTTGAAGTCGGTCGGCGAGTCGTGCACGCGCCGGTCGATCGTTCCCTCGATGAAGGGCTTGAGATCCGGCGTCGCCTCATAGGACGCGCGCAACAGCGCGCCAAAGTCATTGTAGCTCGTGCGCGCCAGTTCGAGCGTCGTTCCGTCGGAATAGGCGGCGTTCTGATACCAGACGCGGTCATAGGTTCCACGCAGGGAGACCGCGAGGCGGCCGAATTTCTGCGTCGCGCCCGCCTGTGTCCCCACGCCGAGCGTCACCGGCCGGCTGGTGACATAGACATTCTGCTGGCCCGACGACAGGGAGGGCGCGCCGGGACGCAGCGTGTCGAGCGCCATCTTGCCCAGGAGATCGAGCGATGTGTCGCGTGTCACGTCGTAACGGGCGGCCATCTGGCCGCTGGCGTCGGGCCGGCTCGCCTTCTGGTAGTCGAAATATTCCGAATAGCCGCCGCGCAACTCGCCTTCGAGATTGTGCCGCGACCAGTCGGACTTCACCTTCACCCCGCCCTCGCCGCGAAAGAAGGAGGAAGGGCGCGGATTGAAATCGGGCGCGAGGCGGTTCGGATTGTCGTCATAGCCGCCGCTCGCCTGCACATAAGGCGAGAAGATCACGGAGCCGAGCGAGACGCCGGGGGGATCATAGGGGTTCTGTTCGACTTTCGGTTTCGGCTTCGGCTTCGGATCGGGCGCAGGCTGTACGGCGACGGTCACGGGCGGCGGCGGGACGAAGGCGTCGACGCGCGCAGGGCGCCGCCGGACGGCCGTCTTCGACACGAAGGACGTGGCGTAGGGCTCGAGCGGCGGCAGCGCGGTCTTGGGCGAAAAGGGCCGCGGATAGGGAAGGCGCGCGGGCGGATAGGGCTTCGGCTGTCGCGTCCCGGGCGGGCCGTAACTGGCGGCGGTGGAGACCGGCGGGTCCGTCTCGCGGAGCGGGCCGCGCATCAGCGGCGCGTCATCGGCAGGGATGGCGAGATCGAGGTCGCCCGGCGCGGCGCTGGCGCGGTGGGGCGCGGCGGATGGCGACGGCGACGCAAGGGGGCGAAGAGCGCCTTGCGGGGAGGCGGGGGACTTCGGGCGGGCGGATTGCGCGCCCGCCGGGGTCATGGCCTGCGCCGTCAGGACCGCGCCGAGCGCGGCGAGAGCAACCCGCAGTTTTCCAGACGGCACGACATCCCTCGCCAAGGCGCCGGGCCGGGCGGGGCCAGCGTCGTCTCAAGCGTTAGGGCGGCATGGTTAACGTCAGCTTAGCAGTCGCTCACTCCATGCCCAGCGCGGCGAGGTAGAGACCGAGAATCTCCTCTTCTTCCTGACGCTTGTGCTTGTCCTGCTTGCGCAGCGACACGATTTTGCGCATGACCTTGGGGTCGAAGCCCGTGCCCTTCGCCTCGGCGTAGACATCCTTGATGTCGTCGGCGATGGCCTTCTTTTCTTCTTCGAGCTTCTCGATTCGCTCGATGAAAGCCGTCAGATGGCCGCCGTCGACGCCGTTCGTGTCCATGGTGCTGTCCTGTGAGGGTTGCGCCGGGCAGGTTTGTTCACCGGCTGTTTCCTGCGAGGCTTGCGACAGCTTCGTGACCTCGTCAAGGCGCGTCCCGGCCTAATCCCCGCAATCCAAGGGCCGCAAAAAACGGCCGGGAGGCGGCCAGCGTCTTGAAAGCCCCGCCTGCGCGTCCGACATTGCCGGAACCGGGCCGCTGGGTCCGGCCTCGGGGCCAAAGGCCTCGGATCTGGAGCAGGCATATGGACGGCGAGCGCGATTTTCGGAGCGGTGATCAGGGCGGGACGCCCTATGCGCGGGCGCCGCAACAGCCCCCCTATATTCCCGCCGCGGCGCTCGACGGCGTGCGGACGCGGCGGATCATGGCGGTCGGCCTCGACTTCATCCTCGTCTCGATCCTGGCGGCGGCGCTGTTCTTCGCGCTGTTCATTCTGAGCTTCGGCATGTCGGCGCTGCTGCTGCCGCCGCTCTTCCCGCTCGTCGCCTTCTTCTACAACGGCCTCACCGTCTCGGGCTGGCGCATGGCGACGCCGGGGATGGCCTTCATGGATCTGGAGATGCGCACCATGCAGGGCGCGCCCGTGCCGTTCCTCCAGGCGGCCGTCCACGCGGTGCTGTTTTATGTCACCTGGATGTTTCCGCCGCTCTTCCTCGTCAGTTTCGTCACGAGCGACAAGCGCTGTCTTCACGACATGTTGGCGGATGTGATCGTGCTGCGCCGCGCCTATTGAAAAAGAGAGGTTGGCCCGTCGCCGCCTGACGCCCTATTCTCGAAAGATATGAGCCACAGAACGAGACGAGCGTGACCAGAGAGCCTCGCGACGCGCCGCAGTTCTACCTGACCTCGCCGGCGCCTTGCCCGTATCTTCCGGGGCGGGCGGAGCGCAAGGTGTTCACCCATCTGATCGGCCTGCGCGCGCCCGCGCTGAACGATTCCCTGACGCAGGCCGGCTTCCGCCGGTCGCAGACGATCGCCTACCGGCCAGCCTGCGAGCAGTGCCGGGCCTGCGTTTCGGTGCGCGTCAAGATCGCGGAATTCGTTCCGACGCGCGGCTTGCGGCGAATCCTGCGCCGCAATGCGGGCGTCTCCGGCGAGGCGCGCCCCGCCCGCGCCACTCCCGAGCAATATGCGCTGTTTCGACGCTACGTCGGCGCGCGTCACGCCGACGGCGGCATGGCCGACATGAGCATGGTCGACTATCAGATGATGGTCGAGGACAGCCATGTGGACACGCGGCTGATCGAATACCGGCTGCCCGCCGACGCGCCGGGCAATGACGCCGACCGCCTCGTCGCCTGTTGCCTGACCGACCGGCTCGCGGACGGCCTGTCGATGGTCTATTCCTTCTACGAGCCCGAGATGGAGGCGCGCTCGCTCGGCGCCTTCATGATTCTCGACCATATGGATCGCGCGAGAGCGGCGGGGCTGCCGCATCTCTACCTCGGCTACTGGGTCGAGGGCTCGCGCAAGATGGCCTACAAGGCCCGCTTTCTGCCGCAGGAGCGGCTCGGCCCCGAGGGCTGGATACGGGTGGGGTAAGCCGCGCGTTCACATTTGCGTAACCATGTTTAAAAAGGCCCCGGTAAGGTAACTTTTTCGCAACGCGCGGCGGGCGATGGTTGCCGCCGAAGAGGCCCGCCATGATTGTCGCCTGCGTCGCTCTTGTCCTGTTCGCGCTCGCCGCCGCGCTGCTCCTGGGCAGCCGCCGCCGCCTGCTCGCGCTCGACGCGCAGTGCGACGCCGCCGCCGCGGAGGTCGAGGCGGAGCTTTCTCGCCTGCACGCGTTTCTGCCGCCGCTCGTTGGTCTCATGCGGGCGTTCGCCCCCGCCGAGCGCGAGGCGGTCGAGATCGTCGCCAGGGCCCATGTGGCCGCGCAGCGCGCGCCGTCGCCGCAGGCCCGGCTTCTGGCGGAGACCCGGCTGGCCGATGGCGTCCATGAGCTGATCGCCCGGGCGCAGGGCGTCGGGCCGATCAGAAGTCTTCAGGATTTCAGCGCCCTGCGCGTCGAGATGGAGGAGGCGGAGCGCCGGCTCCTGGCCGCCCGCCGCAGGCTGAGCGCCGCGACCCACGCCTATAATGAGGCGCTCGGCCGTTTTCCTGAAAGCCTGTTCGCCATGCGGCTGGGCCTCGCGCCGCGTGCCTTTTACGACATTGGCGTGGAACGCATGTCCGGGGAGGAAATGGCCTGACTGGCCTGGGCTTGGCGGCTTCGCCATAAAATGGCCGGTTGTTTGAGCCTTGTTAAGGTTAAAGCAGACAATATCTGGTAAGCGCCGAGCGGCGTGGCTGTCAGCCGCGCCCCCAGACCTTTTCCCACCGAGGCCGCGGCGGCCGCGCATGGAGCGACTGGTGCAAAAAATCGCGATCCTACCGCTTTCCTTGACGCTTGCGCTTGGCGCGGCGACGCCCGGGCGCGCAGAGACCGGGCAGGCCGAATGGGCCCAGCGCTATGACGCCGACGCCCGTCTCACGGTCGCGCGCTCGACGACCCCGATTCTCTCCGAGGGGACAGTCGCGGCGACCGAGGCGGCGATCGAGCGCTACCGCCAGATCGTCGACGGCGGCGGCTGGCCGGTTGTTCCCAATCAGCAATTGCGGCTCGGCTCCAACAGCCCGGCCGTGTCGGCGCTGCGACGCCGCCTGATCGTCTCTGGCGATATCGGCCACGAGACCGGCACCAGCCCGATCTTCGATTCCTATGTCGAGGCGGCGGTGCGCCGCTTTCAGGCCCGCCATGGCATCATCGAGACCGGCGTCGTCAACCAGCAGACGCTCAATGCGCTGAACGTTCCGGCCGACACCCGCCTGCGCCAACTCGAGACGAATCTCGTGCGCCTGCGCAGCTTCTCGCACGATCTCGGCAATCGTTACGTCACCGCCAACATCCCGGCCGCACAGGTCGAGACGGTCGAAAACGGGCAGGTCGTCACCCATCACATCGCCGGCGTCGGCAAGATCGACCGCCAGTCGCCGGTGATGCAGACCAAGGCCTATCAGATCAATTTCAACCCGTTCTGGACGGTGCCCGCCTCGGTGATCCGCAAGGATCTGATCCCCAAGATGCAGGCGGACTCCAATTACCTGCGCGACAATCACATCCGCGTCTATGACAAGGATGGTCAGGAGTTGCAGCCGGAGCAGATCAACTGGCGCTCTCTCGACGCGCTCAATTACAAGTTCCGGCAGGACATCGGCGGCGACTTCAATTCGCTCGGCGTGGTGCGCATCGACATCGCCAACCCTTATGGCGTCTATATGCACGATACGCCGGCCAAGGGCGTCTTCGGCGACGACTTCCGCTTCGTCTCCTCGGGCTGCATCCGCCTTCAGAACGTGCGCGACTATGTCGCCTTCCTGCTGCGCGACACGCCCGGCTGGGATCGCGACGCCATCGACCGCGCCATCGCCTCGGGCGAACGCATCGACGTGAAGATCAATCCCGCCGTGCCGGTCTACTGGGTTTACATCACCGCCTGGGGCACGCCCGACGGCATCACCCAGTTCCGCGAGGACATTTATCAGCGCGACGGCCTGAATGCGCCGCGTCTGGCGGATGCGCCGGATTTCTCCCAGACGCCCGTGACGCAACAGGCGTCGGCGCCGCAGGCCTCCGGTCCCCAGCCCGCCGGTCCGCATTCGGTGCGCAGCGAGCCTCTGCTGCCGCGCGACGACGAGAATTGATGACGCGCGGGCGCTGATTCGCGAGGTTCCCCACTCCCGCAGGGCTCCGCCTTGCGGGCGAGGGGGCGGCGCCTAAAACAGGATGTTCGCGAACAGTCTCAGATTGCGGCCGGGCAGCAGCACCTCGTCCTTGCGGAACGACACGCTGTTGCGCATGTCCGCATTGAGCAGATTATTGCCGGACAGGCCGAGCGTCATTTCGCGCCCCAGCGGCGAGTCCTTGCCGAAGGTCACCCGGTAGGACAGTTCGGCCTTGAGCAGATCATATCCCCGCGTTGGCGTTTCTCCCGTTGCGGCGATGGCGTTTTGCGCAAAGGCGTGGAGCAGGGTGGCCCGCGCCAGCCAATTGGCGTCGCGCCAGAACAGGCCCCCGCCCAGCCGCGCCGGCGGCATGCGGGGCACATTGCCCCCGCCTGTAAAGCTCGCCCTCACGACATCTGCCTGCGTCTCGACCCCGAAGGTCCCGCCCCAAAGCGGCGCGACGTCGAGCTGGCTTTGGAATTCGCCGCCCCGGAACACGGCGTTGCGCTGGGCGTAGAAGGCCTGCGCGAGGTCGCCCCCCGCCCCGAAGGGCGTGCAGGTGATGAAGCCCGATCCGCAGCTCTCTCCCGTCAGGTTGCGGAAGATGAAATTATCGAAGGCCGTGTAGAACAGGCTGGCCTCGAATCGCAGCGGCCCCGGCGCGCGGCGCAGGGCGATCTCGACCGTCCTGGCGCCCTCGATCTTCAACCGGGGATCGCCGATGTCGAAGGTTCCCGTCGCGTCATGCGCGCCGCGAGAAAACAGCTCGGCGGCGCGCGGGGCGCGCTGGACATATTGCGCCGTGAGGCTCGCCACCATGTCCTGCGGCAGGTTCTGGAGAAAGCCCAACGCGCCGCTGACGGGCAGGAAGCCACGGTCGCGGGGAATCGAGAAACCCGGATTGATCTGGATGTCCGGCATGGAGCCGGTGATTTGCGCATGTTCCAGACGACCCGCGAACTCCATGCGCTGCGTGGCGTTGAAGGTCAGTTCGTTGAAGAGAAATCCCGCCACGCCGCGCGTGCGGTTGGGATCGAACAGCCCGCCTTCCAGCCCTGGCGCGGTCAGGATCTGATGCGTCCCCTGAAAGCCGAAAGAGGTTTTCAGCGTCCCGATCGGCAGAACGACCGGCTTGAGCAGCGTCTCGACCCGCGTCTCCAACTCCTGATTGGTGAAAATCTGCTGGACCCCGTCGACGCCGTCGACATTGCCGAGTTCATTGTGCTTGTAATCGCCGATCCCCATCCAGAAGCGGATCAGGTCCACCGTGTCGGATCGTGGGCGGAATTCGCCCCGGCCGGCGATGCGCGTCTGACGCATGTCGATGCGCGTGTTCGTGGCCGTCGGCTCGATTCCGGGAATATGATAGCGGCTGTCGAACTGGGTGATTGAAACGCCGATGAAGCCGCCGCTCTCCAGCAGCCAGCTTCCGCCGAGCGAGGCCGCCCCCATGCGCATGGCCGAATTGGGCTGGCGGCCGTAGACGGGCGGCGGCGGATCGGGCGGCGCGAGATAGGGATAGGCGGGAATGGCGTAGTCGCCGGCGCGGCGGCCGGTCACATCGGCGTGCAGGAGGACGTTCCCGCGACCCGCGTCGAGAAGCGTCGCGTTCTCCAGCGCGCCGTCGACCGTCGATGCGGCCGCGCGGGTTTCGAGCGCCGCGCAACCCGCATCGCGAAACAGCGCGGCGTCGGCGCAGGGCGGCCGGTCGGGGATGCGATTGTTTTCGACGCTCACCACGCCGCCCATGGCCGCCGCGCCCCAGCGCAGGGTCGCAGGCCCGCGGATCACCTCGACGCGGTTGGCGCCGAGCGGATCGAGCGGGACGCCATGGTCCTCGCCCAGTTCCGAGGCGCCGCTCGCGCCGAGGCCGTTCTCCTGAACGCGCACGCGATAATTATCGAGGCCGCGCACGATGGGACGGCTGGCGGCGCCCGGCGCATAGCTCGACCCGGTGACGCCCGGCTTGTCGAAAAGCAGATCGCCCAGCGTCGAACCGGGCAATCGCCGCAGCTCTTCTTTCGGCATGACCAGCACGGTTCCGAACCGGTCCGCGACAATGGGAAGCTCGCCGCGCGCCGGCGCCTGCGCGATGGGCGAGGACGGCGGCGGGGCGACGGCGGGCCTCGGCGGGGAGGGGGCGGGTCGGCGGGTCTGAGCGGCGACTTTCGCGGCGCGGCGCGGGGCGCCGCCCACGCTGATCGTCGGCAGGGACTGCTGCGCCTGGGCGAAGAGGGGGATGAGAACGAGCGCGGCGGCTCCCGGGAGCGCCCGGCGCCGGGGCGCGCCGGCCCATGGCGTCGTCGCGCGGGCGGCCGGGCGTGTGGGGACCGACGGTAAGCTGAAGAGGCGCAAGACGTCCACCAAACGTTATATTATAACGTTTCACATATAGCATGGCGTCGGGCCTGCCGGTCAAGCCTGCGCAGCCGGTTTCCGCACAAGACAAGACCGCCCGGGGCGCGTCGCCGCCCGGACAGTCTGTTCTCGGAGGTGGGGGCGTTCCCCGGGCTCAGGGGGAAGCGGAGAATTTTTCCCATCCGGCCGCCCGCAATGTGCAGGCGGGGCACTCGCCGCAGCCGTAACCCCAGTCGAAGCGCTTGCCGCGCTCCCCGAGGTAGCAGGTGTGGCTTTCCTCGACGATGAGCGTCACGAGCGCCGGGCCGCCGAGGTCTCTGGCGAGCCGCCAGGTCGCCGCCTTGTCCAGCCACATCAGCGGCGTGTGGACCTCGAGCGGCGTGGCCATGCCGAGTTGCAGCGCCTGCGTCATGGCGCGGATCGTCTCGTCGCGGCAGTCGGGATAGCCGGAATAATCGGTCTCGCACATGCCGCCGACGAGATCGGGGATGGCGCGGCGATAGCCCAGCGCGGCCGCGAAAGTGAGGAAGATGAGGTTGCGCCCCGGCACGAAGGTGTTGGGCAGGCCGTCATCGCGCAGGATGATTTCCGCCTCGCGGGTCAGCGCCGTGTCGGAAATGGCGCCGAGGGCTTGCAGGGGGAGGGTGTGATCCTCCCCGAGCCGCGCGCCCCATTCGGGCGACATGCCGGCGAGCCCCGCGCGCAGCGCCCGGCGCTGATCGAGCTCGATGCGATGGCGCTGGCCATAGTCGAAGCCGACGGTCTCGACGCGGGCGAAGTGAGTGAGCGCCCAGGCGAGGCAGGTCGTCGAGTCCTGCCCGCCCGAAAACAGCACGAGCGCGGCGGAATCGGGCGAAGGGGGCGCGGCGGGGATGGTCATGGCGACGACCCTATCGCGAATTTCGCGAAAACGTCAGAGGCCTTGCGCAAATCCCTCACGCCGCCGGCCGGCGCGCCGGGTCGTCGTCGGGGGTGTCGAATTTCGGCAGGGCGTTCATAACCCTCTGGGGCGGGAAGACCACGATCGCCTGCGTGCCCTCGCGCACCTTCGATTTCAGCGTGAACTGCCCGCCATGGAGCTCGATCAGCCCCTTGACGATCGGCAGGCCAAGTCCCGAGCCCTCGTCGGCGTTTTTCTGCGCGACGGAGCCGCGCCCGAAGGGCGACATGACCACTGCAATTTCCGCCTCCGGAATGCCGGGGCCCGTGTCCGTGATCGCGATATACTGGCCGCCGGCGTTGGTCCAGCCGACCTTCAGCGTCACCTGCCCGCCCTGCGGCGTGAACTTGATGGCGTTGGTGAGCAGATTGAGAAGGATCTGGCGAATGGCGCGCTCGTCGGCCCAGATGCGCGGCAGGCTCGGTTCGAGCGACTCCACGAGGCGAATGTCGCGCTTCTCGGCGCGGATCTTCAGCAAATGCCGGCAATCCTGCGCAAGGTTCACGAGCGAGACGCTTTCCTCCTTGAGCTCATAGCGCCCCGCCTCGACGCGCGAGAGATCGAGGATCTCGTTGATGAGCATGAGGAGATGCTGGCCGCTCGAATGGATGTCGTTGGAATAGTCGCGATAGGCCGCGACGGCGTGGGGGCCGAACAGCTCGCCCTTCAGCACTTCGGAAAAGCCCAGGATCGCATTGAGCGGCGTGCGCAATTCGTGGCTCATCGTCGCGAGGAAACGCGACTTGGCGAGATTGGCTTCCTCGGCGCGCCGCCGGGCTTCGTCGGAATTGGCCTTGGCCTGTTCGAGTTCGGCGATCAGCTCATTCTTCTCGGCGCGGAAGAACAGGCTCTCCGAGGCAAGCTCGTGGAAGCGCCGGGCCAGCGCGAAGAAGAAGAGCTGCGCGGCCGCGACCATGGCGAGCTGCGTGATCAGCGTCTCGCCGCCGCCGCGGCCGACATAGGCGATGTAGGCGATGGCGGTGAGCGAGCTCGGCGCGATGGCCGCATACACGGCCGCGGGTATGGTCGCCGTCACCATGGTGTTGAAGGCGGAGGAGACGAGCAGCATGACAATGATCAGCGTGCGCGCGTCCGGGTCCCTCGCGCCCGCGAGCATCGCCGCGAATCCCGCCCAGACGACGCCATGCGCCAGCTCCGTGCCCATGAATTTCGTGCGCTAGTCCTTGACGGTCACCCGTGCGTCGGCGAGCGCGTCGAGGCCCCCGGCGGTCCTGTAGCACAGCAGCAGACTTGCGATGGCGAGAGCCGACCAGACGGCGATCTGGTCGTAAGGAACCCAGTAAAGGGCGAGAAGCGACATGGTCCCAATGAGCAGCATCGCCGCCGGCGCCGAGCGGCGGCGCGTTTCCGCATAGCCGCGCAGCAACTGGAGATCGGCGCCCCTGTGGCCCGTGTCGGAAGTGGTGAGGCGCTCGCGCGCCTGACGCACGCGCGCGCCCATCCGGCGCTTCTGCGTCGCGGTTCGCGGATCGAGGCCGCGGCCGCGTTCGATCATCTCGGCGGTGACTTCGCTCATGACTGTCGGCGCATCAGGTTTTGGGGCAAAAGCCGGGGTTGCGCATCATTCCCCGGAAATCTTAACAGCGCCCTGATTATTGCGTTTGATTTGAAGGGCCTGTGCAGGGCGTGATAAAGTGCGACATGCTCCTCTACGACACGCCTCTGGCGCCTAACCCCAGACGGGTTCGCATCTTTCTGGCCGAGAAGGGCGTGGTGATCCCAACCCGCGAGGTCAATCTCATCGCCCTCGAACACAAGCGCGCCGACTTCGCCGCGATCAATCCGCTTCAGGGCGTGCCGGCGCTGGTTCTGGAGGATGGCGCGGTGTTGACGGAATCCGTCGCCATCTGCCGCTATATCGAAAGCCTCCACCCGGAGCCGCCGCTGTTCGGGCGCGACGCGCGCGAGGCGGCCTTCGTCGAGATGTGGCAGCGGCGCATGGAGTTTCAGGTCTTCATGCCGATCGCCCATGCGTTCCGCCACAGCCACCCGCGCATGGCGGTTCTGGAGCAGCCTCAGATTCCCCAGTTCGCGGAATCGCAGCGCGCCCGCGCCGTGGAGGCGTTGAAGTGGCTCGACGGCGAACTCGCCTCACGCCGCCACGTCGCCGGAGAGGCGTTCACCATCGCCGACATCACCGCGTTCGTGGCGCTGGAGCTGGCCCCGCGCGCCCGCGTTCCGGTTGCGCCAGACCTCTCCCATCTCGCGCGCTGGCGGGCCGATGTCGCCGCCCGTCCCTCCGTCCCGGCGGCCGCATGACGGCCAAGAAGCAGCGACTCGAGGAGCTTGCGGCGGACATCCGCGCCTGCCGGGCCTGCGCGGACGGCCCCCGGCCGCTGCCCCATGCCCCGCGCCCGGTGCTGCGGGTGTCGCCGACGGCCCGGCTGCTCATCGCCAGCCAGGCGCCCGGCAATCTGGTCCATCAGACCGGCATTCCCTTCAACGACCCTTCCGGCGACAGGCTTCGCGGCTGGATGGGGATCGACCGCGACACCTTCTACGACGCCTCCCGCATCGCGATTGCGCCGATGGGCTTCTGCTTCCCCGGCAACGACGCGGCGGGGGGCGATCTGCCGCCCCGCCCGGAATGCCGGAAACTCTGGCACGACAGGCTTTTTTCCGCCTTGCCGCAAATCGAGACGGTGCTCGCCATCGGCCGCTACGCACAGGACTATCACTTCGCGCGGCTTGGCCACGAGCTGCCGAAAGGCGCCAGCGTCTCCGACACCGTCGCCCGCTGGCGGGAGTTTCAGGAGGCAAGGCCGCGCGTCTTCCCGCTGCCGCATCCCTCGTGGCGCAATACGGGCTGGCTGAAGAAGAATCCGTGGTTCGAGGCGGAGGTGCTCCCGGCGCTGCGCGCGGAAGTCGCGCGGCTGGTCGCCTGAATCTGGAGCTTAACCTTCCGGCAAACTTAATGTATCAATCTTGGCTGAAGCTTAGCTTTCGAGAGCCCCGATGCCGCTTTCCCGCAAGATTCTGGTCATGGGCCTTCCCGGCGCGGGGAAGACGACGCTTGCGCGCGCCCTGGCGCCCAAGCTCGGGGCGGTCTGGTTCAACGCCGACGCCGTCCGGCAGAATATCAACCGGGATTTGGGCTATGGCGTCGACGACCGGATCGAGCACGCCCGCCGCATGGGCTGGCTGTGCGATCAGGTGCTCGCCGCCGGCCATTCGGCCCTCGCGGATTTCATCTGCCCGACACCCGAGACCCGCGCGGCCTTCGGCGACGCTTTCGTGATCTGGCTCGACCGGATCTCGGAAGGCCGTTTCGCGGACACAAACCGTCTCTTTGTGCCGCCCGAGCGCTGGGACGTCCGCATCGGCGCGGAGGGCGCGCCAGAGGTCTGGGCCGGGCGGATCGCGCGTCATCTGCGCGGGGAGGAGACGCCCGCCATGACCAGACTGCTCCGGGACATCTGCCCCGCCTGATCAGTCCTGATAGCCGGACGTCATGGCCGGCTGTTTGTTCATCTCCACAATTCCGTAGGACAGGAATACGCAGACGACAAAGGAGAAGAAAGCATAAAAGAACCAGACGCGAGCCGCGACAAGCAATCCTGCCTGTGAATACGCGAATCGCAGCTCCCCGGAGAAGACGAAGAGCGGAAACAGCAATCCGAGCAGCAACGAAAGCTCCAAAAGATAGATCATGGGGCTCACCGCTTCGCGTATGTATCGAGTTATGACCTTTACGCGGCGCGAGCGTGACGGCAAAAAATCGCGTTGTCAATCGGGTGAATATTTTCCAAATATTTTCGTGGCATAAAGGATTTGCTGCGAATCGGCGCTCTCGCGGGGCGGCCGAGTCTATCGGTGCGCAGACGCCTTCGCCCGGACGTCGCAACCGCGGTCTCGTCAGATCAAAGGCTGGCAGGCTTTCGGTTTCCCGGCGCGCGCTTATCCGCGCCCGCGATAGGGGGGCACGCCCTGATCCGGCAGCCACAAGCCGTCGGGGGCCGCGCCGGTCTGCCAGAACACGTCGATCGGAATGCCGCCGCGCGGATACCAGTAGCCGCCGATGCGCAGCCATTTCGGCTTCATGGCCGCGACGAGGTCGCGCCCGATGCGCACCGTGCAGTCCTCATGAAAGGCGCCATGGTTGCGGAAGCTTCCGAGATAGAGCTTCAGCGCCTTGGATTCGACCAGCCAGTCGGCGGGAACGTAGTCGATCACGATATGGGCGAAATCCGGCTGGCCGGTCACGGGGCAGAGCGACGTGAATTCCGGCGCGGTGAAGCGCACCAGATAGGTCGCGTCCCTGTGCGGATTGGGCACGAGATCGAGTTCGGCGACGTCGGGCGAGGCGGGCAGCGCGGTCTGCTTGCCGAGAAGCGCCGCGCCCTCATGGATTTTGGTCATGAGGGCTAAAGATAACGCCCGGCTCCGCCCGTCAAGCTCGTCAGGGGTCCCGGTCGTCGGCGCATTCGCCGGTCCGCAGCGTGATCGGGTGCGCGGTCATCCAGCCCGACAGGAAGCGATTGCCGTCGGTCTTCAGCGCCGCCTGCATTTCCGTGCGGATGATTTCCAGCCATTTCTGCCGGCGGTCGGGCGTGTTCATCTCGGCCGGCACGCCGAGGTCGATGGCCTTCACCGCGAATTGATGCGGCATCGTGTGCCAGAAGGCGACCGGGCCGCCGCCGGGCATCGCCTCGACGCCGCCCTCGGGCAGGCGCGCGAGCTTCTCCTGCTCCTCGACCGGGACCGGGTCGGCCTTGCCGTTCTGCGGCGCGGCGACGACCACGCCGTTGCGGTAGAACAAATTGGTCACCGCGCCCTTGCGGGGCGCCGCGAGATTCCCGCCGATCACAAAGGTCGCGTTGGACTTCTCGACCGCGCATTTGAGCATGCGGTCGAAACAGGCGCCGACCCCGGACATATGCGCCGCGCACCCGGTCTCGATCCATTTCGCCATGATCTCGGGCTTGACGTCGAGCACATAGGCGACGCCCTGCGGATAGTCGCAGCGCTGCGTCAGCGCCGCCGGCCAGCCGTCGAAATCTTCCGTGACCGGCGCACAGGCCCCCGCCCGGACCGGCGATTTGTCGAAAACGGCCTTGACCGCCGCGACATGCTCCGCGGTCTGGGCCGCCGCGCCGTTGCATGCCGCGCCCTGGCACGCCGCGACGAGCGCCGCCGCGGCGAGCGCCAGCTCCCTGCTGCTGAAAGCCATGTTTCCTCTCCCGCATTTGTTCTTATGTTCGTCGCGAGAGGACTTTCCGAGAGCGTTCTCTTCGCGTCTGGACTTGATAAAGCTCAAGGTAACGGGCCGCCTTCGCCAGTCAACCGCTTCCCCGGCCGCTCGCCGGCGGGAGCGGGAAATGATAACGCCAAGGCTTTCCCATGTCGCCTAATAAGGCTAAAAGGCGGCGCTGCTCCGCGCCGCGTTCAAAAGAGGCCTCTATATGACCGAGATCATCGACATCCACGCCCGTGAAATTCTCGACTCGCGCGGGAATCCGACCGTCGAGGTCGATGTGACGCTCGAGGACGGCTCCTCCGGCCGCGCGGCGGTTCCCTCCGGCGCTTCGACCGGCGCCCATGAGGCGGTCGAAAAGCGCGACGGCGATCCCAAGCGCTACCTCGGCAAGGGTGTGCTTCAGGCGGTCGACAATGTGAACGACGAGATCGCCGGCGCTCTGCTCGGCCTCGACGCAGAGGATCAGGTCAGCATCGACCAGGCGATGATCAAGCTCGACGGCACGCCGAACAAGGCGCGTCTCGGCGCCAACGCCATTCTGGGCGTCTCGCTCGCCGTCGCCAAGGCCGCCGCTGAGGCTTCCGCCCTGCCGCTCTATCGCTATATCGGCGGCACGCAGGCGCGCGTCCTGCCGACGCCGATGATGAACATCGTCAATGGCGGCGTCCATGCGGACAACCCCATCGACTTCCAGGAATTCATGATCATGCCGACGGGCGCGGACAATGTCCGCGACGCGATCCGCTGGGGCGCCGAAATCTTCCACACGCTGAAGAGCGCGCTGAAGAAGGCGGGTCACTCCACCTCGGTCGGCGACGAGGGCGGCTTCGCGCCGAATCTTCCGTCCGCCGAAGCCGCGCTCGATTTCGTCATGAAGGCGATCGAGACGGCGGGCTTCAAGCCGGGCGTCGACGTGCATCTCGCCGCCGACTGCGCCGCGACGGAGTTCTTCAAGGACGGCAAATATGTCTATGAAGGCGAGGGCGTGACGCGCACGATCGACGAGCAGGTCGCCTATCTCAAGAAGCTGTCGGAGACCTATCCGATCGTCTCCATCGAGGACGGCATGTCCGAGGACGATTGGGAAGGCTGGAAGAAGCTCACCGACGCCATCGGCAAGAAGGTGCAGATCGTCGGCGACGATCTTTTCGTCACCAATGTCACGCGCCTGTCGCAGGGCGTCAAGACCGGCACGGCCAATTCGATCCTTGTGAAGGTGAATCAGATCGGCTCGCTCACCGAGACGATTTCGGCGGTGGATATGGCGCATCGCGCCGGCTACACGACCGTGATGTCGCATCGCTCGGGCGAGACGGAGGATTCGACCATCGCCGATCTGGCCGTCGCGCTGAACTGCGGTCAGATCAAGACCGGCTCGCTCGCCCGCTCCGACCGCACCGCCAAATACAACCAGCTCATCCGCATCGAGGAAGAGCTGGGCGACGCCGCCGTCTACGCCGGCAAGAGCGCGCTGAAGGCGCTGGCGTAACAAGCCGCGATCTTTTTGCTCCAATCCCTCCCCTTTACGGGGAGGGTGGCGAGCGCAGCGAGCCGGGTGGGGTCCGGCCTCGTTTTCGCTCAAGCGGCTACCCCACCCGACCCGGCTTCGCCGGGCCACCCTCCCCGTAAAGGGGAGGAATTTTTGTGACCAAGCCCGCGGCCTTGAAGTTATGACAATGGAAAAAACCTTCGATCCCCGCTCCATCGAGAGCCGCATCCGCCAGACATGGGAGGACGCCCACGCGTTTCGCGCCGGGCGCCCCGAGCGCGCGAAAGCCGCGCCCTATTCCATTGTCATCCCGCCGCCGAACGTCACCGGCAGCCTGCACATGGGCCATGCGCTCAACAATACGTTGCAGGACATTCTCGTGCGCTATCACCGCATGAAGGGCGAGGACGTGCTCTGGCAGCCGGGTACGGATCACGCCGGCATCGCCACGCAGATGGTGGTCGAGCGCCAGCTCATGGAGCGTCAGGAGCCCGGCCGCCGCGACATGGGCCGCGAGAGGTTTCTCGAACGCGTCTGGGCGTGGAAGGCCGAATCCGGCGGCAAGATCGTCGAGCAGCTCAAGCGCCTCGGCGCGTCCTGCGACTGGTCGCGCGAGCGTTTCACCCTTGATGAGGGTCTGTCGCGCGCCGTCGTGAAAGTCTTCGTGCAGCTTTATCGCGATGGTCTGCTCTACAAGGACAAGCGCCTCGTCAACTGGGACCCCGTGCTGCATACGGCGATCTCCGATCTCGAAGTGCTCCAGCAGGAGGTGAAGGGCCATCTGTGGCGCTTCAAATATCCGGTCGTCGACGACGCCGGGAAGGAGACGGGCGAGTTCATCGTCGTCGCCACGACGCGCCCCGAGACCATGCTCGGCGACACGGCGGTGGCCGTGCATCCCGAAGATGAACGCTACAATGCGCTTGTCGGCAAGCGCCTGCGCCTGCCGCTCGTCGGGCGCTTCATTCCGGTTGTCGCCGATGAGTATTCCGATCCCGAGAAGGGCACGGGCGCGGTGAAGATCACCCCCGCGCATGACTTCAACGATTTCGAGGTCGGCAAGCGGCATGGCCTGCGGCTCGTGAACGTGCTCGACTCGCAGGCGCGCATGACGCTCGGCGCCAACGCCGAATTCCACGAGGGCGTGGAGCCTTCGGAAGAGCTGGCGGCCACGGTCGCCGCGCTCGACGGGCTGGATCGTTTCGCCGCGCGCAAGCGCGTTGTCGAAATGATGGAGGCGCGCGAGCTTCTCGACGGCATCGACGACCACAAGCACATGGTCCCGCATGGCGACCGTTCGCAGGCGGTGCTGGAGCCGCGCCTCACCGACCAGTGGTATGTCGACGCGAAGACGCTCGCCCAGCCGGCGCTCGCCGCCGTGCGGGAGGGCGCCACGACATTCGTGCCGAAGAACTGGGAAAAGACCTATTTCGAATGGCTCGAAAACATCCAGCCCTGGTGCGTGTCGCGCCAGCTCTGGTGGGGCCATCGCATTCCGGCGTGGTACGACGCCGACGGCAATGTCTATGTCGAGGAGAGCGAGGAGGCGGCGCACGCCGCCGCGCGTTATCGCACCGGCGCCGATGTGGCGCTGACTCGCGACGAGGACGTGCTCGACACCTGGTTTTCCTCCGCGCTCTGGCCCTTCTCGACGCTCGGCTGGCCGGACGAGACGCCGGAGCTCGCGCGCTTCTATCCCACAAATGTGCTGGTCACGGGCTTCGACATCATCTTCTTCTGGGTCGCCCGCATGATGATGATGGGGCTGCACTTCAGGAAGGAGATTCCCTTCCGCGACGTCTACATCCACGCCCTCGTCCGCGACGAGAAGGGCGCCAAGATGTCGAAGTCGAAGGGCAATGTTATCGACCCGCTGCATCTCATCGACGACTATGGCGCGGACGCCTTGCGCTTCACGCTCGCGGCGATGGCGGCGCAGGGGCGCGACATCAAGCTCTCGACCCAGCGCGTCGAAGGCTATCGCAATTTCGCGACGAAGCTCTGGAACGCCTCGCGCTTCGCCGAGATGAACGGCTGCGCGCGCGTCTCCGGCTATAATCCGCGCGCCAATCAGGTCACGCTCAACCGCTGGATCGTCGGCGAGGCGGCGCGCACCGTGCACGACGTGAGCGCGGCGATCGACGCCTATCGCTTCAACGACGCGGCCGCCGCCGCCTACCGCTTCGTCTGGAACGTGTTCTGCGACTGGTATGTGGAGCTGACCAAGCCGCTGCTCATGGGCGCGGACGGTCCCGAGAAGGACGAGACGCGCGCGACGACCGCCTTCGTGCTCGACCAGATCTATGCGCTGCTGCATCCCTTCATGCCCTTCATCACGGAAGAGCTGTGGGCGATCAAGGGCGCCGAAGGCCCGGCGCGCGAGAGCCTCCTCGCGCTCGCCGAATGGCCGGAGCTGCACGGTCTCGAAGATTCCGAGGCCGAGAGCGAAATCGGCTGGGTGGTCGATCTGGTCTCGGAAATCCGCTCGCTGCGCGCCGAAATGAATCTGACGAGCGAGACGGAGCTGCTGCTGATCGGCGCCGATGTGGGCGTGACGTCGCGCGCCGCGCGCTGGGACGAGACGCTGCGCAAGCTCGCGCGCCTGTCGCGCATCGGCTTCGCGGAAACCGCGCCGAAGTCGTCCGCGCAGATCATCGTGCGTGGAAGCGTGGTCGCCATTCCGCTCGAGGGCGTGATCGACCTGTCGGCGGAAAAGGCCCGCCTCGCCAAGGAGATCGGCAAGCTCGAAGGCGAGGTGAAGAAGGTCGAGGCGAAGCTCGGCAACCCCGGCTTCATGGCCAAGGCCGACGACGACGTGATCGAGGAACACAAGGAGCGCCGCGACGAGGCGCTGGCGCGCATCGAGAAGCTGACGGCGGCGCTGGGGCGGCTGGGGTAGAGCCCCCGCGCCCGATCAGCATTCTCGATGAAGGCCACGATCCGCCCCCTCTCCCGCGAAGCGGGGGAGGGTCGGGGAGGGGGCCATGCCGCTCTCTACTCCAGACGCACGGGCGCCTCGAAGGCGCCCTTGTCGGTGACGACCGTCAACGTCGCGTCGGCGGACTTCGGCTGCTCGCCGGTCGAGAACAGCGTCAGCGCGAAATCGGCGCCCTCGCGCTTGCTCTCGATGAAGAGCGGCTCGGCAACCTCCGCAAAGACGTCCTGCGCCGCGCCGGCCTTCAGGCGCCAGGCGCCGTCCCCGGTTTTCGTCAGCTTGAAACGCTTCTTCGCCTCGGCCGCGCCGAGCCGGACCGGCACGCGCTTTTCAGCGGCGGCGATGGCGACGGCGAAGGGGGAGGCGCCCGACTGCGGCAGGGCGAGCGAGAGGTCCGCTTTCGCCGGCAGGCAGATTTTGCCGCAGGCGGCGTAATCGAGATGCATTTCCAGCGTCACAGGCGCGCCCGGGTCCTTCGGCGTGACTTTCAGCGGGAAGATGACCGTCTCGTCATAGCCCGCCACGACCGTGCCGGCCTCGTCGATGCGCTTGGGGGCCGGGTACTGAGTCTCGACCTTCGCGACATTGACGGATTTGGAGAAATCGAAGACGGGCGGCGAGCCGGCCTCGCCGGGCTGACGCCAATAGGTGACCGTCTTCGGCGTCAGGCTGATCTCGACCCCCGCGCGATAGGCGCCCTCCGCGAGCGGCCCGGCGGAAAGCAGCCGGACCTGCGAGACGCTGCCGCTGGCGGGCGCGGTCGCGAATTCGGCGGAGGCGGCGCGTGACGGCGAGAGCGCGCAAGCGGCGATGAGCGCGGCAAGCGCGACCGCGGGGGCGCGTTGGGGGAATTTCAATATCGACATGGACGTTGCGGTTTTCTGCGAGGGGACGAACCGGATGTTTTCGCACGCCTCTTGTGAAGGGGGCGTAGCGGGCGTAGCATGACCCTATGAGCGCGGTGCACAGGAAGCAAGAAGCGGCGAGGCCGGGGCGCTTTGCGGGAGGCGGCGAACGACGCTTTCTCGACGGGCAGCTTTTGGTCGCCATGCCGAGCATGATGGACGAGCGCTTCGCCCGCTCCGTCATCTATCTCTGCGCGCATTCGGAAGAAGGCGCGATGGGCATCGTCGTCAATCAGCCGGCGCGGGTGAAGAACTTCCCCGATCTTCTGGTGCAGTTGCAGGTGATCGCGCCGCAGGAGCGCATCAGCCTGCCGCGCGGCGCCGAGGAGATTCAGGTCCTCTCCGGCGGTCCGGTGCAGACCGACCGCGGCTTCGTGCTGCATTCGCCGGACTTCTTTCTCGACAACTCCACTCTGCCGATCGACGACGGCGTGTCGCTGACCGCGACCGTCGACATTCTGCGCGCCATCGCCGCCGGGGAAGGCCCCAACCGCGCCGTGCTGGCGCTCGGTTACGCTGGCTGGGACGCCGGCCAGCTCGAGGATGAAATCCAGCGCAACGGCTGGCTGCATTGCCCCGCCGATCCGTCCCTGCTCTTCGACCGCGACCTTGCGGGCAAATACACGCGCGCGCTGCGCTCCATGGGCATTGATCTGGAGCGCCTGTCCTCGACCGCCGGGCACGCCTGACCCCTGACGCCCTGGCGCGGGCGGCTCAGTGCGCCTCATCCCAATTCTGCGCCGCGCGTGCGTCGACCTTCAGCGGCACGGACAGCGCGATGGCCGGCAGCGGCGCCTGCTCCATGATCCGGCGCGCGACGGCGATCGTCGCGTCGGCCTGCTCCGCCGGCGCCTCGAACACCAGTTCGTCATGCACCTGCAACAGCATTTGCGCGGAGAGCCCGGCCTGAAACAAAGCGGCGTCCATGCGCCCCATGGCGCGGCGGATGATGTCGGCGGCCGCGCCCTGGATGGGCGCGTTGATCGCGGCGCGCTCATAAAAGGCGCGGTCCGACGCATTGGCGGACGCCATGCGCGGGAAATGCAGCGAGCGGCCGAAGATGGTGGTTACGCAATTTTTCTCGCGCACCAGCTTCTTCGTCGCGTCCATATAGTCGCGAATGCCGGGGAAGCGCTCGAAATAGCGCTTGATATAGGCGCCGGCTTCCTCGCGCGGAATGGACAGCTGATTGGCGAGGCCGAAGGCTGATATGCCATAGATGATGCCGAAATTGATCGCCTTGGCGCGGCGGCGGACCTCCGGCGGCATTTCCTTCACCGGCACGCCGAACATCTCGGAGGCGGTCATGGCGTGAATGTCGATATCGTCGGCGAAGGCCTTCTTGAGCTGCGGAATGTCGGCGATATGCGCCAGCAGGCGCAGTTCGATCTGCGAGTAATCGGCGCTGATCAGCACATGCCCGGGCGTGGCGACGAAGGCCTTGCGAATCTTGCGCCCCGCCTCGTTGCGCACGGGGATGTTCTGCAGATTGGGTTCGGAGGACGACAGCCGTCCCGTCGTCGTCGCGGCCAGCGAATAGCAGGTGTGGACGCGCCCGGTCTCCTTGTTCACGAAACCGGGCAGGGCGTCGGCATAGGTGCTCTTGAGCTTGGAAAGCTGGCGCCAGTCGAGAATGCGGCGGGCGAACGCATTGCCCTCGGCGGCGAGATCCTCGAGGACGCTCGCCGAGGTCGACCAGGCGCCCGTCGCGGTCTTCTTCGCGCCCGGCAGGCCCATCTTGCCGAAGAGAATGTCGCCCAGCTGCTTGGGCGAGCCGAGATTGAAGCTCTCGCCCGCGAGCTCGAAAATATCCGCCTCCAGCCGCGCCATGTCCTGCGCGAATTCGCCGGAGAGGCGCGACAGCATCTGGCGGTCGATGGTGATCCCGCGCCGCTCCATGCGCGCGAGCGTCTCCACCATCGGCCGTTCGAGCGTTTCGTAGACGCTTGTCTTCTGCTCCGCCGCAAGTCGCGGCTTCAGCACGCGCCACAGACGCAGGGACACATCCGCGTCCTCGGCCGCATATTCCGTCGCCCGGTCGAGCGGCACGCGCGCAAAGCCGATGAAAGTGCGGCCCGAGCCGGCGACCTGCGCGAAGGTGATGTTTTCGTGGCCGAGATGTTTTTTCGCCAGCTCGTCGAGGCCGTGATTGTTGCGCCCCGTATCGAGCGCGTAGGACATCAGCATCGTGTCTTCGATCGGCGCGACGGCGACGCCGTAGCGCGCGAGCACGAGCAAATCATATTTCATGTTCTGCGCGACCTTGAGGACCGCGTCGTTTTCGAAGAGCGGCTTCAGCCTTTCGAGCACCGTCGCGAGCGGCAACTGCCCGGCGAGGAGATCGGCGCCGCCGAAGAGATCGCCGTTTCCGCCCTCGCGATGCTGGAGGGGGATATAGCAGGCGCGGCCCGGCTCCAGCGCCAGCGACACGCCGACAAGGTCGCAGCTCATCGGGTCGAGCGAGGTCGTCTCGGTGTCGAGCGCGACCACGCCCGCCGCGAAGGCGTCCGCGATCCATTGGTCGAGACGCTCCGCGCTGGTGACCGTCTCATAGGCCGCGCGGTCGATCGTCGAGGACAGCGCCAGCGCCTTGCGGGCGGCGGCGAGCGTCGAGGGCGCGAAGCCCTCCGCAGCCGCAGTCGGGGCGGTGGGCGCCGGGGCCGTTGGCGCCGGGGCGGGACGCGCCTCCGACGCCTCGCCATTGCGCCCGCGCCAGCCGGCGGCGCCGACGAAGTCGGGGTCCGGCTCCACCTCGCTGGCGTCGACGCCATAGAGTTCGCCGACGCGGCGGGTGATCGTCGTGAATTCCATCGCGTGCAGGAAGGCGACGAGCTTCTTCGCGTCGGGGTCGTGCAGGCCAAGATCGTCGAGGCTTGTTTCGACCGGCGCGTCGCGCACCAGCTCCACCAGCCTTTTGGACAGGCGGATGAGCTTCACCGACTCGGGGTCGGTCAGCGTCTCACGGCGCTTGGGCTGCTTGATCGCGTGAGCCTTTTCCAGCAGCGTGTCGAGGTCGCCATATTCGTTGATGAGCTGGGCGGCGGTCTTCACGCCAATGCCCCTGGCGCCCGGCACATTGTCCGTGGAATCGCCCGCGAGCGCCTGCACGTCCACGACCTTGCCGGGCGGGACGCCGAAATAATCCACGACCTCGGCCTCGGTGATCAGCCGCTCCTCGCGCGCGCCCTTCGCGCCGGCGGTTCCCGAGGCGGGGTCGTACATGGTCACGCCGGGGCCGACGAGCTGCATCAGATCCTTGTCGGCCGACACGATGAGCACATCCGCGCCCTTGCGGCGCGCCTGCTCGGCGTAGGTCGCGATGAGGTCGTCCGCCTCATAGACATCCTGCTCGATCGGCGTGAGGCCGAAGGCGCGCACGGCGGCGCGCATGAGCGGAAATTGCGGCACGAGGTCTTCCGGCGGCTCGGTGCGATGCGCCTTGTAGTCGGGATAGATGTCCTTGCGGAAGGAATTCTCGCTCTTGTCGAAAATGATGGCGAGATGCGTGGGCTTCACCCCCGCCGCGCCTTCGCGGACAAATTGCAGGATCTTGGTGCAAAACAGCCGAACCGCCCCCGTCGGGAGGCGGTCGGAGCGATAGTTGTATTTCGCGTCCTGCCGGATGGACTGGAAATAGGCGCGAAAGACAAAGGACGAGCCGTCGACGAGAAAGACGTGGCTTCCGGGGCCGACCTGTTTGTGCGTGAGGGTCATGGCCGCATTGTAGCGGGAAAGCCCCCGCCCTGTCGCTCCCCGTGATGGGAAGAAACGGCCGTCGGGGGCGGGCGCCGGCTCCGCGCCGCGCGCCCCTTACTCCGAGGCTTCGGCGTCGGCGGGCGCCCCATCGCTCACGGGCGCGGTCTCCTGCTTGGGCGTGCGCTTGAACGTCGATTTGCGGCCGCGGATGGTTTGCAGGATTTTCGCGCCATTGGCGAAAGCCAGATAGATGAACAGCGGCGGAACCGACCCCACGGTTTTGGCGTAATCGACGACCGTGCCGCGCTTCAGCGCCAGATAGGGCGCCAGCGTGATGCCCAGCGCCACCAGCAGCGTCATGAACAGCACGAGCTCCATCAGCCCGTAATAGGGCGCCAGCGACCCATGCAGCAGCGCGCCGACAAGGAAGGCGATGAGGCCGATCGCCGCCGCCGGGAAGAAAATCTGATGAGCGATGAGCGAAATCGCCATCACGCGTTTCACCAGCGGCCAATCCGACTCCCAGATCGGCAGAATGGTCTTCTGCGCCACCTGCACGAAGCCGTTGGACCAGCGTCGCTGCTGGCGGCGGAAGTCGCGGATGCCGTCCGGCACCTGGCCGGGGATCGGCGGCTCGGAGACGAAGAGCCCGTGCCAGCCTTGCAATTCCGCGCGGACCGTCAGGTCCAGGTCTTCGCAAAGAGAATAATCCGACCAGCCGCCAGCGTCCTCGACAGTGGCGCGGCGCCAGATTCCGCCGGTGCCGTTAAACTGGAACAGCCATCCGGCGAGCGCCCGCGAGCGCTGCTCGACCATGTAATGGCCGTCCTGGATCAGGCCCTGGGCGCGTGTCAGCCAATTCGTCTCGTAATTCTGGAACTCGCAGCGCGACTGCACGAAGCCGGCCCGGGCGTCGCTGAGGAACAGCGGCACGGTGCGCCTCAGCCAATCCGCCGGCGGACGGAAATCCGCGTCCAGCATGGCGATGAACGGCTCGTTCGTCAGCGTGAGGCCATGGGCGCAGGCGCCGGCCTTGAAGCCGGACCGATCCGTGCGGCGCACATGGTCGATGATCGTTCCATTGGCGCGCAGCTCCTCCGCGACCGCCGCGGCGCGGGGCGTCGTCTCGTCGGTCGAGTCGTCGAGAAGCTGGATGCGCAGCCTGTCCTTCGGCCAGTCGAGCTGGGCCACGCAGCGCAGCGACTGCTCGGTGACCAGCGGCTCGTTGAAGACCGGGATCTGAAGCAGGACATGCGGGAGGTCGGCGTCGGGGATGGCGGGGGCCTCGGGATCGCGCGCGCCGCGCGCCCAGTCATAGAGGAAGCGCCCGATGACCACGAGATAGCCCGCGCCGATCGCCACGAGGATCAGCACGCACACATAGGCGACAGCGTCGACCAGGAACTGGAGAAGTCCGAGCAGCAAAAAGGTTATCCTTCTTCTTGCGCGGGAGGCGCCGGCTGCGCCGCGACGCGCGCATGGACTTTGTCCTTCGCCCAGACCACCCTGTCGGTCATCCAGGCGTTCACCCAGACCGCGAGCATCATCGCCTCGCGGACAACGAAAACCGTGGGCGCCGCGTAGGATAACTGCCATCCTTTGGTCATGGAAAGCAACGTCTCCAGCGCGAACCAGGCCAGAAACGTGGCCGCAAATCCACAGAACGGAGTCCAGCCGATGAGCGGCGCCGCCAGCGCTCCAGCAATAACTGCCGGAAAAGCCTGGCAAATCGGCTCAAGCAGAAAGGACAGGAGTTCGTCGTTGCGCCGGATGACGCTCCAGCGCAATTGTCGTTGATAAACGTCCTTGAACGCACGCGAACCGAGTTCCTGACGCACCGGCCTGTGCGAAAAAACCGGGCGCCGGCCGATTCGCCGCATCGCCTTTGCGAGGGCGTTGTCCTCGCCCACCGTGTGCGAAATGGCGTCGAAGCCGCCCGCCCGCAGGAAGTCGGAGCGGCGGAAGAGCATGATTTTCCCCACGCCATGCCCCTGTCCCAGACAGGAGGCGAGAAACAGCATGCGCGCATGCGGACCGTTGATGACCGCCGCCTCGACATGGGCCGCGAAATTGTCGAGCCGCGCGCAATAGGGAATGGCGCAGACGAGGCCCACCTCGTCGGTGAGCTGGCGTAGATGTTCGGCGAGCGCGTCGGGTTCGAGCAGAACATTGGCGTCCTTCATCAGGATCACGTCATGTCTCGCCTGCATGAAGGGCGCATAGAGATTGTCGACCTTGGGGCTCGCGGCGAAGCGGGCGGTCGACAGCAGGATTCGCGACGGCCGCTCGGGGTGGCGGGCGAAAAGCTCGCGCATTTTCGCCACCGCCGGCGACTCCGGCTCCGTCGCAGAGACGGTCACGTCGAATTCCGGATAGTCCTGCGCGAAGGCCGAGACCTGCGTGCGCTCGAATCCCTCTTCGAGGAGCTTCACCGGCAGGATGATCGAGACCGGCGGCCGATCCCGCCGCGTCCCCCGCCGCGCCGTGATCCTCGGCTGGAGAATCGTCCCGCCGATCGACAGCAGGAGAAGCGCCATGGCGACGGACCAGTAAACGGCGGCGGCCCAGCTCAGGATCTCATCGACGTTCACGAAGCCTCGCGTTCGCTTGTTTCCGGCACTTCGACGTGGAAGCGCCGCATGACGCCGTCGACGAGGCCGGACGGCAGGAGCGTGAAGAAGCGCATGGCGTAATACATGTATTGTGGAAAGGCGATGACAGGCCGCCGGCGCTCCAGCCCCCGCTTGATGATCCGCGCCGCCTGCTGATCCGACATGGCGCCGGGCTGCCAGGATTTGGTGCGCGCCGCCATGGGGGTTTCCACAAATCCCGGCACGATGAGGCTCACCCTGACCCCATGCGCGGCGAGCCGCCCGCGCAGGCAATCGGCCCACATGTGCACGCTCGCCTTGGCGGCGCAGTAAGCGGGCGAATAGGGCAGGCTGCGCACGCCGGCCATGGAGCCGACGATAGCGATGTGGCCGGCGCCGCGCGCGCACATGGCGGTGATGGCCGGCTCGACCGTGTTGAAGACGCCGTTCACATTGATGGCCATCATGGCGCGCACGGCTTCCGGGGTTTCGAGAACCTGGCCCGGCGAGAGGCCGGTCGCGACTCCGGCGTTGGCGACCAGAATGTCGATCGGCCGCGTCTCGTTGGCGGATTCGACCAGCCGCGCCATCGCGTCGCGGTCGCGGACGTCGGCGACAGCCGTCGCGACATCCGCCGCGCCGGCGGCGCGGCAGGCGTCGGCGCTCGCGTCCAGACGGGTTTGGTCACGGCCGAGCAGAAAGAGGCTTGCGCCATCGGCCGCATAGGCCAGCGCCACGGCCCTGCCGATGCCCGATGACGCGCCGGTGATGAAGAGGCGTGCGGTCATGACGAACGGCCCCGCGTCGATACGGCCTCGCCCCTCACCCGGCCTCTCCCCGCAAGCGGGGAGAGGAGAGACGTCGCCGGCAAGACGGGTCGTGAGCCAAACTCCCTCTTCCCGCAAGGCGGGGAGAGGGTTGGGGTGAGGGGCAAGGCCGCATCACTCATTTCGGCTGCTCCCGCCGCAGCGTCGCCTCGCCGATGACGCCCGGCGCGCGCGCGGCCCCATGCGCGAAGAGGCGCAGGAAAATCTCGCTGTCCGAGACCCGCAGCACCCGCCCCGACAGCGTCACCGTCTCGCCGCGCAGGATCGGCTGGATGAATTTGGCCGACAGACCGACCAGCGTCAGATCCGCGCGCCAGCCCTTGAGCATCGGCTCGAAGGCGGCGAGCAGCTTCATGCCATGGACCGGCGGCGCCGACAGGCCGATTTTCGCCGCGAGAGCGTCGTCGAGATGCAGCGGATTGTCGTCGCCCGACACCGCCGCGTAACGCGTCAGCGCCGCTGCGTCGAAGGGGCCGATGGTCGTTTCGGGCAGCTTGTCGCCGATCCTGATCTCGCTGCTCATGGCGCGGCCCCAAACCCCGCGCGCGGCACAAGGCGCAGCACGGTCTCGCTTTTCGCCACCGTCTCGCCGCCGGCGGCGATAGTCGCGTCGAGGATGAGGCGGGGCGGGGCGTCCTCGCGGCGCAACGCGACCATCACGTCATAGGCCGCGCCCGCCTGTAACGGCGCCCAAAAGGAGAAGCTCTGCGACTCATGCACGGGCACGACGCCCTCCGCCGCGCAGAGGTCGCGCACCGGCTCGAACAGTTTCGGATCGGCGATCCACACCGCCGGATAGGAGAGCGGGACGCTCGCGTCGTCGGCGCCGATCTCGCGCGCGAAAGCCGCCGCGCGCTCCGGATCGACGCGGAAACGGAACGGTCCCAGGATCGAGAGCGCGTCAGGCATGGCGCACGACCAGCACCGCATTGATGCCGCCGAAGGCGAAGGAATTGGAAATCGCCGCCTCGATCCTGTGCGGGCGCGCCTCATTGGGCACGGCGTTGATCGGGCAGCTCGGGTCGAATTCCAGGAAGTTGATCGTCGGCGGCGCGATCTGCTCCCGCAGCGCGGAAATGGTGATGGCGAGCTCCAGCCCGCCGCTCGCGCCCAGCGCATGGCCGTGAATCGGCTTGGTGGAGGAGACGGGGACCTCGCGCCCATAGTCGCCGAAGACGCGCAGGATGGCTTCCGACTCGGTGATGTCGTTGGCGTGGGTCGCCGTGCCATGGGCGTTGACGTAATGCACGTCGCGCGGCGCGAGCCCGGCGTCTTCGAGGGCCATGGCGACGCAGCTCGACGCGCCGTCGAGATCGGGGCGCACGGGGTCCTTGGCGTCGCTCGTCGTGCCGTAGCCGGCGAGCTCGCAGAGCGGCGCGTGGCCGCGCGCGCGGGCGGCCTCGGCCGTCTCCAGCACGAAGACCGCCGCGCCTTCGCCCAGCGACATGCCGTTGCGGCCCTTGGAAAAGGGGCGGCAGAGGTTGGGGGTCATCACCCGCAGCCCTTCCCAGGCGCGGATGGTGGCGTTGATCACGCAGGCCTCGGCGCCGCCGACGATGGCGCGGTCGACCATGCCGGAGCGGATCATCTGCATCCCGAGGCCGACCGATTGGCTCGCCGACGAACAGGCGCTGCCGACGGCGAAGGTCGGCCCCAGCGCCGAGAATCGGGCGCTGAGCGTCGTCGGCATGGCGCTGGGGATGAGCTTGGGCACGCTCAGCGTCTCGGGCCGGGTGCGCTCGACGTAATATTTGTAGATGCCGTCCTCGATGGTGGTCATCCCGCCGATGCCGGTGCCCATGATGACGGCGGTGCGCGGCCCGGCGATGTCCTTGCGGCCGAATCCGGCCTGCGCCATCGCCTCGTCGGGCGCGACCACGGCGAATTGGGTGAAGGGATCGCAGAAGGGGAGCACGTTCGGCTCGATGTGATCGGCCGGATCGAAATCCGGAACCTGCGCGGCGATCCTGATGCGCCCGTCATAGGGGCGCTCGGTCTTCAGCTCACGAATCTGGGACGCCCCGCCGCGCGCGGCCTCCCACAAGCGGCGCGCCCCGACGCCGGAGGCGCAGACCGCGCCCATCCCCGAGACCACCACCCGGCGGCCCCGGTCCCCTCGCGATACGGCCATTTACTGGGTCTCGCGCTCTTTCTGGATGTGCTCGGCGATCGCGCTGATCAGGCTTTCGACCGTCTTCGCTTCCTGCAGCGAGCCGTCCATGGGGATGTAGACGTTGAACTTTTCCTCGAGCGCGGTGAGGATCATCACGATGTCGACGGACTTGAGGTCGAGGCTCTCGATGGTGGCGTCCGGCGTCACCTTGCTGCGGTCGACCATGCCCTCGGAGGCGATGACCTCGATGATCTCTTCCTTGAGCTTGGCAATGTCCTGCGCAGTATCAGTCACGAAATCCCTCCGTTTATAGGGGCTCAACGGTCCCGCCCAGGGACGCGGGCCACGCGCGGCGCGATACGCTGGAGCGCCGCGCGCGGCGCATTGACGCAGATCGGGGGCTCTCACGCCGGCGCTTCCCCGCCCGGCGCGGGCGATAAGCCTTGGTTACGGGTTTTGGCGGGGAAAATAAAGCCCGCCGGGGTCGCTGCGGCGCGGCGCCCGCTTCCCTGAGCCGGCGCTTCATGGCAAAAGGCGCGCAAAACATGAGGGGTCAGGTCCAAATGAGCGCCAATGAGACAGCCATCGCCGGAGTTTTTCCACAGCCGACAGAGGACCAGTGGCGCAAACTCGTCGACAAGGCGCTGAAGGGCGGCTCCTTCGATCAGCTCGTCTCCAAAACCTGTGACGGCGCGGCCATCGCTCCGCTCTACCCCCGCGCCCGGGCGGAGGCGCCGCGCGCCCTGCGCCGCACGCCCGGCCGCTGGTCGATCCTCGGCCGCGTCGATCTCGCCGACGCCGAGGCCGCCAATGGCTTCGCGCTCGAGGACCTCGAGGGCGGCGCGGACGGCCTGCATGTCGTCTTCGCCGGATCGCAGGGCGCCTATGGCGCCGGCCTGACCAGCGACAGCGACGAGACCATCGCCCATCTCCTGGCGAACGTTCGGCTCGATTACGGCATCCCCGTGCTGATCGAGGCGTCCCCGCGCGCGCCCAACGCGGCGGCGGCGATCATGCGTCACGTCGACGGCCATCATATCGACCCCTCGATCACGCGCATTTCCTTCGGCCTCGATCCGCTCGGCCTGCAGGCGCTGCACGGCTTTGCCGCCGCCCCCTGGGCGCAGGGCGCGAAGACCTTCGCGGACAGCGTGACGACCATTGCAAAGGCCGGCTACGCCGCCGGCGCCGCCGTTGCGGACGCCCGGGTGGTTCACGCCGCCGGCGGCTCGGAGACGCAGGAGCTCGCCTTCGCGATCGCCGCCGCCGTCGCCTATCTGCGCGCGCTGACCGACAATGGCCTCGATATCGAAACCGCCCGGTCGCTGATTGCATTGCGGTTCGCGGCCGACGCCGATGAATTCATGGGCGTCGCCAAGTTCCGCGCGGCGCGCCGCCTGTGGGCGCGCGTCGAGGAGGCCTGCGGCCTTGCGCCGAAGCCCGCCCTGATCTTCGCCGAAACCGCGTGGCGGATGATGTCGCGCCGCGATCCCTGGAACAATATTCTGCGCGGCACGCTCGCGACCTTCTCGGCGGCGGTCGGCGGCGCCGACACGATCACCGTCCTGCCCTTCACGCAGGCCAGCGGCGCTGCCGACGGCTTCGCCCGCCGCCTCGCGCGCGACACGCAGCTCGTGTTGCAGGACGAATCCCACATCGACGTGGTCGACGATCCGACGAGCGGCGCCGGCGGGTTCGAGGCGCTGACCCAGGATCTCTGCGACCGCGCCTGGGCGGCCTTTCAGGAGATCGAGGCCGAGGGCGGGCTCCCGGCGGCGCTCGAAAAGGGAAGCTTCCAGGGCCGCGTCGCCGCGACCGCTGGCGAACGCGCCAAACGGGTGGCGCGCGCGAAGGAAAAGGTCATCGGGGCCAACGAGTTCCCGGACATTCACGAGAAGCCGCTGGATGTCGTCGCGCCCTTCGACGCCTCGCGGCAGGGCGCCCAGGCGCCCGCCGGCGCGACCAAGAGCGCGGCGCTGACGCCGCATCGCCTGTCCGAGCCCTTCGAGCGGCTGCGGGACGACTCCGACGCCTTTGCCCAGAAAAGCGGCGCCCGCCCAAAGGTGTTTCTGGCCAATCTCGGCACGGTCGCGGCCTTCACCGCCCGCGCCAATTTCGCCAAGAACTTCTTCGAAGCGGGCGGAATCGAAGCCGTTTTCGGCCCCGAGACCCAGTCGACCGGCGACCTCGCGGCGGCGTTCCGCGCCTCTGGCGCGAAACTCGCTTGTCTGTGCTCGTCCGACAAGATCTACGCCGACGCGGCCGAGCCGGCCGCCGTCGCCCTGAAGGGCGCGGGCGCAACCCTCTATTCGGCGGGTCGTCCGGGCGATCTGGAGGAGATGCTGCGGAAGGCTGGCGTCACCGGATTCATCTATGTCGGCTGCGACATGTTTGACGTGTTGCGGCGGGCGCTCGAGGAGGCGAAATGAGGTTATGGGCGTTGGCGCTCGCCGCGAGTCTGGCGGCGAGCGGGGCTCTGGCGAAACCGCAGCATCGCATGCACCGGAAAGCGGCGACGGCCCAGCCGCGCCAGACTGTCGAGGCCCGCGACGCCAACGGCTCCTGGGCCGTGGAGGCGTCCACCACCGTCGGCAGTTGTCCGGCGTTGATCCCGACCAGCCTCACCATCGCGGAGAACAAGCTCGCGGGCGTCGCGGGCTCCGCCGTTCAGGCCTGGGGCTATCTCGACGAGAACGGCAATATCGTCGCCCGCTTCACCGGCGAGGGCGAGCATGTCGCCCGCTTCCACGGGACGCTGAAGGCGGGCAGGGGCGCCGGCGCCTGGTCCTCCTCCACCGACATGTGCGGCGGAACCTGGCGCGCGGCGCAGGAATAATCCCCCCGCAATAATCCCGCCGCCGCGCTTTCCATCGAGTCCCCTTGGGCCAGGTGACCGGAAGTCGAAACATCCGGACGCCTGACCATGCCCGCGCCCCAGTCGCCGCCAAACGGCCGCCCCCGCGTCGTCATCATCGGCGGCGGTTTCGCCGGCATTGCGGCGGCGCAGGCGCTGAAGGGAAGCGGCGCGCAAATCCTGCTCCTCGATGGCGCCAACCACCATTGTTTCCAGCCGCTGCTCTATCAGGTGGCGACGGCGGCGCTGGCGGGTCCCGACGTCGCCTGGCCGATCCGCTATGTGATGCGCGGGCGGGACGACGTGACGGTGCTGATGCTCGCCGTCGACGGCGTGGACACGACCCGCCGGGTGGTGAAAGCCGGCGCGGGGGAGTTTCCCTACGACCATCTCGTGGTCGCCACCGGCGCGACCCACTCCTACTTCGGCCACGAGAGCTGGGCGCGTCTGGCGCCGGGGCTGAAATCCGTCGAGGACGCGACGCACATCCGTCGCCGTCTGCTCACCGCCTTCGAGCAGGCCGAGGCGACTTGCGACGAAAACGAGCGGGCGCGTTTGTTGACCTTCGTCATCGTCGGCGGCGGGCCGACCGGGGTCGAGCTCGCGGGCGCCATCGCGGAGCTGGCGCGGCGCACCCTGCCGCCAGAATTTCACCGGGCCGACCCGCGCCGGGCGCGCATCCTGCTGCTGGAGGCGGGGCCGCGCATCCTGTCGGCCTTTCCCGAGCGGCTCTCCGGCTACGCCCGCGACGCTCTCGCCGGCATGGGCGTCGATGTGCGGACAGGAACGCCGGTTGAAGGCATTTCGGAAACGATGGTGGTCGCCGGCGGCGCGCCGATCGGGGCCGGCGTCATTCTCTGGGCGGCGGGGGTGCGCGCCTCGCCCGCGGCAAACTGGTTCAGCCTCCCGTCCGACCGCAGCGGACGCATTCCGGTCGGACCGGAGCTGACCGCGCCCGGCCTGCCGGGCGTCCATATCGTTGGCGACCTCGCGCTGGCGACAGGCCCGGATGGCGCGCCGGTTCCGGCGCTGGCGGCCTCGGCGAAACAGATGGGCTGGTACGCCGGCCGCGCGATCCGCAGGTGCCTCGCCGGCCAGCCGCCGCGAAAGCCGTTCCGCTACCGCGACCACGGCAGCCTCGCCACCATCGGCCGAAAGGCGGCCATCGTGAAGCTTGGGCGACTGGAGCTCACGGGTTTTCCCGGCTGGCTCTTCTGGAGCGTCGTCCATGTCTATTTTCTGGTCAATCTCCGCAGCCGGCTCTTCGTCGCAATCAGCTGGATCGCCGCTTATTTCACCTCTCACCGGGGCGCGCGGCTGATCACGCGGTGAGCGCAATCGGATCGAGGCCCGCCATTCCCCACGCCTTTTTACGCTTCAAGGCTTGATCGGGGAGCGGAAATTTGGCATAGGCGTCGCCAACGAATGCGCTGGGCGTCATCCCGGCCAGTGTTCTATTGCCGAGGATCGACAGATGAAAGTCCGCAACTCCCTGAAGTCCCTGCGTTCGCGCCACCGCGCCAACCAGATCGTGCGCCGCAAGGGCCGCGTCTATGTGATCAACAAGGTTCAGAAGCGCTACAAGGCCCGTCAGGGCTGAGCGCGTTCCGCCAAACGGCGGAGCCTGTTTTCAAAAGCCGCGAGACCCGCTCTCGCGGCTTTTGTCTTTCGTACGCCCTCGTCAGGCGCCCATCAGCGCCTTCACATGGGCGGCGACGCTCGTGCCCAGACCTTCGAGATCGTAGCCGCCCTCCAGCAGCGACACGACGCGCCCGCCGCATTTGCGGTCGGCGACGTCCATCAGCCGCTTGGTCGCCTCGCTGAAATCCTGCGCGTTGAACCGCAGGCCGCCGAGCGGATCGCGCTCATGCGCGTCGAAGCCCGCCGAGATCAGGATGAGATCGGGTCCGAAGTCGCGCAGCCGGGGGAGGATTCTGTCGACGAGCGCTTCCTGGAAGGCGTCGCCGGCGGCGCCGGCCCGCAACGGCGCGTTGACGATCGTGTCGTGCTCGCCGGTCTCATTGGGTCCGCCGGTGCCGGGATAGAACGGCGCCTGATGGGTCGAACAGAACATCACGCTGCCGTCGGCCCAGAAAATATCCTGCGTGCCATTGCCGTGATGAACGTCGAAATCGACGATGGCGACGCGCTCGGCGCCATGCGCGGCCTGGGCGTGGCGCGCGGCGATGGCGACATTGTTGACGAAGCAGAAGCCCATCGGATTGCGCACGCCGGCATGATGGCCCGGCGGCCGCGTCGCCACGAACGCCGTATCGGCCTCGCCCCGCATCACCTCGTCGACGGCCGCGACGGCGCCGCCGGCGGCGCGCCAAATGGCTTCGAGGGTCTTGGGGCACATCACCGTGTCGCTGTCGAGCGCGGCGTAGGCCTCGCGGGGCTGAGCCTCCTCCAGCGCGGCGAGATAGCTCTCCGGATGCACGCGCAGAAGCGCCGTGGCGGCCGCGCGAGGCGCATCGAGGCGGGTGAGATATTGAAACGTCTCCGCTTCGAGCTCGCGCTCGATCGCGCGCAGCCGGTCCGGGCGCTCCGGATGCCCCGGACCCATCTCGTGTTCGAGGCCGCTCGCATGCGTGAAGAGAAGGGTTTTCACCAGCCCGCCGCTTTATCGGCCGCGACTCGCGGCTTGCATTTTTATTGGGCCGATTTTGGTCGATGTCTATGAAAAATGAAAGACGAAGGCGGCTTTCGACGCAAAAAGGCGGTGCAGGCCGCGCCTCCATTTTCCGTGGCGCCCCCGCAACACCGGGAGAAATTCGGCCTCCGCGCGGCGATGAGGCGGATTGTCTCGGGCAAGATCGTGGTAAGCAAATTTAAATCTCTCGTCTGGCGGCGGAAAGGAGCTCGTAATGAAGCTGAGGAATATGCTTGCAGTGTCGCTATCGGCGCTTGCGGTCGCAGGCTGCTATGGCGCGCGTCTGCCGGATCCCAGGCTTTCCGCCCGCGACGCTGAATTTCTCGCGCTTGCCCCGAAGGCTCAGGTCAGCTCGGAATTCGAACGCTATCTTGTTGATTACAGGACCAGCGAGCCGGTCGGGTCGATCGTCGTCGATTCCCGCGCGCATTACCTTTACTACGTCATGCCCGGCGGCAAGGCGGTGCGCTACGGCGTGGCCACCGGCCAGGACGCCATGGGGTGGACCGGGCGCGCCTATGTCGGCGGCATGCAGGAGTGGCCGCGCTGGATCCCGCCCAAGGACATGCTCGAGCGCTGGCCGCATCTTCAGCCGACCGCCGACGCCGGCGGTCTTCCCGGCGGCCCGGACAACCCGCTCGGCTCGCGCGCCCTCTATCTCTATCAGGACGGCAAGGATACGATGTATCGCATCCATGGCACGAATGAGCCGGAGAAGATCGGGCAGGGCGTTTCGTCGGGCTGCATCCGCATGCGCGACATCGACGCCATCGATCTCTACGGCCGCGTGAAGGTCGGCACCAAGGTCGTCGTGATCTAAACGACGGATTTCACGATCAGCGAGCCCTTTCCCCGGCTTCGGGGGAAGGGCTCTTTATTTTCGGCCGGCCATATTTCCACCAAAATTTTTCAAGCTTGGCGATTATTTACGGAACGGCCGCGAGAGACGGGCGTTATCCGGCGTGACGTCCAGGGGGTGGTCGTCACAAAGTTCATGAAAGTTCATTGCAAGGAACGCGAGGGGCAGGAGAGCGGGATGCGAAAGTCGACACTCATTGGATTCATCGTTTTATTGCTCGCGGCAAGTTTCGCGAGCGCGTCCTCGGTGATGAAGCCCGCGGACAGCGACGAGGATTTCTGCTTCGGCTACGCGATCTGCGAATAAGCCGTGAATTGGCGCCGGACGCGGCCCGAAGCTGTGTCCGCCGCCCGTCCGGGCGCCGCGCGGTGGAGATGGATGTCTCCGCCCTGGATGCGCGCCGCGCCGTCAGAGTCCCGGATCGTTCCCGCTCTCCTGCCTGTGGCTTTCGAGCCCGTAGGAATAACGAGTCCAGAAGCGCTCGTGCAGATAATAGAGCGCGAAGATCACACCCATTTCCACGCCGGTGATCTCCGCCGCCATCCCCGCGTCCCGGACAAAGGCGTGGACCACGAGGAAGGTCGACACGCTCGCCGGCAGAAGCCATGAGAAGGCCTTTGCGAGGCTGCGCTTCGGCGCGGGGCGATAGCTCGCCGGCTCGATTTCGACGCCTTCCATCGAGGCGTAGCTGAGATCGGTCAGCGGCGCCTCGACGCGGCGCGTGGAGGCGGCGACCGTCTTCACCATGCCGACCGCCACCGTCTCATTGGTGATGCGGTCGATGAGGATGAAGCCGCCGGTCTCGCGGTTCTCGACATAGGGGTCGCAGGCGACGATGGTTTCGAGCGAGAGCTTCGCCTCGCCGATCTCGTTGAAGGCAAGCGTTTCGCCTGCACGGATCGGCGCGGCGAGCCCCGACTCGATCTCGATGCGCGCGTCGACGCCGGTCACATTCGCCGGCGTGGTCTTCGTCCCGATCTTGAGAAGATAATTCTTGCCGACCGCGAGCGGCTCGCGCACCAGCCACAAGAGCTTCGCATCCAGCCGGTCGCCGATTTTCGCGGGCGAGACCGGCGAACTCAGAAGATCGCCGCGCGAGCAATCCACTTCTTCGTTGAAGGTGACTGTCACAGACTGGCCGGACACGCCGCTGTCGAGATCGCCGTCATAGGTGACGACGCGCGAAATGCGGGTGTCACGCCCGTCCGGCAGGATGCGGACGATGTCGCCGGGGCGGATGTTGCCGCCGCTGATGAAGCCCGAGAAGCCGCGGAAGTCCAGGTTGGGACGGTTGACCCATTGCACCGGCATGCGAAACGGCGCGATGCGCATCACATCCTCGACCGCCACGCCTTCGAGATAGGTCAAAAGCGGCGGGCCGTCGTGCCAGGGCATGGTCGTCGCGCCATGCACGAGATTGTCGCCGTCCTTGGCGACCAGCGGCAGCACATAGACCGACGCAAAGCGCAGATGTTTGGCGAATTCGCGGAAATCCGCCTCGATCTTGCGGAAGGTCTCCTCGCTGTAGTCGACGAGGTCCATCTTGTTGACGGCCACGACCACATGGCGCACGCCGAACATGGAGGTGATGACGCTGTGACGGCGCGTCTGCGGCAGAATGCCCTTGCGCGCGTCGACGAGCAGGATCGCGAGATCGGCAGTCGAGGCGCCGACCGCCATGTTGCGCGTATATTGCTCGTGGCCGGGCGTGTCGGCGACGATGAACTTGCGCTTGTCGGTCGCGAAATAGCGATAGGCGACGTCGATGGTGATGCCCTGCTCGCGCTCCGCCGCGAGGCCGTCGACCAGCAGCGCGAAATCGAGATCGTCGCCCTGCGTGCCGTGCTTCTTCGAATCCGCCTCGAGCGCCGCGATGAGATCGTCGGGGGCGAGGTCGGCGTCGTAGAGCAGGCGCCCGATCAGCGTGGATTTGCCGTCGTCCACCGAGCCGCAGGTGATGAAACGCAGGAGCGGCTTGTCGGCGCGCACGGCGACGGCCGGGGCAGCAGCTTCGATGAGCTCCACGCCGTGCATGTCAGAAATATCCTTCCTGCTTCTTCTGCTCCATGGAGCTGGAGCCGTCGTGATCGATCAGGCGCCCCTGCCGCTCGGAGGAGCGGCTCTCGCGCATTTCGGTGATGATTTCGTCGAGCGTCGCCGCGTCGCTTTCGATGCCGCCGGTGAGCGGATAGCAGCCGAGCGTGCGGAAGCGCACCATCCTGTGCTCGACCGTCTCGCCCGGCTGGAGCTTCATGCGGTCGTCATCGACCATGATCAGCGTGCCGCTGCGGCGCACGACCGGGCGCTCTTTCGCGAAATAAAGCGGCACGACAGGAATGTTCTCGCGCGCGATATAGTCCCAGATGTCCGCTTCCGTCCAGTTGGACATGGGGAAGATGCGCAGGCTTTCGCCCGGCGCCTTGCGCGTATTGTAAAGGCGCCAGAATTCCGGGCGCTGATTTTTCGGGTCCCAGCGATGCTGCGCCGTGCGGAAGGAGAGCACGCGCTCCTTGGCGCGCGACTTTTCCTCGTCGCGCCGGGCGCCGCCGAAGGCCGCGTCGAACTTGTATGTGTCGAGCGCCTGTTTCAGCGCCTCGGTCTTCATGATCTCGGTGTGGAGCTTCGAGCCGTGATCGAAGGGGCTGATGTTCATCTCAACCCCCTTGGGATTGATGTATTCGATCAGCTCCAGCCCCAGCTCCTTCACGATGCGGTCGCGAAACTCGATCATCTCGCGGAACTTCCATGTCGTGTTGACATGAAGCAGCGGGAAGGGCGGCTTCGACGGATAGAAGGCTTTCAGGGCGACATGCAGCATCGCCATGGAGTCCTTGCCGATCGAGAACAGCATCACCGGGTTTTCACATTCCGCGACGGACTCGCGCAGGATGTGAATGCTCTCGGCTTCCAGCCGGTCGAGATGGCCGAGCGAGCGCGTGGGCAGCGCGGTCATTGAAAAGCCTCCGGCTCCTTGGGCGCCGGGCCGCGGCGCAGCACGCCGTCCTCGCCCACATGCAGCCCGCATTCCTTTTTGTCGTCCTGCTCCCACCACCAGCGGCCGGCGCGTTCGTCCTCGCCGGGCTCGATGGCGCGCGTGCAGGGCGCGCAGCCGATCGAGAGAAAGCCTTTCGCGTGAAGCGTGTTCACGGGAAAGGAGAACTCCCCGCACGCGGCGACAATGGCGTCGCGGGTGTAGTCGAGAACGGGATTGATCTTGATCGTATGGTACGCGGCGTCGAACGCGATCATCGGCGCCTCGGCGCGCGCCGCGGACTGATCGGCGCGCAGGCCGGTGATCCAGCCGGAGACGCCATGCAGCAGCCGGCCGAGCGGCTCCACCTTGCGCACATGACAACAGGCCTTACGCGCGTCGACGGATCTGTAGAAGCCGTTGACGCCCTGCTCTTCGACGAGCTTTTCGAGTGGTTCGGCCTGCGGGTAGGCGGCGCGAATGCGGCGGGCGTAGCGCGCCTCCGTCTCCTCCCAGAGCGTGTAGGTCTCGGGAAAGAGGCGGCCGGTGTCGATGGTCACGACGTCGATGTCGAGACCCTGCGTGAAGATGGAGTGCGTGACAAACTGATCCTCGACGCCAAAGCTCGTCGTGAAGACGATGCGGCCGGGGATGAGTTCGCGCACGAGCTGAAGCCTGTGATCGAGATCCAGCGGAAGCAGGCGCGGCGCGAGGATTTCAGGGATGGACGCGCTCATTGCCCCGCCGCCTTCCGCCGCGCGTCGAGAATGGAGCCGGACGCGACATAGCCGCGCTGATAGGTGCGCGCATGGGCGTCGCGCGCCGCGCGCCATTGAGGCTCGTCCTGACGCTCGGCAATGTCGTCGGGAATTTCGACCGTGTCGAAGCCGCAGCCCAGCGCATGGGCGTATTGATCGGCGAGCAGCCGCCCGCTCGCGCGCAATTCGCCGGCAAAGCCCGCGCGGCGAATGAGGCGGGCCAGCGAAAAGCCACGTCCGTCGGCGAAGGCCGGGAAGGCGATTTCGACAAGTTCGAGACGCGGCAGCGCGGCGGCCAGCGTGGCGGGATCGGTGGTGTTGGGGACGTGGACCCCAAGGCTGACGCCCGCCGGAAGATGGGCGAGGGCGTGCTCCATCCGAGCGAGCGACACAACCGCCTTGCCGCCCTTCGGCAGCGCCTCTTCATCCGCCAGACGGCGCCAGCCGTCTTCGATGAAACGCCCGTCAGATATCAGCGCCATCTTCGCCCTCCCGCCGCAGCACGTCCTTGAAGCGCGCGTGACCGATGCGGCGCCATGTTTCGATGAAGCTTTCGCCCTCCTGGCGCTCGGCCAGATAGAAGTCGACGATATGCTCGATCACATCCGGAACCTGCTCCGCCGTGACGCCGGGTCCGAGAATCTCGCCGATGTTGGCCGAGAAGGTCGGGTCGCCGCCAAGCGTGATCTGGTAGGATTCCTGCCCCTTCTTCTCCAGGCCGAGAATGCCGATCGCGCCGACATGGTGATGGCCGCAGGCGTTGATGCAGCCGGAAATCTTGATTCCAAGCTTGCCGATGCGGCGCTGGCGGGAGAGATCGGAGAACCGCTTCGAAATCGCCTGCGCGATGGGAATGGAGCGCGCCGTCGCCAGCGAGCAGTAATCGAGACCGGGGCAGGAGATGATGTCGGAGACGAGGCCGGCGTTCGCCGTGGCGAGGCCGGCGGCGTCGAGCAGCGTCCACAGATCGAAGAGATCGTCCAGCTTCACATGCGGCAGGATGACGTTCTGCTCATGCGAAATGCGCAGTTCGCCGAAGCCGAAGCGTTCGCTGGCGTCGGCGAGAAGGCGCATCTGCGCCGAGGTCGCGTCGCCCGGAATGCCGCCGATGGGCTTCAGCGAGACGGTGACCACCCCATAGCCGGGGATTTTGTGGGGTCCGACGTTCACCTCGGCGAAATTGCCGAAGGCGGGATGCTCCACCCGGGCCGCGCGCAGTTTTTCGGACGCGGGCGGCAGCGTCTCATAGGGCGGCGGCGCGAAATGCGCGGCGATGCGCTCGAACTCCGCCGGATCACAGGAGAACACCGAACGGTCCATGGCGGCGAATTCCGCCTCGACGGCCGCGCGCACCTCGTCGATCCCCTTCTCGTGAACGAGGATCTTGATGCGCGCCTTGTATTTGTTGTCGCGTCGGCCGAAGCGGTTGTAGACGCGCATGATCGCTTCGAGATAGGCGAGGAGATCGGCGCGCGGCACAAAGTCGCGAATGACCTTGGCGACGAAGGGCGAGCGGCCGAGGCCGCCGCCGACGAAGACCTGATAGCCGATCTCGCCCGCGTCGTTCGTCACGATGGCGAGACCGATGTCGTGAACCTTGACCGCGGCGCGGTCCTGCGCGGCGCCGGTCACCGCGATCTTGAACTTGCGCGGCAGGAACGAGAACTCGGGATGCGCGCTCGACCACTGACGCAGGAACTCCGCCGTCGGGCGCGGGTCCTCGATCTCGTCCGGGGCCACGCCCGCGAATTGGTCCGCCGTCACATTGCGAATGCAGTTGCCGGAGGTCTGGATGGCGTGCATCTCGACCTCGGCCAGCGCTTCCAGAATGTCGGGCGTGTCGACGAGCTTCGGCCAGTTGTACTGGAGATTTTGCCGCGTCGTGAAATGGCCGTAGCCGCGGTCATATTTGTCGGCGATGTCGGCGAGACGGCGCATCTGGCGCGCGGTGAGCGTTCCATAGGGAATGGCGACGCGCAGCATATAGGCGTGAAGCTGGAGATAGAGCCCGTTCATCAGGCGGAACGGACGGAATTCATCCTCGCTCAGACTGCCGGCGAGACGCCGGCGCACCTGTTCGCGAAACTCGGCCACGCGCTCCTTCACGAAGGCCGCGTCGAAGGCGTCGTAGCGATAGGTCGTGACGGGAGCGTTGGGACGCGTGAGAATGGTGTCGTGGGCGGTCATCATGCGCCTCCGGAAGCCTGCTTGCCGAGATCGAGGCGCACGCTCGGTCCCTTGATCCGCATTTTCTCGCGATAGTGCAGCGGCGTCGGAACGCCGTTCGAGCCGACCTCCACATCCGCGAGATAAACGTCGACGACGCGATTGGCGGCGATTTCGGCCTTGCCGAAAGCCTCCATGGCGCTCGCCTCGTCCTTGTCGCGGGCGACGCGGGCCCCGGCGTGGTCGCGCTCCCAGCCCGCCGCGCCCAGAAACAGCACTTCGCCGTCCGCGAGACTGGAGGCGAGCAAGATCTGCGGATGTTTCAGCGCCGTCATCACGTCTCCTGCGGCAGTTTGAGCGTGAGCCCGCTCATCTCGTCGGACCAGATGATCTGGCAGCTCAGACGCGAATGGTCGTAGAGCATCGGCAATTCGTCGAGTTTCTCAAGCTCCTCCTCGCGCGGCGCGGGCACGCGCGCGGCCGATTCGGGATCGAGAACGACGTGACATTCCGCGCAGGCGAGCGCGCCGCCGCAGGTGTTGTCCATACCCATGCCGTAATCGCGGAGGATTTCCATGAGCCTCCAGCCTTCCACGGCCGCGAGCGCATGCACCACGCCGTTCCGGTCCTCGACACGCAGAAAGGGCGTCTCGGGCTCCAGCGGCGACACGGAGTTGTCGGCGATGTCCAAAGCAATACTCATTCGACCGTTTTCGTTATGCGGAGGCGTTCGCGCAGAGGCGATGGCGTTCTGTATTTCGAACGGGTAGATACCTTAAATCGCACGTAAGTCAATTCACCCTTTCGAACTGCCTAATTTTTAAATCCACACTGGCAACACGTAAAACCGGATTTGCAAGCAATTTGAAAGCTGGGGCATGACAAGCATGCGCAATGTATGTTTGTTAGGAAACGGGGAACCACACGGAGCGGCGGACGCTCAAGCGCCATAGGAGACCGCATGGTAAAAAGGCCCACGAAACCCATCAAGCAGGCGCCGCCTCCCAAGAAGGAGCCAGAGCCCCGGCGCGAGACCCGCGCCGCCCCGCCGCCGGCCGCGGCTGTCCGGCCGACCGTCATCGCCGTGGGCGCGGACAAGGGCGGCGTCGGCAAGACGACGATCGCGCGCGCCGTGCTGAACTTTCTCACCCTCAACGACATCGAGGCGCGCGCCTTCGATACGGAGGCGCCGCGCGGCACGCTGCATCGCTTCCATCCCGACGAGACGTCGATCGTCGATCTGACCTCCACCGCGGATCAGATGAAGATAATCGACACGCTCAATTCGGCGGAGCACAATGTCAGCATCATCGACGTGCGGGCCGGCGGTCTCAGCCCGGCGTTGCGGGCGCTCGAGGAAATCGGCTTTTTCGACGCCGTGAAGGCGGGCGAGTTCCGTTTCATCCTGCTCCACGTCATCGGCCCGTCGATCGCCTCGCTGGACGAGATCGCCGAAATCGCGCCCTATATGGCCGATGCGACCTATTTCATGGTGAAGAACCATGTCAACGACACCACCTTCTTCGAGTGGGACCCGCAAACCCATGCTAAATATTTCGAAGACGTGGTCACGACTGGCGAAATCACCATACCCAAGCTCGACTCGCTGGCTTATGAGCAGGTGGAGCTCGCGGGGGCGCCGTTCCTGACCTTCATCGAGAACCAGACGGCCGAGGGCGATCCCGCGAACTACTCCTTCGTGTTGCGCGGCAAGGTCAGAAGCTGGCTGGCGCGGGTGGCGGACGAGTTTGATCGGGTCGGACTTCTCGACCTCGTCAACGGAGCCGGCAAGGGACGCTGAGACGAAGGCGGCGCCTGGTCCGCGGGGGTCTAATGAGTCGCCGCACGCTCGTCTACTTCGTCTGTTCGCCGCATTCGCGCACGGGGGTGACCACCACCGCGCGGCTGCTGACGGACTACTATCTGTGGCGCGGCGTCCCGGTCGAAGGTTTCGACACGGACGCCCGCGAGCCCACCTATGCGCTGCGCTTTCCGCGAACCTCGACCGTCGTCGACATTTTCGACGTGCGCGGCCAGATCGCGCTCTTCGACCGTCTGCTGATTTCAGATGAAACGCCCAAGGTCGTGGATGTCTGGAGCCGCTCCTTCGATCAGCTTTTTTCCATCATCGCGGAAATCGGCTTCCTCGAAGAGGCCGCGCGCATGGATGTGGAGCCGATCGTGCTCTATCAGGCGGACGCCTCGCAGATGGCCGCGAGCAATGCGCGGCTCCTGACGACGACCTGGCCCAATCTCTGGCTCACCGCCGTCAATAATGAGGGCGCGGCGCCGCTCGGCCCGGACGCGCGGGCGATCCTGGAAACATATGGGGCGCGCGCCAAGCTTGTCCTGCCGAGGCTCGAGCGCCCCATTGCGCGGGCGCTTGACGAGCCGCATTTGTGCCTGTCTGATTTCCTGCTCGAGTCGCCGGTTTCCATGTCGCTTGTCATTCGCGCGGCGCTGAAGAACTGGCTTCTGCCCATCTTCACCCAATTTCGCAGCCACGAACTCCGCATCGCGCTGCAATCGAGCCAATTCCTGCGCTAGGTTTCATTGACATGGATAAAAGACCGCTCGGCCGCTCCGGCCTCTTCGTCTCCGCGATCTGCCTCGGCTCCATGACATGGGGGGAGCAGAACACCGAAGCCGAAGGCCATGCGCAGCTCGACTACGCCCTCGATCGGGGCGTGAACTTCATCGACACGGCCGAGATCTACTCCATTCCCCCGCGCCCCGGGACGCAAGGGTCCACGGAGCGGATCATCGGCTCGTGGCTCGCCGCCCGCAGGAACCGCGACAAGGTGATCATCGCCACCAAGGTCGCGGGACGCGGGGAGGCGCACTGGCTGCGGGAGGAGGGCGGCGGCACGGTCCTCGACCGCAAGAACATCCAGGAGGCCATCGACGGCTCGCTGAAACGGTTGCAGACGGATTACGTCGACCTCTATCAGCTTCACTGGCCGGACCGCTCGCTGCCGCTGTGGGGCGCCGGCGGCACGACCTACCGGCGGCCGTCGAAACGCGCCGAAGTCCCGGTCGAGGAAACGCTGGCCGCGCTCGACGAACTGGTGAAGGCGGGCAAGGTTCGTCACATCGGCCTGTCCAACGAGACGCCCTGGGGCGTGGCGCGCTTCCTGCGCGGCGCCGAGCTCGGCCTCGGGCCGCGCGTCGTGTCCATCCAGAACGCCTATAATCTCATCAATCGCACTTTCGAGATGGGGCTCGCGGAATTCGCCGAGCGCGATCAGGTGGGGCTGCTCGCCTATTCGCCGCTGGCGCAGGGCTATCTCACCGGCAAATATCGGCGCGGCGCCCGCCCGCCGGGCGCGCGCACGACGCTGTTCCAGCGTGGCCAGCGCTATGAGAAACCGGGAGTTGAAGCGGCGATCGACGCCTATCTGGCGCTCGCCCGCGATCTCGGCGTCGATCCGGCGCAGCTCGCCATCGCTTTTGTCACGTCCCGCCCCTTCGTGACCGCCAACATCATCGGCGCCACGAGCATGGCCCAGCTGAAGACCGATCTCGACTCGCTCAATGTGACGATCACGCCCGAAATCGAGCAGCGAATCGACGAGATTCACCAGCGCCACAGCAACCCGGCGCCCTGAGGCGCCGTTCGCCGTTCATCGACTCCCCGGCGCTGGCGCGCTGCGTCAGATGTGGATCGGCCGCTTGAGCACGGCGAGCGCCGCCTCTTTCATCGCCTCGGACATGGTCGGATGCGCGTGGCAGGTTCGGGCGAGATCTTCGGAAGAGCCGGAGAACTCCATCAGCACGGCCGCCTCCGCGATGAGCTCGCCCGCGCCGGCGCCGAGGATGTGAACGCCGAGAACGCGGTCGGTCGCGGCGTCCGCGATGAATTTCACGAAGCCGTCGGTCTCGCGCATCGAACGCGCGCGCCCGTTCGCCGAGAAGGGGAATTTGCCGATGGCGACGTTCAGGCCCTTCGCCTTCGCCTCGTCCTCGGTGAGTCCCACCGAGGCCACTTCCGGCGAGGTGTAAACGACGCCGGGGATGACGTTGTAGTTCACATGTCCGGCTTCGCCCGCGAGGATTTCGGCGACGGCGACGCCTTCGTCCTCGGCCTTGTGGGCGAGCATCGGCCCGCGCACCACGTCGCCGATCGCATAGACGCCGGGAACATTCGTGGCGAAATGGTCGTCGATGACGATGCGGCCGCGCTCCAGCGCCACGCCCGCCGCTTCGAGCCCGAGACCCTGCGTATAGGGAATGCGGCCGGTGGCGATCAGCACGACATCAGCGGAGATCGCGGCCGACGCCGCGCCGTCGACGGACGAAAAGGAGACCGTCAGGCCGTCGCCCTCGCGCGCCACCCCCGTGACCTTTGACGACAGCTTGAACGCGAAGCCCTGTTTTTCCAGTATTTTCTGGAAGCGCGTGGCCACTTCGAGATCAAAGCCCGGCAACACGCGGTCGAGATATTCGATCGCCGTCACCTGCGCGCCGAGCCGGCGCCAGACCGAGCCGAGTTCGAGGCCGATCACCCCCGCGCCAATGACCACGAGCCTTTGCGGAACCTTCTCCAGCGACAAGGCGCCGGTGGAGGAAACGACTGTCTTCTCGTCAATGGGAATTTCCGCGCCCGAGGCGTCCCTCAGCGGCGCGACGGCGGAGCCCGTCGCAATGACGATGTTCTTCGTTTCGAGGGTCTGAACGCCGCCGTCCGTGCCGGTCACCTCGACCTTGCCGGGGCCGGCGAGCCGCCCGACGCCCCGAAAGCCGTCGATCTTGTTCTTCTTGAACAAAAAGGCAACGCCGTTGACATTCGCGCCGACGGTGTCCGCCTTGTGCTTCATCATCGCCGTGAGATCCAGCCGCGGCGGATCGACAATGACGCCGAGCGGCGCGAGGCCGTGGCCGGCCTCGTCGAACATGTGCGAGGCGTGGAGCAGGGCCTTCGAGGGGATGCAGCCGACGTTCAGGCAGGTTCCGCCATAGGTCGGGTCTTTCTCGACGACGGCGGTCTTCAGGCCCAGTTGCGCGGCCCGGATCGCGCAGACATAGCCGCCCGGCCCGGAGCCGATCACGATGAGATCATAGGTCATGAACGCCGCTCTTCAAAAATGGCGCCGAAGTCCTTCGATCCCGCCCGACTGGCGCGCGGGACCGAGGCTCGGCTGGTTTGCGCTTCGGCGAAACGCGTCTTCAGCCCGCCGCCCAGATGAAGATCAGCAGGCCGGCGACGCCGATGGCCGTCAGGCCGATCTCGAGCTTGCCCCAGAGATCAATGACCTTGCGCGCCTCATGCGCCGCGTCGGCCCCGATCAGGCCGAGGATGCGGTTGTTGAGCGGCACGATCGCCAGATAGGTGTAGGGCCAGGACGCCAGCATGACGAGGGCGCCGAGCGCCCAGCGCAGATCATTGAGCTCGCGATAGGCGATGAAGCCGAACAAAGCGGCAATCGCCGCCAATCCGGCGAGCACGATGAAGCCGCGATGGTCCGAGGGCTCCCATTCCTTGATGAGCGCGTCGTCGGAGAGCGCAAGGCGCGCCGGCTGCTCGACGAAGTTGACGTAAAGAGACGCGCCGGCAAAAGCCCCGGCCGCCGCGAGCGCAAGCGATCCAATGATCATTGACTGTTTCCCATGATGAAAATGTCCCCTCCCTGCCGCGCGGGGAGAGGCTATGCGGACTCGATGGCCTCCTCGTCGCAGACGACGCGGGCGCTTTCTTCCGCCTCCGCCGCGACATCCACCTTGAGCGAGCGCACCGCCGCTTCCTCGCGCGCGCGATCCGTGAAGTGGTCGAAGAACATCTTCATGGTGCGGTCGATGCCATGCGGATTGATGCGCCGCGTATCGTCCCGATAGAAGCGCGCCGCATTGGGCGACACATTCACGAGATCGTAGGAGGGGAAATACGCAATATTCGGCCGCGCCCGCACCACCTCGTCGGCGGCCGCGCGCAGGATCGATTTCACCGCCACATTGGATACGACGACATGGCGGTCCTCATAGGTCGCGATGATGCCGACCGGCGACACGCTGAGCACGATGCGCACCTTGGGATTGACGGCCCGCATGCGGTCGACCGCGGCGAGGAAGTCGCCAACCACCTCGCTCACCGTCATATTGTAGAATTCATAGACATTCTCGTCCCATTCGCCGCCGGCGACGCCGGGGGCGAGCTGGAGGATCGCGCCGTCTGCCTTGTGGCGCCAGGTCTCGGTGTGGCCGAAGGTGAAGACGAAGACGTCCATCGTCTCCAGCATGTGGCGGACGGCGGCGAGATGGCTCTCGCGGTCGGCCCGCATGGCCTCGAGGGTCTCATAGCCCTCCGGTTCGATTCGCGGGCGGAAGGGGTCGACGAAGCGGCCGTCCTCGGGCCGGTTCCAGTAATCGAGGGCCGGCTTGAAGTCGCCATAGGCGCGCTCGATCAACTGCCGGAACTGCGCCGTCGTGTAGATATTGCCGTAACGGCAGGAGTACATGGAATAATTGCGCTGCAACGCCTCTTCCGCCGACATGCCCTGCGGCGGTTTTTCAGCGAGGTAATAGGTGTAGCCGCTGGTTTGCAGGCGATGGGCGATCTCCTGCGCGAAGCAGCTTCCGCCCGTGGCGACACGGTCCTCGCGGGCGATCTTGAAGGGCGTGGACAGCAGCGGATCAATGGCGAAGGGCGGCAGTCCGGTCACAGCCTTGCGCCAGAAGCGATGGTCGGGTAGGGAGCTATAGGGATTGTCCGCCACGGGGCAAACTCCTCATCGATTTGAATCGACAGTCGCGGTCGGCGCTTAGCAACACTGTGGCGCGCCGCCGCATGTGAGCGGACCATAGACGGGGCGCCGCCGCTTGTCACCAGCCGGGGGCCGGCCAACGCCGCAAGCCCGCGGCTCAGCCGGTGGAAGACCGAATGCTTTCCCAGATCGAGAAACAGATTTTCAAGTCCTGGATTGGGTATGCGGTCGAACCGCGGATCGCCAAGTTCACCGGACGCCAAATTCGCACGACGGGCCCGCGCATCGCGGTCGTCGGCAACTGCCAGGCTTTCGGCGTCGCCTATTCCATGAAGCTCATGGACCCGAGCGCGACGGTCCATCATTATTCGACGATCGGGCAGTCGCGATTCGCCGATCTGGACCTGCTGGTCAGGACGCTCCAGACCTATGACTACGTCTTCTCGCACGACTTCCTTTCGGGGCATCTGCGCGGACCCGGCGATTCGGCCGAACTGCGCAGCCGGCTGCCGAAAGTCACGCGCCTGCCGGCGATCACCTTCGCGGCCTTCCACCCGGACCTGATCTATATTTCCGATCCGGCGCAGCCGCTGCACGGCTTCATCTTCGGGCCGCTCGGCCCCTATCATTCCGCCATCGCCGTCTTCGCCTTCCGCGCGGGCCTCACGCTCGACGAGACGCGGGCGATGTTCAACGAAAATGTCTTCACGACGCTGGGCTATCTCAACATGTGGGACGAGGCCGCCAGCGGCTTCCTCGCCACGGTGCAGAAAGACTGCGGGGTCGATCTCTCGACCGATCTGATGAAATGGGCGCGCAAGGGCGTGTTCATGTACAGCCTCGTGCATCCGATGGGCTTCGTGCTGTTCGATGTGGCCAGGCGCATGTGGGAAAAGGTGGGGCTGACGCCGCCAGCGACGGATTTCAGCTATTATCAGATCCACGATCTCGCCCGCGCCGAGATTTTCCCCGTCTATCCGCCGATCGCGAAGCATTTCGGCGTGCAGGGCGGCTATCTGTTCAAATTGCAGAACCACCATCTGGCCAACGACGTCGGCGATTTCCTGACGCTGCCGCAATATCTCGCGGCGTGCTTCAAGACCTATGAGAAAGAGGGCGCGGCGCGTCTCGGCAACAAGCGTGTCGACGGCTGGCTTGCCGATGAGGAAACGAAAAATCTTCTCATCAGCCTTGCTCGGGAAAACCTGCGCAAGGGCCTGACGCCCGTGAGTTGAGGGCGAGGCCGAGGATTCCGGCGGGGTAAGGCCGCAACGGCCCCATAGCGGCGCGGACCCCCACCCGTCGCGCTTCGCGCGCCACCGTCCCCGCAAGGGGGAGGGATGCGAACACGCCGATTGCCGTTTCTTCCGAAACGCCTGATGCAGCCTTCGCCGATCAGGCCTCGATCCGCTCCATCGCCCGTGTGAAGTCGACGATGCGGGGGGCGATGTCGCGGCGGAAGCGCGAGCCGTTGAAGACGCCGTAATGGCCGACGCCCGCCTGCAGGTGATGCGCCTTGCGGGCCGAGGGAATGCCGGCGCAGAGATCCTGCGCCGCGAGCGTCTGACCGACGCCGGAGATATCGTCCTTCTCGCCCTCGACGGTCAGCAGCGCGGTGCGGCGAATCGCCTTGAGATCGATCAGCTCTCCGCGATGGCGCAGGAGGCCGAGCGGCACCTCGTGGCGGATGAAGACGCGCTCGACGGTCTGGAGATAGAACTCCGCGGTGAGGTCCATGACCGCGAGATATTCGTCGTAGAAGTCGCGATGCTTCTCGGCCGAATCGCCGTCGCCTTCAACGAGATGGTTGAACATCTCCATGTGCGCCGTCACGTGGCGCTCGATGTTCATGGACATGAAGCCGGACAATTGCAGAAAGCCCGGATAGACGTCGCGCCCCATGCCGGCGTGCGGGAACGGCACCGTATGGATGCAGTGGCGGCGGAACCAATCGATGCCGCGCTTTTCGGCGAGCTTGTTGACCGCGGTCGGATTGACGCGCGTGTCGATCGGGCCGCCCATCAGGATCATTGACTCCGGCGCGGCCGGATCATTGGCCGCCTCCATGGCGGCGATGGAGCAGATCAGCGGCACCGAGGCCTGGCAGACGCCGAGCGTATGGACGGGAATGCCGTCCTGCGCGAGAAAGCCCATGATCTCTTCGAGATAGTCGATGTAGTCGTCGAGGTCGAAATGCCCCTCGACCAGCGGCACGGTGCGGGCGTCGACCCAGTCGGTGATGTAAACGTCATGGCTCGGCAGGAAGGCTTCGACCGTGCCGCGCAGCAGCGTGGCGTAATGGCCCGACATGGGGGCGACGATCAGCAGCTTCGATTGCCGCGGGGCCGCGTCCTCGAATTGCCGCTTGAAATGCAGCAGGCCGCAGAAGGGCTTCAACCACACATGCTCCTCGGCGACCTCGACCTCCACGCCGTCCACCGTCGTCGTGTTCAACCCGAACATCGGCTTGCCGTAGCGGCGGGTCATCCGCTCGAAGAGTTCCGCCGAAGCCGCGATGTTGCGGCCGAGCGAGGTATGATAGAGCGGGTTCAGCGGGCTCTTGAGCGTGTGGAGCAGGGCGTCGGTGGCCGCGCGCGCGGGCGCGAAAGCCAGATGCAACATCTCGTAAACATGGTACGACATCCGATCCATTGCCACGCTTCTCCCGCACTCCTGCCCGATGTTGCATTGCACAATGTTGTAGCCGACCTTTGGAAGAATTCAAAGGCGGCGCGCCGACGACCCCCGAGGGGAGCGTCACTGCGAAGTCGACAACAGCGCGCCCCGAGGGGCGCGCCCTGGCCGAGCGCCTGCAAGAAAGACAATTAACTAACGCTCGCAGCCGCCCCGACGAGCGTCACAAGCCAAAGCACGGCGAGAGCGCCTTTGTAAATCGTTAATGCGCGGAAAATATCCGCCGGCCCCGCGTCGCGGCGACCGTCGCCCAGCGTCGCGCCCGCGAGCATGGCCCCGTGATAGGCGCGCGGGCCGCCGAGCGCGAGGCCGAGGGCCCCGGCCATGGCCGCTTCCGGCCATCCCGCGTTGGGAGAGGCATGTTTGGCGGCGTCCGCAAGCGCTGCGCCGAGGGCGGCGCGGGCCGAGCCGCCCGGAACCGCGCTCGCCGCTGCGACAATTAGCGCCGCCGCCAGCCGCGCCGGGATCAGGTTGAGAAGATCGTCCGCGCGCGCAGCCGCCCAGCCGAAGGCGAGGTGGCGATCGGATTTGTGTCCGATCATGCTGTCGGCGGTGTTGATCGCCTTGTAGAGCAGCGCGCCGGGCAGGCCGAAGACGGCGAGGAACAGAACCGGCGCGACGACGCCGTCGGAAAAATTCTCCGCCAGACTCTCGATCGCCGCGCGGGCGACGCCGGCTTCGTCGAGCAGGGCCACGTCCCGGCCGACGATCTTGCCGACCTCCCGGCGCCCCTCGTCAAGGCTGCGCGACAGCCCGCGCGCGACCGCCGCCACATGGGCGTAGAGGCTCCGTTGCGCGATGAGGCTCGACGACAGCAGGGCGAGCAACAGCGCCCCCAGCGGCAAGGCGCTCGACAGCCGCTCGATCGCCACGCCCGCCGGCAGGGCGATAGCGGCGAGAAGGATGAGCGCGCCGGCGCCCTTCGCGCGGCGCAGGGCAAAGGACTCGGAGTCGCGGTTGAGCCGGGCGTCGAGCCCGGCGATCAAGCCGCCGAGCCAGGTGACGGGATGGCCGATTCGCTCAAACAGCGAGTCCGGATAGCCGGCGCCGGCTTCGATCGCCAGCGCGGCGAGGGCGACGCCGAAGCTCATGTCGGCGCGCGGTTCAGAGGAGCCGACATCACGCCTCGCGGGGAGGGCGCCGGGCGCAGCGCGACGGGTGGGGTGCGCGCCGCCATGGAGCTGTCGCGGCTGATCCCACCCGACCCCGCTTCGCGGGGCCACCCTCCCCGTAAAGGGGAGGGATGGGCGCCCGGGTTGCAAGAGCGAGGGCGCAAGGTCCGCGCCGCCGCGAGGCGGCCGGGGCTTGCCCCGTCCGACTCCGCCACGCCGCAACCGCGCATCACCGCCCGAAGACGCCCGTGAGGCTCGCCTTGGCGAGCGCATTGGCGTTGATGGTGAAGCCGGCGATGGCCGTGCGGCCCTTGCCGGCGTCGCCGATCTTGTCGGTCTTCAACGCATAGACGGTGATGACATAGCGGTGCGGCTTGCCGGGCGGCGGGCAGGGGCCGCCGTAGGACTTGTCGCCAAAGTCGTTTTCGAGATGGTGCGCGCCCGCCGGGAGATTCTTGCTGGAGGCGTCGCCCGCGCCCCGTTTCAGCCCCCGCGCATCCGCCGGAATATCCACGACGAGCCAGTGCCAGAAGCCGGCGCCGCCGGTCGGCGCGTCGGGGTCGTGCATCAGCACGGCGAAGCTCTTCGTGCCTGCCGGCGGGTCGGTCCAGACCAGCTCGGGCGAGATGTTCGCGCCGGTGCAGCCAAAGGAGTCGTAGACATGCTTCATGTCGATCTTCTGGCCCTCGGCAATGTCGGGGCTCTTCAATTCGAAGGCCTGCGCGCCGGCGGCCTCTGCCGTCGCGAGCGTCATCATGGCGAAAAAGGATGTCAGGCTGCGTTTCATGGCCAGTGTCCTTCCTTTGAAATCGGACGATCCTTCTAGCGGATCGTCGCGCCTGTGTCGCGCGGCGCGGCGACTTGCTAAACATGGGGCATGACGGATGCGCCCAAAGATCGCCCGCTGCGTCGAGGCTGGACCACCGGCGCCTGCGCGACCGCCGCCACGCGGGCCGCGTTCGAGGCGCTGGTCACCGGCGCGCCGCCGCCGGACCCGGTGGAGATCGCGCTGCCCTCCGGCAGGCGCGTCGCCTTCGCGCTCGCCGAATTCGCGCGCGCCGACAGGGAAACGCGCGCGGGCGTCGTGAAAGACGCGGGCGACGACCCCGACGTGACCCATGGCGCGCTGGTGCGCGCGCTGGTGCGGCGCGCGGCGCCGGGGGCGGGCGTGTCGTTTCTGGCGGGCGAGGGCGTCGGCACGATCACGCGCCCCGGCCTGCCGCTGCCGCCCGGCGAACCCGCGATCAATCCCGTGCCGCGCCAGATGATGCGCGCGACCATCGCCGAAGCCGCCGCACGGCTCGGCGTCGACGCGGACGCCGAGGTGGAGATTTCCATTCCCGGCGGCGAAGAAATGGCGAAACATACGCTCAATGGGCGCCTCGGGATCGTCGGCGGCCTGTCCATTCTCGGCACCACCGGGATCGTCACGCCCTTTTCCTGCGCCGCCTGGATCGACAGCATCCATCGCGGCGTCGACGTGGCGCGGGCGACGGGGCTGTCGCATGTCGCGGGAACGACCGGTTCGACTTCGGAGGCGGCGGTGCGGGCGCTTTACGGCCTGCCCGAGACGGCGCTGATCGAAATGGGCGACTTCGTCGGGGGCCTGCTGAAATATCTGCGCAACCATCCTGTCGCGCGCGTCACCATCGGCGGCGGTTTCGCCAAGATGACCAAGCTTGCGCAGGGCCGGCTCGACCTGCATTCGGGACGCTCGCGGCTCGATCTCGCGCAGCTTGCCGAGACCGCGCGCGCGGTCGGCGCGGACGAAGAGGCCGCGGGCAGGGTGCGCCACGCGAACAGCGCGCTCGACGCCTTGCTGATCGCGGGCGCCGAGGGCGTCGATCTCGCGGCGCCCGTCGCGCAGGCCGCATGGCGAACGGCGGCGCAGGCGCTGGGCGACAGTGAGACCGAAATCGAAATCATCGTGTTCGACCGCGACGGACGCCTGCTGGCGCGCGCGCCGTTCAGGAAGGCCTGCGAGGCATGACGGAATCTCCTCATCTGACCTTCATCCTCGGCGGCGCGCGCTCGGGCAAGAGCGCCTATGCCGAGGGCTTGATCATGGCCTATGCGCCGCCCTGGACCTATGTCGCCACGGCGCAGGCGTTCGACGACGAGATGCGCGCGCGCATCGATCTGCATCTTGCGCGTCGCGGCTCCGGCTGGCGCACCATCGAGGCTCCGCAGGACTTGCCAGGCGCAATCGCGGACGCGCCGCCGGAGGCGCCGCTGCTGATCGACTGTCTGGGAATCTGGCTCTCGAACCGAATGCATGTCGAGGCGGACCTCGTCGCCGACCGCGCGGCGCTGATCGCCGCTCTTGTGGCGCGCAGGGCGCCAACGGTCGTCGTGTCGCCGGAAGTGGGGCTGTCGATCGTGCCGGAGAATGCGCTGGCGCGACGCTTCCGCGACGCCGCCGGGCTCCTGCATCAGGAGGTCGCGCGCATTGCTGCGCATGTGGCGCTGGTGGTCGCGGGCTATCCGGTGAAAGTGAAGTAGCGGTGCCGCCCCCTCCCTGTCCCTCCCCCGCTCTCGCGGGAGAGGGGACGCTCATGTTCAGCGCTCTCGGTGAAGCCCGGCTCTGCTCCCTCTCCCGCGAAGCGGGGGAGGGGTGGGGAGGGGGACTTACGCCCCCGCCGCCTTCAGCCCCTTCTCCAGATCGGCGAGAATATCGTCGATATGCTCCAAGCCGATTGAGAGACGCACATAGCCCGGCGTCACGCCGCTCGCGAGCTGCGCTTCTTCCGCGAGTTGCGAATGCGTCGTTGTCGCCGGATGGATGGCGAGGCTGCGGGCGTCGCCAATATTGGCGACGTGGTAGAACATCTCCAGCGCGTCGATGAAGCGGCGCCCGGCCTCCAGCCCGCCCTTCAGCTCGAAGCCGATGAGCGCGCCATAACCGCCCTTCAGATAGGCGTCGGCGCGGCGGCGCGCTTCGCCGCTCTGCTGCGAGGGATGGATCACCTTCGTGACTTCGCCGCGCTTGGCGAGAAAGTCCGCGACCTTCTGCGCGTTCTGAACATGGCGCTCCATGCGCAGCGTCACCGTCTCGATGCCCTGCAGGGTGAGGAAAGCGTTGAAAGGCGAGGGCGCGGAGCCCAGATCGCGCAGCAGCGTCGTGCGCGCCTTGATGATGTAGGCGACAGGCCCGAGCGGCTTCACCGCCTCGACCCACACCGCGCCGTGATAGCTCGGGTCGGGCGTGTTCAGCGCGGGCTGACGCGCGGGGAATTTCTCCCAGTCGAAATTGCCGCCGTCGATGATGGCGCCGCCAATCGACGTGCCATGGCCGCCGAGATATTTGGTCGTCGAATAGACAACGATGGCCGCGCCGTGATCGAGCGGGCGCGCGATGATCGGCGCCGCCGTATTATCGACGATGAGCGGAACGCCATATTCGCGTCCGATCGCCGCGACTTCCGAAATCGGAAACACGGTCAGCTTCGGATTGGGCAGCGTTTCGGCGTAATAGGCGCGCGTGCGGTCGTCGGTGGCGCGGCGGAAGTTTTCGGGGTCCGAGGGATCGACGAAACGAACCTCTATGCCCTGGTCCTTCAGCGTATTGGCGAAGAGATTCCAGGTGCCGCCGTAAAGATCCGTGGAGGAGACGACATTGTCGCCGACCTTTGCAAGGTTTTGCAGCGCAAAGGCCGAGGCCGCCTGTCCGGACGAGAGCGCCAGCGCCGCGACGCCGCCTTCGAGCGCGGCGAGTCTCGCCTCCAGCACGCCCGTCGTCGGATTGCCGATGCGCGTGTAGATGTGTCCGAGCTCTTTCAGTGCGAAGAGATTGGCGGCGTGCTCCGTGTCGCGGAACTGGTAGGAGGTGGTCTGAAAGATCGGCACGGCGACGGCGCCGGTCGCCTCATCCGCGCGCCAGCCTGCGTGCAAGGCGATGGTTTCAGGATTTTTGCTCTCGATGGCCATTTGCGTTTTCCTCGAAGACGCCACTGGATTAGCTCAAAAACAGCCTTCGCGCCACAGCGCCCGTCCGCGCGTCCAGCTCGCCTTGTGACTCCATTCGCACACATGCGCCGATTCGCGCCGGTTTCCCGGCCGCGCGCCTGCAACCGTTTCCGAAAGCATCGGGAACGGAACGCACTCTCCATTCCTGCAAAGGACAGATCATGAGATATCGTCAGATTTCCCTCGCCATGCTCATCGCCTCATTGCCTGCTGTTTCGGGCGCGGTTGCGCATGAAAGCCGGACGATCACGGATGGCTCGGGCGGCGCGATCGGCGTCACCATCGGCTTTCATGTCGAGCCCGCTTTCGAGGACAGTTTCAACGCCGTGGACGTCATCCTGAAATCCGCTGACGTGAATGCGTGCGCCGGCAAGACCATCAGCGCGCCGATCGACACCGGCGCGGCGACGGCGCCCGATACGGTCGATCTGCGCGTCGACGCGCTCTATCTGAGGGAGTCGGGCCGGCCCGGCGGTTCGGCCGCCAGCAGCGTGAACACGCCGCCGGCCGGGATCGTGAAAAAGCTGACGCTCACGGACAAGTCGCCTCTGAAGCCCGTGTTCGGAACGCCCGGCTCTACGCCTATTTTGTTTGCGGCTCCGCTGGAACTCTCTCAACCGGCACCTTTGGCTGCGTGACCGCCATCCAGCCTTTCCCAAGCAAATCGGATGACGGCTACGAGGCGACGCCCGTGCGCGGGCGCTAGGCCAGGGTTCGGCGCGTCATGGGCTCCATGGCGGCTCCATGGCGCGCCGATCCATGTTCAAGGAGGAATGGCGCGCCGACATGTTCTTGTCGGCGCGAGGGCTCCACCCATCTAGCTCGTTGGGGGCAAACCGGTCCGCCGCGAAGGCGGCGGTCAGGAGCGAGAGCCATGAAGACATTTCTCGTGATCTCCGCTGTTCTGTCGGCCGGCGCCTTTGCGCCCGCGCTGGCGGACGATCAAGGAGATCCCAATCCGCCGCGCTTCGAGCAGAATGGACCGCCTGTCTTGCCCGTGCCGTCGACCGCGGAACGCGGCGGGATCAAGCAGGCCGAGGCGCAGACCGCCGCGCCCGTGCAGGAATCGGGCGTGGTGCCGAAGGCGACCAATATGCCGTCGCAGGGCGAAACCTCCGGGCCGGCGGCCGGAAAGCCCGTCGATCCGCCCACCGTCGTGCAGAAAGAAAACCCCATGGCCCAGCAATATGCGTCGCCGACCGGCCTCGCCGGCCCGAGCGGCACGGCGGCGGGATCGCCCGGCGTCGAGCACAAGGCTGGCACGCAGGGCGGCAGGGAATGGCAGCCGCCTCAGGAAGTTCGCGGCAAGAAGCCTAGCAGCTGAGGGCGTTCCCGAATTCGGAGGGCGGTCGGCGCGCCAGTTTCGTGACGAGGCGGTCGCCCACCCGGGTCTATACCTGCTTCGCCGCCCGCGTGGAGAGGAGGCCTCGGAAATTTTTTCGCCGCCGCGGGCGGTGCGTCACTGGTGGTGTTTCTTCGGGTCGGATCCCTCTCCCGGCTCTGTCCCGGATGCGGGACGTTTGCGTGAGGGCGCTTTCGGAAAGAAGCCCAATTCGTCCAAAATGCCGAATGTTTTAGGATGCAGCGTCTGCTCCACGTTCTCGGGAGCCGACGTTTCGCGGTCTTTTATAAGCGCAAGCGCGTTTGTACAAATTTGGATTTTCTCGGGGCCGTCATCACTGCCGTCATCGCAGGCGCCGTCCAGCATCGTTATGAGCGAGTCGCGAAAATCAGCCCACTCGTCCACTCTAAGATCGGGGGCTCTGGCGCATTGAATTTTTACAATCCATTCGGCTTCCGCCTTGCTTGCCTGCTTGACCCAAGTTCGCAATTGCGGTTGCAGACGTTGTTGGAGGAGGTTCAATTTGTCATTTCTGCGTGCTTCGTTACGGTCAGCAACCGTAATCGAGAACATCTTACTCAAGAGCTTAAAAACACTTCCCGTTTCTTCGCCAGGCCTCAATTGGCTGAGCTTCGGGAATCCGCTCACAAAAACCCCGATCTCGGCCGGGTCCGCGGTCATCATAAAGGACAGGTTTGCGATCAAAGAGCAGATATAGTCGATTTTCTTCTCTCGTTCTGAGGGGTCCGGGTCTTTGTCTGCTGACTCCAGCATGCAAGCTATGAAAATGTGGCTGAGGTTGAAATTGTCCGCATAGACCGCGTCGAGAAATGGATCGTCTCCGTTAACGTAGGCTTCAATATCACTGACGGAAGCAAAGTTGGCCCGCAAACGGCCGATATATAAGACGTCCTCAAAAAACTTCACGCTGCTAAGCTGGTGCAGGGACGAAAATCGGAGATGCCGAAAAATCTGTTTTTGCTCCTCCGGGGCGAGAAGCTGAAAAGCCTTCTTTTTACTATTTATGAGATCAAGAAGGGGTTTTAATCGGGACGTCGTTTCTTCAGCTTCGTCATCCTCACCTGAAGAAAGGAGATGCAGGATGAAGAGGTGTGAATCGTTCCAGACGTCACGTTCGAAACTTTGCCAAAAAACCCTATCGGATTTCAGCGCCTCGACTAATTTGGCTCCATCTGGGGCGCGATCCGCCTTTCGCATCAAAACCCGGACCCGCTGTTTCTCGATGCCAATCTGCGGGTCCTCTGATTGCGATCGCTTCCCGAGCTCCGTCACGGCGTCGCGCAGCTTTGCTAGCGAAGCTTCACCGGCGGATAATTCCGGCTTTTTTTTGCATCGAGCGGTTTCTCTCCAGTTTGCGAAATCTTGTTTTCCTCTTTCACCTGGGACGCAGCTTCGCTCGATGGGTCGGATGGTCCTTCTCTCGAGGCAAGGCGGCTTTCGATGTCGCGCATCAGTCCCCCGAGTCCAAATTGGCTTTCGTCTTTCGGGGCGTGCCGGATCGTCGGGTCCATATTGGGTACGATCATGGTGATGCAGTCTGATTGATAGGTTGCCATCCGCGCGAGGATAAGGTGTGGTGAAGGAGGCTGCCCGCTGCTCAGATTTGTATAAGCGAGCTCGTCGCACATGGCGTTTATTTCATTATGATAGGCGCTTTCGATGACCTTCTTCTTGCCCGACAAAAGGAAACAGGCCCCGACGGGGCGCTGGTTATGCAGCTCCTGTAGCTGTTTGCGGAGCTCCGCATCACCCGCGTTGCACGAGGCGATATAGACATTCGCGGCGCAGGCTTTACCGTTCGGCGATTTACGCACAGCTTCCACGACGTCACAGGTCGCGACGGAGTCATGAAGTTCATGCCGGGCGCCGATTGAGCCATGCATATTGATGATGATCTGCGTGCCGTCTCCGATCTTTCCCTCTTGGTGAAGAGCGGCGATTTTCTGCAGCAGCTCCGAACCCGGAACCATCACATGTTCAGCCGAGAGCCCGTTGGCTGCGCATCTGGAAACGACGGATGTCGCAAAGTCCGAATGCGCGCTTTCGTTCGGCTCCGTGAATATGATCAGGCTATTCGCGTTGGAATTGCGCTCGGCCTTTTGCTTATCCCCAATTGAAGCCGATCGGGTGACGCTATTGACTGAGCTTCCGATGCTGCGCGCGTCTTGGAAAGACATGGGCAAGGCTCCCGGCTGAACCGTACAGCTCAGGCTGCGCGATCAACTGATGTCTGTCAACGAAGCCGCCGGTGTGCAGGCTGCGGTTTCCACTTTGGCGGGAAAGCGCTCTAGCAGCTGAGGCGCGCCGCGCAGGCGAGCGCGAAGGCGTATTCCAGAGCCGTGTCCTCCAGGGCCTCGAATCGACCCGAGGCGCCGGAGTGGCCGGCGCCCATGTGCGTGTGCAGCAGAACCGGCCCGCCGCCGGTCATCGTCGCGCGCAGGCGGGCTGCCCATTTGAGCGGCTCCCAATAGGTCACGCGCGGGTCGGTCACCCCGGCGATCGACAGAATGGGCGGGTATGCGCAGGCGCGAATGTTGTCGTAGGGCGAATAGCCGGCGAGCCGGTCGTATGCCGTCTCGTCGGCGAGCGGATTGCCCCATTCGAGCCATTCCGGCGGCGTCAGCGGCAGGTCGTCGCGCATCATGGTGTTGAGCACGTCGACAAAGGGCACGCCTGCGATGATCCCGGCGAAAAGCTCGGGCGCCGCATTGGCCACGGCGCCCATCAGCAGTCCGCCCGCCGAGGCGCCCTGCGCCACGATGGCGCCTTCACGCGTGTAGCCGGCCTCGATGAGGCGGCGCGCGCAGGCGATGAAATCCGAAAATGTGTTGGCCTTGTTTTCGAGCTTGCCGCCCTCGTACCAGCGCCAGCCCTTGTCGGCCCCGCCGCGCACATGGGCGAGGGCGTAGACGAAGCCGCGGTCGACCAGCGAGAGCGCGTCTTCGTCGAAATCCGCCGCCAGCGAATGCCCATAGGCGCCATAGCCGTAGAGCAGCAGCGGCGCGCCCGCGCCGCCGGGCGTGAAATCCGCGCGATGCAGCAGCGTGACGGGAATGGTCTCGCCATCCGCCGCCGGAGCGAAGAGCCGCCGCGTCACATAGTTTTTCGGATCGTGGCCGGAGGGAATCTCCTGCCGTTTACGCAGCACGCGGGCGCGCGTCTTCATGTCGTAGTCGTAGGTCTCCTCGGGCGTCGTCATGGACGAATAGGTGAAGCGCAGCCTGTCGACGTCGAATTCCAGCCCAGCGTCGAGGCCGAGCGCATAGGCTTCCTCCTCGAAGGCGATGGCGTGGTCGGCGCCGCTTTCGAGATCGCGGATGACGATGCGCGGCAGTGAATTCTCGCGAATCATCCACACGAGATAGCGCTGGAAGACGGTGAAGGTGACGACCATGGAGCCGAGGCTGTGGGGGACGACGTCCCGCCAGTTCGCGCGCTCGGGGGCGTCGAGCGGCGCGACGGAAATGCGGAAGTCGTCGGCGCCGTCGGCGTTGTTGTGGATGTAGATCAGCTCGCCATGCGGCTCGACGTCGTAGCGCAGCTTGGGCTCGCGCCTGGCGACGAGACGCGGCGGCAGCGACGCGTCGCGCAGATCGACCAGCCAGCATTCCGAGGCGTCATGGCCGCGCACCGAGATGATCGCGAAGCGGCGGCAGCGGCTTTCTTCCAGTCCGATGAACCAGGCGCCGTCAGGCTCCTCCAGGATGAGCTGGTCGGTCGCGGGGTCGGCGCCGACACTGTGGCGGAACACCTGCGCGGTGCGGTGATTTTCATCGACGCGCACGTAATAGAAGGCGCTCGAGTCCGCGCTCCAGACGATCGAGCCTTCCGTATCGACGACCACATCCGCGCGGTCTCGCCCATCGGCGAGCGCGCGCGTGCGGATTTCATAGAGCTCCGAACCCATGTCGTCGACGCTCCAGGCGAGCTGGGCGTGATCCGGCGAATGGGCGGTGTCGCCGATGTCGAAAAACGCATGCCCGGCCGCCAGCGCCTCGCCGTCGAGCAGCACGGTCTCCGCGCCGCCGTCGCGCGGCGTGCGGCAGTAGAGGGGATGTTCCGCGCCGTCGCGGAAGCGGCCGTAATAGGCGAAGGGGCCGTCGGGGTCGGGCACGTCGGAATCATCTTCCTTGATGCGGCCGCGCATTTCCCGCACCAGCGTCTTGCGCAGCTCCTTCAGCGGCGCGACGACCGTGGCGCAGTAATCGTTCTCCGCCTTCACAAGCGCGGCGATGTCCTTGGGCAGCGTCTTCGGGTCGCGCAGCACGTCGCGCCAGTTCTCGGCCGCGAGCCAGGCGTAGGGATCGTCGAGAACGCGGCCATGCGTCGTCTTGCTGTGGGGCCGGCGCTCCGCAACCGGAGGCGTCGCGCTCAGATCGAAGGCCGCCCGCTCGATTTTCTGTTCCACCTTGACTCGGTCTCCCTGCCGCGCGCCCGGCTGGGACGGGCGCAAGCATTTCTCAATATTTTCGTCGTTAGCCTTACCACTCGGGGCGTCGGTTGTTCGAGCGGAAACCACGATGAGCAGCCTCCATTTCGATCTGACAGGCGGGCGCGGGCGCAGGGCGCGGCGTCGGCCTTATCTCGCGCGTCTCATTGAAAAGACGGGCGTTGCGCCCAGCCGCCTGGCGGCGCGGCTGTTCCTCTCCGTCCTCGCGGGGGTCCTCGCCATCCATTTCTGGCGGGACGGCGCGCGCTAGGGGGCAGTGCGGGAGCGGGCGCCGCTGGGCTGCGCCCGGCCCCAAGACAACCTCTTAAAAATGTCATAATGTCCGCTCCGGCAGCGTTCGAGTAGCGTTTCGCCAAGGGAGAGTTGAAGCCGCGCGGCCGGCTTCCTAGAACAAAAAGAGACGTTATGTACAAGAGCATCAAGATCCTTTCCATCGCCGGCGCTTGCGCCGCCGCGCTCGTGGCCTCGGCCTTTGCCCAGACGAGCTGGAAGCCGCCGGCCGAGATCGCCCAGAAGGCCGCCGCCGAGTCCGGCGCCGCTCCTGCCGACGCCGCCGCCACGCCCGCCGCTGCGTCGACCGCCACGACCGGCGCCCCGCAGTCCGCGGCTGACAAGGAAAAGAGCTGCGCCGACCAGGCCAAGGCCAAGGGGCTCAAGGGCAAGGCCAAGAAGCAGTTCAAGGCCGACTGTGTGAAGTCCTGACAATAAAAAAACGCCGGCCGCGGCATCCGCGCGGCCGGCGTTTTTCATGTGCCTCCAACCCCGCTCGCGGCCTCGCGTCGCGGAGTTGGGGAGAGCGGCGACCCGCTCAGTATACGCGCTCGATGCAGAAATCGACGACTTCGAGCAGGGCGTCCTTCCACGGCGAGGCCGGGAAAATCTCCATGGCGTCGCGGGCGATGGCGCCGTAATGCGCGGCGCGCTCGATCGTGTCGTCCAGCGCCTTGTGTTTCTTCATCAGGCCGCAGGCGGTCTCGACGTCGCCGTCGTTGATCTCGCCCTTCTCCAGCGTGCGGCGCCAGAACTCGCGCTCCTTTTCGCTGCCCCGGCGGAAGGCGAGGACGACCGGCAAGGTGATCTTGCCCTCGCGGAAGTCGTCGCCGACATTCTTGCCCAGCTTGGCGGAGGAGCCGCCGTAATCCAGCGCGTCGTCGATGAGCTGGAAGGCGACGCCCAGATTCATGCCGTAGCTGCGCGCCGCCGCCTCATCCGCCCTGGGCTTGCCGGCCAGCATGACGCCGACCTCGGCCGCCGCCGCGAAGAGCTCGGCGGTCTTGCGGCGGATCACCGCCATATAGGCGTCTTCGGTGGTGGTCGTGTCCTTGGCGGCGTTGAGCTGGAGGATTTCGCCCTCGGCGATGACCGCCGCCGCTTGCGAGACCACGGTGAGCGGCGGGATCATGCCCGGCTCCACCATCATCTTGAAGGCGTGGCCGAGCAGGAAGTCGCCGACCAGGACGCAGGTCTGGTTGCCCCACAGCATGCGCGCCGCGATCTTTCCGCGCCGCATGTTCGACTCGTCGACGACGTCGTCGTGGAGCAGGGTCGCGGTATGCATGAATTCGATGCCGGCCGCGAATTTGAGATGGCCGTCGCCCTTGTAGCCGCACATGCCGGCGGTCGCGAGCACGAGCATCGGCCGCAGGCGCTTGCCGCCGGCGGAGATCAGGTGATTGGCCACCTCGGGAATGGTGGTCACGTCCGAGCCGGTGCGCTGGATGATGAGCTGATTGGTGCGCTCGAGGTCCGGGCGGATGAGGTCGAGCAGGCTGTCGAGGCCCGCGGCCTTTTTCTCTTCGAGCGGAATAACGATACCCACGGACCCCCCTACGGCCTTACTGCATATTGGCGGCGCAATTTACGGCCTTGCGCCCTTACCGGCAAGTCGACGCCCCGGTTTTGCGGGGGCTTGTCTGTGGGTGTTGCAGAAACAGCGCCATTCCCGAGGCTTAGACTATGCGCGGCGCCCCCGTCTTGCCGCCGGAGGGGTCTCCGTGTGACTGTCGCGCGCGATGAGCGGCGACGACGCGGACGGGTTTCTGAACGGACGGCTGAGCCTTCGGCAGGGCCGGGGGCACCGCGCGGGGCATGACGCCGTGCTTCTGGCGGCGACCGTTTCGCCCGCGCAGAGCGGACTTGTGCTCGATATTGGCGCAGGCGCGGGGGCGGTCGGGCTGATGGCCGCCGTTCATGCGCCACAGGCGACGGTCGGCCTCGTCGAGATTGATCCCGAGAGCTGCGCCCTGGCGCGTGAAAATGTCGCAAGCAACGGTTTCGCGGAACGCGTCAGCGTCCATGAGGCGGATGTCGTCGACGCCCGGTCGCGCCGCGCGGCCGGGCTTGTCGACGGGGCCGCGGCGCTCGTCCTCACCAATCCGCCCTTCCACGCGCCCGGGCGCGTGCGCGTGACGCCGGACGCGCGCAGGGCGCGCGCGCATGTCGCCGCCGTCCCGCTTGCCGAATGGGTGCGCGGCGCGCTGGCGCTGCTGGCGCCGGGGGGAGCCTTCGTCATGATCCACCGGGCGGACGCCCTCGCGGAATGTCTCGCCGCGGTCGCGGGGCGGCTCGGCGGCGTCTCCATCGAGCCCCTCCACGCGCGCCCGGACGCGCCGGCGATCCGCATTCTCCTGCGCGGCGTGAAAGGCTCGAAGGCGCCGCTCTCCCTGGCGCCCTCGCGCCTCATCGGAGATCCCGCGCGGACGCCTTAAAAGATCATTAACCATAAATGGATCGCTCTTTCACAGCGCGTCTGCGCCCGCAAGACGCGGCCGCACGAATGTACAAGCGGTTGCAATAGAAAAATGAACCAATCTTATTTGGTCAATGTCATCATTACTTTCTGCGTGTTTACAATCCAGAGTTGTTCCGCATTTTTTCTCGCGGCTCTTGCCTCTCACGATTAATTGTGTAAGTTCGTTACTTGTAACTTGGTCTGCCAGCGGCGGTATCTGCCGGTCAGGCGAAGTGAAATGGACGCCTTTATCCGACGAAACAAGCACAGCGGTCGCTAAACTATTATCCAGCGCAGTATTTCCAAAATGATTTCGCGTCGGGCGCGCGGCCGCGAAAAGCCCAGAAAGTCGGGAAAGGCCGGGTGGTGGCCACGATCGAGACGATTGAGATGACGAACGGCGCAGCAAAAAGAATTCTTCTGGTGGAGGGCGATCCCGATTTGCGCCAGACGCTGGCGGGCGCGCTGGCGTCCGGCGCCCGCGACGTCACGAGCGCCGGGAGCGCGCGTGAATTTCGCGAGCTCAACGGCGCGGCGCCGTTCGACCTCGCCATTCTCGACCTCAATCTTCCGGACGACAGCGGTTTCGCGATCGTCAGGCTGCTGCGGCAAACCTCGCCGACCCGAATTATCGTGCACACGCGGCGGGATACGCTGACCGACAGGGTGGAGGCCTATACCCAGGGCGCCGACATCTACATGGTCAAGCCGACCCCGGAGGCGGAGCTTCTCGCCGCCGTCGACTCGCTGCTCAGCCGTGGCGTCGCGCCGCTCAAGGCCGATCTGTCGGGCTGGCGCCTGGATCAGGCCGGCAGTCTGTTCGCGCCGGGAGGCGAGAGGGTCAATCTGAGCACGCGGCAGACCGCTTTCATGAAATGCCTGATGCGCGCGCCGGGGAAAGCCATCGCCCGGGACGAGTTGCGCAAGGCGATCGGCATCGAGGAGACGGATGAAAGCGGCCGCGCGCTCGACATGTTCGTGCGCCGATTGAGAACGACCATCGAAGGTCAGGTCGGCCAGCGCGGCCCGATCAAAACCGTCTATCGCCTCGGCTTCGCCTTCGACGCGAGAGCCTTCGATTCCTGAGCGGGCGGCGCGCGCCGGCGTTACAGCCGGCGCCCGGCGCGCGGCTCATTCGCGCTTTTCGCCCGCGAGGGGCTGTTTCTAGCCCCCGCCGCCGATCGAGATGCGTGCGCCCTCCCGGCGGACCAGATTGTACAGCAGCGCGGCGTGACCGGGAGAGAGCCGGACGCAGCCATGCGACGCCGGCCGGCCGAGTGAGCGCGTGGCGTACGTGCCGTGGATCGCGTAGCCGCCGCTGAAGAAGATGGAATGCGGCATGGGCGCGTTGTCGTATTTGGTGGAGTAATGGATCGGCTGAAGCGCCGTGGCGGCGAAGACGCCGCGCGGCGTCCGGTAGCCGGGGCGGGCGGTGGAGACCGCCCAGCTGAAATCCCCGTCCGCAGAGGTCACATGCATCCGCTGGCTCGCGAGATTGATATGGATCAGGACTCTCGCCTCGGCGGTCGTGGAACCGAGAAAGGCGACGGCCGCAAGGGCCAAAACACAGTTACTCGCACGCAAGGCGACCTCCCGCGCGTTACTCGAGGACGTTGCTCTCCAGATAGATAGGCGCGCCCCCGGCGCTTCGTCCAACGTCGCCGTAGAAAAAGACGCGCGCGGCTACATGCCTGCAACGACGACAAGCCGGCGCACGTCGCCGCGCTTGAAGGCCTGCAGGAAGGCGTTGTAGTCCCGGAAGGATACACAGCCGTTCGAGTCGCCGTTCGGGCCGAGCATGAAGGTGTGGGCGAGCAGACCCGCGCGGCCGAAGATCGAATTGCCGCCGATCGGCGTCAGCCGCAGCGCTTCGACGCCATGGAACAGCGCCTCGCGGGGCGTGAGGGCGTAGACGCTCGGCGGCGTCGGACCCCGCATGCGGACATGCACGTAGTGCGGGTTGTCGAGATATTCGCGCAAGCCGGAATGCGCCTCGAGACGGCTTCCGTCCGGCATGTAAACCGTGTGCGTCGCGATGTTGTAGACCGCCGTTCCGGCGCTCGGCTGGGCGGTGGCGCCAATCGTGGTTTGGGTCGGCGCGGCGGGCGCGGCCGGATTGGTGAGGCCGCCGAAGAGACCCCCGGTCGACTCCTGCGGGGCATAGGCGAGCGCCTGCGTCGGCTGCGATTGCGGCCGGCGTCCGGCGCGCCCGGCGGCGGGAGCCGGCTCGGTTTGCGCGCTCTGCGGGGGCTCTGCGCCCGCGCCGCCAAAAATCTTCTCGAAGAAACTGCGGTTGTCCGCCGGCGTGGGCGCGGGACCCGGCTCGGCGGGGAGCGCCGCCTGGCGGATCGGGGCGGGCGCGGCGTTGCGCCCGGCAAGCGTCCTGAGTTCGGCGGGCTTGCGCGGGGGCAAGGGAACATCGGCGCCTGCGTCGGCTGAAGCCTCGTCGGGCCCGGGCTCCGGCGCCGCCTCTTCGGGAAGGGACGGCCGGATCTCGGCCTCGAGCGACGCCGTCTGCTCCGGCGCCGCGGCGGGCGCGTTGGCGGCGGCGGTGCGGGCCCAGGGTCCGAGGCCGACGATCATCGGCCCATGCGCGGGGGTGGACTGGTCGGCGACAGCGGGGAGCGCCGATGGTTCAGCCTGTCGGTGAAGCCCATGCCAGCCGGCCAGAAGGCTCAGCGACAGCGCGCCGGCTCCGAGCACCGTATAGGCGAGGAGGCGGCCGCGGTCATGAGACAGGAAGCCATTCACGGTCTTGGGTTTCGTCAACATCCGCCCTCGAATGAGTGTTGGCGTCGCATACTCGGCGACGGAGCGCCGGTCGCGCGAATCGCGGACTGACCGGCTGAAAGCGGGCGCGCAATCACGTCCCAGCAACACAGTGGAAAAGCATCGGGGCCTTGCTTGGGCCTGAATCAGGCGAATTCTTGGCTGTCTGCAGACGCGCCAGAAAGGGCCGCGCCAGCCTGTGTCTCTGTAAAAATCCAAGAAAATCAACTATATAACGTTGAAGCCGCAGCGCAAGAATTAAGGCGCGCGACAAAAAATCGCGCCAATCCCAAGGGACTGGCGCGATCTCATTGGGGGACGCCCGGCGCCTGCGCGCCCGCGTCAGAGATGGGCGACGACCGCCAGCTTGCGGACCTCGCCGCGCTTGTAGGCCTGGAGGAAGGCGCTGTAGTCGCGGAAGGAGACGCAGCCGTTCGAGTCGCCGTTGGGGCCCAGCATGAAGGTGTGGGCGAGGAGCCCGGCGCGGCCATAGATCGCGCCGCCGCCCCCGATCGGATTGAGCCGGAGCGCCTCCACGCCATGGAACAGCGCCTCGCGGGGCGTCAGCGTGTAGAGATGCGGCGGGGTGGGCCCACGCATGCGCAGATGGACGGCCTGCGGATTGTCGAGATGCTCGCGCAGGCCGGAATGAGCCTCGAGCCGCGAGCCGTCCGGCATGTAGACCACGTGCGCGCCAATATCATAGACGGCGGTGTAGCGGTCGAAGCGCGCGCCAGGATTGACCGGGGCGACGGCGCTGCGCAGCCCGCCGAAGAGCCCGCCGGCGTCGCTCGCCGGCGCATAGGCCATCGCCTCGCGGTTTGCCTGCGCCTGCGGCGCGGCGGCCTGCGGCGCGCCTCCGAACAGGCGCTCGAAGAAGCCGCGATTGTCCGCCTGCCCCCCTGGAACGATGGTGGTGCGCGCCGCGCGCGTCGTCTGGCGGGCGGGCAGGGGCGCCGCCGCCGCCGGCTCCGTGCGGGCGACGGGCGCCGTCTCTTCCTTCGGGTCCTTCGGGGGCTCCGGACGCAGGGCGATGGTCAGCTCCGCCGGCCGACGCGGCGGCGTCGGCGCGCTGGCGGTCAGCACGGCCTCGGCCGGAGGCTGCGCCAGCGCGGTCTTCTCGGGCTGGATGTCGGCCGGCCGCGCCGGCGGCGCGGGCGCCTCGGCCAGCCGGGGGCCGGCCTGCGCGCGCGAGATGAAGAGTCCTTGCGCGCGGACCGCCCGGCGGGGCGCAAATCCCTGCGGCTCATAGGGGCCGAGGTCGGCGAGCAGCGAGCCGCGCAGCCCGACGGCGGCGGCGGCGGCTTGCGATCCGGCCGCATCGACGGCGACGGGGCCGACGCTGGCTGTCAGATCGGCGGGGGCCATCGGGAGGAGCAGCCCGGCGGTCGTCAGACAGATGGCGACGCCGCCGAGAGCCAGGAGAATCTGATGCGCCCGACGCGGGGCTCGAACGCGAGGATACGAGACTGGGTTACGCATGGGTCAACGCTAGCGCCCATGGCTTTCGGAATGGTTTACAAGGGCTTTCCCGCGCCCCTCGACCTTGCCCCGAAATGGGACGCGCTATCCGCCATTGACCGCGGGCCGCTCGTGACCCTAACAGGGGTCGCCGCCACAGGATGCACCGCATGACCGCTCTCGCCGACGATCTCTCGCCCACGCGCTCCTTTCAGGGCCTGATTCTCACGCTGCAGCATTTCTGGGCCGCGCAGGGTTGCGTCATCCTGCAGCCCTACGACATGGAGATGGGGGCGGGCACCTTTCATCCGGCGACGACGCTGCGGGCCCTCGGGCCAAGGCCCTGGCGCGCCGCCTATGCGCAGCCCTGCCGCCGCCCCAAGGACGGGCGCTACGGCGAGAACCCCAACCGGCTTCAGCACTATTATCAGTTCCAGGTGATCCTGAAGCCGTCGCCGCCGAATTTGCAGGAGCTCTATCTCGGTTCGCTGGCGGCGATCGGAATCGACCCGAAAGTTCATGACATCCGTTTCGTCGAGGACGACTGGGAGAGCCCGACGCTGGGCGCCTGGGGACTTGGCTGGGAGTGCTGGTGCGACGGGATGGAAGTCTCGCAATTCACCTATTTTCAGCAGGTCGCGGGCTTCGAATGCGCGCCGGTGGCGGGCGAACTGACCTATGGGCTGGAGCGCCTCGCCTGCTATCTGCAGGGCGTCGACAGCATCATGGCGCTGAATTTCAACGGCCGCGAGGGCTCCGAGAAAGTCACCTACGGCGACGTCTTCCTGCAGGCCGAGCAGGAATATTCGCGGCACAATTTCGAGGCGGCCGACACGGCGAAGCTGTTCGAGGACTTCCGCGACGCCGAGGCCGAGTGCCGGCGCCTGCTCGACTTTGGCGCGGGCTCGGGGGATGAACGCCATCTCATGGCGCTCCCCGCCTATGACCAATGCATCAAGGCGAGCCACGCCTTCAATCTGCTCGACGCGCGCGGCGTGATCTCCGTCACGGAGCGGCAAAGCTACATTCTGCGCGTGCGCGAACTGGCCAAGGCCTGTGGCGCCGCCTGGCTGCGCACGGCGGGGGGCGGGGCCAACGCCTGACTCCAGGCTTGCACGAAGCTGCAAAAATTTGCGCCCGCCTGCGAACAACTGTCGCAGGCGGGCGTTTTATCGTCGAGCTTGCGCTTGTGGGGGCGGGGGGCGTCCCCATGTCAGAGGGCAGTCAGCGTTGCGTGTCGCGTGCGTTGGCGCACATCGGGACCGATGCGCGCCTGGCAGAACGCCAGTCGAGGCGTCGTCAATCGCCTTGCGCCGCCGGGAGTGCGGCGCGGCGCGGCCCGTCGGCTTCTGTTGGAACCCGGGAGCCGACGGGAGCGCCAGCAGGGGCCGTCGCCGGTTGACTGTGTGCCTGCTTTGTTCTAAATGTGTTCATGTTTCGCTCTATGGAGCAGGTTGTCATGCAACGGGACAACGCGTTTTCACTGTTCTCTCGGCGCTCCGGCGCCCGCCTGTCGCCGCGCGGTCAGGAGCTGGACTCGCTCGCGGAGGCGAACGTCCTGCGGGGCCGCTTCTTTTCATGGCGCGGCGTCTCGGGTCAGCGTTACGTGTGCTCGGTGTTCCAGCGGGGGGAAGAAGGCTTCGTCTCCGATGTCGAAAGCGGCGTGATCATCGGCGTGACGCGTGACGGAGTCGGCCTGCGTCCCGTGTGCGTCCTTGCGGCCCGCGAGGGCCGTCAGTCGCTCCGCCATCTCGCGCGGGAGCTGGGCGTCGCCGAGTGGCACGTCCACTTCTGTGAAGGGAACAAGGCGGCGCGCGACCTGTCGACGTCGCTGCTGAGTTGAGCTCAGGGGTTCAGTGCGCGTGGCGTTTGTGGCGCGCCGGCGTAACGGCGAGTCGCGCGTTTTAGCCAATAAGAAAAGCTCGAAAGCTTGCGCCCGCCGAGGGCGGCGAAGCAATCCGGGGCGCGTAACGTGGCTCCGGGTTGCTTCGTTTGGCTCGTGCGACTCGCGCAGGCGATCGCAGGTTTCGCGCAGTCGTCTGTCCGGTCGTGTCAGGCGGGCGCGGTCCGGCAGGAGCACTGATCGAGACGGCGAACGATTTCCGCCAGCTCGGCGTCGTGAATGTCGAGCTGCAGCAGATGCTCATAGGTGTTGCGGACATAGGCCGGATTGTCGCCTGCCGCGCCGACGCCCTCCGCGACGAGCCGCGTCATCTCCTCGAAGGGGAGCCGCCCGGCATATTGGCAATGGCTGCGGTCGACGACATAGGTCAGCGCATTGACGCAGCCGCCTTCCGCGAAGCGCACGCCGATGGTCTTCTCGAGATAGACGGAGGTGACGAGTTCGCGTTCACGCAGATACTCGATCGTCTTTTCGCGGTCCCGTCCCGCGACGCGAAAGGCGACGCCCTGGCAGGAGCCGCCGCGGTCGAGGCCGAGCACGAGGCCCGGACGCTCCGGCGTGCCGCGATGGACATGGGAAAAGATGCAGAGGGACCGGTGATAGCCATGGACCCAGGCGAGCGCGCTTTCGACAAAATCGAAGCCCGGCCGCCACATGAGGGAGCCATAGCCGAAAACCCAGAGATCCTCGTCGCAGGAAGCCTTCGCCAGCAAGCCGTCGTCCCGAACCCTTGCCGCGCCGATCCGGCGCGGCGGCGTCTCCACGCACGCCCATTCTTTCCGGCGCCGCCGGCGAGGGCAACAAAAAAAGCCTCGGCGCGCCCTGATCTTTCGGGCGGAATTCGCGCCTGCGGGCGCTTCCACAAGATATTGTATGGGTTTTCTTGCTTTCGCCGGTCTTTTGTGGCGCTCTTTCAAGTATGAAATTCGAACGCCTGAGACTTCTGGGGTTCAAGAGCTTCTGCGAACCGACCGATTTCCTGATCCAGCCGGGCCTGACCGGCGTGGTCGGGCCGAACGGCTGCGGCAAGTCGAATCTCATCGAAGCCCTGCGCTGGGTCATGGGCGAGAATTCCTATAAAAACATGCGCGCGTCCGCCATGGACGACGTGATTTTCTCCGGCGGCGGCTCGCGGCCTGCCCGAAATGTCGCCGAAGTGGGCCTTGTTCTCGACAATTCCGCGCGCCTGGCGCCCGCCGCCTTCAACGACGTCGACCAGATCGAGGTGACCCGCCGCATCGAGCGCGAACAGGGCTCGACCTATCGTGTCAACGGGAAGGAAGTGCGCGCCCGCGACGTGCAGCTTCTGTTCGCCGACGCGGCGACGGGCGCACGGTCGCCCTCGCTGGTGCGTCAGGGGCAGATCGGCGAGATCATCTCCGCGAAGCCGCAGGCTCGCCGCCGCATCCTCGAAGACGCGGCGGGCGTCGCGGGGCTCCATTCCCGCCGCCACGAGGCGGAGCTGCGGCTCAACGCGGCGTCCGAAAATCTCACCCGTCTCGAAGACGTGCTCAAGCAGGTGGAGAGCCAGGGCGACAGTCTGCGCCGGCAGGCCCGGCAGGCCTCCCGCTATCGGGAGCTGGCCGCGAAAATCCGGCAGAACGAGGCGCTGGTCGCGCTGGTCTCCTATCAGATCGCCGCCGATTCGCTGCGCGACGCGGCCGTCAAGCTCGAAGCCGACATCGCCAATGTCCAGGCGCGCACGCTGGAGCAGGCCGAATCCGCGAAGCTTCAGGCCATCGCCGCGCATGAGCTGCCCAAACTGCGCGAAAAGGAGGCCGAGGCCGGCGCCGCCGTGCATCGCCTTGTCGCGGCGCGTCAGGCGCTGGAGGCCGACGAGCAGCGCGCCAAACAGCGCATCTCGGAGCTCGCCCGCCAGATCGAGCAGTTCATGCGCGATCTCGAGCGCGAGCGGGCGCTGATCGAGGACGCGGCGCAGGTCGCCGAACGCCTCGAGGAAGAGCGCGCCGAGCTTCTGGGCGCCGATGTGTCCGACGACGGCCGCGAGGCGGAAGCGCGCGAGCGCCTCGCCGAGATCGAGGCCGCGCTGGCCGAGACCGAATCGGCGCTGGGCGACGCGCAGCAGCAGCTCGCGGGGGTCAACGCCCGGCGCGCCGCCATCGAATCGGCGCTGCGCGACGAGACGAACCGCGTCGCCCGTTTCGAGGCCGAGCTGACCCGTCTGGACACGGAATTCGCGCTGATCGCCGGGCAGGGCGGCGGCGCCGAGGAGGCTGCGCGCCTCGCCGAGGCCTTCGACATGGCGGCCGAGGAGGCCCGCGCCGCCGATGAAGCGGCGCAAATGGCCGAAGAGGCGCAGCACGAGGCGCGCGAGGCCGAGGCTGCCGCGCGCCACCCCGTCGAGCAGGCGGCGCTGAAGGCGCAGCGGCTCGAAACCGAAGTGCGCACGCTCGAAAATCTGTTGTCGTCGAACTCGGGCGGCCTGTGGGCGCCGGTCGTGGAAAGCATGACCGTCGAAAAGGGATATGAGACCGCGCTGGGCGCCGCGCTCGGCGACGATCTCGACGCCTCCGCCGACGACTCCGCGCCCGCCCATTGGGCGCTGACCTCCAACGCGGGCGATCCGTCCCTGCCGCCGGGCGTGCGGCCGCTCGCGGAAATGGTGCAGGCGCCGCCGGCCTTGCGCCGCCGCCTCGCCCAGATCGGCGTCGTGTTGCGCGCCGAGGGCGAACATCTGCGCAAGCTGTTGAAGCCCGGCCAGCGTCTCGTCTCGAAGGAAGGCGACCTGTGGCGCTGGGATGGGTTCACGCAGGCCGCCGAGGCGCCGACCCCTGCGGCGCGCCGCCTCGCCGAGAAGAATCGCCTCGCCGATCTGCGCAATGAGGCGAAGCTGGCCCGCGCCCAAGCCGACGCCCTCGCCGAGGAACTGGAGGCCGCGCGCGAGGCGACGCGGCTCGCGGCCATGGCCGACGCCCAGGCCCGCGACGGCCAACGCCGCGCCCGCGCCCGGCTCGAGGAAGCGCGCGAGCGCCACGCCGCTGCCGAACGCCGTCTGGCGCAGATCGGCCAGCGCCTGTCCGCGCTGGAGGAGGCCAAGGCCCAGACCCTCGCCAATCGCGACGAGGCCGCGCAGAAACGCGCCAGTCTCGCCGCCGAGCTGGACGCCCTGGAGGAGCCGGCCTCGCTGGCCGGGGCGCTGGAGAGCCTGCGCGCCCGCGCCATGGTGGAGCGCGCTCAGGCGAGCGAGGCGCGCGCCGCTCTCGCCACGCTGCGCAACGAGGCCAACGCCCGCGCCTCGCGCATTTCGGCCATCACCCGTGAGGTCGCCTCCTGGGCCGAGCGCCGCGACCGCGCGCAGGACCGGCTGGGCGAATTGGAAGAGCGGCTCGACTCGGCGCGCGAGGAGCAGGAGCGTCTGGCCGAGGCGCCCGACGCCTTCATCGAACAGCGCCGCGCGCTGATGAACGCCTTCGAGGACGCCGAAGCCGCCCGCCGCGACGCCTCCGACGCCCGCGCCGAGGCGGAGACCCGTCTCGCCGAGGCCGACCGCGCCGCCCGCGCCGCGCTGGACACGATGAGCGCCGCGCGCGAGGAAAAGGCCCGCAGCGAAGCACAGCTCGAGGCGGCCAGACAGCGCGTCGCCGACATCGAGCGCGCCATTCAGCACGATCTCGAAACGACCCCGCTGGCGCTGGCCGAGCTCGCCGGCGTGCGGGAAGGGGACGAACTGCCGGACATCGCCGAGGTCGAACGGCGCCTCGAGGGGCTGCGCGCCGACCGCGAGCGCCTCGGCGCCGTGAATCTGCGCGCCGAGGAGGAGCTGACCGAAATTGATTCGCAGCGCGAGAAGATGATCGCCGAGCGCGACGATCTCGCCGAGGCGATCAAGAAGCTGCGCGCCGCCATCGCCAGCCTCAACAAGGAGGGCCGCGAGCGCCTCCTCGCCGCCTTCGACAAGGTGAACGCCCATTTCAGGGAGCTGTTCACCCTGCTCTTCGACGGCGGCTCGGCGGAGCTTCAGCTCGTCGAAAGCGACGACCCGCTGGAGGCCGGCCTCGACATTCTCGCCCGCCCGCCCGGCAAGAAGCCCCAGACCATGACGCTGCTCTCCGGCGGCGAGCAGGCGCTGACCGCCATGTCGCTGATTTTCGCAGTGTTTCTGACGAATCCCTCGCCGATCTGCGTGCTCGACGAGGTCGACGCGCCGCTGGATGATTCGAACGTCGAACGTTTCTGCGACCTCCTCGACGAGATGCGCAAGAAGACCGACACGCGCTTCGTCACGATCACCCACAATCCGATCACCATGGCGCGCATGGACCGGCTGTTCGGCGTGACCCAGGCCGAGCGCGGCATTTCCCAGCTCGTCTCGGTCGATCTGGAGCAGGCGGAGAAGTTCGCGCTGGCGAGCTGATCATCTCATCGCCGTATGCGCCTGCGGCGGCCGCGCCGGAAGCACCGGCGCGTCGGCGGGCGGATGAGTCTTGTCCAGATCCGCGATCAGCCGTTCCATCTCCCCGATCTCCTTTTGCTGCGCGGCGATGATTCGGTCCGCGAGCGCCCGTACGCGGGGGTCGCGAATCTGGGCGCGCTCGGCAGACAGAATGGCGGCCGAATGATGGGGAATCATGCCGCGCAGAAAGCCGATGTCGCCGGTTCCTTCCTGATTGCGGATGAGCCACGCCGAGGCGGCGAAGGCCGCGAGCGCCGCCGCCAGAACGACCGAATTCGCCGCCCAGTCGCCAAAACTGCGGCCCATGGCCAGGATGACCACGACCGCGACCGCCGCGCCCATGGCGACGGCCATCCAGACGCGGCCCATGCTGAACCAGAGGTGGTCCGTCTCGAAGACGTTGAGATAGCTGATCGCGAAGATCAGCGCGGTCGCCACCGCGATGATGACGGCGAAACGCACATATTGCATGGATGTCTCCTGTCCCGCGCCGCGCCCGTGGGAGGTAACGACTGGTCGGCGACGAAGGTCCCCGGCCGGGACGGTCGGAGGGGCGCCGGCGTCCCGAGGCGTCTTTGTCGACGGCGCTTTCGCAAATGCACAAATTTTCGTCGCGGACGAATCGTCGCAAGCCGCGTTTTTTCTTGGAAAACAGGGGAGTTGAGGAAAACGCGCGCGCCTTGACTTCACCGTGACCCCTCAATATGTTTCGCGCGGCCACGGAAAGGCCCGACCGTAAGGCCGGGATTTTTCGGCTGGCCGCTCCCGGAAACCGGATCATCCCCTGAACCCAACCGTCCCGGCCATCGTTGAATTTTGCGCGCCTCAAGCGTGAAGGAGAAAGACGATGATCGACGACGACAAGCGGGACGCCGAACAGGACGCGCTCAATGCGCGACTCGAGAAGCTCAACGAGGCGCTGCGTCAGCGCGACGACGAGCGACTCGCCAGAGAGGCGCCTCCGCCGGAGCGAAAGGGTCTGACACGGGCGCTGAGCGTCGGGCTCAACGCGTTCTCCGAATTTGTGGGGGCGGTGCTGGTCGGCGGCGTTCTCGGCTGGAAGCTCGACGAATGGCTGGGCACGACGCCCTGGCTGATGATCGTCCTGCTCGGCCTCGGCGTCGCGGCGGGCTTTTGGAACATTTATCGCGTCGCCAAGCCTCAGGCTTGACCGGCGCATCTGGCGAGACCTAGGGCGCGCTTTCCGCGCCCTCTAATCGAGGGCCGGGCGGCGACGTCCGGGCAGGGACGATGAGCACTGAAGTAGCGGCCGCGCCGAACCCGATCGAACAATTCGAACTGCACCGCTACTTCCCGCATCAGATGGCGGGCGTCGAGACCTCCTTCACCAACGCGTCGCTGTACATGCTGCTCGCGGCGCTGGGCGTTGTGCTGCTGATGGTCATTGCGACCTCGCGCAAGGCGGTGGTGCCGGGCCGGTTCCAGGCGCTGGCCGAAATGCTCTACGAATTCGTGGCGAACACCGTGCGCAGCACGGCGGGCAACGAAGGGATGAAATTCTTTCCCTTCGTCTTCAGCCTGTTCTCCTTCATCCTGATCTCCAACCTGATCGGGCTCATTCCCTACACCTATTCGGTGACGAGCCAGATCGTGGTGACCTTCGCCTTCGCGCTTCTGGTCATCCTGCTGGTCGTGGCCTACGGCCTCTATCGCCACGGCCTCGGCTTCATGAATCTCTTCGTGCCGCATGGCGTGCCGCTGCCGGTGCTGGTGATCCTCGTGCCGATCGAGATCATCTCCTTCCTGTCGCGCCCCGTGTCGCTGTCCATTCGTCTTTTCGCCAACATCCTCGCCGGCCACGTGACGCTGGCGGTGTTCGGCGGCTTCGTCGTGCTGCTGCTCGCGGCCGGCGGCGTCTACTCGGCGCTCGCGCCGGTGCCGCTGCTCGCGATCGTGGCGCTCTATGCGCTGGAGCTTCTCGTGGCCTGTCTGCAGGCTTTCGTGTTCAGCGTCCTCACTTGCGTCTATCTCAACGACGCAATTCATCCGGGCCACTGATAAACATCCAACAATAAACGTCGCCCCTACAAAGAAAGCAGGAGAATACCATGGCTTCTGAAATGCAACTGGTTGGCGCGGGCCTCGCCGCGATCGGCACCGGCGCTGCGGCGATCGGCGTCGGCCTCATCTTCGGCAACTTCGTCAACGGCGCGCTGCGCAATCCGTCGGCGGCCGCCGGCCAGTTCACCAACGCGATCATCGGCGCGGCGCTCGCCGAAGGCCTGGGCATCTTCGCCTTCGTCATCGCGCTGCTGCTGTATCTGAAGGCCTAACGTCTTCTCCTGATCTTTTGCGCGGCGCGCCTCCTGCGCGCCGCGCAGCCCGTTACGCCCCTCGCAGAGGCGCCCCGCGTTCACGTCGCGCGCCGCGTCGAAGACTTCGGATCATGTCCATGGCGATCATCTCTTCCGCCTACGCCGCCGAGACCGAGCAGGAGACCCACGAGTCCGTGGGCGCGCCGGGCGGCGAAGCTCATCACGAGGGCGCCTTTCCGCCCTTCCAGACCGAGAATTTCGCGCCGCAGCTGTTCTGGCTCGTTCTGATCTTCGGCTTCCTCTACGTCCTGATGTCCCGCATCGCGCTGCCGCGCGTCGGCGGCATCATCGAGACTCGCGAGGCCAGGATCGCCGCCGACCTCGACGCGTCCCGCGACATGCAGGCCAAGGCGGAAGCCGCCGCGGCCGCCAATGACGAGAATCTGCGTCTGCGCCGCGAGGAGGCCCAGGCCATCGGCCGCGAGGCGCAGCAGAAGATCGCCAACGAGACCGCCGCGCAGCGCACCCGCGCCGAATCCGAGGCGGCCGAGAAAATCCGCGCCGCCGAAGAGCGCATCGCCAGCGCCAAGACTTCGGCGCTCGCCAATGTCGAGCAGATCGCGCTCGACGCCGCCGCCTCGATCGTCGAGAAGCTGACCGGCGCCCCCGCCGACCGCAGCCGTCTCGCCGACGAATATCGCGCCGCGAAGAACTGAGGAGACGCGTTCCATGCACTTCGACGCGGAATTTTACGTCGCCGTCGGCTTCACGATCTTCGTGCTCGTGCTGCTGTGGGCCGGCGCCCATTCCAAATTCACCGCGCTGATCGACGCGCGCATCAACCGGATCAAGAGCGATCTCGCGGAGGCCGAGCGTCTGCGCGCGGAAGCCGAATCGCTGCTCGCCTCCTTCGAGAAGAAGCGTGAGGAAGCCGAGGCGGAGGCCCGCGCCATCGTCACCCAGGCGAAGGAAGAGGCGGAGATGATCGCCGCCGAGGGCAAGCGCCGCCTCGATGAATTCATGGCGCGCAGCGTCAAGCAGGTCGAGCAGAAGATCGCCCAGGCCGAAGCTCAGGCCGCTCTGGAAGTGCGCGCCGCCGCTGCCGACGCGGCCGTGAAGGTCGCCGAGCGGGTTCTCGCCAAGGGCGCGCCCGGCAAGGATTTCGTCGCCGCCGGCATCAATGAGGTCAAGGCGCTGGGCGAAAACGCGCGTTATGTCTCCACCTGAGACCGGCGCGTTTCGACAGGGATTTGGGGGCCGGCCTTAGCGCCGGCCCTTTTTCTTTTTGCCGACCGGTTTTTCGACGCTGTCAGCCTGGCCGTCGGCGAAGCCGACGAGGATTTCGTAGTCCTCATGCGCCTTCTGGCTCGGCGGCGCCGCGATCGGATCGGCCAGCAGACGGAAATCGGCGCGCGACGCGCCGGCAGGGATCGCGGCGTTGACGCGATAGGTTTTCGAACTGACGATCGAGTCATCGTGGGTCTTGCGCAGCGCGACGCGAATCGCGCCGCCAAAGTCGCCGGGCGCGCCCGCCGGCCCCAGCATGGCGTCGCCCTCTATGCCCACGCGAATGACGACATGGTCGCCCTCGACGATGCATTCCCGCGCAATGTTCTTGATCGACACCTGATGATGCACGGCCGCCCCCTCGGCGCCCGCGGGCGCGCGCAACATCTGCGCGCCATCCTCCGCGACGATCACGGGGCAGTCGGCCGTCGCCCCCGGCGCGAGCGGCTGCTCCTTTTCGCCGCCGCCGAGAATCTGCGGCACGCCGATTTTCGGGAATTCGAAGGCCGCGGCCTTCTGAACGCCGCACCCCGCCACGAGAGCCAGCGCCGCCCATCCAGCAAAACGCATCTTCATTCTTCCCTTCGCTCCCCTTCGCTCACAGCCTCGACCGGACCGGACACGCCCTCCGGTTCCTGCCCTTGTCGCTCTTGCCGCCGAACGCTTTCGGCGGAAAGCGCGGTCGTTGTCCTTACGGCAACTTTGCGAAGCCTTCCTTGAAGCCCTGCAATGTCAGGGGCAGGCCGATGCCTTCTTCCGGCACCTGGTGAATGATGAATGTCGCCATGCGGCCGTTCTTCATCTGATCGATCAGCTTGTCGTCCATCACCACTTCGGCGACGCAGCCGGTTGGCAGGCATTTGACAAAACCCGCGCGGCCAATGTCCGTTTGGTCGATTTTCAGACCCAGCCCGTTGGGAAGCAGCACGCCGAGCGGCGCGATGACGCGCAGCAGACGGCTCTTGCCGTCGCTCGTCCTGAGGACGATGACGACGAGATTCACATTGTTCTTGTCTTCCGCGACCACGCTCTGAATCAGCGCGCACTGCTCGGAGGACGCCCCGGCAGGCGTCTCGCAGCGAATTTCCCAGTCGCCATATTTGGATTTCACCACACCCTGCGCCTCCGCGCCGCTTCCGGCCGTGGCCAATGCGGCGCCGAGGGCGCCCGCGACGAGATGTCGCAAGGGGACGAAGGACGTCGCAGCGCGCAACAGAGTCATGCGGTCTCCAGCAAGCAAGGGGCCTCTCATGCACCGAACATAATCTGAAAAGCGGCCGCTTCGGGGCGGCGCGACGGCGCGGCTGGGCCTTCGTTGCCTAACAAATCGTCCCGCTCTGTCAAGCCGCGCCCATGTTTTCCGGCGCGCGTCGCGCTCGTGTTTGTCAGCAGGCGTCGAACCTTGTCGATTCCTTGCCGGCGCGACCATTTGTCTGGCGGAATATGGCGTCGCAGCAATTGCGCGAGGACTGCGTTTGTGGTTGAACCGGGCCTTGGTCGGGCGAAAGCTTACGGCGGCGAAAGCGCGCCCGAAAATTGCATAAAAAAACTGAAACTGTCTGACGAAAAGGTGCGAAAGGCGACCTGCATGTCCACGGGCAATCGAAACTTCCTTTCTGGCGGAGCACTTGCGGCCGCAGTCGCGCTTCCGGTCGTCCTCTTCGCGGGCTTCGCCTATGCCCAGGTCGAGGGTCAGCCGACTCCTGGCGGCATCGGCCTTCCGGCGACAGTGACCGACGTCGGCCGCGAGACCCAGTTCTTCTACAACGGCATCCTGCTGCCGATCATCACCTTCATCGCCCTGTCGGTTCTGGGGCTGCTCCTCTACGTCTCCTGGCGATTCAACGAGCAGACCAATCCGGTGCCGTCGAAGCTGACGCATCACACGGGCCTCGAGATCGTCTGGACGCTCGTCCCGATCCTGATTCTCGTCGTCATCGCGATCCCGTCCTTCCGCATCCTTGCGCATCAGGTCGAGATTCCGGAATCGAAGATCACCATCAAGGTCACCGGCAACCAGTGGTACTGGTCGTATAAATATCCGGAGGATCAGGGCGGCGGCTTCGGCTTCGATCAGCTCATGAAGCCCGAGGCCGATCTGAAGGACGGCGAGCCGCGCCTTCTCGCCGTGGACAATGAAGCCTATGTGCCGGTCAACGAGGTCGTGAAGCTTCAGATCACGGCCGCGGACGTCATCCATTCCTTCGTCATCCCGGCTTTCGGCGTCCGCATGGACGCGGTGCCGGGCCGTCTGAACGAGACCTGGTTCAGGGCCGAGAAGGAAGGCGTCTATTACGGCCAGTGCTCGAAGATCTGCGGCAAGGACCACGCCTTCATGCCGATGGCGATCCGCGTCGTGAGCCGCGAGAAATATGACGCGTGGCTCGCGGATTCGAAGAAGAAGTTCTCCGCCGCCGAGTCGCGCACGCGCCTCGCCTCGAGCGAGCAGGCTCGCTGAACCAGACGCAAGACAACATAAGACATCGAGGACAAAACGATGGCGAGTTCGACTGCCGGAGCGCATGACCATCCGAGAGGCCTGCGCCGCTTTCTCTTCTCCACGAATCACAAGGACATCGGCACGCTCTATCTGATCCTCGCCGTGATCGGCGGCGTGGTCGGCGCGCTCATGTCGGTCGCGATTCGCGCCGAGCTGATGTATCCGGGCATCGGGGTGTTCCCGGGCCTCGCGCAGCTCATCAATCACGCCGACCCCTCGATGGGTGCCGACGCCGGCAAGAATCTCTACAACGTCTTCATCACCGCGCACGGCGTGCTCATGATCTTCTTCATGGTCATGCCGGCGCTGATGGGCGGTTTCGCCAACTGGTTCGTGCCGATCATGATCGGCGCGCCGGACATGGCCTTCCCGCGCCTCAACAATATTTCCTTCTGGTTCCTCGCGGTGTCGCTGATCCTTCTGGTGCTGTCGATGTTCGTCGAGGGCGCGCCGGGCATGATGGGCTTCGGCGGCGGCTGGGTGTTCTATCCGCCGCTGTCGTCGAACATCGGCCACCCCGGGCCGGCGATGGATTTCGTCATCCTGTCGCTGCATCTCGCGGGCGCCTCGTCGATCCTCGGCTCAATCAACTTCATCACCACGATCTTCAACATGCGCGCCCCCGGCATGACGCTGCACAAGATGCCGCTGTTCGCCTGGGCCATGCTGGTGACGGCCTTCCTGCTGGTGCTGACGCTTCCGGTCCTCGCCGGCGCGATCACCATGCTGCTGACCGACCGCAACTTCGGCACAATGTTCTACGATCCGGCCGGCGGCGGCGACCCGCTGCTGTTCCAGCATCTGTTCTGGTTCTTCGGCCATCCGGAAGTGTATGTGCTGATCCTGCCGGCCTTCGGCCTGATCAGCCACATCGTGTCGACCTTCTCCAAGAAGCCGGTGTTCGGCTATCTCGGCATGGCCTACGCCATGGTCGCCATCGGCTTCCTCGGCTGCATCGTGTGGGCGCACCACATGTATACGGTCGGCCTGTCGCTGAACGCGCAGCGTTACTTCGTCTTCGCCACCATGGTGATCGCGGTGCCCACGGGCATCAAGGTCTTCTCCTGGGTCGCGACGATGTGGGGCGGCTCGATCACCTTCCGCGCGCCGATGATCTGGGCGATCGGCTTCATCTTCGTCTTCGTGATGGGCGGCGTCACCGGCGTCGTTCTGGCGAATGCGAGCGCCGACCGTCAGCTCCACGAAACCTATTTCGTGGTCGCGCATTTCCACTACACCATGTCGCTCGGCGCCGTGTTCGCCGTCTTCGCGGGCTTCTATTACTGGTTCCCGAAGATGACGGGCTATCTCTACAACGAGACCCTGTCGAAGCTGCACTTCGTGGTGTTCTTCATCGGCATCAACCTGACGTTCTTCCCGCAGCACTTCCTCGGCCTCGCCGGCATGCCGCGCCGCTACATCGACTATCCGGACGCCTTCGCGCTCTGGAACTATGTCTCGTCGATCGGCGCGTTCATCGGCGCGCTGAGCATGCTGATCTTCTTCTATGCGGTGATCGAGGCCTTCCTGCGCAAGCGTGAGGCCGGCGCGAATCCGTGGGGTCCGGGGGCCACGACGCTGGAGTGGACGTTGCCTTCGCCGCCGCCGTTCCACCAGTTCGAGGTTCTGCCGCGCATCTCCGGCCCCGGCCATCAGTAAGAGACATCGACCGGCGCGGGTTCGCCTGCGCCGGTCGCCCCGGTTTCCTTTCGTTTCTGTCAGGTCAAGAGCGACGGCGATGAGCGACGCATCCTATCTCGACGACAGCCAGACCCCGCGCATTCCGGTCGCCGCGCCGTCGGACTATGTCTGGCTGCTGAAGCCGCGCGTCATGTCGCTGGTCGTGCTCACCGCGCTCGCCGGGCTTCTGCTCGCGCCCACGCCGCCGCATCCGCTCATCGCCTTCACCGCGCTTCTCTCCATCGCCGTCGGCGCCGGCGCCTCTGGGGCGCTGAACATGTGGTACGACTCGGACATTGACGCGGTGATGACCCGCACGCAGTTGCGTCCGATTCCGTCCGGCCGCATGGAGCGCGACTCGGCGCTGGCCTTCGGCCTTGTGCTGGCGCTGCTCTCGATCTTCACGCTTGGTTTCGCGACCAACTGGCTGGCGGCCTCGCTGCTCGCCTTCACCATCTTCTTCTATGTCGTCGTCTATACGATGTGGCTGAAGCGCTCCCCGCCGCAGAACATTGTCATCGGAGGCGCGGCCGGCGCCCTGCCTCCCATGGTCGGCTATGCCGCGGCGACAGGCGACATCAGCCTCGCGAGCGTCATTCTCTTCGCCATCATCTTCGTGTGGACGCCGCCGCATTTCTGGGCGCTGGCGCTCAACAAGCACGACGACTACGCCCGGGCCGGCGTGCCGATGATGCCGAACGTGCACGGCGCCGATCGCACCCGTCTGGAAATTCTGGTCTATTCGCTGCTGCTCGCGCCGCTCGGCGTGCTGCCGTGGCTGATGGGCTTCGCAACCGCCGTCTATGGCGCCGTGTCGATTGTCTCGGGTCTTTATCTCGTTTGGCTTGCGGCGAATGTCTATCGCCGCCGGGAGGGCGACGCCGCGCGCCGGGCCGCGCTGAAGCTCTTCCTCTTCTCGATTTCCTATCTCTTCATGCTGTTCCTCATCCTCGTCGCGGAGCGCGTCGCCCATATCGCCGGGTACATCTGAGCGCGCGGAAAAGGGAAAAGACATGAGCAGCCAGCCGAACGAGCAGAAGACCCACCCGGACGCGGCCGAGGGAATCGTGCTCACGCCCGAACAGGAGCGCAGCCGCCGCGCGCGCAATCTCGCGATCGGCGTCACGGTCGCGCTGCTGGCCGTGCTGTTTTACGCGATCACGGTCGTCCGGCTGGGCGGCGCCGTCGCAAACCGGGCGTTCTGAGATGACCGCGTCCGACCAAAAGCCCGCACGCAGACCAGGCGCCATCGCGGCGGCGCTCGTCGTGGGGTCGCTCGGGATGCTCGGCCTGTCCTTCGCGTCGGTCCCGCTCTATCGGGCCTTTTGCGCCGCGACGGGTTTCGGCGGCACGCCGCAGATCGGCAAGACAGCCGCCGCCAGACAGGGCGAGCGCCATCTGATCGTCCGCTTCGACGCCAATGTGGCCCGCGACCTTCCGTGGAAATTCGAACCGGAAGTTCCCAAGGTGTCGCTGCGCACCGGCGAGACGACGACGGTCTATTACAAGGTCGCCAATCTCTCCGACAAGGAGACGAGCGGGCAGGCGGCCTACAACGTCAGCCCGGACCAGGCCGGCGCCTTTTTCGTGAAGGTGAAGTGCTTCTGCTTCGACGAGCAGAAGCTCGCGCCGGGCGAGACCGCCGAATGGCCGGTCGTCTTCTATCTCGACCCCGCGCTCGAATCCGACGAGGCGATGCGGCGGATCGAGGAGATCACTTTGTCCTATTCCTTCTACCCGACCAAGGGGCCGTCCAAGCCCAGGACCAGCGACCTGACAGGGCAGAAGCCAAAGTCCTGACCGCGGCGACGCCGGGGGAAGCGCATAACCTAAGAACACGCCGGGCGACCGGCGCATGACGAGGAAAAGTAGAAATGGCCGACGGACACGCGAAACCTCAACACGACTATCATCTCGTAGATCCGAGTCCGTGGCCGATCGCCGGCGCCTTCTCCGCGCTTGCGACCGCCATCGGCGCCATCATGTGGATGGCCCAGCACAAGGGTTCGCCGATCTATGGCCAGACCTGGGGCGGCACGCTGTTCTTCGCCGGCTTTGCCGCGATCCTCGCGGTCATGTACGCCTGGTGGAGCGACATCGTCCGCGAGGCGGAGGTGGAGGGCCATCACACGCCGGTGGTGCAGCTTCATCACCGCTACGGGATGATCCTGTTCATCCTGTCCGAAGTGATGTTCTTCGTGGCCTGGTTCTGGGCGTTCTTCAACTCCAGCATCTTCCCCAACGACATCTGGCAGGTGACGCGCACGGAGCTCTTCCAGGGCGTCTGGCCGCCGAAGGGCGTCGAGGTTCTGAGCCCCTGGAAACTGCCGCTGCTCAACACGGTGATCCTGCTCACCTCTGGCGCGACGCTGACCTGGGCGCATCACGGCCTGCTGCACAATGACCGCGACCAGCTCAAGAAGGGGCTGCTGGCGACGATCGGGCTCGGCCTGCTGTTCACCATGATTCAGGGCTATGAATACGCTCATGCGCCCTTCGCCTTCTCCTTCGATCCGGCGCATCCGGCGGCGACCAATTACGGCTCGACCTTCTTCATGGCGACCGGCTTCCACGGGTTCCACGTCATCGTGGGCACGCTGTTCCTGATCGTCTGCCTTGTCCGCGTCTATAAGGGGCACTTCAAGCCGGACCAGCATCTCGGCTTCGAATTCGCGGCGTGGTACTGGCACTTCGTCGACGTGGTCTGGCTGTTCCTGTTCTGCTGCATATATGTGTGGGGGAACTGGGGCGGCGCGATGGAGTAAGCGCAGCCGCGCCACCTTCACGACCGAATCTCAACGGTCACGGCGCCGCCGTGGCCGTTTTCTTTAGGAAGCGAGCACAGAATGGCTGAAGAGCAGGTTTACCCTCCGGCGCAGATTTATATCGACGGGCTGCTCGGCAAATGCCCCCGTTGCAGCAAGGGCCACATGATCAAGGGCCTGCTGGCGGTCGCGCCGAAATGTGAGGTCTGCGGTCTCGATTTCTCTTTCGCCGACACCGGAGACGGTCCGGCGATCTTCGTGATGACCATCGCGGGCTTCATCATCGTCGGCCTCGCCTGGTACATCGAGGTGGTCTATCAGCCCGCCTACTGGATTCATGCGGCGATCTTCCTGCCGCTGTCCGTGATCGTCTGCATCGGGCTGCTGCGCCCGGCCAAGGGGCTGCTGATCGCCCTGCAATATTTCAACAAGGCCGAAGAGGGCCGGCGCGAATCATGACGTCCGGCCAGCGGGCGCTCCTCTGGCCGGGGGTCGCGACGGCTGTCGTCTTCGCGCTGCTCATGAGCCTTGGCGTCTGGCAGGTCAGGCGCCTCGGCGAGAAAGAGGCGCTCATCGCCCGCGTGGAGGCGCGCGCCCACGCCGCGCCGGCGGCCGCGCCGCCGCAGGCGGGCTGGGCCGCCCTGTCGCCCGCGTATTACGACTTCACCCATGTCGCCGCCCGGGGCCATTATGTCGCCGGGCGCGACGCGTTGATCTTCATGAAGCCGCCGGAGGGGTTCGGTCTGGAGCCGGGCTATATGGTGGTCACGCCCTTCGCGCTGGCGGACGGCGGGGAGATTTTCGTTGAACGCGGCTTCGTGCCCGTCTCCAGGACGGATGACGTCGCCGGACGCGCGCCGCCTGCGGGCGAGACGGAAATCACCGGCCTGATGCGCGCGCCGCAGAGCCGCAACGCCTTCACGCCGGCCGACGCGCCGCAGCGCCTCATCTGGTATACGCGCGATCCGGTCGCCATGGCGGCGGCGCTGGGGCTCGCGGGCGCGGCGCCCTTCACCATCGCTCTCGAGGCGCCGTCGAGCCAGGGCGCGAACGGCTATCCCCGGCTGGTTTCCCCGGCCCCGGAGTTCCCCAACAACCATCTCAGCTATGCGCTGACATGGTTCTCGCTCGCGGCGGCGCTGCTCGTCGTGTTCGGCCTCTTCGCGCGTGGACGGCTGCGGCCGGGCGCTTGACCATCGCAAGAGGTTGCGCCCCGCTTGAATGTGATATGAGAGGTTTCCGGCGCGCTGTTCGAGCGCGCGTCCCAAGCCTCGACGGACCGACACTTGCGCTATCTCTCGACGCGTGGCGAAGCCGCGCAGCTTGCTTTTGACGACGTTCTGCTCGCCGGCCTCGCGACGGACGGCGGCCTTTATACGCCGCTGGCCTATCCGCATGTCTCGCCGGGCAATATCGCCGCGCTGGCCGGCCTTCCCTATGCCGAGGCGGCGGCCCGGCTGATCGGCCCCTTCCTCACCGACGCGGCCGCGCAGGCGGCGTTGCGCGGCCAGACCGAGGCCGCCTATGCGAGCTTCCGCCACCGCGCCATCGCGCCAATGACGCAGATCGCCGACAATCTCTTCGTGCTGGAGTTGTTCCACGGCCCAACTCTCGCCTTCAAGGACCTGGCGATGCAGTTGCTTGGCCGTATGATGAACGATGTGCTTGAGAAGCGGAACTTGCGCGCGACGATCGTCGGCGCGACATCGGGCGATACGGGCGCGGCCGCCATCGAGGCGTTTCGCGGCCTGCCGCGCGTCGACGTCTTCATCCTTTATCCGCATGGGCGCGTCTCCGACGTGCAGCGAAAGCAGATGACGACCGTGGCGGACGACAATATCCACACGATCGCCCTGCAGGGCACCTTCGACGACGCGCAGAACATCTTGAAGCGGCTCTTTCGTAACAGGCCGTTCCGCGAGCGCGTGGGCCTCGCCGGTGTCAATTCGATCAACTGGGCGCGCGTCGTCGCCCAGATGGTCTATTACTTCACGAGCGGCGTGGCGCTGGGGACGCCGCACCGGCGGATTTCCTACGCGGTGCCGACCGGCAATTTCGGCGACGTGCTGGCCGGCTATATCGCCAAGCGCATGGGGCTGCCGGTCGACCGGCTCATTGTCGCGACCAACGCCAATGACATTCTCGCGCGTGCGCTCGCGACGGGGCGCTATGAGCCGCGTGGCGTGACTCCGACCCAGTCCCCCTCCATGGACATTCAGGTCTCCTCCAATTTCGAGCGGCTGCTGTTCGACGCCGCCGGGCGCGATCACGCGACGGTGCGCGCCGCTTTCGCGTCGCTGGACCAATCGGGCGCCTTCGAGATTCCGCCCGCGGCGCAGGAAATCATCCGCGCCGAATTCGACGCGCTCTCGGTCGGCGAGGCGCAGACGACGGCGGAAATCGCGCGCACCTGGCGCGAGGCCGGCTATGTGCTCGATCCGCATACGGCGACCGGCGTCAGGGCCGCGCGCGTGCGCCTCGAGGCCGATCCGGCGACTCCGGTGGTCGCGCTGTCGACGGCCCATCCCGCCAAATTCCCCGAGGCGATCGAGCGCGCCATCGGCCATCGGCCGAGATTGCCGGACGCCATCGCGGCGCGGCTGGGAGGTCCGGAGCGCTTCACCGTTCTTGAAAATGACGAGGCGCGCGTAACCTCCTTCATCACGGAACGCGCGCGCGCGGCGCAGGTCTGATGGAGAGCAGCAATATGGCGATCTTCGGCGTTCTGGGCCGCCGCGACATGCCGATACAGGGCGAGGGCGTCTATCTGCGCCCCTCGGAAATGCGCGATTACGTGGAATGGGCCACGTTGCGCGAGCAGAGCCGTGGCTTTCTCACGCCCTGGGAGCCGATCTGGCCGGTGGATGACCTGACCCGCGCGAGCTTCCGCTATCGCGTGCGCCGGCATGCGGAGGAGATGGCGCGCGACGAGGCCTATTCCTTTTTCCTGTTCCGCGAGGAGGACGACGTGCTGCTCGGGGGCCTGTCCTTCGGCTATGTGCGCCGTGGCGTCTCGCAGGCCGCCACCCTCGGCTACTGGATGGGCGAGCCCCACGCCGGCAAGGGCTATATGACGCGCGCCGTGCGCGCCGCCTGCGCCTATATTTTCGAAAAGCAGGGGCTGCATCGCATCGAGGCCGCCTGCCTGCCGAACAACGAGCCCTCCAAGCGGCTTCTCGAACGCGTCGGCTTCAAGCAGGAGGGCTATGCGCGATCCTATCTCGCGATCAACGGCCAGTGGCGCGACCACCTGCTGTTCGCGCTGCTCGAATCCGACCGCATGCCGCCCGGCAAGCCGGGGAAAACCGATCCTTGACCATCACCCGACTTTATAGCTGCGCTTAAGGCAGTTTTCTCCTAATTTGCGACATTGGTCGCAAATGGGAGGAGCCGCTTGGCCATCGACGGGATTGAGACGAGCTGCGTTGGCGGCGCCGCCATTGCGCAGCTCGACCTCATGCAGACCGCTCAGCTCATTCTGGATCTGGCCGCCGCGCCGGCGCGGGCGGAGGGGCCATATTATCTGACCTCCGCCAATGGCGAAGTGCTGGCGCGTCGCTTTCTGGACAGGGAGTTCGCCGCGCTCCTCGACTGCGCCGACTCCATCGCCGCCGACGGACAGCCCCTGGTGACGGCGTCGCATCTCTTTTCAAGCAAGCCTTTGCCCGAACGCGTCGCCACCACCGATCTCTACCCGCTCGTGGCCCTGATGGCGCAGCGGACGGGCGCGAGCTTTTATCTGCTCGGCGCAAGCGAGGAGGTCAATCGCGCCGCCTGCGAGGCGACGCGGCGCGCGGCGCCGGGGCTGACGATCGTGGGGCGCAGTCACGGCTATCTGAAGGGCGCGCAACTCGCCGCGAAGCTCGACGAGATCAATGCGCTCGCGCCCGACATTCTCTGGCTGGCCATGGGCGTGCCGCTCGAACAGGCCTTCGTGGCCGAGCATCGGCGCCGGCTGAGAAATGTGAAAGTCATCAAGACCTCCGGCGGGCTCTTCGACTTCGTCGCGGGCGCCAGGCGACGCGCGCCGTCGTGGATGCAGAGCGCGGGGCTGGAATGGGCCTTTCGTCTCGGGCTGGAGCCACGGCGGCTTCTGCTGCGCTATCTGACGACCAACCCCCTTGCGGCCTATCTGCTGCTGACGCAGACTCGCTGATGTGACGCCGGAACGGAAAAAGACTTTCGGAGTTCGGGCGGGCGCGCTGATCGCGCTTGGCCTGTTATCGCTGATTGTGGGGCTCGCGGCCCGCGACGACATCCTTCAGCGCGCCGCATTCGGCGCGCCGCCCGCGCCGGCAGGCCGCACGGCCCCGAGCGATATTCTGGATGGAGACGAGGGGCCGACGGACCCGCGCGTCGGGACCGTTCCCACCCTGCCGGGGGCCTGTCCGATTCTCGGCGACTGCGCCCCGCCCGTCGAAGCGCCTGAAACCCCTGACAAGGCTGTTTCAACGCCGCATTGACGGCTGCGGCGCCCCGCGCCGCTACCCGAGCCGCGCCGCGAGCCGCGACCACAGCGCGTTGCCGGCATGGAAGACGTAATCGAGCCTTGCGGTCGTCACGCTTTTCGCGCCTTTGCCGATCAACCAGTCGGCGAGCGAGGCGACCTGTTTGGTCGGACAGACGAAGGTCGCCGCATCGCCGTGGCGGGCGGAAAGGGCCGCGCCGAACGCCGCCTGCGCCTCGGCGAGGGTCGCGTCGTCGAGGGGCAGGGACGCGCGCACCTCGCGCGTCGTGCGGGCGGCTTCCTCGGCGGCGATGCGGGAGAGGATGACGCGGGCGGCCTCGCGCGCCGTGTCGCTCCAGGGCGCGGTCAGCGAGGCGACGAGATTGGCCTGCGAACGCAGGATCACGCCGTCGTCGAGCACCTTCAGCGCATTGGCGGCGAGCGTCGCGCCGGTGGTGGTGATGTCGACGATGAGATCGGCCGAGCCGGCGGCGGGCGCGCCTTCCGTGGCGCCGGAGCTTTCGACGATGCGATAGTCGCTGACGCCATTCCGCGCAAAGAAGCGGCGCGTCGTGTTGACATATTTCGTCGCCACGCGCAGCCCGCGCCCGTGACGCGCGCGGAACCCGTCGGCCACGTCGGCGAGATCGGCCATGGTCCGCACATCGATCCACGCCTGCGGCACGGCGACCACGACATTGGCGTGGCCGAATCCGAGCGGCGCGAGCAGCTCCACCTTGCTCTCGGGGTCGGCGATTTCCTCGCGCACGAGGTCTTCGCCGGTGATGCCGAAATGCGCCTCGCCGAGCGCGAGGCGGCGCGTGATCTCGGAGGCGGAGAGATAGCCCACTTCCGCGCCCTCGAGCCCGGCGATGGCGCCGCGATAGTCGCGAGCGCCGCGCCCCTGCGTCAGCTCGAGGCCGGCGCGGGCGAAGAAGGCGTTGGCGTTCTCCTGAAGGCGGCCCTTGGAGGGCGTCGCGAGGATGAGTTTCTGCGTCATGCCGCGCCTCCCGACGCCGCGTCTCGCGCGCGCGCGGCGCTCTCAAGCCGGTCGATCCAGATGGCGGCGCCCACCGCCGGAATGTCGGCGGTCGCGCCGAGCGTCCGGAGCATCCGGTCGTAACGGCCGCCGCCGATGACCGGCTCGCCCATCGCCGGGTGGCGCGCCTCGAAAACGAAGCCCGAGTAGTAATCCAGGTGGCGGGCGAAGCCTGCCGAGAAGAGCATCTGGTCGAGATCGAGACCGCGCGCGGCGATGAAACTCGCGCGCGTGTCGAAGCGGTCGAGCGCCGCCGTCAGGTCGAGCTTCGCGTCTTCGGCCAGTTGGCGCAGGGCCGCGGAGGCGATGTCCGGCGCGCCCTCGATGAGGAAGAAGGCTTCCGCCAGCGCGCGCTTCTCGGGCGAAACGCCGGCGCCTTCGGCGAGCGTCGCCTGATCGAGAAAGCGCTCGGCGATCTCGGCGGCGCTGCGGCCGCCGACCGCCGTGATGCCCGCGATGGAAAGCAGATCTTCCACGAGCCTGCGGGCGTCGGCGGGATCGGCCCTGGTCAGCGCCGCGAGCACGCCGGCCTTTTCGGCGCCGTGACGCTGCGGGGCCGAGAAAATCTCCGCGAGCGGAAGGCCGCGCGCATGTCCCGTCTCGACGCGCCGGCGCCAGACCGGCGGCAGGTCCAGACAGTCGAGAAAGGCGGCGACGAGCCCGGCGTCGCCCAGCCGCACCGAGAGGCCGGCCGCGCCCGCCGCACGGGCGGCGTCGAGCGCCGCGCCCAGGATTTCCGCGTCGGCGGCCTCGCGATCCTCGCGGCCGAAGCTTTCCACGCCTGCCTGGAGGAATTCGCCGTCGCCCGTTTCGCCATGCGTGGGCGCGCGGAAGATCGAGCCGCCGTATGCAAAGGCGGCGGGCTGTCCGGCGCGGGACGAGGCGAGATAATCCCGGCAGACGGGAATGGTGTATTCCGGACGCAGGCAGAGTTCGGCGCCCGAGGCGTCGGTCGTCAGATAGAGATGGCCGCGAAAATCCTCGCCGGAGCGATCGAGAAAGACGCCGGCGGGCTGAAGGAGCCTGGGCTCATGGCGTGCAAATCCCGCGTGCTCGAAATAGGCGAGGATGGCGGCGAGCGTCTCGGCTCCGTGTCTGTCCGGGGCTGCGGTCACGATATTCCTTCCGATGTCGACGCTTCTTTAGCAACTGCGTCAGGGCGGCGCACCCGCTTTCCGGCGGAAAGGTGAACGCCGGGCGGGTTTTTCCGCGTCTGGCCAAAAGAAAAAGCCGCGCCCGGCGGGGCGCGGCCCTGATCTCACGTCAATATGACCGCCGGGCGTCAGCGCCGGTGTTCCCACCCCCGCCGCGCCGCCTCGGAATGGCGCTTGGGATCGCCCGCCCATCCCCTGTGCTCCTGTCCGCCGCGCTGGCCTTCGCCGCTCCGGCAGCCCCGCTCCTCCTCGCGGCCGCGCGAATGGCGCGATTCGCCCTCGCGCTCGTCCCATCCGCGCCGGGCCGCCTGGGCGTGTCCTTCAGGGTCGCCATGCCAGCCGCGCTCGCTCTGGCGGCCCTCCTCGCGCCCGCCGGCGCGCTCCTCCCAGCCGCCGCCCCGCGCGGAGCGCCGTTCGTCATAGCCGCCTTCCTCGCGCTCGTCCCTGCCGCGGCTTTCGCTGCGGGCGCCCCAACCTTCCTGGCGCCCGCGTCCCTGCGCCTCGCGGCCGCGGCCGCCCCGCATCTCGCCGCGCGCCGGCTCCGACCAGACTTCTTCTTCCTGCGCCAGCGTCACATGCAGGGCCTTCGGCTGCGGCAGCAGCAGCTCCTCGTCGAACCGGTCCATCAGCTCCTCGCGCCGCGCCATGAGGCGCCGCCCGAGCGCCGCCGTATCGACGCCGCCCTCGATCGCCTTGGCGAAGATGCTTTCGGGACCCTGTTCCTCCTCGCGGATGTGGTGGCGCATATATTCGCCCAAGACTTTCACCTTGGCGTCGAAGAGCGGATCGGCGGTCGGCGTCCCCATGGCCACCTCTGTGATGAGGATCTTGGCCGTGTCGTGCTCGATCTGGGCTTCGTCGAGTAGCGGATCGTCCACATGCTCGCGGCAGGCGGGGTAGAAGATTTCCTCCTCCAGTTGCGCGTGAATCGTCAGCTCGAGGCAAATCTGCTGCGCGAGCTTTGATTTTTCCGCGCGCCGGCGCGCCTGCTCATATTTGTCGAAAAGCTGCTCGACCCGGCGATGGTCCGACTTGAGCATTTCGATGGCGTCCGTCTTTTGCCTTTCGCCGTTGCCCGCCGCCCTGTCCTGCGCGCCTTTGGCGGAGATGTCCGCATCGCGTTCGTCGCTTTGCCTCGCCATGGGGTTTCCTCGGTCTTCTGGTCGCAACGCCCCGGCCAGCCGTTACGCGCCTAACGCCGCGGGCGATTGGGCTGTTCCGAGACGGCGCTCCCCGGCGAAGCGGGGGAGAGCGGGCGAGGGGCTGCCTTGCGCGCTCACCCGGCCGGGAGTTTCTCCAGCAGACTTTCCAGCGGATCGGAGCTCACGGCCTTGGGCGGCGCATAGGGCTCCTCCACCGCGGCGACGAGCGAGATGGCGACGATGGCCGCCGCGCAGAAGATCGCCTGCGACAAAAGCTGCGGCCCGACCCGATCGAGATGCACCACGGCGAGGCTGATCTGGGTGATGAAGGCGATGAGGAGAACCGCCGCCCATTTCCGGTCGTCAGGATAGGCGCCGCTAATGGCGAGCCGCTGCTCGCGCGCCGAGCGCAGTTTCAGCACCGTGTCGACGAGCGCGCGCTGAAAGGCCGGTTCGATCTTCGCGCTGCTGACGGCGCGGGTCAGCGTATTGAGCGCGGCTTCGGCCTCGGGCGACTCCTCGCCGGTCTCCATGGTCTTCCATTCGAGGCCGACGGCGGCCTCCACATAGCCGCGAATGGCGCGCGGCACGCCGGCGACGTCCGTTCCGTGGTCGGTCAGCGCGATGAGCGTGGAAAGCTGCTCGCGCTCGAGGGCGACGGCGCGATAGGCGCGGCGGTTGGCGTCCCACACATCCTGCGACATGAAGGTCATCAGCAGGCCGAAGAGCACCGCCGGGACTCCGACAAACGGCGGGACCACCCCGCGCCCGTGCTGAACCATCGCCGAAAAGGGCGAGGCGAAGCTCAGCCAGGCGAGGAACAGCGCCAGCCCGCCCATCGCCATGGCCAGCGTCAGCGCCATGACCGGCGTCGATTGCTCCATCCAGAGATGCAATATGCCGATGTGAACGAGCACCTGACGCCCCCCTCGCGTTTTCGCGGGCGCCAGTATGGGCCACGGAACGGGCTGCCGCGCCAGAGGTTTTTTGAGGCGGCCGCGCGATCCCGGTGCGGGCGCGGCCCTTGGCGGACTCGCTTCCTTCAGAAATTCAGCCCGGCAGCTTCTCCGTAAGGAGAAGATCGGTATGAGGAGAACTCTCGCGAGATTCCTGTTTCAGCCAGGAGTCGTAAAGAAGGTCCAGTTCTACGATCGTTGTTGCTGCGAGGCGTCCCTCCTCGATGGATTTCCTCAAATCATAAATCTCCCTCTGGGAGCTGACGAGAGCGTCGCGCAGGAGCCCCCAGCCGCCGCTCCTGTCCAGTCCATAGGGCCAGAACTCCGCGACGAACGGAATCGAGGCAGCCAGAAACGCCTTGCCTCCCGCCAGAACATGCCCCTCGTGTCCCTGTGTGTCGATCCAGGCGAAACCAATCTCGTCCAGGGATAGGTTGGCGTTTTCGACCATTCTGTCGATCGTCTCCGTTCTGATCCTCTGCTTGTCCCAGAAGGTTTCGCCGTGAACGCTTTTCTGGAACCGAGATCCGATGGTCGCCGTAGTTCGTCGGAGACAGCTCGATGTCCGCGTCGCCTGCGTCGACAGACGCGGCGGCGCAAATATTGGCGCAACGGGCGTCAACGCCATTCAAGATCTGGTTGATCTTCAGCAGACGAAAATTTTCCCGGTCCGCCTCGACGCACATCGCTCTCTGAAAGCCGTACTGCAGGGCGTAGACGGTATGGGTGCCGATATTTGCGCCAATATCGAGAAACACGTCGCGCTTGACCCTGTAATTCTTCTGTTCGAGCAAGCTGACGGCTTTGCGAATGTCTTCTTCCTGAAAATGGCCCTGATCTCGAAGGCTTCGGCCGATGACCATGTCGTCGGAGAATGTGAGCATGTAGCCGTCTTTCGTCGCGGCGAGGCTGTACCGCTCAGGCTTCACGGGCGGCGGCGGAGGAGGAGGCGGCGGCTCGATTGCCGGCGTCGCGAGCTTTTGCTCGATCCTGTTCAGATGGGCCCTGATTTCATTCGAGCGCCAGTCGAGATCATTCTTGGACGCAGGGACCAGCTTGCGCCGCAGAGCATTGTATTCATCCAGAATGCGCCTCATTTCGCTCCCCCTGCGACGCTGAAAATGCTTTCCGCCCGATCCACGAAATGCACAGCTATAGCTTTCGTCAAAATTTGCAAGGAGTTGGCGCGCCGTCGAGCCGGCGAGGGGCTCCGGCCTTGCGTGGCGCCCGCGCGTCGCCGCCCCTCTTGCATCGCGCCGCGTCCTCTGCCACATAAGGCGCGGGAGGTTGGCGTTGGACGTTTCACTCGCCAACCGGGTCAGGTCCGGAAGGAAGCAGCCCTAACGAGCTTGAGCGGGTCTTCGTCCAGCCTCCTACCGATCCGACAGGCGCGGAGCCCAGTGCTTTCGCGCCTTTCGTTTTTGGAGCGCGCTTTCCGTCGCCAAACCGGCCGCCACGGGAAAGCGCTTTAGCGGATATGAGATGGACCACGAGCAGACCCAGCCGAGGCCATCGCTGGAGGATGGCGGGCCGTCGCTGTTCGGCGCCGAGGCCGCGCCTGCGGCCTACCGCGTTCTCGCGCGCAAATACCGGCCTACGACCTTCGCGGACCTCATCGGCCAGGAGCCGATGGTCCGCACGCTCGAAAACGCCTTCGATCTCGGCCGCATCCATCAGGCCTATCTGCTGACCGGCGTGCGCGGCGTCGGCAAGACCACGACCGCCCGCATCCTGGCGCGCGCCTTCAATTACGAGCTGCCGGCGGCGGACGGCCGGGAGGCCATGAATCAGCCGACCATCCACATGCCCGCGCTCGGCGTGCACTGTCAGGCGATCATCGATTCCCGCCATGTCGACGTGCTGGAGATGGACGCCGCCTCGCACACCGGCATCGACGACGTTCGCGAGATCATCGACAATGCGCGCTATCGCCCGGTGATGGCGCGCACCAAGGTCTATATTATCGACGAAGTGCACATGCTCTCCAAGGCCGCCTTCAACGGCCTGCTGAAGACGCTGGAAGAGCCGCCGGAGCATGTGAAGTTCATCTTCGCCACCACCGAAATCGACAAGGTGCCGGTGACGGTGCGCTCGCGCTGTCAGCGCTTCGACCTGCGCCGCATCGACGCCGGGCTGCTGGCGGAGCATCTGCGCGGCATCTGCGCAAAGGAGAAGGTGGAGATCGAGCCCGACGCGCTCGCCATGATCGCGCGGGCGGCGGAGGGCTCGGTGCGCGATTCGCTCTCGCTTCTTGATCAGGCGATCGCCTATGGCTCGGCGCATGGCGCATCGGGCGCCATCGCCGCCGACGATCTGCGCCTCATGCTGGGCGTCGCCGACAAGTCGCGCGTCATCGATCTGTTCGAGGCGGTCATGGCGGGCGACGTCGCCAGCGCCATCGCGCAGCTCGAAGATCAATACAATGGCGGCGCCGATCCGGCGCAGGTGCTGCTGGAGATGGCGGAGTTCACGCATCTCGCCACGCGATTGAAACTCGCGCCGGACACCGCGCACTCCGCGGCGCTGACCCCCGAGGAGCAGCGGCGCGGGCAGGACGCGGCCGGGCGGCTCTCCGTTCCGGCGCTCACCCGCGCCTGGCAGATTCTCATGAAGGGCGTCGACGAGCTGCGCGGCTCGCAACGCCCGCTTCAGGCGGCCGACATGGTGCTGGTGCGGCTCGCTTACGTCGCCGACATGCCGACGCCCGGAGACGTGCTGAAACAATTGGGCCATGGCGCGCCCGGCGGTGCGCCGGCGGCCGCGCCTGCGGCAAGTCCGCCGCGTGGCGCGCCGCTCGCGAGCGTCGCCGCCCCGGCCCCGCGCGCGAGCGCCGTCGCCAGACCCGCTGTCGCGCCGCCGGCGCCCGCGGCGCCGGGCGCCGCCCTCGCGAGTTTCGAGGCGCTCGTCGCGCTCGCGGAGGAAAAGCGCGACATTCGCCTGAAGATCGCACTGGACTCCGAGGTCCGGCTGGTGCGCTTCGAGCATGGCCGCATCGAGTTCGAGCTTGCGCCCGGCGGCGCGCGCGAGCTCGCCTCCCTGCTGACGCAGCGGTTGCAGCAGTGGACCAACGAGCGCTGGATGGTGTCGGTCGTCTCCTCCGGCGGCGCGCCGACGCTGAGGGAGAAGCGCGAGGCGGCCGAACGGGAGCGCCGCTCGGGGCTCGAGGCGGACCCCGTGGTGGCGAGCGTGCTCGCGCATTTCCCCGGCGCCCAGATCATCGCCGTGCGCGGCCGGGACGAGGCCGTCGCGGCCGCCCCTTCCGAGGCCGGCGAGGCGCCCGAGGTTCAATACGACGACATGTCGCCGCCCGAGGACGATTGAGGAGAAGCATCGATGATGGACTTCATGGGCCTGATGAAGCAGGCGCAGCAGTTTCAGGCCAAGATGGCCGAGGCGCAGCTCGAACTCGAAAACACCGAGGTCGAGGGCGAGGCGGGCGGCGGGCTCGTGAAGGTGCGGCTCTCCGCCAAGGGCGCGATGAAGTCGATTTTCATCGATCCGAGCCTGGTGAAGCCCGAGGAAAAGGAAATTCTGGAGGACCTCATCCTGACCGCCCATATGCAGGCCCGCAACAAGGCGGATGAGGTGATGGCCGAGAAGATGAAGGCGATGACGGGCGGCATCCAGTTGCCGCCGGGCTTCAAGCTGCCGTTCTGATTTTTTCCCCCTCTCCCCGTCAACGGGGAGAGGGAGTCGATTGGATATCCACGCAATGGCGGAACGGGTCGCAGGACCGGAAATCGAGCGTCTCGTGCAATTGCTGGCGCGGTTGCCGGGCCTCGGGCCGCGCTCGGCGCGGCGGGCCGTGCTGCATCTCATCCGCAAGCGTGAGGAGCTGCTTGCGCCGCTGGCTGAGGCCATGCGCGTCGCGCAGGAGCGCATCGTCGTCTGCCCGGTCTGCGGCAATATCGACACCAGCGACCCGTGCGCGATCTGCCGCGATCCGCGCCGCGATCCCTCGATCCTCGTCGTGGTCGAGACCGTCTCCGATCTCTGGGCGCTGGAGCGGGCGGGGCTGCTCAACGCGCGGTACCATGTCCTCGGCGGAGTCCTTTCTCCGCTGGATGGCGTGGGCCCGGAAGACCTCGCCATCCCCAGCCTCGTCGAGCGCCTGCGCGGCGGAGAGATTCGGGAAATCGTGCTGGCGGTGAACGCCACCGTCGACGGACAGACCACCGCGCATTACATCGCGGACGTGCTCCAGCCCTTCGGCGTCAAGGTGACCCGGCTCGCCCATGGCGTGCCCGTGGGCGGCGAACTGGACTATCTGGACGAGGGCACGCTTGCCGCCGCGCTGGAGCGCCGGACGGTTTTTTAGAGCGTCCTCTCAGGAGGTGCGGCAACCTGCGTGTTCTCATCCCTCCCCCTTGCGGGGAGGGTGGCGCGCGCAGCGCGACGGGTGGGGTCAATGCCGCTACACCGCCGATGGGGCTGACCCCACCCGACCCCGCTTCGCGGGGCCACCCTCCCCGTAAAGGGGAGGGATTCAGCGAACTCACTTCGCGGGCGTCTTGGCGGCGATGATCTTTTCGAGATCGGCGACGGTCATCTCGCCCGTATATTTCTCGCCGTTGATGAAGAAGGTCGGCGTCGAATTGACCCCGAACTTGTCGGTGGCGCGGGCGCGCACGTCGGTCACCTTCTTGTAGAGATCCTGATCCTTGAGGACCGCCTCGAACCTTTCCTGACCGAGTCCCGCCTGCTTGAGCACATTGGCCAGACCATCCAGCGGCTTGTCGACGAAGGCCCAGTTCTTCTGCTGGGCGAACAGCAGATCGACCACGGCGTCGCGCTTGTCGCCCATCTCGCGCGCCAGCATGAAGGCGGCCGTCGCGAGCGGATCGAGTGGGAATTCTCGCAGGATGAATTTCGCCTTGCCGGTGTCGACGTAGTTTTTCTTGAGCGTCGGATAGACCTCCTGATGGAAGGCGGCGCAATGGCTGCACGTCATGGAGGCGTATTCGACGATGGTGACCGGGGCGTTGGCGTCGCCCTCCACGATGTCGGGCAGGGCGTTCGGCGCCATCAGCTCCATGACCGACACCGAGCCGGAGCCGGATTTGTCGGCCATGGCCGGCGAAACGGCGAAGGCGAGAACGCCGGCGGCGGCGAGGAGGCGGCGGCGGGTGAGCGCAGGAAGCGGGAAGGACATGTCAGGCCCATGGCTGGAATGATCGGCGGGCCGAACATAGTCGTTCAACCCGCCAAGGCAAACCCCTCGCGGCGGGGGCGCTAGCGCCGGCCGGTCGGCAATCCGTGCGTCGGCTGGAAGATGTAATAGACCAGCGCGATGGCGGCGAAGACGCCCCCGGCCCAGAACACCACGTCGCCGATCATCAGATCCTGCAGGCTGAAGCTGGCGAGGCTGATGACCAGGCCGCCAATGGCGAACCACAGCGGCGTCTGGCTGCGCTCCTGCGGCTCCTGCGGACCGCGCCGGTTTTGTAATTGAGACATATATCCTCCCCTGGCCTATTTTTGATGCAACATAAGGCGCCGGCCGCGCTGAATGAAGGGGAGGGGCCGTCGAGCTACCTGTTTTGCGGCTCGTCGGGCGTGTCGGTGGTGCTTTCGGCGCCCTTGCAGTGCTTCTGAAAACCGGCCGTGTTCAGATTCTCCTGCTGGCGCGTCAGGCAGACGCCGCCATCCTGGACATGCACGAGCCAGAGCGAGTCGAAGTCGCATTGCTCCCAGACGGCGGGGCTTTCGCATTTATAGGCGGCGCCGTCGACCGAGACCGTCGCCCCCTCTCGCGGCGCCAGCCGGCCGAGCCGTCCCAGCGCCTCGTACAACTTGCGGATATTCTTGCGCTCCCAGGCGATGAAAACGACGCGCGCCTTGCCGTTCTCGCGCGGCGCCAGCGCCTTGTCGGCGAGGAGATCGCGGGCAAGCAGATCGTTCTGATTGTAGCCGTAGGGCGTCCAGACGGGGAATTCGATCGTCTCCGCGAGGGGAGCGATGGTCGCAAGCGGCCGGATGTAATTGAAATAGTCGCCCGTGACCTTGTTGTGCATCTTGACCGCGGGGTTTGGCGCGACGAGCAGATCCGGACAGCCGAACTGCGCGAGCAGCCGATCCGGCAGGCGGGCGAGCCGGTCCAGCGCCTGCCGGCCCAGATTGCCGTCCTCGATCATCACACCATCCGCGCGCATGGGCTTTTCGGCGTGACGCAACAGAACGAGCGTCAGAGGGTTGAGCGCCTTCGGGTCGTCGGGAACGGTCGCGGGGATCGCGGCGCCCTCCGCCCGCCAGGAGGCGGGCGCCGGCGCGGGCGTGCAATCGGCCGCGACGGCCGGCCCGGCAGCGGCGGCAAATGTGACCGCGACGAGAAACCAGGCGGTTCGCATCGTAAGACCCCTCTTCCTGACCCTCGACGAGGCTGCCCGCCTATTTCGCCGCAGATGAGGCCGCTGCCGATGTTTGTTCGGCGCGTTCGCGCAGCTCCGCCTCGTCACAATCGAAACAATAGGCCCTCGCCTCGCCATTCACCCAGCCGGCGCAAAACAGATTTCCCTCAGGAAAGATCGTGCTCTTGATGACTTCGACGCAGACATGCGCGCCGCCACAGCGCGGGCAACGGATCGTCGTGGTAAACATGGTGGGGGTGACCTCTATCGTGGCTGGAATCAAGGAGATCGGCAGGGGAGGGCCGTTGCTGTCCTTTGTGCACAGCGCGGGCCGGTTCTCAACCGCCCGCAAGGTTATCCACAAACTCCCTTCAACTCAGGGGAGCAGCAGCCCGGCGATGGTCGCGCTCATGCAGGTCGCGATGGTTCCCGAGAGAATCGAACGCAGGCCGAGACGGGCGATCTCCCCGCGCCGCTCGGGAAGCATTGCGTTGAGCCCGCCGACAAGAATGCCCATGCTGCCGAAATTGGCGAAGCCGCAAAGCGCGTAAGTGAGAATCAAGCGCGTTTTCTGAGACAGCGCTTCCGGCGGCAGCGCGCTCATGTTGCGATAGGCGACGAATTCGTTGACGACGGTCTTCGTCGCCATCAGCGACGCCGCGGTTCGCGTTTCCTCCCAGGGCGCGCCGATGAGCCACATGACCGGGCGGAAGAGCAGGGCGAAAAGGCTTTGCAGGCTGACCGGCTCGCCGCCAACCGGCGGCAGATTGGCCAGAGCCATGTTCACCAGCGTGACGAGCGCAATGGTGACGATGAGAACGCTGACGACGCCGACCAGTGGACCTACGCCGTCGGCCACGCCCTTGATGATGGCGTCGAAAGCGTTGGCGGGCTTCTCCTCCGTCAGGAGATGCGCTTCGCCGCAATCCGCGCCGGGCTCCCAGGGCGACATGATCGCCGCGATCGCCAGCGCCGCGGGCGTGGCGATGATGGACGCGACCAGAATGTGTCCCAGCGCGTCGGGAATGAGAGGCGACAGAAAGCTGGCGTAGATCACCATGACCGTGCCGGCGACGCCGGCCATTCCGCAGGACATCAGCGCGAATAATTCACCGCTTTGCATGCGCCGCAGATAGGGACGAATGAGCAGCGGCGCCTCGATCATGCCGACGAAAACATGCACGGCGGCGCCGAGCGCGAGCGGACCGCTCACCCCCATGGCCCGCTCCAGGAGCCACGCGAAGGCGCCCGCCGCCTTCTGCAACAGGCCCCAGTAAAACAAGAGCGACGCAAGCGCTGAAATCGTCAGCGCCATCGGCAGCGCCTTGAACGCCAGAATGAAACTCGCGGCCGGGTTCTTTTCCTCGAACGGAGGCGCGCCGCCGCCGAGATAGCCGAAGACGAAACCCGAGCCCGCGTCCGTCGCCGTCTGAATGGCGTGCGCCGCCTTGTTCGCCAGCAGCAGCGCGTGTCGTGCGGGCGGAACATAAATAAGCAACAGCGCGACGGCGACCGCCAGCGCCAGCCCGCCAAGAACGACGCGCCACGGGATGGCGCGGCGATCGTCGCTTGCGAGGAAGGCGACGCCAATGAAAAAGGCGATGGCGAGCGCCGCGCGCAAAAATTCTGGAAGCGGGCTTGTCATGCTAAACGACTCTCCGGGCGCACGCGCGGCGGGGGTGCGCGGCTGATTTCAGCATATTGGAATTGGAGAGGAAAGACTGAAGCTCGAGGTCTTCGCCCGTGAACGGATGGCGCCCGCGTTGCCTCAACCTCAAAACAAGCTTAGAAGACATTCAGTTCATGGGAATGCGACATGCTGACTCGTCTTCACGGTGGTCACGTTGTCGATCCGGTCAATGGCGTCGATCGGGTCGAGGATGTCTGGTTCGAAAATGGACGCATCGTCGCGCGTCCCGATCACCGAAAGGCCGACGTCGAATATGATGCCGCGGGTCATGTGATCATGGCAGGCGCGATTGATATTCATTCGCACATCGCTGGCGGCGGAGTGAACACCGCCCGCCTTCTGCTTCCCGAGACGCATCATGCCCATCGCGCCCGTCCCGGGAGCACGCCGCTGTCCGAGGCGGGATGGACCGCTTTCGAGACCGGGCGCTTGTACGCACAGCTTGGTTTCACCGTCGTCATCGAGCCGGCGGTGCTGCCGCATCATGCGCTGCACGCGCATCTCGAGATGGCGGACATTCCGATCATCGACAAGGGCTTTCTGACCGTTCTCGGAAACGACGACTTCTTGCTCAGCGCCTTGCGCGACCGCGAAAGCGACGCCGCGCTCACGGATTATGTGGGGGCAACGCTTCATTCGACCCGCGCCATCGGTATCAAATGCGCCAACCCCGGCGGCGTGTGCGGCTGCAAGCAAAACCTGCGCTCCTTCGCGCTCGACGACGCGCTTCCCGAATATGGGATCTCCGCGCGGGAGATCGTCGCGCGACTTCAGCGCGCCGTCTCCGCGACAGGAATTGCGCATCCGCTGCATCTTCACATGAGCAATCTGGGGCTCGCCGGCAATGTGGAGACGGCGCTGGCGACGATCGACGCCATGCAGGGCGCGCCGCTGCACCTCGCGCATGCGCAGTTCTACGCCTACGGCAAGGACGGCAAGCACGGGTTCTCCTCCGCGGCCGCGCGCTTCGCGGAGAAGGTGAACGCCAACAAAAACATCACGCTGGACGTCGGGCAGGTGATGTTCGCGGACACGGTGACCATCTCCACCGACGTTATGAAGCAGTTGAACAGTCTTCCCAGCGCGCGGCCCAAAAAGGGATTCATCCACGACGGCGACGCCAATGGTCTCGGCGTCGTTCCCTATTCCTATCGCATCTCGGATTATTACAATGCGGTGCAATGGGCGGCGGGACTCGAGCTGTTCCTGCTGACGGAGGACCCGATGCGGGTCTTCTTCACGACAGACCATCCCAATGGCGCGCCCTTCACGACCTATCCCGAAGTGTTCGCTCTGCTGATGAGCGCCGACCGGCGCGCGCAATGGATGTCGCGGCTGCCGGCGGACGTGCTGGAAATGACCACCCTGCCGTCCATCAAGCGCGAATATACGCTCTCTGAAATCGCCACGATGACGCGCGCCGCGCCTCGCAAGCTTTACGGGCTCGACGATCGCGGGCAGTTGGGCGCGGGCGCAATTGCGGATATCGCCGTCTACAAGGTCCACAAGGACAAGGCCGAGATGTTCCGGCGCACGGCCTATGTTTTCAAGGACGGCGAACTGGTCGTGCGCGACGGCGAGGCGCAACGCTTCACGCGGGGGAAGACCCTGTTCGTGCGGCCGGATTACAATAGCCAGATGAATACGCGTCTCGACGCCTATTACGAAGAGTCGTACGGGCTTGGGCGCCAGATGTTCTGCGTCGAGGATGGCGCTCTGCCCAACAGGGATTTCTTCGAAGAGACCTCGTCGCGCCGACGCATGTGAGGCGGATGTTACAAGCGAAACGGCGGGTCTCGGGGAGAGCCGCGAGGGCGCGGCGATTTTGGCGCGTAGCGCGGGTTTGCCGCCCAGATTGGGTGATGATCGCGGCGCAGGCTGAGTTGCGCCTTGAATTTTGTGCGCCGCACAATATAATCGGAGTCGCTCTGACAGGGTTGCCTAGCAACGATCGTTGAGCGTTTCCTCCCTGACTTGGGCCGCTGGTCACTCGGCGGCCCATTTTTTTTGCAAAAAAACGGACGCACCGGGTGCGTCCGTTTTTCTTTCCTCCCCGACTTGGGCGCGCTTCGGTTCGTGTCCGAAAATCTTCTTCCCCAGAAGGGCAAGACAGTTCCTACACGAAGCCCTCTGCTTTGAACAGGTCTAAAAATAGCCCTATGCAAAAAATCTATCAGACGCGATAAAGCGCCTTTCAATCAATCATTTGTCGACGGCAATCCGCCCGGATTCCTGGACGGGGCGGCCTCTCGGGGGCGGCCCCCGCCGGGACAATTGACGGAGCCGCTATGGACCCGGGAGAAGGCGTGCTAAAGCGCCCGCGAAACGGAGAAGCAGATGACCGACACATTCAACGTTCCGCTCGCGAGAAACGAAATCGCCGTTATCCACAAAGCCCTCGGCGAGCATTTGAGCGTTCTGCTCAAGGAGTGGGAGCGTCAGGAGCGCGCCGGCGCGCGGGACGCCGCGACGAGCCTGTTCGAGCAGGCGGACGAGGTTCGCACGCTCATGAACAAGGTCGGGGCCGCGCCGCTCAATCTGCGCTAGTGTCCTGACTCTCAATTGCCGCCCAAAAACTCAAGCGGCGTGGGCTTTGTCGAGCGCCGCGCGGGCCCGATGGATTTTTTCGAGGATAGCCTCGCCTTTCGCCTTCCATTTATAGGGACGCGGATTGGCGTTGCG
>NZ_JBPFEB010000022.1:0-93351 GCF_051061225.1 Methylocystis sp.
TTGTTCGCCGCGTCGATGATCGCCGGGTTCGGCTGGACCAGCGACTGTCGCGAGGCGATCGCCGAGGACAGTTACCCCGCCTCGCGGCCAGGGCCGCGGCCGGGCGCCGCCTCGAGGCCGACCTTGAGGGGGGTACCGGCGCGGTCCCGAAAGCAGGAGGAGCAGCAGGAGGAGGCCGCCGTCCAGGCCAGATCCGCCGAGCGCGCCCGCGCGGAGGCCGCGGAGGCGGCGGCCGCGGCGGAGGCCTCCACGCACGCGCCCACGCCGGGCGCCCCGCCCCGTCGATCGGCGTCTCCGGCGGCCTCGACTCGACGCAGGCGCTGCTGGTCGCGGTCACCGCGATGGAGCGGCTCGGCCTGCCACGTGAAAATATCCTCGCCTATACGCTGCCCGCTTTCGCAACGACCGACCGCACGAAAAACAACGCCTGGCGATTGATGCGCGCGCTGGGCGTGTCCGCGCAGGAGATCGACGTTTCCGCCGCCTGCCGGCAGATGCTGGAGGACATCGGCCATCCGGCCGCGCGCGGCGAAGCGGTTTATGACGCGACCTACGAGAATGTGCAGGCGGGCGCGCGCACCTCGCTCCTGTTCCGCCTCGCCAATCTCCACGACGCCATCGTGATCGGCACGGGCGATCTGTCTGAACTTGCGCTCGGCTGGTGCACCTATGGCGTCGGCGATCAGATGGCGCATTACAACGTCAACGCCTCTGTGCCGAAGACGCTGATCCAGCATCTCATCCGCTGGTGCGCCCGCGATGCGCGTTTCGGTCCCGAGACGGTCTCGGTGCTGGTGGATATCCTTGCGACCGAGATTTCGCCCGAACTCATTCCGGGAGAAGAGACGCAGCGCACGGAGGCTTTCGTCGGCCCCTACGCCTTGCAGGATTTCAACCTGTATTACACGACGCGCTACGGCTTCAGCCCGGCGAAGACGGCCTTTCTGTCCTGGCAAGCCTGGCGCGACGCCGGCGTGGGCACCTGGCCCTCCGTCATCGCCGAGGGCGACCGCGTCGCCTATGAGCTCCCGGAGATCAAGCACTGGCTCACGGTGTTCCTGCGCCGCTTCTTCGCGACGAGCCAGTTCAAGCGCTCGGCGCTTCCCAACGGCCCCAAGGTGAGTTCGGGCGGTTCGCTGTCGCCGCGCGGCGACTGGCGCGCGCCGAGCGACTCCTCGCCCGAGGCCTGGCTCGCCGCGCTCAAGGACATCCCATAAAAAGAGGACCGGCCAACGCCGGTCCAGTTGGGAGCACCAAGAGAGAAAAGCGCGCCAACGCGCCGTCACGCCCTGCGGAGGAAACCCGCAACCGCAGAGATGACGAACAGCACGAGCGCGACCCAGAACAGTATGCGCGCGCCTTCCATGGCCGTGCCGGCGACGCCGCCAAAACCGAAGAAGGCCGCGATGATCGCCACGACGAGAAACACGATCGCATAGTGCAGCAGGCTGCCCATGTTGACCTCCGTTGTGAACTTCACTCGGGAGGAGAACGCGCGCTTGCCGCCGGTGTTCCGGCGCAAGCGAGACAGGCGGGCCGAACGCATGCCTGTCCCCGCGCCTTGCGAGGGGTCGACCATGGGCCTGCGCCGGATCGCTGGCGAGGGGCTGATCACCCGGCGGTCGCCCGCGCGAATTCGAGATACAGCGCGCGCAGCCGCTTGGCGCGTTCGCCGGGACGGCCGGCGCCGATCGGGCGGCCGTCGATCTCGACGATGGGCAGCACCAGATTGGAGGCGCTGGTCAGAAAGGCTTCCGCGGCCTCCTGCGCCTCCGCCACGCCGAAGGGGCGCTCCTCCACGGTGAGGCCCTGTTCCGCCGCGAGCGCCATCACCGCCCGGCGAGTGCAGCCGGGGAGGATCGCTTCGGAATTGGGGCGGGTCACGATCGCGCCGGCCTTCGTGATGATGAAGGCCGTGGAAGACGAGCCTTCGGTGACGAAGCCGTCGGCGTCCACCATCCATGCTTCCTGACAGCCCGCTTCGGTGGCGGCCTGTTTCGCGAGCACCTGGGCGAGCAGGGCGATGCTCTTGATGTCCCGCCGCGCCCAGCGCAAATCGGGAACCGTCGCCACTTTCACGCCGGTCTCGGCGGCGGGCGCGGCGAGGATGGTCGTCTTCTGCGCGAAGGCGACGAGGGTCGGCGTGACGTTTTTCGGGAAGGAGAAATCCCGGTCGGCGACGCCGCGGGTGATCTGGAGGTAGACCAGCCCCTCGCGCACGCCGTTGCGCGCGACCAGCGCCCCTTCGATCTCGACGATCGCCGCCATCGAGACGGGGCTTTCGAGCTGTAGTTCCTTCAGCGATCGTTCGAGCCGCGCCAGATGCGCCGGATTGTCGACCAGCCGTCCGTCGATCACGGCGGCGACCTCATAGACGCCGTCCGCAAAGAGAAAGCCGCGATCGAGAATAGAGACGCGGGCGTCTTCGAGCGGCGTGAAGACGCCATTCACATAGGCGATGCTGGACAAGGTCGGCCTCCGGGTGGGGTTAGCCTGTTTAACCCGTCATCCCCCTCCCTGTCCCGCCTCGCTTCCGGGAGAGGGCGCCCCTCGCGCAAAGCAGGGTTCGGGAGGGGGTTCGCGACCCTTCGTCGCGCCGCCTTTCCTGCTCAGCTCCTACGTAATAAAACGGGGGACGACAGAGCAGGGGCGCCATGGGCGAGGAAATCAGGGCCGTTGGCTTCACCGGCGAGGACAAGGCGCGTTTCGCGGAGCGGCTGGCGCAGGAAACCGCCATCGCGCGCGAGCTGTTCGCCGCCGACAGGTTTTCGCGCGCCGGCCACATGCTCGGTTTCGAAATCGAAACCTGGATCGTCGATCACAATTACTTCCCCGCCTCGATCAACCAGCAGCTTCTGGAAGCGCTGAACAACCCGCTCGTCGTTCCGGAACTCTCGCGCTTCAATCTCGAACTCAACTGCGACCCGCTGCCGCTCGAGGGCGATGCGCTTGGCCGCGCCCAGGACGCGCTGGCGCAGGTCTGGGCGCATTGCAACGACGCGGCGCACCGGCTCGACGCCAATCTGGTTCTGATCGGTACGCTGCCGACGATCCGCGACGAGGATCTCACCCTCGACAACATGTCGCCGCTCAACCGCTATTACGCGCTGAACAGGGAGGTGCTGCGGATGCGCGGCGGCCGGCCGTTGCGCGTGGACATATTGGGGCGTGAGCATCTCGTGTCCGAGCATCGGGACGTCATGCTGGAGGCGGCGACGACGTCGTTTCAGGTGCATCTCAAGAGCCCGGCCGATCTCGCCCATCTCTATTACAACGCCTCCATCGCCGCCTCGGCGCCCATTCTCGCGGCGAGCGGCAATGCGCCCTATCTGTTCGGCAAGGCGCTCTGGGAAGAGACGCGCATTCCGCTGTTCGAGCAGGCGGTGGATGTGCCCGGCCCGGCGCGCGTCTGCATGGGGTCGGGCTTCGCAAATCGCAGCCTGCTCGAAATCTTCGAGGAAAACGCCAGAGAGTACGACGCGCTCCTGCCCATCGCCTTCGAGGACGGGCCGGAGGCGCTGCGCCACCTGCGCCTGCACAATGGCGTGATCTGGCGCTGGAACCGCCCCCTCATCGGTTTTGACGACGATGGCGCGCCGCATCTGCGCGTCGAGCACCGAATCCTGCCCGCCGGACCGACCTTCGTCGACATGATGGCGAATGCCGCGCTCTATCTGGGGCTCGCCCGCGCGCTGGCGCTCGGGGGCGCCAATGGAACGGGCGGGCTCTCTTTCGAGGCGGCGCGGCGCAATTTCTACACGGCGGCCCGCCATGGGCTCGACGCCGTGCTGACATGGCCGGGCGCGGGCGAGATCGGCGCGGACAGGCTGCTGCTGGAGCGGCTCATTCCGACGGCGCGGCAGGGCCTCGCCGAGCTCGGCGTCGCCGATCCGCGCGGCTATCTCGATGTGATCGAGGCGCGCGTGCGCTCCCGCCAGACCGGCGCGGTCTGGCAGCGCAAGGCGCTTGCCGCCTGCGATGGCGATCTTTACGCCATGATGGCCGCCTATTGCGAAGGGCAGCGCAGCGGCGCGCCCGTCCATGAATGGGACCTTTGATGATGACTGTGACCGACGCGCCCTGCGCCGTGATGGATCGCCTGCCCGACGCTTTCCTCGATTGCCCCGCCGACAGGCTTCTGGACATACTGCCCGGTCCGACCCTCTTCGATCTGCCGGGGCGCGATCCGCGTCCGCTTTTCGTCTCGACGCTGCTGCACGGCAATGAATACAGCGGGCTGGAGGCGGTGCAGGCGGTGCTGCGGCGGCATGCGGCGCGGGGCCTCAACCGCTCGCTGCTGCTGTTCATTGGAAACGTCCGCGCCGCCGCAGCCAATCTGCGCACGCTGCCCGGCCAACACGACTTCAACCGCGTCTGGCCCGGCACGCTTCATCCGGACGATCCCCTGGCCGACATGGCGCGCTGGGTTTACGACCATGCGGCCACGCGCGACCTCTTCGCCAGCATAGACATCCACAACAACACCGGGTTCAATCCGCATTATAGCTGCGTGAGGAAGCTCGATGCGAAGGACATCGCGCTCGCCCGCCTCTTTTCGCGCATTGTCGTTCATTTCCAGCGGCCCGTCGGCACCCTCGCGGCGGCCTTCGCCACTCTCTGCCCGTCGATCACGGTGGAGTGCGGCAAGGCGGGGGAGGGCTCGGCGACGCAGCACGCCATCGAACTCGTCGAAGCCGCGCTCGCCATCGCGGACCTGCCCGATCATCCGCCCGCGCCGCATGACGTCGATCTACTGCGCACCTGCGCGATCGTGAAGCCGCCCGCGGAAGCGACCTTCTCCTTCGACGGATCGCCGGCGGATTTCATGTTCCGCCCCGACATCGACCGTCTGAACTTCAGCGAACTGACGCCGGGGGCCTCCTTCGGCGTCGCGCGCGCGGGCATGACGCTCGACATTCTTCCCGGCGACGGGCACGACGCGCCGCCGGACGACTATTTCGCCTATGACGGCGGCGAGATCACGCTGATGCGTCCCGCCATTCCCGCCATGCTGACAGTTGACCCGCGCGCGGTGAAGCTCGACTGCCTGTGCTATCTCATGCATCGCATCGGCATGGACGGCGCGCGGTTGTAAGCGCGCGCCGCCGTGTTTCGCCTGTCACGTCGTTTCGACTGTCACCAGGCGAAGTGATAGTTGACGCCGAGCCGGGCGATCACGCCCTGATAGTCGAAGCGCGTCGATGCGGCGTTGATGATGGCGACGGAGCCCGGCGCGGCCGGGTTGATGAGCGGGCTGTATTGGCCCGAGACGGTTTGCGAGCCGAGATCGTAATAGAGCGCCTCCGCCTTCGCGCTCCAGTTCTGGATGAACATCCATTCCGCTCCGCCGCCTGCTGTCCAGCCGACGCCGATCCGGCTGATGCGGTCGGAGGTGGGCGTCACCGGGTTTTCGGGATGGCCCGCCTCATGGGCGGGATGCCAATGGTAGCCGTAGGAATTGACCGCCGCCCATGTGTCGCCATAGGCGAAGCCGCCAGTCGCGAACACGAGAAGCGACGGTTGAATGAGATAGCCGATGCGTCCGCGCGCCGTCCCGATCCACCCGATGCCGCTGGAGGCGTTGACGAGGCCATTCTGGAGATGGGTGATCTTCTCCTTGTCGACGGCGCCCGCGAGGCTGTACGACGAGCCGGAGCCCTGAAGGCTCGTTCCCTGAAAATCGGTCTCGACGCCGATAAGGACGCTGGGCGTGACCGCGAAGGCGTAACCGAACTGCAACCCGCCAATCACGCCGGCCTGGCCGCCGCCGGCGTTGCCCGCGCGATAGGGGGCGGTGAAGCCATAGGGCATCGACAGGGCGCCGGCCGCCCAGTCGTAGACCGAAAACCCATTGGTCGGGACGGTTGTCGCGGTCGCCGTCACGCCGCCGAGGCTGAGGCCGGCGTAGAAGCCGCTCCACGGCGAGGGCGTCCCGATCGGGAGTGGCGGCGCGGCCAGCGCCGGACTCTGCGCCAGGGCGCCAAGCAGCAGGGTTCCCATCAGTCGTTGTTTCATGGCGCCAGTTCTCTCCCGGTTGTTCGACTCGAAACGGGAGGGAGCCTAGGTCAGCAAACGGCAAAGCTGAAGTATGGCCGTGCGACGTGAAACAGATAATTACGCTTTGTTGCTGAATCGCAACGTTGCAAACGCCAGCCGTCACAACCGCCTTCGCGGTCGGGATCACAGCGCGATCGTCGACACGATCGGCGCGTGCAGCGATCCCAGAACGGGGTCCTGCGCGACGACTTCGTCTTCAAGCCCTTCGTTCAGGATGCGGGTGTCCCGGACGGTGCCTGACACGGCCTTCGACGCCAGAATATGGTCGATGAGCCTCGGCCGGCCGGCATGGATGATCGTATAGCGGCGCGCGGGATCGACCGCGTCCTCCAGCGGTGCAAGCGCGCGCGGGCCTTGCTGCAATTCGTTGTCGCCGCCGCGCAGAAGCCGCGTCGGCACATCGTATTCGTCGGCGTTGAAATCGCCGCAGACGGCGATGCGGGCGTCCGGCTCAGCGTCGAAAAGCGTCTCGATGAAGAGCCGGGCCTCAAGAGCCTGACCTTCGCGTTTCTGCGCGGCGACGAACTGGCCCTCGACCTGCGATTTGCTCGATCCCTCGCCGCGCGCGGTGGCGACGGGCGCCGGCCGGGGCGCGCGCAGATGCAGGTTGAGCACATGCAGCAGGGGGCCGGACGGAGGTTCGATCGCCGCGTAGAGCAGCGGGCGGTCCCATTCGATCGTGATCGGCTCCGGCGCGACGCCGCCGTCCCGCGGCGGCCGCCATGACCAGCGCTCGACGAAATCATGGTGGAGCTGGCGCGACGCGCGAATCGGCCAGCGGCTGAGAGTGACGAGATTGTGCACATCCGCCGGCGCCCGCCCGCCCGGCCGCACGCTCGCCGCGCGGGCGAAACCGGCGTAGGGCGTTTCCGCGAAGAGATGATCGAGCGCCAGATAGTCGCGCGGCGCGTGCTTGTGCGGCTTTTGCGCGCCGACCTCCTGCAGGCACAGAACATCGGCGTCGAGCGCCGCCAGCAGCGGCAGCAGGACGGCGCGTCGCGCCGCGAAGCTGGCCGCGCGAGTGGGAGACCACTCCAGATTTTCCAGATTGAAGGTGGCGAGGCGGAGGTCCATGCGGGGAGTGTCGCGCGCCGGACGACTTTGCGCCAGCGCCGCGATATTGAGCGCCGCGGCTAAAACAGCCTCTCGACGCGCGCCGGCTTTGCCGGCACTATGTCCCGGTCATCCCTGAACTTTCGGGAGCTTTTCCTTGTCCGTTTTCGACGGCATTCCTTTTTTCGCCGGCTTCGATCCGGCGCGCGCCGAGACCCTCGGCCGCCAGTGCGTCCGCAGACGCTACGCCGAGGGCGAGCTGGTGCTCGACTTCGACGACCCCTCCAACGACGTCTTTTTCATCGTCAGCGGCGACGTGCGGGTGCTCGTGCGCACCGCCGCGGGCAAGGAAATGATCCTGGGCGACTTCGGCCCCGGCAAGTTTTTCGGCGAAATGGCCGCCATCGACGGCGCGCCCCGGTCCGCGAACGTCACCGCGCTGACCAATGCGGAGATTTTGGTGGTGCCTCCGGGCGCGTTCCGCGAGATCGTCCTGCATGCGCCCGAAATCTGCGAGCGCCTGCTGCGCCTGCTGACCGCGCGCGTGCGCGAGCTGAACGTCCGGCTGTTCGAGCGTTCCGTGCTCGATCTGCGGCATCGGCTCTACGCCGAGCTGCTGCGCCTGTCGTCGCCACGCAAGGGGCATGACGGGCAGGCCATCATCTCGCCGCCGCCCTTCCAGCACGACCTCGCCGCGCGCATCGGCTGCCGGCGCGAACAGGTCAGCCGCGAGCTTGGCGCCATGATGGATGAAGGGCTCGCCGAGAAAATTCGTGGCGGGCTGGTCCTGCTGCGCCCCGCCGTTCTGGACCGGCGCGTCCGCGACGCGATGAACGAGACGGCCTGACCCCCCGGACGCGCCCGATCGGCCATGTGCGCCAGCGCACCAACAGGCCCGTGACGGCGCCCTAAAAAGTCATGGCTCGCTTCACTTTGCGGGCCAGGACATTTCAGGGGGTCGCGATGAGCGCGGAATTGGCTCCGATCGAGCTCTGTCAGAAACTGGCCGGACTGGCCGCGCATGAGGTCCTGCTCGGCGTCGCGCCGGGCGGCAGACATGCGCGCATTCTCGCGAACTACCGCCGCGCCCGGCGCTCGCCCGCCATGGCCCGCGCGCGGATCGTCGCCGATCTGCGCGCGGCGCTCCTGCGCGGAGCAGCGGGAGAGGCGGCGGACCTTTTGCTGGTGCTGCGGCGGTTTCTGGCGCTGGAAGGCGCGCCGCCGTCCTTGAACGGGAACACGGGAAGCGCTTTGCGCGCGGGCGCTCGGCCCCGGCGCGCGCGGCGGACGATCGCCGCCGGCCCGCGCGGTCCCTTTGTCAACGCGCCGCGGCCGTTGTGCGCGGTGGAGCCGGCTCGATGCGACGCGGTGATCATTCCTCTCGCCGGGCGACTGTCGCCCGAAAGCGACAGCAGGGATTTTTTCTGATGTCGAAATCGAGCCGGCGCACGGTCCCTGGGTCAAGATTTCCTTGCTGGCTAAAGATATGCGGTGATGGCTGACCGAATGCCGCCGCTCCGCGCAGCTTGCCCTTCGCGGGCGAGTGCGCAACAGATTTTTCATGTCGAGCTTATGGAGCGTTGTCTTGTTTTCCTTCCGACAAATTCTGACACGCTTTCTCGCGACCGCCTGCGTCGCGTCGTCGCTTTGCGCGCCTGCGGCCGCGCAGGATTTGCGCGCGGAGCGCGACCGCCTCGCGGCGCATATCCAGGCCAATCCGGAAGACGACGAGGCGACCTATCGCTTCGTCGTGATCGCCACGGAGCTTCGTGATTACGAGGGCGGCGTCGGCGCGCTGGAGCGGCTGTTGATGTTCAATCCCAATCTGTCGCGGGCGCGCAAGGAGCTGGGCTTCCTTTACGCGCGTCTCGGCAATTGGGAGCTTTCGGCGCAGCACTTGCGCGCGGCGCGCGCCAGCGGCGCGCTCGACGCCGTGCAGATCGCGCAGATCGACGCGCAGCTCCCCGACGTCGAGAAGCGCGCGCAGCCCAACCGCCTGTCCGTACGCTTGCAAACGGGCGTGCGCGCGCAGTCCAACGCCAATTTCTTCCCGGCCAACACGCTCTTTCAGTTTGGCGGATTGGGATTGCTGTCGGGCGGCGCGCGGCAGGGCGACGTCAACACGTTCCAGCTCGTGAACGCGGCCCATGATTACGAATTCGGCAATCAGCGCGGCGACCAGCTCGAAACGCGCGTGACCGCTTACGCCACGCAGCAATTCAACCTCCCGCAATACAGCGTCGCGCTGTTTTCCGGTTCCGTGGGTCCGCGCTTCTTCGTGCCCCAGAGCGTCTTCGCCAATCTCTCCGTGCGGCCCTATGTGACGGGCGCCGTCACCATGCTCGGGTCCAGCAACTATCTCAACACCGGGGGCGCGGGCGCGAGCGTGCGGGCGGAGCTGACGCCCGATTTCTGGCTCGAACCGGGCGCCGAATGGCGCAGCCTGTGGGTCGATCCCGCGCGCGGGCCTTTTTTCGGCGTCTCGCCTTTCGCGACGCTGTCGACGCTCGCCACCGGCGACGCCGTGACCGGCTATGTCAGCGGAGCCTATTCGCTGTTGGACAATCTGCGCCTCGAAGGGCGCTTCGGCTATACGCGCGCCAGCGCCTTCAACGCCGTGCAAAGTTCGGATCAGTTCGACGCGCAGGCGATGCTGCGGGTCGAAGTCGATCCGCTGCATCCGATCTTCGGCCGCCGCTGGACCATCGCGCCCTATGCGCGATTCACGCATCTTGCCTTCGACGCGCCCAATCCGATCGTCTCGCCCTTCGTGGCGCGACGGGACGCGGCCTGGACCTACGGGATCATGCTCGACGCGCCGGTGACTCCGATGTTCGGCTTCGCCGGCAATCTGGAGTTCTCGCGCAACGACTCCAACCTGCCGAATTTCCGGACCCAGAATGTGTCCGTCTCCTTCGGCCCCACCGCCAAATTCTGACAGGAGCCGCGTCATGACCAAATTCATCGCTCCGGCGCTGGCCTGCCTCCTGTTTCTCCCGTCGCCAGCGGCGGCGGAACGTGTCGGCAATGTCGGCGCCGCCAATGCGGCCGCTTTCGGCACGCCGCCCCAGGCGTCGCGGCGCGCGCTTGCGGTCGGCCTCGGCGTCGAGAAGGGCGAGCGCATCGACACCGCGAACGAGGGCAATGCGCAGATCGTGTTCAATGATTCATCGACCATGACCGTCGGCCGCAACAGTTCGGTGGTCATCGACGATTTCGCCTATCAGGGCGGAGGCGGCAGCCAGGGCGTGCGCTTCGCGAAAGGCGTCATGCGGTTCGTTGGCGGCAATGTCAGCCATCAGTCGGGCGCCGTCCTCCGCACGCCGACGGCGGCGATCGGCGTGCGCGGCGGCTCGGTGCTGATGCGGATCGGCGGGGACTGCGGGACCCTTGTCGTGCATCAGGTGGGAATCGTCCGGGTCGATGGCGCACATGGAACGTCGCAGATCCTCAACCGCCCGGGGTTCGGCGTTTGCGCCAATGCGGATGGCGTTTCGGAGCCCTTCCGCGTCTCCGGCCAGACCATTGCCGACATCACCGCCGAGATGGCCAGCCATGGGCGGCAGCGGGGCGGCGCGCGTCATCTTCCGAGCAATGAGGACGCCGCCGTGGCGCTGGGGGATCATGCGCCGGCGAGCGTCGACCTCCCGCCGGGACTCGAGGCGCTGGCGCCGGTCTGGGCCGGCAATGCGCTGGTGCAGAGCCGCGCCAATGTCGAAAATCAGCCCGCGCCGCAGCCCTCGCCGCCGGTGGACGCACGTCCGCCGGGCGAGGGCGGAGGCGACGGCGGCGGGAGCGACTGCGTGAATTGCAACCTCAGATAGCGCGCCCGCCTTGTTGAAAGGCCGGGCCTGAATTAGCTTGGCAGGACGACGATTTAGGCGCCTGCCAACGGAATTCCGCATGTTTTCGCGCAAACAGGTTTTCGTGATCGCCACCCTGATCGCGGGTCTGCTGACTCTCCCCTGGGGCGTGCTCCAGCCGCGCACGCTGGACGATCTGCGCAATATGGTCTTCGACCATTTCCAGCGCTTTTCGCCGCGGGCCTATGATCCGGAGGCCCCGGTGCGGGTTGTGGGCGTCGATGAAGAGAGCCTCGAAGCCTATGGCCAATGGCCCTGGCCGCGCACGCGCGTGGCGGCGCTGGTGGATCGCCTCGTCGATCTCGGCGCGTCGGCGATCGCCTTCGATTTCATCTTTTCCGAGCCGGATCGCGCCAGCGTTAGAAAGCTGGTCGAGACGCTGCCGGACGCGAAGCTGCGCGCCGAGGTCGCGCGTCTCGTTTCGAAGGCGCCGGATAGCGACGCCACCTTTGCCGAAGCGATCGGGCGGGGGCCGGTGGTGATCGGCGCGACGCTCTCGACGCAAGGGCAGAAGTCCTTTCCGTCGAAGGCGGGCGTCGTGGCGGCGGGCGACGACCCCGCGCCCTTCCTTTACGCTTTCCCCGCCGCCGTTCTGCCCCTTGCGACCCTGATCGACAAGGCGCATGGCGTCGGCGCGACCAACTGGCTTCCGGACCGCGATCTCGTGGTGCGCCGCGTGCCGCTGCTCATGCGCGCTGGCGACACGATCGCTCCGTCGCTGGCGCTCGAAGCCCTTCGCGTCGCGCAGGGCGAGCCGAGCTTCGTGGTGCGGTCCTCCAATGCGAGCGGCGAGACCGCCTATGGCGCCCAGACGGGCGTCAACGCCGTGAAAGTGGGCTCGTTCCAGATCGCGACGGGGCCGGAGGCGGACATCCGGCCGCGCTACGCCTTCGCGGATCAGCGCCGTGATCTTTCGGCCAAAGCGGTTCTCGAAGGGAAGGTTCCGCGCAGCGAGATCGAGGGCCGCATCATTTTCGTCGGCGCGCTCGCCGTGGGTCTCGGCGACGTGCGCGCGACGCCGCTGGAGCCGATCGTCCCCGGCGTCGACGTTCATGCGCAGATCGTCGAAAGTCTCACCAGCGGCGCCCTGCTGTCGCGCCCGGACTGGGGCGCCGGACTTGAAACGACCATCGCGGCCATCGCCTTCTTCCTGACCATGCCGCTGCTCTTTCTCGCGCCGCTCAGCGTCTCCATGCTGTACGCGCCGCTCGCGGTGGCGCTGCTGTTCGGCGGCTCCTATTACTTCTTCGAGAAGCACGGGCTGCTGTTCGATCCGGCCTATCCGAGCCTCGTCGTCATCGGCTCCTATATCGTCGGGACCGTGACGCTCTGGCGATCGGAAAACTGGGCGCGGCGCCATGTGCGCAACGCCTTCGGCAAATTCGTGGCGCCCGCCGTGGTCGACCGGCTCGCTGAAAATCCGGAGCTTCTGGTGCTGGGCGGCGAGACGCGCGATCTGACCGTGCTGTTCTCCGACCTTCGCAATTTTTCCGGCCTGTCGGAAGGCATGAGCGCGCGCGAACTCACGCAGTTCATGAATGACTATCTGACGCCGATGACGGACGCCATCCTGGAACGCGACGGCACTGTAGATAAATACATGGGCGATGCGATTCTCGCCTTCTGGAACGCGCCCCTCGACATCGCCAACCACCCGCGCAAGGCGCTCAGCGCCGCGCTGGCGATGCGCGCCGCGCTCGAGGGTTTCAACGCGACGCGGGCGCGCGCCGCGCAGGCCGCCGGGCGCGCCTATGTCGAGGCGCGCATGGGCTGCGGTCTGAACTTCGGCCCCTGCAGCGTCGGCAACATGGGCTCGGCGCGCCGCTTCGATTACTCCATCCTCGGCGACAATGTGAATCTCGCGTCGCGACTGGAAGGCGCCAGCAAGGCGTTCGGGACGGACATCATCGCCGCCGGCGCGGTTCGGCACGAGGCGCCGGAGATGGCCTGGCTCGATCTCGGGCAGATCGTGGTCGTCGGCCGAAGCGAACCCACGCACGTCTACGCTTTGGCGGGAGACGCCAAATTCGCAGGCGACGCCGCGTATGTGCGCTGGCGCACAGCGCATGAGGAGATGCTGGAGGAGTATCTGTCGGCGCGCTTTGCCTCGGCTGCGGAGCGCGCGGCAGCGTTGTCACAGACGCTTTCCGGTCTATGGCCAGGGCTCTATAAAGCCCTGGAGAAAAGATATTCGGGCCTCGCCCGGGAAGGCGCGCAAGGAGACTGGTCCCCGGTATGGAATCTCACCAGCAAGTAGACTTTACCCGTCGCGCCCACTTCTCAGCCCGCGTCCGGCGCGTTTCGCCCATGGTGCGCCGATGATGGAGCCGGTCCTCGATAAATACTGGTCGCAGCTCGCGAGCCGCCACGACCCCAGCGCGTTCGCGACCCTGGACGCGGCCTATCGCGAGCCGCAGCGCGCCTATCACGCCTGGGGCCATATCGTTGACATATTGACGAAACTGGACAGGCTCGCGTCTCTCGCCACGCGGCCCGATCTCATCGCGGCGGCGGCCTTCTGGCACGACGCCGTCTATCTCACGCGCGGCCCCGACGGCCGGCCGAGGCTGGACCCCGTCAATGTGCGCGAAAGCGCCGCGCTGTTCGAGCGCCATTCGCGGTTCGACCCGATGGAGCAGGCGGCGGTCCGTGACATCATCATGGCGACCGCCGACCATATGAAGGCGAAGGCGACGACGGAACACTATCCGGGCTTCTCCCGCGACCTCGATCTCTTCCTGGACCTCGATCTCTCGTCGCTCGCGGCGGCCTGGCCGGTCTTCGAAAAGAATCTCGGAGACATTCGCTACGAATTCGGCTGGATTCCCGAGACGGATTTCTACGAGGGACGCACCCGAATGCTCGGCTCCTTCCTGCGCGGGGGCGCGGGGCTCTACCGGCTCGACGAGACCCGCGCGCTCTGGCTGGCCCCGGCGCTGGCGAATTTGCGGCGCGCGGATTTCGAGCTCCGTGAACGGCTTGCGCGCGCCAGCGTCGCTAATTGATCGTGATCCGCCGGTCGGTCTTCGGCGCGATCCTGCCGGCCTGGCGGATCGCGTCGACCACCACCGCCGAGAGCAGGGGCGCCGCGTCGCCGCTGACGAGCGGCGTCCCGCGCAACAGCGCGTCGTATCCGTCTTTTCCGCCAGCGAGATAGTCGTTGGTCGCGACCTTGTAGACGCGCGCGTCGTCGAGCGGGGCGCCGCCAATCTCGACTGAAACGAGGCGCGATCCCGGCACGGCGTCCCGGCGCAAGACCAGCCGCGCGCCGGAGAGCTGCGCGAAACGGCCCGCGTCCCTGTCCAGCTTTGCGAAGGCGCTTTCCAGCGCCGCGCGCAGGTCCGCGCCCGACAATTCCAGCGTCACCAGCCGATTGGCGAAGGGCAGGGCGGCGAGCACGGTCTTGCGCGAGATCGTGGCGCCCGCGTCGACCACCATGTCGCCGCGAATGGCCCCGCCGTTCAGAATCGCGACATCCGCCCCTGTCTGCGCCCGCATGGCGTCGGCAATGAAATCGCCGATGGCCGTCTCGCGCCCGCGCACGCTGGCCTTGCGGGCGTCCAGCTCGGTCTCGGTGAGACCGATCGGTTCATCCAGGCTCTTGTCCATGCCGGCCCGAATGTCGGCCACGCGCGCCGCGACGGCCGGATCAGGCGTGGCGTCGGCCGTGTCGATGATGCGAAACCGGGGCGTCCACGAGACCTTGCGGGCGGCGTCGCCGGACAGGGCAATCGACAGATCGACGGCCACGATCTGGGCGCCGTCGGCCTGGGTCTCCGCGACCGCCGTATGTCCGTCGTAGAAGACGAAGAGATTGTGGTCGTGGCCGGAGAGGATCACGTCGATCTGGCCCGTTCTGGCGAGCCGCATGTCGTCCTTCCAGTCGGAATGGGTGATGGCCACGACGAGATCGGCGCCGGAGGCGCGCAATTGCTGCGCCTGCGCACGCGCCGCGTCCAGCGCCGGCGAGACGCGCAGCGATCCGGTGTTGGAGCGTTTCGCCGACTCCTCTTCGGTCAGGCCGAAGACGCCGATCTTCACGCCGTCCATGTCGAAGATGCGGCTGTCGGCGAAGCCGGGGAGCAGCTTGCCGGCGCCGTCGCGCAGATTGGCGGCGAGGCGGGTCGCCTCAAGTTCGGACATGCGGGCGCGAAACACGTCCTCGCCAAAATCGAATTCGTGATTGCCCGGCGTGAAGACGTCGATCCTGGTTCGATTGAGGAGGTCGACGATATGGGCGCCCTTGTCGAGGCTCGACATGAGCGACGGCGAGAGCGTGTCGCCCGCCAATGCCACGAGGGTGTTCTTCGTCTTCGCGCGCTCGGCCGCCAGCACGCCCGCGACGCGCGCAAATCCGCCGCGCCCGTTCTGTTCGCCCATTTCATAGATGTCGCTGAACACGAGCAGCGTCGCCGTCACGGATCGATCCGCGGCGGCGGCTGGCGTTGCGGCGGCGAGAAGCAGGCAGGCGAGTGCGGCAAGGCGGGTCATGGGAGGGTCCGAATGGGAGTCGCGCGGCGGGAGTGTGCGGCGCGCGCGTGACGGAGGCAATACGGTTCGAGCCCTTCGCTGACGCTCGCGCCAAGAACGCCGCTGGAACCATGGGCGACCCCGCAAGTTCCCCGGCGGGGGCGTGCGGCCGAAGCGGGAGCAACGTCACATGAAGGCGCTTACCTATCACGGCAGAGGCGACATTCGCTGCGAAAGCGTTCCCGATCCCACGATCGAAGACCCCCGCGACGCCGTGATCAAGGTCACGGCCTGCGCCATCTGCGGCTCGGACATTCACATCTACGACGGCGTGATCCCGCAAATGCACAGCGGCGACGTGCTCGGCCACGAGACCATGGGCGAAGTCATGGAGGTCGGCTCGTCCGTCAGGAACCTCAAGGTCGGCGACCGCGTCGTCGTGCCCTTCACCATCTCCTGCGGCGAATGCTGGTTTTGTCAGCACGGCTTCTTCTCCGCCTGCGACCGCACCAATCCCGATCATGAAAAGGCCGAGACGCTTTGGGGGCATTCGCCCGCCGGTCTCTTCGGCTATTCGCATCTTCTCGGCGGCTATCGCGGGGGGCAGGCGGAATATCTGCGCGTGCCCTTCGCGGACACCGGACCGATCAAGGTTCCCGATGCGCTGAGCGACGATCAGGCGCTGTTCCTGTCGGATATCTTCCCGACCGGCTACATGGCGGCCGAATTCTGCGACATCAAACCCGGCGACGTCATCGCCATCTGGGGATGCGGTCCCGTGGGACAGTTCGCGATCCGCAGCGCCTTCATGCTCGGCGCGGAGCGCGTCATCGCCATCGACACGGTTGCGGAGCGGCTGGAGCTTGCGCAAAAGGCGGGCGCCGAAACGCTCGATTTTCACAAGGTTGACGTTTACGACGCGATCCAAAGCATGACCAAAGGGCGCGGCGCCGACGCCTGCATCGACGCCGTGGGCACGGAGCCCGATCCGACCGCGAGCATCGACTCGATGGTCGATCGCGTGAAGGTCGCGGCGTTTCTCGCGACCGATCAGCCGCATGTGCTGCGCCAGGCGATCCATTGCTGCCGCAATTTCGGAACCGTCTCGATCGTTGGCGTCTATGGCGGCTTCATCGACAAATTCCCGATCGGCTCGGCGGTCAATCGCGGCCTCACGCTCCGCATGGCGCAGACGCCGGTGCAGCGCTACATGCCGAAACTGCTTGAGCGCATCGAGCGCGGCGACATCGACCCTTCCTTCGTCGTGACCCATCGGGGCACGCTCGATGACGGCCCCGATCTCTACAAGACGTTTCGAAATCACCGGGACGGCTGCATCAAGGTGATGTTGCAGCCGTAGGGCGGATCAGCCCACGATTTTGTGGATGATCCAACCGATCAGCAGCGCGATGAGCGTCGTGAACAGGGACATTCCGCCCCAGACGGAAACGCCCGTCACGGCGCCGCCCTCGCGGAACGTGTTGCGCAGGCTCGCCCCGAGAATGATCCATGGCGCCGCAACGCCGAGGATGATCGCATACCAATACCAGTCCATGCGCGGCTCCAGTCTTTCGACGCAGCGGTAGCACGCGACGGCGTCGATGGTCGAGCGTCCGGCCGAAGCGCGCACGCCGTCGCGCGCAGGGAACACCCATTGCGACTTGCGTGAAAAGCGCATCCCGCCACCCGCCGCGCCGCCACGCGGCGCGCCTCCTTCGAACGACGGCCTTGACAGAAATCACTCTGAGTACGTAATAAAACCTAAGCGTTTTTACTTAGAAACCGAAGGGAACCTTACGAAACAGAAATAATTACAAGTAGTGAATACTTGTTACAAGTATTGACTACTTGGCCGCTCCATCCGATCGGAGCGGCAGGCGCGGCGGCATCGCTGCATTTCTGCGGAAGCAAGGCCGAACCCCACGATGTGCGCCTTTGCCTCAGGCTGCTCGCAGCTCTGAGAACGACGGCGTGCGGGCGCGATTCTGTTTTCCATTCTGAGAAAGGACGAAGCCTGTGAACCCCAAGATCGATGCTCGGACAGGATTGGCGGAAGAAGCCGCCCAGGACAGACGACGCTTCCTGGCGATCGCCGGCCGCAACGCACTGGCGATTGGCGCTCTCGGCGCTTCCGCGACGCTGGCGCGTGTTGAAAGGGCCGCGGCGTACGTCCCCGGCTGTGACTTTGGAAGCTTCGAAGTTCCTGGGCACAACCCGAACTGCGGCACGACGCCCAGCACTTCCAACTGCTTTCTGAAGGGCACGCGGATCCTCACGGTCGACGGCGAGCGGAACGTCGAAGACCTTTCGATCGGCGATCTGCTGCCGACCGCATTCGGCGGCGTTCGGCCGATCCAGTGGATCGGACATCATCGCTATCGGCGCAGCAATCCCGAGAAGGCGTGGGTCGAGGACGTGCGGCCCGTTCGCATCGGCCGCGGCGCCATCGCGGAGGGCGTCCCGCATCGCGATCTCTGGGTGACCGGCGGGCATGCGCTGCTTTTCGATGGCATGCTGGTTCGGGCAAGACAGCTCGTGAACGGAAAGACCATCGTCTCCGATGCGGCGGAGGGAGTCGACGAGCTCGAATATTTCCATATCAAGCTCGAAACGCACGACGTGATTTTCGCCGAGGGCGTCGCCTGCGAAAGCCTCCTCGACGTCAGCGAGACCTTCAACAATTTCGCCGATTATCTGCGTCTCTACGGCGCGCCCGAGGCCAATCCTCAGACGTGCGCGCCCGTTCTGTACAACGGCGCCCGCGCCGAGATCCGCGAACGTCTGCGCGTTCTGGCGGCGCCATGGCGGGGGCCGTGCCGCATCGACGTGATCCGCGACCGGCTCGATGCCCGCGCTTCCGCGCTCGATGACGAACTGGCGCGCTCATAGGCGCCGCGGACTCGTCAGAGACGCTCGATGCGGCCGGGCGTCACCTGCAACAGGGCGGCGCGGGACGTCAGCGACGCAAAGAGCAGGGGGTCGGCGCCCGTCATCCAGACCTGCCCGCCGAGCGTCTCCAGCTCGGCGAACAGGGCCTCGCGCCGCTTCGGATCGAAATGCGCCGCGACTTCGTCGAGCAGAAGCAACGGCGCCTTGCCGGCCATCGCGCCGACAAGGCGGGCGTGCGCGAGGGTCAGGCCCATCAGGAGCGCCTTCTGCTCTCCCGTTGAGCAATCGCGCGCGGCTTCATTCTTCGGGCCGTGACGCACGGCGAGGTCGCTGGTCTGCGGGCCGGTGAGCGTGCGGCCGGCGGCGGCGTCGCGCCGGCGCGTCTGCGCGAGCGTCTCCCGGAAGCGCTCCTCGACGACGAGCGCCGGCCCCTCCGCGAGCCAGCTCTCGATCTCGCCGTCAATGGCGACCTCCGCCCAGGGGAAGGCGCTGTCGCCAGCCACGATCTGCGCGCTCAGCCGCGAGACGGTCTCGCGCCGCGCCGCCGCGACCGCGACGCCGAGCGCCGCGATTTCCTGCTCGGCCGCGTCGAGCCAGCGCCGGTCCGGGGCGGCCTCCTCGAGCAGACGATTGCGGTTCCGCAAGGCGCGTTCGAGCTTGTTGACGCGCGCGCCGTGATCGGCGTCGACGCCGAGCGCGAGGCGATCGAGAAAGCGCCGGCGCTCGCCCGCGGGCCCATTGAAAAGTCCATCCATGGCAGGCGTGAGCCATAGGACGCGCAGATGATCGGAGAAGGCGCGCGCCGATCCCACGGGCGCGCGATCGATGCGAAACCGCCGTTCGCCGTCAGGCGTCAGCCCATGACCGAGCTGCGCCGTCGTATCCGCGAAGGTGAGCTCCACGGAGACCGCGAAGCCGCCGGGGCCGTCCCGTCGCGCGCAATCGGCGAGCTCGGCGCGACGCAGGCCGCGGCCCGGCGAGTAAAGCGACAGCGCTTCGAGCACATTGGTCTTGCCCGCGCCATTCTCGCCCACGAGCACGACCAGCCGCGCGTCGACGTCGCAGCGCGCCTCCGCGTAGGAGCGGAAGTCGGAGAGGATGAGGCGGCGCAGCAGCGGCGCGGGCGGGGTCACAGCCGCCTCCCCATCCCTCCCCCGCTTCGCGGGAGAGGGGGCAGATTGCGGCCTGTATCAGCAACGCTGATCGTGAGCGTCCCCTCTCCCGCTTGCGGGGGAGGGACGGGGAGGGGGCCTTGCCGCATCAACGCGTCATTGTGGCCGCGACACGCGCCGTCCCGGCGAGAGGAAGCTGTAGCTGCGGGTGCCGACGAAGGAGGCCATGACCGCCTCGACCAATGGCTCATCGGCGCCGGGCGGGGTCGCCCAGTCCACGGTGAAGCTGGCGCCGACGCCCGCGCGCACGTCGTCCTGTGCGATGACAACCTGCATGGACGCATAGGGCTTTAGATAGACCGGCTCGCTGAGATAGCTTTCGACCACCTGGCCCGCGCCGCTGCGATAGTCGATTTTTTCCACCGCCAGCACCTGCGTGGCGGAGGCGTTGTGGATCGAGAGCGCGCCCGAGAAGTTCAGATGGGTGACGCCGCCCTGGCCGATCAGCGTGGAATGCAGCGGCACGAAGGTGCGGCCGGGGCTGGCGGGCTTGGGGTCCGGCGCCGGTGCCGTCGCCTCGGCGCCGACGATGACCGAGGGCGCGCGCTCCCGGTCGCGCGCCTGGCCTGCGGCAGCGGGCGCGAGGGCGATCATCGCCATTCCAAGCGCAAGGGCGCGGCTGCTCTTTCTGGGCTCTTTCACGCAGGTCATGGGAAGCTGGACGGCTCGCGAGTCGCCGGGTGGCGTCCCCCGAGATTAATCGCCCCGGATGCAAAGGTCCAATTCCGCAAGCTCGATCCCTTTGCCCCGTGGCCGCTTTGGCCTTGCGCTCAAAGTCTGTATTCTCCGCGCCCGTTGAGGGAGGGGAAGGCGTCCCGGTGAGTTCAAAAGTGACGAAAAGCCTTGAAAGCAAGAGCATTTTGCTCATCGTGGGCGGCGGGATCGCGGCCTATAAGTCGCTCGACCTCGTCCGGCGCCTGCGCGAGCGCGGGGCGCGGGTGCGGGTCGTCATGACCGCCGCCGCGAAGGAATTCGTCACGCCGCTCGCCTTCGCCAGCCTCGCCAATGAAAAAGTTTACGACGACCTGTTCTCCGCCACGGACGAGCAGGAGATGGGCCACATCCAGCTCTCTCGCGAGGCCGATCTGATCGTCGCCGCCCCGGCGACGGCCCATCTGCTGGCCCGTGCGGCGCAGGGGCTTTGCGACGATCTCGCCACCACGCTTCTCCTGGCGACGGACAAGCGCGCGCTCTTCGCGCCCGCCATGAACCTGCGCATGTGGGTCGCGCCGGCGACGCAGCGCAATGTGGCGACGTTGAACCGGGACGGCGCGCTGTTCGTCGGACCGAATGACGGCGACATGGCCTGTGGCGAATACGGCCCCGGCCGCATGAGCGAGCCGCTGGAGATCGTCGCGGCGATCGAGGCCGCGCTTCAGGGCGACACGCGCCTGCCTCTCCCGGCCTCCATGGGCGCGCCCGGTCCGTTGACCGGCAGGCATGTGATCGTCACCTCCGGGCCGACGCATGAGGCGATCGACCCGGTGCGCTACATCGCCAACCGCTCGTCCGGCAAGCAGGGCCACGCCATCGCTGCTGCGGCTGCGGCGGCGGGCGCGCGCGTGACCCTGGTGTCCGGCCCGGTGAACCTGCCCGATCCGGCCGGCTGCGACGTGATCCATGTGGACAGCGCGCGCGACATGTTCGCGGCGGTCGGCCGCGCCCTGCCGGCGGATGTGTTCATCGGCGCGGCGGCGGTGGCGGACTGGCGGGTGGAGGCGGCGGCGCAGAAGATCAAGAAGGAGCAGGGGGCCGTCGCGCCGACCTTTGCGCTCGTCGAGAACCCGGACATCCTTGCGAGCGTCGCGCGCGCGCAAGAGCGGCCGCGCCTCGTCGTCGGTTTCGCCGCCGAGACGCAGCAGGTCATCGCCCATGCCAGGGACAAACTCACCCGCAAGGGGTGCGACCTCATCGTCGCCAATGACGTGTCCGAAGGCTCGGGAGTCTTCGGCGGCGACGCCAATGAAGCGCATCTCGTCTCGCGGGCCAGCGTCGAAAGCTGGCCGCGCATGAGCAAGGAGGCGGTCGCCTCGCGGCTCGTCGCGCGCCTTGCGGAACTTCTTGCGAGCAGCGAGGCTGTCGAATGAAAATCTCCATCCGCCGCCTGACCAATGGCGAGGGTCTGCCTGCGCCGGCCTACGCCAGCCCAGGCGCCGCCGGTCTCGATCTCTACGCGGCGCTGCCCGCCGGCCAGAAACTCGTTCTCGAGCCCGGCGCCCGCGATCTCGTGCCCACGGGGATACAGATCGCGCTGCCACAAGGCTATGAAGCGCAGGTGCGCCCGCGCTCGGGCCTCGCGGTCCAGCATGGCGTGACCGTGCTCAACGCGCCCGGCACCATCGACAGCGATTATCGCGGCGAGGTGAAGGCGCTGCTTGTCAATCTTGGCGGCCAGCCGTTTGAAATCACGCGCGGCATGCGCATCGCCCAGCTCGTCGTCGCTGCGGTCGTCCGGGCGCGGCTCGTCGAGGTCGACGAGCTCGACGAGACAGAGCGGGGGGAGGGCGGCTTCGGCTCGACTGGCCTGCATGGGGACGGCCGCGAATGAAGCTTCTGCCGCGGCCCGCCAAATTCGCGCTGATGGCGACGCTCGACGTCGCGCTGCATGCGCGCGGACGCCCCGTTTCATCGAAGGAGCTCGCGGCGCGCCACGACCTTCCGCCGCGGCGTCTCGAAACGCTGCTTCAGGCGCTGGTGCGCGCGGGCGTTCTGAAGAGCGTGCGCGGACCCGCCGGCGGCTATGAGCTCGCGCGCGAGCGGCGCCGTCTTTGCGTCGGCGAAATCGTGCGCGTCGCGCTGCGCGCCGAGGAGGAATCCGAGCCGGCGCCCGCGCTGCTCGCCGCCGTGCTGGAGCCGCTCATCTACGAGACGGAAGAGGCGGCGCTCGCGCGACTGGACGACATCACGCTCGAAGACCTCTACGCCCGCGCCGTGGCGCAGGGCTTTGGCGAGAAACAGCCCACGAGCGATTTCGAGATTTAGGCGCCGTCTGGCGCGAGAGGAGGCCGCATGAGCTATGAGACAATCGAAATCGAGACGCACGGCCGGGTGGCCCTCGTGCGGCTCAACCGGCCGCAGGCGCTCAATGCGCTGAACGCCAAGCTGATCTCGGAACTCGATTGCGCGCTCGCCGGCTTCGAGGCGGACGAGGGAATCGGCTGCGTCGTCCTCACCGGCTCGGAGAAGGCGTTCGCCGCCGGCGCCGACATCAAGGAAATGGCCGGCAAGAGCTTCGCCGACGCCTTTCTGAGCGACTTCATCGGCCGCTGGGACACGCTCGCGCGCGCCCGCAAGCCGCTCATCGCCGCCGTGGCGGGCTTTGCGCTGGGCGGGGGCTGCGAGATCGCCATGATGTGCGATTTCATCATCGCGGCGGATACGGCCCAGTTCGGCCAGCCCGAAATCAGGCTGGGGGTGATTCCCGGCGCCGGGGGCACGCAGCGGCTGACGCGCGCCGTCGGCAAGGCCAAGGCCATGGATCTGGTGCTCACGGGCCGCATGATGGGGGCGGAGGAGGCCGAGCGCTCGGGGCTTGTCGCCAGGGTCGTGCCGGCGGCCGACCTCGTCGCCGAGGCGCTGAAGGCGGGCGCGGCCATCGCGGCCATGTCCCTTCCGGCGGCGCTCATGGCCAAGGAGGCGGTCAACGCCGCCTTCGAGACGACGCTGACCGAAGGCGTGCGCTACGAACGCCGTCTCTTCTATTCCCTCTTCGCCACCGAGGACCAGAAGGAAGGGATGAGCGCCTTCGTCGAGAAGCGCAAGGCGGCGTTCCGCCACCGCTGACGCAGGCGATTCCCTCTCGGCGTGAAACCGGGATGGGTCGCGGCGGCGCGGCGCCCCTCGCGTTCTCCCAGCAATTGGGGCAGGGAGCGCCGCCGCCATTGACGAAAGGGCGCCCCCCGCTTATAAGGCGCCCCACGTGGCCGCGAATTCGCGGCCGCAACGGTTTCTGGCTGGCCAACAGCCGCCCCACAGATTCGAGGACTGACAGAATGGCGAATACCGCCTCGGCCAAAAAAGCCGTCCGCAAGATCGAGCGCCGCACCGCGGTGAACCGCGCGCGTCGCAGCCGCATGCGCACCTACGTCCGCAAGGTCGAGGAAGCGATCGCGTCGGGCGACGCCTCGGCGGCCGCCGCCGCTCTGCAGAGCGCCGTTCCGGAGATGATGCGCGCCGCGCAGAAGGGCGTCGTTCACAAGAACACGGCCTCGCGGAAGGTTTCGCGCCTCACCGCGCGGGTCAAGGCGCTCGGCGGCAAGTAAGCTGCCGGCCTGCGCGATCTGCGCGCAGCCTGCCTGATTTCTCATCGCTGGAATCTCGACAAAGCCCGGTCTCGCCGGGCTTTTCTTTTGTCCATGTCCCGATGACGCAACGCAGACACACGCCGCAAAATTTTTCGGCCCCGAAAGGCGCGAACAGCCAAACGGGTCATGATTCAAGCTCTTGTAAATAAGCTGTCGAAAACGCCCCCCAGGCGCCCCCCTTGACATCCCTTTACGGGTCTTTGGCCAAGCTTGAGCAGGCCGCGAGTCGGGTGCGAGCGCCGACATGGTAAATGCAATGAATCATAAATTTAGAAAGGCATTGGCGCGCATGCGGCGTACGACGGCGCCACAGTGGCGGCGGAACAGCGTCACGAGGGTGTTGTCGTCGTTGCGGGAAAGCGGCAACGCGGTGTAGGGTCTTTCTGTCGGACGAAAGTGATCGCCGGCCCATACAGCAGCTTTCGGCTGAGCGCATTCAAAGGGAAGCGACACATGTCGATTTTCCTGCCTCGAAAAGCCAGAGCTCCGGGTCTCTGATCAGCTTCCTTCCCGTCCGGCGTGAAATTCAAAAAGTGAGTATGCAGGGCGAGAGTCGTCTCATCCTGCTTGCGTAAAAAGTGAAGATCCGGGTTCGCTTCGATCCCGGAAACTGGGGGCTTTGACATGACGGAACTGCGGCGAACCAATGTAATTGGCGTGCTGCGTAACGGGCGCGACTGCATCGCGCGGCGTTTTTGTGTTTCCGTCCCCGGCGTCGCTCTCAGGGACGCCAGAGCAGTCGCCAGCGGCGTGGAATTTGCGGTGGGGCCACCGCGCTAGATGATTTCTTGATCGCGGCGCATTCGCCGCACCGAGCGTATCAGTCTTCTTATGCGTGGCCTTCGTGCGCGGCGCGGAGCGCTGGCGCCTTGCGCAAATTTTTGGAAAGTTCGATGTCCGATCGAGAAACAATCGTCGACGCCATTTCTGCGGATGATCAGAAGCGCTGGGAACGCGTGCGAGAGCGTCTGCGGGCTGAGCTTGGCGACGCAGTGTACAATTCATGGTTCACGCGCCTCGAACTCGACGCCGTCGCGCGCGGAACGTTGCATCTGTCGGTGCCGACAAAATTTCTGAAGAGCTGGGTTCAGTCGCATTACGCCTCGCGCATCAAGACGCGCGCCGCGAATGAATTCGAGAAAGTCGAGCGGGTCGTCATCGACGTGCGTTCGAATGCGCGCAAGCCGAAACATCGTGACGCCGTCGCGGAGCGCGACGACGCCGCGCCGTCGCGAAACGGCGGGGAGAAAGCGCAGCCGGCCGGTCTGACGGCCTCCGCCGAACCGATCAACTCTCCTGCGCCAACCAGGCGCGCGCCGCGCGCCGCCGCGCGCACGGACGCCGACGCGCTCATTGGTTCGCCGCTCGATCGTCGACTGTCTTTCTCGACCTTCCTCGTCGGTCCGTCCAATCAGCTTGCCTATGCCGCCGCCTGCCGCGTGGCGGAAGCGCGTCCGGGCGACATGCCCCTGTTCAATCCGCTTTACGCGCATGCGGCTGTCGGGCTTGGCAAGACGCATCTGTTGCAGGCGCTGGCGCACGCCACCAATGACAATCGCCGCCGCGCCGTCTATCTCACGGCCGAACGTTTCATGAGCGGCTTCGTGTCGTCGCTCACCACGCAGACGTCGATCGCCTTCAAGGAGCGTCTGCGCGATATCGACATGCTGATCATCGACGACGTGCAGTTCCTGCAGGGCAAGTCGATCCAGCAGGAGTTCTGTCACACGATCAACGCGCTGATCGACGCGGGCCGGCAGGTCGTCGTCGCGGCGGATCGCCCGCCGGCGGAGCTGGAAACGCTCGACGAGCGCGTGCTGTCGCGATTCAAGGGCGGCCTGTGCGTCGACATCGGACCGCTGGACGAAGCGCTGCGCGTCAAGATTCTGAACGCGCGCATCGCGGCGTCGCAGGAGACCCATCCGGGCTTCCATGTGCCGGAGGAGGTGATCTCCTATGTCGCGCGCACCATCCTCACCAATGGCCGCGATCTCGAAGGCGCGGTGAATCGCCTGCTGGCGCATGTGACGCTGAATGGCGCGCCGCTGACCGTGGAGACCGCCGAAACGGCGATCCGCGATCTGGTGCGCACGCAGGAGCCCAAGCGCGTCAAGATCGACGACATTCAGAAGCTCGTCGCGTCACATTACAATATCTCCCGCGCGGATATTCTGTCCTCGCGCCGCACGGCCAATGTCGTGCGGCCGCGCCAGATCGCCATGTATCTGTCGAAGACGCTGACCTTGCGCTCGCTGCCGGAAATCGGCCGCCGCTTCGGCGGCCGCGATCACACCACTGTGTTGCACGCCGTGCGCAAGATCGAAGAGCTGGTTTCCAAGGACAAGAGCCTCGCCGAAGTCATCGAGCTGCTGAAGCGAATCCTCAACGAGCAGTAAACCGGCGCTGGGGAGCGCCCTCCCTGTCTCTCCCGCGCCAGAGGGCGCCCGTAAGGACGCCCGTCTTTCGACGGGCTTTGGCGGGAGAGGGGACGCTCGCGAGCAGCGCTTTTAATGAGGGCTTGTCCAGAACCCCCCGTTACTTCCCGGTCTTCACCGTCGTCCAGAGACGCGTGATGAACTTCTGTTCGGGCTGACTGGGCGTCGTCACGGTGAACAGGCGGCGCATCGTCGCTTCCGGCGGATACACCGCCGGATCATCGGCGATGGATTTGTCGATCAGCGGACGCGACGGCGCGACGCCATTTGCGAAGTTCGTCGCCCTGGTGTTGCGCGCGGCGACGTCCGGCCGCAGCATGTAATCGATGAACTGATAGGCTTCCTTCACATGCGGGGCGTCCACCGGCATGGCGAAATTGTCCATCGACATCAGCGCGCCTTCGGCTGGAATGACATAAGCGATGTCCACGTCGGCGCCGGCTTCCCGCGCGCGATTGCGCGCCTGCAAACTGTCGCCCGCCCAGCCGATGGCGAGGCAGATGTCGCCATTGGCGAGCGCGTTGATATATTCGGACGAGTGGAATTTCTTGATGTAGCGGCGCAGGCCGGAGAGGTGATCGGCCGCGCGCCTGAGGTCCGCTTCGCGCTTGGAGTTGGGATCGAGCTTGAGATAATTGAGCGTGATCGCGAAAACATCCTCGGGGCTGTCGAGCACATAGACGCCGCAGTCCGCGAGTTTCTTCAGGGATTCGGGCTTGAGCACCTGATCCCAGCTCGTGATGGCCTTGCCGAGGCGCTGCTTGATCTTCGCGACATTATAGGCGACGCCCGTGGTGTACCACATGTAATTCACGGCATGGGCGCTGCCGGGATCATAGCGCGACAGGCGGCCGTCGATCTCGCTCCAGATATTGCCGGCGTTGGCGAGTTTCGCGCGGTCGATCGGTTGCAGCACGCCCGCCTTGATCTGGCGCTCCAGAAACGTCGCCGAGGGCACGACAATGTCATAGCCGGTCGCGCCCGCGAGAAGATGCGACTCGAGCATTTCATTGGAGTCATAGGTGTCGTAGACGACCTTGATTCCAGTCTCGCGTGTGAAATCCTCCAGCACCCCTGGGTCGATGTAATCGCTCCAGTTGTAGATGTTGACGACGCGTTCCGCGGCCGCGGCGGACCCGCAGGCGAGAGCGAAGAGGAGAGCGGCGAAAAATGTCTTCATGAGGCAGGGCGGCTTGGCGGCGCGGCTTGCGCCGCTCGGGAATTGCGGGGAGATTATCACGCCTGCCAAGTCCTTGGCGACGGGGTGACGCGGATCCATGCAAACCGATTTGCGCATGCGCGAGACATCGCGGCCGGAGGAGACGGCGCGCGTCACGCGCGGCGCGCGCCGCTTCCTGCGCGCCTGTGGCTTCGCCGTGCTGGGGGAATTGCCGCTGCCGAATGGCCGGCGCGCCGACCTGGTCGCGCTCGCCCCCGACGGCGCGCTGCGCATCGTCGAGGTCAAATCCTCGCGGGCCGATTTTCAGGCGGACCGGAAATGGACGGACTACCGCGACTATTGCGACCGCTTCTATTTCGCGGCGTCAACCGAGCTGGACGCCGCAATCTTCCCCGAGGACGCGGGTCTCATTGTCGCGGACGCGCATGGCGGCATGCTCGCCCGGGAGGCGCCGATTCTACGGCTTGCCCCCGCCAGCCGGCGCGCGATGCTGATCCGCTTCGGGGCTCTGGCGGCCGAGCGCTATTGTGCCCTCGCCTTTGGCGAGGACGCTCCAGTTTAGCGGGGCGCGCGCTTGGCGAGAATGCGCTGGAGCGTGCGCCGATGCATGTTGAGGCGGCGCGCGGTCTCCGACACGTTGCGGTCGCAGGACTCGAAGACGCGCTGGATGTGCTCCCAGCGCACGCGGTCCGCCGACATGGGATTTTCCTGCGCGTCCGGCTTGTCGATGGTCGTGGCCATCAGCGCATGGTAGATTTCGTCGGCGTCGGCGGGCTTGGCGAGATAGTCGAAGGCGCCGAGCTTCACCGCGGTCACGGCGGTGGCGATGTTGCCGTAGCCGGTGAGAATGATGCCGCGCGCGTCCGGGCGGGCTTCCTTCAGCTTCTGGATGACGTCGAGCCCATTGCCGTCGCCCAGCCGCATGTCGATAATCGCGAAGGCCGGGGGCGTGTCTTCGAGCGCGGCGAGTCCCTCCGCCACCGTCTCGCATTGCGTGACGAGGAAGCCGCGCGCCTCCATCGCCCGGGCCAGACGATGCAGAAAGGGCTTGTCGTCATCGAGGATCAGAAGGGAGCGGTCCTCCGGCATGGCCGGGACAAGGGCGTCGGAGTCATCCACGCCCTCGATGTCCACGTTGTCGTCGGCGTTCATTCCCCTGCGCTCCCTCGCGTGATTTTTGTCAAAATTAACCCAAGCCCTTCGGCGCGTCGAGGCGCTTATGAGTCTGACGACATGAGCTTGGCGGCAGGAATTTCCAATGCTGAGCGCGCCCAGGTCACCTTGACCACGGCGCCCGTGCGCGGCGGCGAGACATTGTAGGTTTCGACCGTGGCGCCGGAGCGTTCGAGGAGCGTCTTGGCGATGAAGAGGCCAAGACCGAGGCCGGACTGGCTGTCGTTCTTCGTGCGCCGCTCGGTGGGCCGGCCGCGCAGATAGGGGTCTCCCAGCCTGTCGAGAATGGCGGACGAGAAGCCCGGGCCGTCGTCCTCGATCAAGATGGTGACCAGATCGCGCGTCCACCACGCGTCGATGCGCACGCGCGATTCGGCGAAGTCGATGGCGTTTTCGACGAGATTGCCCAGCCCGTAGAGAAGGCCCGGATTGCGCGCCAGCGCGGGCGGCGACGCGTTGTTGACGCCGCGCTTGGAGATTTCGACCTTCACGCCGAATTCCCGCTGCGGCTCCACCACCTCCTCGATCAGCGTGTCGAGCGAAAGGACGTTCATCATCGTCCCCTGATCGGCGCCCATCGAGGCAAGCTTGCCGAGGATTTCACGGCAGCGCGCCGTTTCCTGGGCGAGAAGATCGAGATCGTCCTTGAGACCCTCCGCAGCGGATGTCTCCGCGCCTTTCTGAAGCTCCCGGATGATGAGCGTAATCGTGGCGAGCGGCGTGCCCAGTTCGTGAGCGGCGGCGGCCGCGAGTCCGTCGAGCTGGGAGAGATGCTGTTCGCGCTCCAGCACCAGCTCCGTCGCGGCGAGCGCCGTGGCCAGAAGGCGCCCCTCGTCCGAGACGCGCGCCGCATAGATTGCGATGAAGGCCGCGGAGAGCGCCAGCGACGCCCAGATGCTGGCGCGATAGAGCAGCGGAAACTTCAACGCTTCGTTTTCGTACCAGGGGAGCGGCTCATATTCCATGCACAGGAAGGTCGCCGCCGAGAGCATGACGATGCCCAGGAACAGCGTCAGATTGCGCGGCAGGGAGACGGCCGAAATGGTGACCGGAGCCAGCAGCAGCATGACGAAGGGATTGGTCACGCCGCCGGTCAGATAGAGCAGGAAGCTCAACTGCACGAGGTCGTAGCAGAGCAGCACGACGGCTTCGAGGTCGCTCAGGCGGAAGGTGCCCGAGGTGCCGTAGCGCAGGCCGAAATTCAGCGTCGCCGACGCGACGATGAAGACGAAGCAGAGGCCGACCGGAAAATCGAAATCCAGCGCGAAATAGACGAACAGACAGGCGATGCTCTGGCCGACGATGGCGATCCAGCGCAGAAAGATCAGCGTGCCGACGCGGAGGCGGCGGCTGTCTTCGTCGTAGACGTCGGCTCTCATCGCGTCTCTTCCCCTCTCGCGCGCTGGTTTACAGCCCCACGCCGCGCGCCGCGCGCCAGAGCCGCCATTGCCGGCGCAATGGCGAAGGATCGCCGAGCCCTCGCAGGGGATCGTAATCCCTGGCCCCCATACGCGCCAGATAGACGGGAACGGTCGCGGCGGGCAACAGGGCTTCGCGGCCCGCTTCGAGCGCCGCCGCCGCGTCGCGCGCCGCTTCGTAATGGCTCAGCGCCGAGTCGCGCAGTTCGGCGAGGGCCGCGCGCAGGGCCGGGCTGTTCACATGGACGTCGGCGCCGTGGCGCGCCAGCAGCTCCGCCGGGACGAAGGCGCCGGCGGGCATGCGCAGGACGCGGGTGAGGCCGAGCGCGAGACCCGCCGCGTCGAAAGCGGGGGAGGGGCCGGCGCCGAAAATGCGCGCCGCCCAGCGCATGGGCGCGGCGCTGGTCATGCGGCAATAGTCCGCCAGCGTCGCCATGTCGGGTGTCTGGTCGTCGTAGAGATCGGCGACATGGGCGTCCGCCAGGGCGACCAGTTCGTCGCGCGGGAGGTCGAAGCGCGCGATCGTGTCGAGGAGCGCGTCGGCCACCGGATGGGCGCGAGTTCCCTCGGACGCCTCGCCGGTCAGCGCGTCGGTCCACCAGCGCAGACGCATCTCGCCCAGCAGCGGCTGAGAGACCTTGGCGCGCACATCCGAGGTTTCGAGCGCATAGGCGTAAATGGCGTGGAGGTGCCTGCGGGCGGGCTGGGGCGCGAAGAGGCAAGCGAGCCAGAGGTCGCGGTCGCGTTCCCGGATCAGCGCCTCGCAATGCGCGTAATGCGCCTCGGCGGCGGCGGTCGGCCGGTCCATCAGATCGCGATCAGCAGGGCGGCGACGCGCCGGCCTTCGTCGACGAGCATGTTGTAGGTGCGGACAGCGGCGCCGGTCGACATGGTCTCGCAACCGACGCCGGCGTCGCGCAGCCTTGCGCGCAGGGCGCTGGCGAGCGGCATGAGGTCCTTGCCGGTTCCGACGATAAATAAGTCCAGCTCGCCCGACTCGGCGAGCGCCTGCTCGATCGTCGCCGCCTGGATCTCGTTCCAGGCGGCCGGGGCGATGGCGCGCACGCCGGTCGGCATGGCCATGATCGAGCCGCGATGCGACATGTCGGCGAAGCGGAAGCCGCCATTGCCGTAATCGTCGATCCTGTGGCGGCCCGGCACATAGCCTTGGGACGCGGCGCCTTGGGGCGCGGTCATGTGAGGCGCCTGTCTCTTACTTCGGGCGGCGGCGGGCGCTTGATTTCGAGCGGCCCGCCGGTTTCTGGGCCGGGCGCTTCGCCGCCGGCGTCGCCGGAACCGGCGTGTCGCCCACATCGTCATACATGGAGGCGAAGGCTTCGGGCTCCGGGGAATAGTCGGCTTCCGCCTCGGCCTCCGGCTGCGTCTCGACCTTGCGGTCGACGTCCTCATTGCGCAGGCCGAGATAGATCAGCATCGGCGAGCAGATGAAGATCGACGAATAGGTGGCGACGAAAATGCCCCAGATCATCGCCAGCGAGAAGGAGCGGATGACCTGGCCGCCGAAGGCGACGAGCGCGACGAGCGCCAGCATCACCGTCGTCGCAGTCATGATCGTGCGCGGCAGCACCGCGTTGATCGACATGTCGATCATCTGCGGCGTGCTCATCTTCTTGTATTTGCGCATATTCTCGCGAATACGATCGAGCACGACGACCGTTTCGTTGAGCGAATAGCCGACGATGGTCAGAATCGCCGCGATGGAGGTCGTGTTGAACTCGAGCTGGGTGATCGAGAAGAAGCCGACCGTGAGCAGAAGGTCGTGCATCGTCGCGATGACCGCGCCGATGGCGAATTGCCACTCGAAGCGGAACCACAGATAGGTCAGCACGGCGAGGATCGAGAGCACGACGCCGAGCGTGCCGGATTGCACCAGCTCGTTCGAGACGCGTGGGCCGACGACCTCGACGCGGCGCAGGTCATAGTCCTGGCCGACGGCGCCGCGAACGCGCTCCACGGCAGCCTGCTGCGCCTTGTCGCCGCCCGGCTGGAGACCGAAGCGCAGGGTGGCGTCGGCGGCGTTGCCGAAGGCCTGCACCTCGATGTCGCCGAGCTTGAGGCTCTCGCCCAGCGAGCGCAGCGTCCCCACCTCAGCCGTGCCGCCCTTGGCGCGCAGCTCGATGACCGTGCCGCCCGCGAAGTCGATGCCGAAATTCATGCCCTTGAAGATGAAGAGCGCGACGGCGATCAGCGACAGCACGGCCGAGAAGGGATAGCTCACGCGCCGGAAGCGCATGAAGGGGAATTTGGTGTTCTCCGGAGCGAGGCGCAGGAGTTTCATCGGTCGGTTCGCCTCTTAGATCGGCAGCTTGGTCGGACGCGCGTAGTGATACCAGACCGCGATCATCATGCGGGTCATGGTCACGGCGGTGACGATGGTGGTCAGAATGCCCAGCGCCAGCGACACGGCGAAGCCGCGCACCGGGCCGGTGCCCAGGAAGTAGAGGATCGCCGCGGCGACGAACATGGTGACGTTGGAGTCGACGATGGTCGCGAAGGCGCGGTTGAAGCCCGCGTCGAGCGACGCGAGGATCGAGCGGCCGGCGTGATTCTCTTCACGAATGCGCTCGTAGATCAGCACGTTGGAGTCCACCGCCATGCCGATCGTCAGAACGATGCCGGCGATGCCCGGCAGCGTCAGCGTCGAGCCGAGCAGCACGAGGCCCGCGAAGATGAAGGCGATGTGCACGAACAGCGCGAGATTGGCGAAGACGCCGAAAACGCCGTAGGTGACGAGCATGTAGATCACCACGAGGCCCGCGCCGACATAAGCCGCGCGCTTGCCGGCGTCGATCGAGTCCTGGCCGAGGCCGGGGCCGACGGTGCGCTCCTCGACGATGTTGAGCTTGGCGGGCAGGGCGCCCGCGCGCAGCAGGATCGCGAGATTATTGGCCTGCTCCACCGTGAAGTGGCCGGAAATCTGGCCGGAGCCGCCGGTGATCGGCGTGAGGATGCGCGGCGCCGAGATCACTTTGTTGTCGAGCACGATGGCGAAGAGGCGGCCGACGTTCTTCGAGGTCACGTCGCCGAATTTCTGCGCGCCGCGGATGTTGAAGCGGAAGTTCACGACCGGCTCGCCGCTGCGCTGCTGGTCGAATCCGGGCTGGGCGTCGGTCAGGTCCTCGCCCTGCACCATGACCTGCTTCTCGATGGGAAGCTTGCCCTGTTCGTCGACCTGCTCCAGCTCCTCGGTCTCCGCCGGGTTCTGGCCCGGCTCCGCGACGAGGCGGAATTCGAGTTTCGCCGTCTGGCCGAGAATTTCCTTGAGGGTCTGCGGGTCCTGAAGGCCGGGCACCTGCACCAGCACGCGGTCGTCGCCCTGGCGCTGAATGGAGGGTTCGCGCGTGCCGAGCGCGTCGACGCGGCGGCGGATGACTTCGATCGACTGTTCGACGGCCTTGCGCGACTTGTCGCGAACGCCAGCGTCGGTGACGGTGACGCGGATCACCCCCTCGGGCGTCGCCTCGACTTCCAGCGGCTGCTGGCCGCCGATATTGGCGCTGAAGCCGTTCCGCAGCAGGCGCAGCTTGGGCAGGATTTTCTCGCGGTCGGCCGCGTCGGGGACGCGCAGCTGCACGCCGCGCGCCGTCGCGCCGATGCCGCCCGTCATCGCCACCTTCTCCTCGCGGAGAATGCGGCGCACGTCGTCACGCAGGTTTTTCACCTGCGTGGCGACGAGGTCCGCCTGATCCACCTCCAGCATCACATGCGAACCGCCCTGGAGATCGAGGCCGAGCACGATCGTCGGCGGCATGAGCCAGGACGGCAGCCGCGAGGCGAGCGCCTGATAAGTCGACGGCGACAACGTGCTCGGCGCCACCACAAGGACGGCGGCGAGGGTCATCGCCACGATGGCAAGGAATTTCCAGGTCGAGAATCGCAGCATCGTGTCGCTATTCGGTCAGAGGATCAGGCGCTCGCGGAAGGCCGTTTTCAGGATTTCGCGCCGGAGGTCGGCTTCGCGGCTTTCGCCGGAGCCTTGGATTCATTGGCGGGCTTCGCCGGCGCGACCGGCGTGTCCTTCACCGGCTCGCCCTTCGAGCGCACTTCGGCGATGGCCGTGCGCAGCAGGTGGATGCGGGTGTTGGGGGCGATCTCCAGCTCGACTTCGGCGTCGTTGATCGCCTTGGTGACCTTGCCGATGACGCCGCCGGTGGTGGCGACGACATCGCCGCGGCGGACGTTGCGAAGCGCCTCGATCTCCGCCTTCTCGCGGCGCGCGCGCGGGCGGATGACGAGGATATAGACGATGCCCATCACCACGAAGACGGGGACGAGCTGCGCGAAGAGATCCGGCAGCGACGGCGGCTGGGAGGCGGCGTCCGGCGCGCCGCCGCTGGCGGCGGTTCCGGTCTGGGTCGCCTGCGGCTGTGGCGCGCTCGGGGCCGGCGCGGTCGGCGCAGGGGCAGGGGCGGGCGCGGTCTCGGCCGGGGTCGCAGCCGGCGGCTGCTCGGCGGTTTGCGCCATGGCGTCCGTGATCAGGTTCATCGAAGCGTCTCTGTTTCTCGGCGCGACGCGCCTTGGCGTCGAGCGGGCTCGGAATGGGCGCGGACTATAGCCGGTCGACTTACGAAAGCAATGCCAGTTGGCGGTAATCGCCCGCGGCTCCAGGCGCCGATTTGGGCCGCGCCGCCGCTTGCGTCTTGCCAGCCGCGCGGGCGCAGCCGACTTTTGGAAAAATAGGCAGGCGCGCGAACGGCGCCGCGAAAGCCTGCCGCGCCATAACAAGGGCGTCGCGCGCCTTTCACGGCGTGTTTTCAGGGAGAGCTTCATGTTCAGGCAGATGACCGGCGCGGCCCTCGCCGCCGCGCTGCTGGCCTCGGTTCCGGCCACAGGCGCCGATCTCGACGTGCGGCCCGCTCCGCGCGAGAGCCGGGAGGGCGGCTTCACGCCGGACGCTCCCCGCTTTTCTTCCGGCGGCGGCGCGGTGGTGTTCTGGCGGTCCTACGCCTGGCCCGGCGGCCAGACCGGCCCCTGCTGGCGCAGATGGTATGGCCAGTGGATATGGTCCTGCTGAGACGCTCGCGGAGGCGTGCGCTTTGAGCTAGAACTGCGCAAGGGAGAGGAGCCAGGAAAGGGTCGGACGATGTCTGTGTATTGCAAAGTGACGCTGGCGGCCGCGCTGATCGCCGCCGCCGTCCATCCGGCGGCCGCGCAGCAGGGCGGCTGGGTCGGAGGATATGGCGGGGGCGGGGGCTATTCCGATCGCGGAGGCTATGACCGTGACGGCCGTGGCGGCGGAGACTGGAACGGCGACCGCCGTGGCGGCGGGGCCGATGATCGCCGTGGTGGCGGCGGCTATGACCGTCGTGGCGGCGACTATGATCGGCGCGGCGGCGGCGACTACGACCGGCGCGGTTGGGACGGCGAGCGTCGTCGTCCGGGCTGGGGCGGCGGCTATGGTCAGGGACCGGCCGGCGCGCATTGGTGGCATGGCCGCTGGTGGAATTCCGGAGTCGGTCCCTGCTGGCGCTGGAGCGAGTGGCGACAGAACTGGAAATGGATTTGTGACTGAGTCGCTTTTGCCTCGGCGCTAAACCGGGTGGTGCGTGGGCGGGGCCTTGCCCCTCACCCCAACCCTCTCCCCGCGCGCGGGGAGAGGGAGCGGCGACACTCGGCGTTTACGCCTCCAGTTCCCGCGCCAGCGCGCGCATGAAATCGACGCAGGCGGCCAGTTCCGAGATCTCGATATATTCGTCGGGCTGGTGCGCCTGATCGATGCGGCCAGGGCCGCAGACGACGGTGGGGACGCCCGCCTGCTGGAAGTGTCCGGCCTCCGTGGCGTAGGGCACGGCGATGGTGCTGTTGCGGCGCGCGAGACGCAGCGCCAGCGTCTCGGCGGCCGAGCCCGGCTGCGGCGCGAGCCCCGGAACCTTCACAAGCGTGTCGATGTCGATCCCGCACTGGGGGAACTCTGCGAAGACGGTCTTCCCCATCTCGTCGGCACAGGCCGCGAGCCGGTCGCGCGCGAACATGGGGTCGGCGCCCGGCAGGCCGCGAAACTCCCATTCGAACATGCAGTCTCTTGCGACGATGTTACGGGCCGTGCCGCCCCGGATCACGCCGACGTGCACGGTGGAACAGGGCGGGTCGAAGCGGCCGGAGGGGTCGCCGATCGCCCGCAACTCCGCCGCGACGCGCTCCAGTTCGGTCACGAGCCGGCAGGCGACATGCACCGCGCTGACGCCGCGATGCAGATTGGCCGAGTGAATTTCGAACCCGCGCACGCGGGTCACCAGGCAGGTGACGCTCTTGTGGGCGTCCGCGACCTGCATGGAGGTGGGCTCGCCGACGATGACCGCGTTGGGCCGGGGCAGATCGACGCCGAGCCGCGCGATCATGTCGAGCGGGCCGAGGCAGGTCGTTTCTTCGTCATAGCTGAGCAGAAGATGGATCGGCCGCCGCAGCGACGCCTTCCGGAATTCCGGAATCATCGCCAGCGCGACGGCGCCGAAGCCCTTCATGTCCACCGCGCCCCGTCCGTAGAGGCGGCCGCCGTCACGCCGCAGCACAAAAGGGTCGGAGCTCCAGTCCTGTCCCTCGACCGGCACCACGTCCGTATGGCCCGAGAGAACGACGCCGCCCGGCTCATTCGGGCCGATGGTCGCGAAGATCGCGGCCTTGTCGCCGGCGGCGTTGGGCGCACGGGCGAAAGGCACGCCCTGCGCGCGCAGATAGGATTCGACGAAGTCGATCAGCGGAAGGTTGGACCTGGAGCTTTCGGTGTCGAAAGCCACAAGCCGCGACGTCATGTCGATTGCGCGTTCGAGGGCGTCCATCAGTTCAGCGTCGGATTGGCCATGGGGCTGTCAAGCGAAAAGGCGGGGATCTCGACGTCGAAGCTGTCGCCGGCGTCCGTCACCATTCGGTAGCTGCCCTGCATGAGGCCCGAGGGCGTGGTGAGCGGGCAGCCGGAGGCGTAGCGGAAGGTCTCGCCCGGCTCGAGCACCGGCTGCTCGCCGACGACGCCGGGACCGCGCACTTCCTCGCGCCGGCCATTGGCGTCGATGATGATCCAGTGACGCGAGATGAGCTGCACGCGCTCGCGACCGAGATTGGCGATCTCGATCGTGTAGGACCAGAAATAGCGGCTCTGGTCGGGGTCGGAACGATCCGGCAGGAAATCCGGCAGGGCCGTGACCTGTATGTCTTTGGTGATCGACATATACATGAGCATGAATTTTAGAACGGCGGACCCGAAAGGGAAATGTCTTTCTCGAGGCGCCGCGATTGCGAACTGCGTTTTTCGCAGGCGCCGCGCGCATGTGGCAAATACGGCACACGCGCCGTTTTTGATGCGGGGCGCCGTGGACGCGCTTGGAATTCGCCCAAAACTCAGCAATCACTTTGACGCAAAGATCATGCGGACTCCTCATGCGTAAGTCGTCGCTTCGCGCCCTGCTGCTGGCGCTTGTGATGGTCGTACAGGCCATTGCGGGCGGTTTCGGCGCGGCGCATGCGACCCCGGGCGTGACGGGAGCCGCGCTTGCGCATTGCGTGAGCGCTGGCGGAGAGGCCGACAAGGCCGGCAACCCGTCGACTCGTCATCAGCATTGCGACGCCTGCTGCCTCTGCGCGGCGCCCGCCACCGCTTCCGTTCCCGATCCCGGTCCGGCGCCTGTCGCGCCGCGCGCCTTTCATGTCGTCGGCTTCTCTCCAGGCGACGCGCGCGTTCCTCACGCGCGAGTCTCGCGGAGCCAGTTCGCACGCGGCCCGCCCACGGACGGCGGACTTTTCTAGCAACCCGTTTCAGCGGGTCGTCTCCTCTTCATTCGCCGATCGACGCGTGACGCGGGCTTAGCCGCGCGCGCCCTTCGATCCTTGCTCCGTGTTCTCGCGGCGCAGCCCCGTGCGCGACGATTGTCGCCGCGGCCGGACGCGCGCGCCTCATTCGCAGAGATTTTCCAATGTCAGTCCGTCACCGCCTCCTCGGCGCCGCCTCAATTCAGGCGCTGGCCCTTCTCTTCGCGTCTTCCGCGCTGGCCCAGCAAACCCTGCCGACGATCGATGTCGGCGCGGCACGCGGCTCCGCACGGGCTGCGCGCGCCTCGGCGGCGCGCGGGGTGTCCGCGACGCGTGTGACAACGCCCGCCGGCTCTCTCGTGACCTCGCCCTCTCCGGACCTCGCCGCCGCGCCGGGCTTCAGCCCGCAGAAACTCGCCATGCCGGTCTATCGCCAGCCGACCGGCCAGACCTTCACGACGGTCCGCGGCAAGGACTTCGAGAACATGCCGCTCACGACCGTCCGCGAGCTGCTGCAATACAGCCCCGGCGTCTCCTTCAAGCAGGGCAACGGGCCGCGCGACATTGTCATCTCCATTCGCGGCTCCTCGGCCCGCAACGGCTTCGGCGTCCGCAATATTGTCGTGCTCGAGGATGGGTTCTCGGTCACCCAGCCCGATGGCCTGTCGCGCACCGATCTCACGGACCCGCACGCCTATGCCGGCGTCGACGTCTATCGCGGTCCGTCCTCGGCGCTGTTCGGCAATTTCGCCAATGGCGGCGCGATCAATTTCCGCACCCGCACCGGCGAGGAGATCAATGGCGTCGAATATGGCGTCGAGTTCGGCTCCTTCGGCTATCTCAACAATTTCACCTCGGTCGGCAAGAAGACCGGCAATGTCGACATCGCCGTCTTCGCCAGCGACGTGCGCAGCCGTGGCTTTGCGCTGAACAACTGGAGCGACACGCAGACGGTCAACGCCACGGCGAGATGGCAGGTGACGCCGGACGATCTGCTCACCTTCAAATTCATCCACAACCAGCTCTACGGCGACCTGTCGAACCGGCTGTCGCTCAATCAATACTATGTCAACCCGTTTCAGCAGGGCTGCTATGTCGCGCCGCAATCCGGAGACGGCCTGAACCTGTTCCAGAACTACTGCGGCACGATCAATGTGCCGTTCAACGGGATCAACGGCCGCAATCAGTTCAACTGGCGCTCGACCGCCTGGCTGGCCGGCCTGCATCGCGACGACCGCCGCGACATTCTCGGCCTGCGCTGGGAGCACGACTTCGACGCCAGCACGAAGTTGCGGACGCAGGTCATCTACGACGACAAGAACATCCAGCAGCCGACGGGCAACACGGCGGCGCTTCAGGACGAGCCGGCGGTCAACGCCTCGACCGACGTCACCAAGGTCGGCTCGCTTCTGGGCTATGAGGCCCGTCATTTCGCCGGCCTCTATTTCAACCGCACGCGCTATGCGAGCTACACCAACAATACGCTCCCCTTCGGCGACGGGGCGACGGGCTCGATCCAGTCCTTGCAGAACGCCATGATGCAGAATCTGGGCGGGCGCGGCCGTGAGGAGGTCGCGCTCTCCAGGGACGTCACCATGGTCCTCGGCCTCTCGGCGGAAATGACCAAGATCGCCGCGCTTCAGGACGCCTATACCTATTTCGCCGCCGGACGGCAGGCGGGACAGATCGCGTCCTGGACCGGCACGCCCGTCAACAAGACCTACTGGAACTTCGGGCCGGAAGCCTCGGTGACATGGCGCGCGACCCCCGATCTGCTGACCCATTTCCGCGCGTCGAGCGGCTATGGCACGCCCAATCCGGGCCAGCTTTTCGTCAATCAGCAGGGCAAGGTCGGCGCCAACACCGACCTGAAGACGCAGCGCAATACCGGCATCGACATGGGGCTGGACTGGAAGCCCTATGAGACGCTGCTCTTCAGCCTGACGGGCTTTTACGAATGGTATCAGAACGAGCAGCTCACCCAGTCGCCGGGCGCCGGATTGCTCAGCTACACCTTCAACGCGCCCGGCTCCGTGCATCGCGGCGTCGAGACGCTGCTGGACTGGCGCCCCTACGACGGCGTGCGCGTGATGGCGAACTATACCTACAACAATCAGATCTTCACGGAATTCGTCGAACAGATCGGCACAACGGCCAGGACGGGCTATTTCGATCGCGCCGGCTACAAGATCCCCGGCGTCGCGCCGCATAACGCGACCGCGCGCCTCTCCTATGATGTGCCGTTCGGCGACTTCAGGGGCCTCGGCGCCTTCGTCGAATACAACTATCAAAGCTCCTATTACATCGACAACGGCAATGTGCTGACCATCCCGAGCTATGGCCTGATCAACACCAACCTGCACTATGACCGCGACGTGGACATCGGCTGGCTGAAGCATTTCACCGCCTATTTCGAGGTGCGCAACATCTTCGACCGGCATTGGGTCGCCTCGGCCAACAACATCAGCAATACGGTGCAGCTCGTGAGCGGCGTGGTGGTTCAGAACGGCTACACGTCGCTGGCGCAAAACGCGACAGGGTCGATCTACGCCGGCAATCCGCGCCTCTTCCAGGGCGGCGTGAAATTCAAGTTCTAGAGAAAGAGCGAGGTTTCCCGCGCCGCTTTACGGGGCGGGAAACTTTCCCGAAAAACGGTCGAAGCTTTTTGACCTTATCGGTTGCGATGATGCGTGACGTTTGCTTTTATCGCCAAGCGTCTCCTCGAGCGCATTTCAGACTGAAGGCGTATTGTTGATGTCCCGGCGGTGGCTGACAGCTCTGCTCTTCGTGCTGGCGATGACCGTGCAGGTCTTCGCGCCGGTCGCGAATGGCGTCGCCGCCGCGCATGGTCTCGATACGCTTGCGGCGGGCGAAGTCTGTCTCACCGCCGCGCAGCCCGATCATGGCTCACGCAGCCAGCCGCTCCACGGCCATCATCACCATCGCCACGACTGCGCGCTCTGCCAGGCGTTCTGCGATGGCGTTGCGCCGGTCGCCGCTCGATTGGCCGCACCTGCGACGCCTGCCGCGCAATGGACATGCGTGCGCTGGTCGCTCACGCATCAGACGTTGCGCGCAAGCCCGCGCGACGCCGCGCGTCAGGCTCGCGCGCCGCCTGTCGTCGCCTGATCTTTCCACGCTGACGCCGCGCCCGTCGTTTCTGTCATCGAAGCGCAGGCGGAGGCTCCTCTGAAAGAGAGAACTCTCGGATTGCGGGCGCCTTCCACGGCGCGCGTCATCCCTCGTCATGCACGATCGGGAGAGAAGCGATGGTCTTCAAAAGACGGCCGAGCGGCCGCGATTGCGCGCTCGCGCAGGCGGCGCTGGAAAACATGAAAGCATATTACGTTCGCCCGCTGTCGGGCCTGTCCCCCATACCGCCCCTTTACGGGGAGGCGGGCGGCAGGAGGCCGAGAGGCGAGGGTTCCGCCGCGACGTCCCCGGATGGCGCGGCGCTCCCCGTAAACGCAAGGGATGCGGTCAGGCCCGGCGGCGGCGTGATCCGCCTCATCGATCTCGAACGCCGGGCGCGTTTCGCCCGCATCGCTTCCTGACCGGGTTGCGACAGGCGTGACGCGAGGCCTCTCCCTTTCCCTGCGCGCCAGAGCGGCGGGCCTACTGGGCCATCTGCTGCTGTTTGGCGCCGCGCTGCTCTCGGGGGCGCCCTTCGCGGCGCCGCTGGCGGCGCGCGCGGTTGCGGGGCGGCCGGAGGCGTTCACGTCGATGTTTATCTGCTTCGCGTCGGGCGGCCCCCGGTCCGACGCGCAGAAGGGGCGGCCGGGCCCCGCGAACGACCGCGGCATGGACTGCGTCCTGTGTCAGACGCTCTGCTGCGGCGCCGCCCCCCTCGCGGCGCGGCCCGGCCAAGTCGGCGCATCGCCCATCCAGACGAACCTCCCCTGGATGGTGGCGGACCGCGATGCGCCGGCGCCCAGGCCCGGGCTGTCGAACCGGGCGCGGGCGCCTCCGCTGGCGGCGCAAGCAGCAGACGCAAACTCCGTGGCGGCGCCGGTTCCCTCCTTACGGCGCCGTCGCGGAGCTGGGTTTTACCGGGCCGCGGCCAGGCCCTCGGCCAGATCCTCGATCAAATCCTCCACATCTTCGAGACCGACCGACAGGCGCAACATGCCGTCGGTGATGCCGAGCGTGGCGCGCGCCTCGGGCGTGAGCCGCTGATGGGTCGTCGTCGCCGGATGGGTGATGAGGCTCTTGGCGTCGCCGAGATTGTTGGAAATCCGCACGATCTGAAGCGCGTTGGCGAGGCGGAAGGCGGCGTCCTTGCTCTCCAGGACAAAGCTCACCAGCGTGCCGCCGCCCGACATCTGCCGGCGCGCCAGCTCGGCCTGCGGGTGGTCCTTGCGGAACGGGTAGAGCACCTTCGTCACGCCCGCCTGCTCGGCCAGGAAATCCGCGATGCGCGCGGCGCTCGCCGTCTGCTGATTGACGCGCAGCGGCAGGGTTTCCAGACCCTTGAGCATCACCCAGGCGTTGAAGGGCGACATCGCCGGGCCGGTCTGGCGCAGGAAATTATGAATGCTCTCCTCGATGATCGCCTGCGAGGAGAGGATGATTCCGCCCAGACAACGCCCCTGTCCGTCGATGTGCTTGGTCGCGGAATAGACGACGACGTCGGCGCCGAGCGCCATCGGCTTTTGCAGCAAGGGCGTGGCGAAGACATTGTCGACCACGAGGCGCGCTCCCGCGTTATGCGCGAGGTCGGCGATGGCCTGCACGTCATAAACCTCGAGGCCCGGATTGGTCGGACTTTCGAGGAAAAAGAGCTTCGTCTCCGGCCGGATGGCGGCCTTCCACTGCGACAGGTCGGCGCCGTCGACGAGCGTCGAGGCGACGCCGAGGCGGGGCAGGAGGTCCTCGACGACATAGAGGCAGGAGCCGAACAGCGCGCGGGCGGCGACGACATGATCGCCCGCCCTGACCTGCGCCAGCAGGGCGGCCGTGACGGCGGCCATGCCGCTCGCCGTGGCGCGCGCGGCTTCGGCGCCCTCGAGCAAGACCATGCGCTGCTCGAACATGGCGACGGTCGGATTGGAGAAGCGCGAATAGATGAATCCGGGGTCGTCGCCCTTGAAGCGGGCCTCGGCGGCCTCCATCGTCGGGTAATCGAAGCTCTGGGTGAGGAAAAGCGCCTCGGACATTTCCCCGAAGGCCGAACGCATCGTGCCGCCGTGGACGAGCTGCGTCGCCGGCTTGAGCTTGCGCGGGGCGTCTTTGGACATTCTTCTCTCCCTTGCGGCGCGTAAGCGCCGGAAATGCTGCGCGCGGGGCTGAAAAAGCGGGCGTCCTTCGGGAGACCCGGCCTTTTAGCGCCTTGGTTTAACGTGGCGGCAAGCCGGCCGGCTCAAATAACCACGGGGCAGTAATCGAAGATGCGGGCGCGCCTGTCAATCGCCCGGAGGGCGCGGCGGCGGGTTTTCGCCGGAGGCGCCCGGCCGGGGGTCTCCCGGCCGGGCCTGTCGTTTGGTTCCGTTCGCGTCAGCCGACCGCGCCCGGAGTCGCGGGCAGCGGCCGGTTCCGGTTCGGGTTCGACGTGGGCGGGCTGAAATGGGCGGAGGCCTGGGCCATGCCCTCCGCGTCGTCCTTCATCAGCGCCACGATCAACTCGCGCGCCTGGGGGGAGCCGACGCCCGGCGCCGCGAAGGCGCGATGGCCGAGCGCCTCCTGAGCGCTGAGGCGCTGCTCCGGATCGGGATGCAGGAGGTTGTTGATGAGATCGTCCTCCGCCCCGAAGCCCGACGGCGCCGCGAAGCCGCCCGCGCCGGAAATGGCGCGATTGTCCGCGTTGCGGCCAAAGTCGAGAACGCCCTTCTGGACGTCGGAATTGAAGGCGGAGTCGATCGGCGACTCCTGGCCGTACAGCAGGTTGAAGCCGGTCATGCCCAACGCCCAGGCGTCGCCCTTGGCCCCGGCCGACACGCGCTGCTTCTGGCTGTCGACGAGCGGGCTCAGAAGGTGCGAGATCATGCGCTTTTCCAGCTTGATCAGCGGTGTTCCGGCCGGCATGCCGACGGCGTCGAGAACCTTCTCCGTGGCGGATTTGGCGAGCCTCCGAAGATCCCAGTTTTGAAGGCCTTCGATGGTCTTGATACTATCCTGCGCCGCGAGAACCTCGGGGGCCAGCCATCTGGGGTTGTCGACCCGGTTGGAATTTTCGAGCACATAGCTCGACGCGACCTGCGCCGTTCCGAGATCGGCGATCTTGGCCTCGCCATTGAGGCCGATCAGCACATTCGGCGGTTTGGCGTCGCCATTCAGAATGCCCTGCCGCTCCAGAGCGGCGACGCCAATCGCCATATCCCGCAACAGCGTCAACCGCACGGCGGCGGCGGCCTGGGGCGATATCCTGTTCGCTGCGACGGCGTCTTTCAGCTTGTCGATCATGCCGAACAGGTCGCCGTTCGGCGCGAACTCCAGCGCGATGGCGATGCGGCCGTCAGCCGTGCGCAGTCCGCCTTCGAGGCCGATGATATTGGGGGAGCCGCTTTCGACGGCAGCCTTGTGCACTAGCACTTCATGGCCGAACTCCTCCAATTGCTGGTCGAGTTCGCCCTCGTCCGGCGAGGGGCGCGAGAATTTGACGGCGATCTTCTCGACCGAACCGTCATCCTTCTGCCGCTGATAGAGATAGACGTCGGCAAAGCCGCCCACGCCGATCTTTCCGTCGGGATGCCGCTCGTCGGTCGCCTTTGTGTAGGTCTTGCCGCCAATCAGCAGCGTATTGTCGTCGATCTGGCGATTTTGCAGAACCTTGCTCGCCGCAAGAGACGCCGTCTGTCGCAGAAAGGCGTCGCGCTTCGCGCCGGGCGGAAGCAATTCGTTGAACTTGTCGCCGAGCGCCTTCTCCAGCGCGGCGTCGATCCTCTGCCGCAGCCCGATGTTGGCCGAAAAGGCGAAGGCGTCCTTCTCGGCGTCGGTGAAACGCTCCCGCGCGGCGGCGCCGATCGCCTCGCCGAGGGACGCGATCGCCGCGTCAGTGTCTCCGTTGAGAAGATGTTCGGCCGCGCGCGCGTAATGCGCCTGCAGATCGCCGAGCTTGTCGAGCGGCGCGCCTGCTTTCTCCTTGCCGCGCGCCGAGGCCGCTTCGGCGACCGCCGTGCCGGTTTCGAGGCCGACCCGCGCGGCCTTCACCCGCAGCGCGGTTTTCGACGAGCGGTTGAAAAAGTTGCGAATGTCGCTAAAGGCGGTCTCCGCCGGCGCGCGCATCCCCCCATTGACCGCGCCACGATGGGCGCGGCTTTCGATGCCGTCCAGGGATCTGTCGATCAACTGCCTCGCGGCGTTACGCTTCTCCGCCGCGCGCCCGGTCATCCGGCTGAGGATGTTCGAGCGTTTCGTGCTGGCGTAGAGGATCATATTGCCGTGCGAATCCGGCTTCGCCTTGAGTTTCGCGTTCTTGTCCAGACCCGCCAGGAACGTCCGTATCTCGACGGCGCCCGGCCGGGCGCCCACTGTCAGCGACTGACCTTTCACGATGACCTCCTGCTTTTTTGGGGATGTAGGTTCTGGTTCGGCGGTATTTTTGATCAGGCCCAGATGCGCGTGTGACCGTGCCAATCGACCGCGCCCGGCGCGGGGATTGCCGTTTCGGCGACAGTGAAGTCACGCCAGATGCGGATTTTTTCGGCGAAATTCGCGAGAATTCCGGCGAGCGCGGCGGGGTGAAGCCCATCGACGCCCGTGTCGGCGATCAGCACCAGCACGCCTTCGGCGCCGCCGAGGCCCGCGCGCACGAAGCCGGTGTCGCGCCAGAGCAGGGCGTAACTGAGCAGGGCCTCGAAAACGGCAAGGCGGCGCTCCGGCGGCGGGGCGCCAAGTTCGGCGCTCAGAACCAGACGGCCCGAACCCTCGTCCAGTTCCAGTTCGATCGAGACGTCCTCGAAATCCACCTGCCAGGTGGCGTCGCCGGTCTGGAGGATCGTCGTGATGGCGTCCTCATATCCGGCGCTTCCGGCGATGGTTTCGGTCAGACTTGGCAATTCGGACACCTGGCTTCTCCTGGGAGCTTCGGCTTCGGTCGAAAAGGGCTCCGACCGCGCGTCCGGCCAGACTCGCCCGACTCCCATAAGATATGCTTACACTGTCAAGCTGAAGCCTTGTGTCACGAAGATTACAATTAACGAGATCAGCGCGACGTCAGCACGGCGCTGACGATCAGTCGCGCCGCATGCTATGGAAGCCGGCTTTCAACGTGACGGAGTGGGGTATCATGGGCGGCGTCCTGTCCAGCCGGCAGATTGCGGCGATGGCCGAAGCCGGGGCGATCCGCGTCGCCGCGCCGCTGGCCAGGGGCCAGATCCAGCCCGCGAGCCTCGATCTGCGCCTCGGCGCGAAAGCCTATCGCGTGCGGGCGAGTTTCCTGCCCGGCCCGGACCGGACCGTGAAAGACATTCTGTCGGGCTTCGCCTATGACGAGATGTCGCTTCAGGGCGAGGGCGCGATTCTGGAGCGCGGCTGCGTCTACGTCGTGCCGCTGCTGGAAGGTCTGGCGCTGCCGGCCGACGTCTCCGGCGCCGCCAATCCCAAAAGCTCAACCGGCCGGCTCGATATCTTCACGCGGCTCATCGCCGACCGGGGAGAACGCTTCGACGAGGTGGCGCCGGGCTATGACGGTCCGCTCTACGCCGAAGTCTCGCCGCGCAGCTTCTCGGTGCGGGCGCGGATGGGCTCGCGGCTGAACCAGTTGCGCTTTCGCGCGCGGCCCGCCGAGGCGGGGCAGGGCGGCCATGCGCTCGCGGACGCCGCGCTGGCGGAGCTGCATCAGCGCTCGCCCCTCGTCGACGGCGCGCTGAATCTGCGGGACGGGGTGGTGCTGCGGGTGGCGCTCGGCGCGGAGGCCTTTGGCGGCGTCGTCGGCTACCGGGCGCAGAAACATGCGGACGTCATCGACGTCGACCGCGTCGACGCCTATTGCGTGGACGATTACTGGGACAGGCTGCCCGCCCGCGACGGCCGGCTCATCCTCGATCCGGGCGACTTCTACATCCTCGCCTCGCGCGAGCGCCTCGCCATTCCGCCCGATCTCGCGGCTGAAATGGCGCCCATGGACGCCGCCATCGGCGAGTTCCGCGTCCATTACGCCGGCTTCTTCGATCCGGGCTTCGGTTGCGGTCCCGACGGCCGCCCCGCCGCGCGCGCCGTGCTGGAAGTGCGATCCCGCGAGGTGCCCTTCGTTCTGGAGGACGGCCAATATATCGGCCGCCTCGTCTATGAGCGCATGGCCGAGACGCCGGGGTCCCTCTATGGCGAAGGCGGCGTCTCCAATTATCAGGGCCAGGGCCTGAAACTCGCGAAGCATTTCAGGCAGGGGTGATTGGCCCCGCCTCCTCGCGGATCACTGCGGAGACGAGGGGCCTCTCGTGATGAGGGACAGAATTCTGTCGGTTTCCTCGTCCAGCGCCTCGCCGACCGCGCTCTCGAACCGGCCCCGGGTCCCGCCGTGCCGGAGGGCGAAGCCTTCCGCAGCCAGGCTGACGGCGATGCCGAGAAATTCGTTTTCCCGCAGACAGGCCTCGTCAACCTGATCGTGATGGACGGTGGCGCTCAGCAGGGCCATCCGCCGCGCCGCTCGCAGGCCAAGTTCGCGCGCGGCCATTGCATGATGCTTCTTGTAGTGAGCCAAGGCGCAATCCCCATGCAGCGCCCCGTCGCGACGCGATGGGGCGATTCAGTCGAATACGTATAAATACGTATACAACGCAGGGCGCTCCAGCAAGCTAAGCATATGGCCTATTGAACAAATTTCGTATCGAGCCGCTTTTCGAGGGGCTCGTTGGCCCGCAAACCGGCGTGCCCTGCGGGGCGGAGCCGCAAGCACAACTATTTCGTCGCGGCCATGTAGACGACATTCGTCTCGATGGCGCCGCATCCGGCGAGCGCCGCCAAATTCTTCTCGCGGACGCGAGCCAGGGTCGCAGGGTCGAGCTGGGCGAGGGTGCCGCGATAACCGCTGCCCATGGCGATCAGCCACCAGTCATCGGAGGACGCGAGCGGATGGACTCCCGCTTCCGCGACGATTTCGGCGTCGAAGACGCCGGCTTCCCGGAGCATTTCGCGCAGGCCGTCCGGCGTCGATATCCGCTCCCATGGGTTGAACCCCTTCATGAGGTCGGGGCGTTCTTCAAGGATGGCGTCCCAGAAAGCGGTGTTGCCCGGCTCGAAGAGATTCGGCCCCCATGTCGTGAGCGTGAGCCGCCCTCCGGGGCGCACCATGCGCCACAGCTCCTTCGTGGCCGCCGCCATGTCGGGAACGAAGAAAATTCCGAAAACGCAGATGACCACGTCGAAGCTGGCGTCCGGGTAACCAAGCGACAGCATGTCGCCCGCCCTGAACTCGATGTTCCCCAGCCCTTTGGCGCGGGCTTTCGCTTCGCCAAGCGCGATGAGGCGCTCGGCGAGATCGACCGCAACGACTTTTCCGTTCGGCCCGACGGCCTCGGCGGCGGGCAGGGCCGATCCGCCGCTTCCGCAGCACACATCGAGAACGGTCTCGCCCTCGCGCAGGCCGAGGCGCTCGACGGTCCGTCGCCCGAAGCGATGCCAGAAAGAGCTGACCGGATGATCGAAATGATCCGCCGCGGCGTTGTAAGCGGCGGCGGCCTTGGCTTTCGCCTCTTCCAGGTCACCCATGGGTCCTCGCGGCGTTCAACATCAGGCGGCGTGTCCCTCATACCAGCCGCGCGAGCGCCGGACGATATGGACGACGGAGAGCATGACCGGCACTTCGACGAGGACGCCGACAACCGTCGCCAGCGCTGCCCCGGACTGGAAGCCAAAGAGCGCGATTGCCGTCGCCACGGCCAGCTCGAAGAAGTTGCTTGCGCCGATCAGCGCCGACGGACCGGCGACGCACCACTCGACGCCAAGGGCGCGGTTGAGCAGATAGGCGAATCCCGCATTGAAATAGACCTGGATCAGGATCGGTACGGCCAGCAGGGCGATCACGAGCGGCTGGGCGATGATCTGCGCGCCTTGCAGGCCGAAGAGAATGACGAGCGTCAGCAGCAGGGCGGAAAGCGACAATGGTCCGAGCCGCGCGAGCGTCCTTTTCAGGGCGTCCTGTCCGCCTTGCGCCAGCAGCGCGCGCCGCCACAGTTGCGCGATGGTCACCGGCACGACGATGTAGAGCACGACCGACAGCAGCAGCGTGCTCCAGGGCACGGTGATGGATGAAAGGCCCAGCAGCAAGGCGACGATGGGCGCGAAGGCGATCACCATGATGCTGTCGTTCAGGGCGACCTGCGACAGGGTGAAATGCGGCTCGCCGTCGACGAGGTTCGACCAGACGAAGACCATCGCCGTGCAGGGCGCCGCCGCCAGCAGGATGAGTCCGGCGATATAGCTGTCGATCTGGTCGGCGGGAAGATATGGCCGGAAGAGATGAGAAATGAACAGCCAACCCAGCAGCGCCATCGAGAAGGGCTTCACCAGCCAGTTGATCCCGACCGTCACCGCAATCCCCCGCCAATGCTCCTTGACCTGCGCCAGGGCGGCGAGGTCGATCTTGAGCAGCATGGGGATGATCATGAGCCAGACCAGCACGGCGACCGGCAGATTGACTTCCGCCACTGTCGCGCCGCCAATGGCGTGGAAGACGGCGGGGATCGTCTGGCCGAGGACGACGCCAGCGACGATGCAGAGCGCGACCCAGAGGGTGAGATAACGCTCGAAGACGCCCATGGCGGGCGCCGGGCGGCTTTGAGATGCGCGCGCGAGGGTGGTGGCTTCACTCATGCGACGTCTTCCTTCAAACAGATTGCGGCACGCCCTTCGGCGTCACGACGATTGGGAGTGACGGACGCTCTCACGCCTCCGCCTTGTGGCCATGGCTGGCGCCTTCGGCGTCGCCGATTTCACGCAGGCGGTTGCTCAGCGCCATCTTGTCGAGGCGATGGAGCGGCGTCGCCAGAAGCAGGGAGATTCGCGTCTTCATGTAGCGAAAGGCGAGATTGAAAGCCGTCTGCTTCTCTATGTCCGAGCCTTCGACAGCGGCGGGGTCTTCGATGCCCCAGTGGGCGGTCATCGGCTGGCCCGGCCAGACCGGGCAGGCTTCGCCGGCGGCGTTGTCGCAGACGGTGAACACGAAATCCATGACGGGCGCGTCGGGGCCGGCAAATTCGTCCCAGCTCTTCGAGCGAAAGCCCTCGGCCGGGTAGTCGCAGGCCTCAAGCGTCTTAAGGGCGTAAGGATTCACAACGCCCTTGGGTTGGCTCCCGGCCGAGAAGGCGTTGAAGCGGCCCGCGCCGTCCTTGCGGAGAATGCCTTCCGCGAGAATCGAGCGCGCGGTGTTGCCGGTGCAGAGAAAGAGGACATTGTATACGCGTTCGGTCATTTGTTGGGGTCCGTTCGAGAAGAACAAGCGGTCTCGACGACCGGCTCAGGGCTTGCGCCGCAACAGGGAGTGGACTCCACCATCGCGCTGTTTGAAGGAGCGGGGTCCTCTGAGAAAGGCGCGCAGACCTCCGGGCGCCCGCCGCAGCAGTCCTTGACGAGAAACTGCATCAATTCCCGCAGGCGGGCGAGATTCGCCCGGTAGAGAATCGAACGGCCCCGCCTCTCTGCGCTCACGAGCCCCGAACGGGACAAGATGCTCAGATGGGTCGACATGGTGTTCTGCGGCGCCGCCAGTTCCCGCGCCAGCTCCCCCGCAGGGACTCCGCCCGGTTCGCTCTGAACCAGAAGGCGAAACACATCGAGGCGCGTGGATTGGGCGAGCGCCGCGAGAGCGGCAATGGCTTCGATATCATCCATTCATCGAGAATGATGGATATATTCTCTTTTTGCAAGGGTCTCGGCGCGGCCGGGGTCGTCTCCCGGCGGCGCAAGGCCGGCTCGCCTAGGACTCCTTGATCCGTGGGCCTGTGAGCATCCCGAAATAGAGCAGCACAAAAAGCCCGTAGGCCGTGCTCCAGAGCGCGGCGGCTGCCGCGAGGGAGACGAAGTAATACTCCCCCGTCCAGGGGGCGCCGATGCGAAGGATGGCCGCCAGCGTTATGGCGACGTAAATCGCCTTCGTGCCCCCGTCGGCGCTAAGCAGACGACCCGTATGGCCCCGCGTCGCGCGGGTCATGACCGCGAGGGTCATGGTTCCGATGGCGCCTGCCGTCAGCGCATGCAGGGCGCTCGTGGAATCGGTCACGGGGAAGAGTCTGTTCGCGCCCATGAACAGCAGGCCGAGCGCGACCCAGCCGTAGCCCATATGCAGCACGAAGAGCATCGGCTCCCCCCGTGTGCGGGCGCCGCGCCAGCGCATCAGCCGCAGCAGGAGCGCGGCGCCCGCGATGATCTGGAGAACGGCGGTCGCGCTCGAGTCCGGAAACGAAACCCAGGCGATGAGCGCGACAAACGTCGCCGCGAGGGCGAAGCGGTCGAACAGGCCGAAAGGCGCGGGCGCCTCCTCGGCGGACGAAGTCTTCACCAGCCAGTTGCGTGTGAAGCTCGGCGTGATGCGTCCGCCGATGAGCGTCACGAGCATGACGAGCGTCGCGACGCCCGTTCGCACGCCGGCCGCGCCCGTATCGGCAATATCCATCGCTTCAAGATGAGTCATCAGATTGCCGACAAAGAGAAGGGCGAGAGCGGCCGTCAACGGCAGATTTCGCCAGTTCCGCCCGGTCACGATCTCCCGCAGCACGACGAAGAAAAACACCGCTGGAAAGGCGAGGTCGAGGGCCGCCGCGAGCGGCGCCGGCTCGCTGCTCGACACCGTCACGGCGACGCGGCCCAGAAGCCACAAGGCGACGAGGCCGGCGAGCGGCGCGCCTTGCAGCGGCATTCGGCCGGTCCAGTTGGGAATGGCCGTCAGCATGAAGCCCGCGACGACGGCACCGCCGAAGCCGAAGACCATTTCATGCGGGTGCCAGATATGCGGTGGAAAGCGTGTCGGCACCTCGGCCATCATCTCGAAATAGGCGATCGAGAGCGGCAGCGCGACGGCGGCCCATAGCGCGCCGAACAGGAAGAACGGACGGAAGCCCGCGGACAGGAAGCTTGTCCAGGGGGCTGTGCCGGCCTGGGCGCGATAACGCGGAATGGGAGCCATTGGGTCGCCTCGCTCGTTGTTCGCGGAACGTATCGGACGCTGCCTGATGAGGAAATAGGCGCGCGGGCGGATGTGTCTCCGCCAGCGCCTGCGTCAGCGCGTCGATTTCGCGAGGGAAGGCCTCCTTGTCACCCTGACTCGTGGGTTTCCTGCCGCCCCTGGCTGTCGAGCAACCCGCCGATCAATTCGCGCGGCGAGATGCTTGGCAACTGGAACTGGATCGCGCTGAAGTCGAAGTCCACGCCGGAACCGGAGCGGTAGGCGATCGGCGCCGAAAGCCCCACGCGGAGCGCCGGGCCATATTCAAAGCTCGCGAGCTGCCAGTCCTTTCGGTAGATGGTGAAGCTCGTGACCAGAAGCGAGACATCGGCCTTTGCAAAGGCGCCGACTGTGAATCTGAGCTTCGGCTCGGCGCTCGCCATGAGCGTCGCCTGAAGCGAGAGGCCGGCGGCGGGGGTCCAGAGCAGGTCGGCCTCGGCGGCGGCGCGGGCTTGAACGCCCATCTCCGCGCCGATGTTCATGCCGCCGGTCACGCTGATGACGCCCGCGCCTCCGGTAATGCCGGCGTCGATGCCCAGCCGCAGGCCAGCATAGGCCGGAACGGCGAAAAGGGCGTGGCCCGTGACGCGCAGGGAGGTTTCATTCGTCGGGTCGTAATCCTCGATGCCGATATTGGCGTTCTCCAGCGTGCCGGGGCCGACATAGGCCGTGGCGGTCAACGCGCCGCCGATCGTCGCGGAAATGCCGATGGTGAAGGAGCCGACGCCGCCGCCGAAGATCGGGATGTTGACGGTTGGCAGGTTTAGAAGCGTCTTTTCCCATGGCGGGTCGGGGTAGCGGCCGAAGAGCTCCACGGAGCTGGGGACGCCGATGCGCCCCGTGATCAGGATCTGTCCGCTCGGGCGGCGCTTGAGGCCGACCGTGCCTTGCAGATGATCGGTGATGCGGGCGGTGAGCGCGCCGGAGCCGAAAGCCTTGATGTCGTCCGTCGGCGCGCCGTCGAGCACCCGCCCGTCGGGATCGACGGGCTTGTTCGTGGCGCCGACGTCGATCTCGCCCTTGAGGATCCCCCGTTCGAAGCCGACGCGCCCTCCGATGGTGAAGGCGCCGTCGTCGTAGCTCGCCTCCAGACTCGTCGTGACGCCCGGGATGTTGGGCGTGACCTGCCCCGAGGCCGCGAGCTTCCAGTCGCCGTCCTGCTTGCGCAGCTTGATGCCGATCTGTCCGCCTTGCAGGCCGGGAAGCGGGTCGAGCGCGGCGTCGCCTTCGATCGTCTGCCCCTCAGGGCCGCTCGCGTAGCGCAATGTCGCGGAGCGGACGCCGGGAATATTCGGCTGAGCGACGCCCTCCACGGAAAACCCCTTGCTCTGGTCATAGACGACACTGGCGGAGGCGGAGCGCAGGCCTCTGATCTTGTTGGGCCGCGAGACGCCGATGCGGCCGTTGGCGGTGAAGCCGGTCTCGGCGAAGCGCAGGGCGACCGTGGCCTCGTCGAACAAAGTCGTATCGAACACGAAGGCGCCCGACAGTTCGAACGAGCCGCTGGATGACATGCTGGCGAAAAGCGTTCCTTCGCCCAACTGTTCGACGCTGAAATTCGCGAAGCCTTCGGCGCCCGCGCCCGCCTCGTCGATGAAGAGCGTCAGGTTGGCGTCATTGACGCTGACCCGAGGCAGTCGCAGCTTTTGAACGAGCGCGGTCGCGTCGATCATGTAGGACATGCGCAGTCCGCGCCCGTCGAGCCGCGCTGGAAGCTGGATTCCTTCGAGAAACGGCAGGCTCGGCGTGATGAGGCCGCGCCCGTCGAGTCGACCGTTGACGACGCAAACGCCGTCGAGCGCGATCGGGCTCGCGGCGTTGACCTCCGTGTTCAACTTTGTCGGCGGCCATGCGAAGGCGGCGGCGTGCTGCTTGCCCGCGACGGGGGTGAGCGGAATGGAGAAGGGCGCTTCCGGAACCGTGCCGGGTTTGAACACTTTGGAGTCGAGATCCCACTTCGCCTCGATCGAGCCGCCGGGTCCCCGCGAGGCGTCCCCATAAGTGGCCGTGGCGTTCTCGATGACGAGGCCGCTGATCAGCTTCTGGTTGGTTCCATGAATGGGGATGGTGGCGGCGCCGTTCTGCGCGCCGCCGTGCGGCAATGAGCCCATCTTGAGCTGTCCGCTGGGCGAATAGAGCGCAAGCTGGGTGGCCGTGCCGTCGGAGGTCAAATCCGGCGGTATGAGCAGGCTGCGCACATGCGCCAGCGCGCGAATTTCGTCGCGAGTCCAGAAGGCGCCGGATGCTTCCTGCCGGTTGGCGCTGCGGCTGTCCCTCCCGGAGTCCTCCACGTCGGGAAACTGCACCTCCTTATCCGCCTTGAGCCGGTCGGCGCCGGCCCTGGTCGGCGGGTAGCGTGTCTTGAAGTCGGGCGAAACGGATGAGTCCGCCGCCTTGTTGACCAGGAACTGTAGAACGGTCCGCTCCACCGAGGCCCGGATGGCGCCCCCGACGCTGCGGTTGTTTGCGCCGCGAAAGAGTTCGTAATTATCGAAACTGTCCTGCCCGCCAACTTGCAGTTCGACGATGTGGTCGACGTCATAGCGGTCCGTTTCCACCAGCCGCCGCCCAGCCTTGTTCCATTGCGGAATCTTCAGCGCGTCCATCAGAGGCTTGCCGTCGGTCAGTTCGGACAGGCGGGACGTTTCGCCCGAGGGTCCAGCCACGTGGAGCACAATGGAGCCCGGATCGCCTGCGCCGCCCAAATTCCCCGCCTGGCGCACTGCGGCCTCGTCGAAGGCGACGCCATTGTTCCAGTTTCGCACCTGATCCGGCCCGATCTCTTCGCGGTCGTAGTTCCTGGGGCGGTTCAGGTGATGGGAGGCGGCCAGAGCGTGGTAGAGGTGAGCGTGGCGCCCCTTGTTGCGCGGTATGCCCAGCGGGACGTCGAGGCGGATGGAATCGCTCTCTCCCGAACCTGTCAGCGCGGGCCCATCCCGCATCACCATGCGCGCGACGTCGTCGCCGTTTTGGAGAACATGAACCAGTTCATGGGCGAGGAGTTCTCGCCCGCCGGGGGACTCGGGATCGTACTCGCCGCTCGCGAATGCGATGTCGCGCCCCACCGTGAACGCGCGGGCGCGCACCGCCTTCGCGGCCCTGTCCGCCTTGTCTCCCGTATGGATGCGCACGTGAGAGAGATCGGCGCCGAAACGGGGTTCGAAGAACGACCGCGCAGGCGCGTCGAGCATCGCGCCGGGTCCGAGATCATGGACGACCGCCGGATCGGCGACCACGCCGCCGCCTGCGTCCGCTTCGGCGCGGGAAACGGGCGGCTTCAGGGATTCCTTCGGCCGCATGGGCGCGAGCTCGCCGCCATCGGCGGCGCCCGGGACAGCGGAACGCATCACCTTGCTCGCCATGGCCGTCGCCTCGCGCTCGGCGGGGTCGGCGGGGCTGGACACCGGCACTCCACCGGGGGCGTCTCCGGCGGCCTTGCGCATCACCGGCTTCTGGGTTGGCGCTGCGGGAGCGGCTGCGCCCGCCGGGGCGCGCCGGATGTCTTTCGCCTCGGATTTCGCCGCTGGCGCAGGGCTCGTCTGGATCGCCTTCTTCTCTGGCGCCTTGGTCTCCGGCGGCTTGGGAGCCGGGGCTGCGGGAACAGGCGGAGCGGGAGCGGCCATGGCTGGTCACCCTTCGCGACGCGGGACCGGCGCGGCGTCCTGCGCCTCCTCTATCACCGCCCGCGACCGGCGAAACATCACCCAGTCGCGCATGGGCGTGAGCACGCTCCCGCCGGGCGTCGTGACGCGGAAGCCGTCCCGCACCGCCTTGGAAAGAGGAGGATCGAGCTTGCCGAGGGATGACAGCAGGTTATCGAATTCCGTTCCTGCGACCGAGCGGTCGAACGGGTCCGCCGCGCCATTCGGCTGATCCAGGCCCTTGTTGAAAATTTCGCTGAACAACAGTTTGGCCGCACGGTCGTCGTTCCTCTGAAGCAGCGTCAGGGACTGGGGGATGAAGCCGTCGCCCTGTTTGCGGAAGGCGAGCGCCGCCGCTCGCTTTGAGGTCTCTGGGACCTGCTCGCTCTTGTCCCAGAGATCGGTGATCAGATAAGCGGATATTTCATTATCGTCAGCTCGAACGGTCCAAAGCCGGGCATGTCCAAGGACGCGCGCATGGGCGCCCTTGGAACCGCTCGGACTGGAGTGAAAAGTGGAATGGATGGCGATGGAGCCTTCATAGGCCTTTACGTCCTTGAGCGGTCCTGTCGCGCCGATGTCCGTATCCTTGGACGAACTGAAATTCGGTTCGACAGTTACATCCACCGTCCACGCCTGTCCGACCGAGCCCATGGTGAGCACGTAGTTCAGCTTGCCCTTTCCGCCAAGAACGTCGCCGGCGACCTTGCAGGTCATCCCCACGACGACGTTGGCGTCAGTCATTGTGAGCAGCGCATTTGCCATCTCGTCCACCACTTCGGCGGAGACGCCCGCGGAGGGGGCGGCGGTTTCGGCTCTCCACATGCCGCGGCCGAAGGCTCCCAGAAGCGCCAGCAGTCCCTCGCCGCCCTTCGTCCCTGCATGCATGATCGACGGCAGATAGTCCGCAAACCCCAGTGGAGACTTCTCCACTTGCGATATGGGCAAACCAAGCATAAGCGCCAGCATCGCCCAGGTCGTCTCGTGTGCCCCCGCGTGCGTTGATCGGTAATCGTCTTTTCCCGTCTGCCTGGCGACGGCGTCGGGCGCATAGACTTCGAGCTGCGGCCGCGTCTCGCCATCCTGGAGCAGATCGGCGACCAGTGGCGTGCGGCGCATGTCCCGCGCTTCCTCGAAGGCGTGCGGGATCACATCCGCGGGCGCGCCGATCAGCCGGAAATCGACAAGCGGCCCGAGCAGGGCGGCCACCTGCTGGCGCAGCGGGGCGGCGCTCGCCGGATCGACGGGCAGGAACCCCGCCGGGGGCAATTCGACGAAGCCGTTGGCGTAAAGCCAGCCAGGCGGCGCGGCGCCCGCCTTTGGACCGGCGGCGCTGGCGGCCTGCATGCCGGCGACGATCTTGTCGAGAGCGTCGCGCTGTTCCTTGGTCAATTGCAGCTTTGCGACGAGGTCGACGCAGACGTCCGGGGCCGGCGCCGGCGGGGTCGCGGCGGCGCCCGCGAGCGTTTCGGCGAGCTGGCACTGGAACTGGAAGACTTCGGCCAGAAACTGCTCGTGCCGACGCATGCCGAGGCGTCCCAGCCACACGCCCAGCGGAAGCGGAGTCATGCGCTCGCGGCGAACGGTCCATTGATCGAGCACGATCCAGTTTCCGTTGCGCAGCAGCGCAATGCCCAGCGCGATCTCATTCGCGACTCCCGCGTCGGCCGTGCCACACCAGCCCGGCAGATGCAGGCCGCCGCTCGCCAGCAGGCCGCCGCGCCCCTTGGCTTCGCACCGGAAGAAGGCGGCGGCGAGCCGCGAACGCAGATGGAGGTCGAGGCTGCCCGCGACAGGCGGCAGCGTCAGATTGAGCGGCCGCGCGCGAAGGATCACGCCGGAAATGGCGAGGTTGGCCGCCGAGCCCTGCACGCAGGCCGCCTCGCACAGTTGGCCGTAGACGTCTTCCCGCCCGCACAGGGCTTCATTCGGGGCGATGGTGATCACATAGACCGGCTGCGTGGCGCTGGTTGTGTCCTGCGGCCCGCTGTCGGCGACGGCGCATGGTCCGAAGGTCGTCATCGCGCTCGTGATCTTCGCCTTCGCGGCGGCGTCCATGGACGCCGTGGCGGCGATGAGCTGGGCGAGATCGAAGGCAACCGCTCCCTTGAGCAGGATGGCGTCGCCAAGCTCGTTGAAGCCCAGGCCCGGCTCGACGGTGATGGGGGCGCCGGCCGGTCCCGTCGTCGAAACGCCGAGCCCGTAGACCGGACCCGCGCCTTGCGACAGCGCGACGAGCTTGCTTCGCGCCTCGTGGTAGCGCTGCTCGCGCTGGAGGTCGTCCGCCCGCAGATAGCGGCCGTCGAAGTAATTCAGCTTCGCCAGCGGGGTGTCCGTGAAGACCTTGGCGATGCCGTTGCTCTCGGCGAAGATCTGGCTGTCCGTTGCGCTGTCGGTCATGGGTTCACCCTCGCTCAGAGCGTTGTGACAAAGTTGCGCCCGTCCTCGCCGGGCGTCTGGCCCAATGCGATGAAGGCGGAGTCGACGATGGGGGTTGGCCCTGTCCCGAACACCACGAGCCGCAGCGTGCCCTTTGGCGCCGCGGCCAGCGTGAGTTTGGCGCCGGTGGGCGCGGCGGCGGGCCCTGTGGCCTGCATGTTGAAGGAGGGCGCCGTCATCGCCGCGCTCGTCAGGTCGAGGAGCTGAAACGCGCTTTCAACGAGCGCCGCCGGCGCCACGGCTCGACTGAAGGTTATGTCGATCTCGAGCGCATTGCGCGTGGCCCCTGTGACGACTGGTCCGATGATGGCGGCGCGGGGCGGCGGATCGCTGCGAATTTGCAGATAGCTTTGCGGCAGCAGCAGGCGGCGCACGTCACAGCGGATGTTGTCGATGTGGGCGGGCGTTTTCGATTTGGCGGGGTATTTGACGCCTTCGAGCCGCGCCAGCGTCAGATGCACATCCTCCAGCACGACGGCGGGGGCAGGGGGGTCGGCGTCGAGGCTGGCGACGAGCGCGGCCTGCCGGGCGAAGGCGGCGCGCGTTTCGGGGGTGGCGCCGGCCTGAGCCGCCTGCGCGGCGAGGATGGCAAGCGCCTGCTGCTCGGGGCTATGCGCATCCGGCGTAAAGACGCCGTCCGCGATCTTCTTGTAGAGGTCTCCGAGCGGATCGGGCGCCGGAGCTTCCTCCTTCGCGTTCGCCGCGACGAGGTCGAGATGCGGGCGTTCGGTGAGGCGGGAATAAGCGATATCGGCGTCCGACCCGTTGCATTCGCGGGCGATGGCCTGCACGGGGCGCTCCAGACAGGCGCCGGCGGAAACGACCAGATCGAGATCGACTCCCTTGTCCACGTCTTCCAGCGCCGCGAGGCGCGTCCGGTTCTCGTCGATATAGGCCGACAGGTCCATGCACTGCGGCGAGACGATTTCAATTTCGCGCCCGAGCTGGTCGACGGCGAAACCTGGCGAGACGCGCAGGATTCCGGTCGCGGGGTCGAAGGTCACCTTCAGACCGCGCACGACTCCCTGCCCATGCAGCTCGCGCTGGTGACGTTGCAGGCGGCCGGTATGGAAGGCCTGCTCGGCCTTGAGATCCTCCACGCCGAGCAGCATTCCGAAATGATAATTCAAGGCCGTCGCGGGGTTCGCGGGGAACGCGGCGATCCCCTCGCATCCGCAGCCGCAATCTCCTGACGTCGCGCCCATCCCGCCCCCCTCAGTTGAAGATGAAAACGCCCCCGGGCGCCGCCGCGGCGCGGGCGTCGGACAGCACGTTCTGCATGAGCGCCTTTGCCTTGCGTTCCTTCAGCAGGCGGGCGTAACGGGCGGCTCCGTCAGCCGCAGCGGTGGTCTTCTCGTGCTCGCTGGCGATTTGCCCGACCGCCTTGGAGAGCGTCGCCACGGCCGCGCCGGGGTCGGAATGACCGAGCGGGCTGGCCAATTTGACGAGCCGCTCGTTGAGGCGGCGATGGCGCTCCGACACCACGACCCAGTCGTCCGGCACGTTGGCGAGCGCGGCGCACGCAGCCCAGAGGTCTTTTTCGGTCAGGGCGGTCTTGTTCTGGTAGTCTTTGAGAGCCGCGTCGACAGCCGACTGTTCCTTCGACAGGTCGGGACCGTCGGGCGTGTGGCCGGATTCGCCGGGCGCCGCCCATTCCAGCGCGGCGGCGTAGAGCGCGATCCAGTCCTTTTCCAGATTGGCCAGCACATCTTCGGCGTCGGCGAGCGCCGACAGGCCGGCGGCGTGCGTCGTCGCGTCTGAATCGAGCAGCTTGCGCTGATCGTCCGTGACAGGCGACCCCTTCGTTCCGGGGGCAAGCTTCTTCCAGGCGGCGAGCGTCGGCTCGGCCTCGGCCACCAGAGCCTCGGCGTCCTTCAGGAGCTCTTCCGCGGCGCTCTGGCAGGACGCGAGCGTCGCTTGCGCCACACCGAGCGCGGACGGCGGCCAGCGGTCTGCTCCGGCTCGCGGCAACTGGGCAAGGGCGTCCAGATCGCGCTTGCGCCGTTTCGTCAGGACGGCGCTCATCTTGTCGGGAAGAAGCGAGTCGATCTTCGCGCGCGCGTCGTCCGCCTCCGTCAGCAGCCCGGCCGCCTTGCCCTGCGCTTTCGTGAAGGCGTCGGATTTCAGATTATCCTTCAGTTTGGCGAGACCAAGGGCTTGCGTCTCGGCGATCGACTTGTTCGACCGCGCGTCGCTGGTCGCGGCGTCCGTGTCATCGAGTTCTTTCGTGAGAAGGTCCCTGGCCCCGAGGGCGAGGGCCAGCGCCCGCCCGGCGGCCGCGGCGTCGGCCTGCGCCTGCGCGAAGTCCTTGCGCGCTTTTTCCCACTGAGCCTGCAGAGTGGCCGTGTCGGCCGGCATGGGCACGGTGGAGAGAGCCTTTCGCGCGCCCTCCGCCTGCCCGGCCGCGTCACCGCCCGTCTGCTGGGCCTTGGCAAGGCGCGCCAGCGCGTCCTTGATGTTCTTCTCCGCGTTGGGGAGCTCCGTGTCGCGCAAGGCTTTCGCGCGGGCTTCGAGTCCGGAGAGCCGGTTCTTCCAGAAGACTTCGATCTGGTTGACGTCGTCAGGCATGGAGCACCTCGTCGGTTTCGGCCCCCCTCGGGCCGCCGGGCAGGCCGGGAAAGGGTTTTCCGTTTTTCACGTATTCGCGGGCGATCGCCTCGAAGAGGTGGCCGGCGGTCATCGGGCGGCGCTCGGCCGCCGCGAGATAGGCGGCCGCGACGGCGGCGTTGCGGATGAGGCCGCCGGTCAGCGCGTACCACTCGGCCAGAAGATCGAGATCGAGCCCGCCGTCCTCGACGAGCGCGCGCGGCAAATGGCGCCGCCAGAGCGTGGCGCGGCACGCCGCGTCGGGCGGCGGAAAGTCGACGATCGCGTCGAAGCGTCTGCGGAAGGCTTCGTCGAGATTGCCCGGCAGATTGGTGGCGAGAATGACAACGCCGGAAAAGCGCTCGATCCGCTGGAGCAGATAGGCCGTCTCCACATTGGCGTAGCGGTCGCGCGCTTCGCGGGTCTCGACGCGCCGCCCGAAAACAGCGTCCGCCTCGTCGAAGAAGAGCACGGCGTGACTCTCCTCGGCGGCGCGGAACAGTTCGGCGAGGTTCCGTTCCGTCTCGCCGAGCCACTTCGAGAGCAGGCGCGGCGTGTCCGCCACGAGAAAGCCGGCGCCGATTTCCGTCGCGAGAACTTCCGCCGCGAGCGTCTTCCCGGCGCCCGGCCCGCCGAGGAAGAGGAGCCGTTGCCCCGGCGGCGCGCAGCGCGGCGGCAGCATCGCGGCGGCCGCCGGCCGGTCGCGGAGCCGGTCGACGGCGGCGCGAAGCTCCGCGATGGTCGCTTCCGGCAGCACGAGGTCATCCCACTCCGCGCTCGTCGGCCGGCGCTCGGCGCTAGCGGCGCTCATGGCGGCGCCGCGCACCGCCGCCGCCCTGACGAGATCGTCTGCGGTCGGCGCGCGCCCCGCGAGTTGCGCCCGAGTCTGCGCGTCGCGCAGCACGGACAGGGCCGATACGGGGCCGAAAGGATGGCGCGCGGCGAAGGCCGCCAGCGCATCCGGCGCGGCCTCCGGCAGCAGCGCGCGCCACATCTGCGTCTGGGCGGCGGCGTTGACGGGCGCGGCGGGTGGACAGATGAGCGCGCGCGTCGGCGCCACGAGCGCCGAGAGGTCGCGTCCGGCGACAATGACGGGCGCTGGATAGAGATCTGGTCCGGCCAGCCGGATCGGGGCTGGCTCCGCCGCGGGCAGGAGCAGAACCGGGCAGCAGCCGCGCAACAGGGCATGGGCGAGAAGGGCGGCGATGGCCTTGTCGGACCGGCCTTCGAGCCCGAAGACGGCGAAGCGGCGGTCGGCGGCGCTGCACAGCATGATCGCCCGCTCCAGCGCGACGCCAGGACTGTCGTCGACGACGCCAATCAGCGCCGGCGCGCCGGAGGCGAGCGCCGCGACGGCGAGACGAGTCTCATCGTTGCTGGAGAGAGGCGACGGCGCGGCCTCGATCGGCATGGGGCTGGCTTGTTCCGGCCAGATCGGGAGCCCGAGGAGTCCGGGCCAGAGCCCGTCGCAGGGGGCGAGCCGGCGGCGGGCGCCGACGCCGCCGGGCTCCAGCGCCAGAAGCCCCGTGGCGATGAAGGGATCGTCGCAGGCGAGCCGCTGGGCCCAGAGCGGGTCCGCCTCGGTCGGAAACAGCGCTTCGAGCGTGCCGATCGAGGCAAGCGGCCCGCCGTCTCCCTCGATCAGCCCGATGAGCTCCGCCGCTTCCGCGTCGATCGCCGGCAGGGCCGCGACAAGGAGGCGCAACTGCGCCGCGCGCGACAGCCCCCAGGCGGCGGCCAGCCGGTCGAGCGGGTCGGCCGCTCCCCCTTGCGCCTTTCCCGCGAGAGTCGCGAGGCGCGCGGCGATCCGCTGACCCGCTTCCGCCGCCCCCTCGACGCCGCAGCGCGCGCCATATTCGCCGAGCGCCTGCGCCGCCGCGCGGAATTTGGCCGCCAGCCGTTGAGACGCCGGCAGCGGCGCCGGATCGAGACGCTGCTCAGCTCTCATCATAGTGAAACCTCACAGTGGCGCCGTGCCACGGAATGAACCCGGGCGTGGCGTCGAGACCCGTTCGGCGGATGTCGACGTCGACCGAGTGGAGCGGCATGTGGAGATCAATCTCGGCGGGGCGGAAGGACAGGAGCCCATCCCGCGCGACAATCGCCGCCAGCGAAAGACCGCGAACGCCGCGTCGCGTCAGGACCGCCTCAAGGTTCGCCACCAGCCGCGCCGTCTCCCGCGCCTGCGCCCTGCTGCACGGAGGCTCGGGAAGCGCCGCTCCTGCGTCGTCGTCTCCCGGCGCGCGCCCCGGCCAGAGCCCGGCGAAGGCCCGGACCGCCGGATCGCTGAGCGGCGCGCCAAGTCCCAGCGTGGCGAGTCGCACGAGGCGCGCCGTCAGCCCGCCATGCGCGAACAGCGTCCGGGCCGGCGCGTCGAAGAGACCCGCCTCGGGCAGGAGCGGGAGCAGGAACAGCAGGCCCGCGCAGCGGGTCGCCAGCAGCCGCTCCGGCGCTTCCTCATGGGAGGCGCAGGGTTGGGGGCGGCGGAGACCGAGGACCGTTCGACCAAGGGGCCGCCCGCGCATGGGCCGGGCGTCCGGCTGGCTGTCCCCGCGCATGTTGGAGACTGTGCGGGAGAGACTCGCGCCGCCCACGCCGTCCTCCAGCCTTTCTGGGGCGTTTGGACGCTCGGGGGCGCTCGAAGGGTCGGGAGCAACATGAGCGGGCGCGGCCGAGGAGGGCGCGATGAAATGGGACGTCGCTCCCGCCAACAGGCGGCGATAGCTCTGCGAAGGCATGTCCCGCGCCCCCGCTGACGCGAGCGCGAGCCGCGCGGCGAGGCTGGCGCGGGCGGCCTCGCCATTCGACGGCAGGGCCAGCCACGCCGGCGCGCGGGCGGCGAGAAACCGGCGCGCGAGCGCGGCGGAGGCCGGGGCCGGGGACGCGGCCTCGCCCGGCGCCAGCGCATCCGTGAGCGCGGCCAGCACGGGCAGCGGCGCGCGCGGCCAGATCAGGGCGAGATCCCCCGAGGCCGCCAACGCCTGCAACACGGGCCAGCTCTTGTCCCGGCCGTCGGCGAGGGCGCGCAGGCCGGAGCCGATGGCGGCGCTCAGCATCTCGCCTTCGCCCAGGAGCCCCAGCGCGCGCCACACCCAAAGGTCGCCTGCGTCTTGCCGCGCCGCGGCCTGGAGCATCGCCCGCAGCGCGTCCCGCCGGTTCCGATAGCGCCGCCGCACGGCGCTCGCCTGAAAGACGCGCCGCACCTCGGCCGCGTAAGTCGCGAGGGCGACGGCGTTGTTCTCGGCGCGGAGTTCGACCGGAGGCGTGACGAGACGGTCGAGCACGATGATTTCCTCCTCCCCCGGATCGAGCGGCGCGAGCGCGGGTGCGAGGGCGGCGGCGGCGAGCAAGCCGTCGAAACCGGGCGCCGAGCAGGCCTCGGCGATCGCGCCGTCCCCGGCGAACAGGGTCACGCGCCAGCGCCGGATATGGATGTCCACCGCGAGCGTCATGGCGCGTCCCCGAAGACGTTCGTCGAAAGCCCGCCGCGCGCGACCAGCGTCCCCTTGCCAACAAGCGCCGAGCCCAGAACCGCGGGCATGAACCCTGATGAGGGGCCGACCAGCGTGCTGATTCCGACGAGGCCGCCCGCGCCGACGCGCAGTCCGGCGTCGACAGAGCAGAGGGTGTAGAGCGTATGCGCCGGTCGATGGCGCTCGAGCAGCCGGCGCGCGGCCTGTTCGACATCCGCCGGGAGGCGCCCGTGCACGAGCACGGTGAAGCGATGCGCATGGGACGCGATGCCGCTTTCAGCGGCGGGGCCGACGGCCGTTTCGCCGTCCGTCAGCCCGCCGCCGACGCGAAAACCCGCGCCCACCACCGCAGTGGAGGCATGCGCCGCCTCCCCGCCAACGCCGCCGCCGGCCCGAATTCGGAAGGATTCGATGATGGTGACCGTGTGGCCTGTCAGAATTTCGAGCATCCGCACAAGCGTCGCGGGCGTGCCGCGGGCGCGCAGAAGCTGCGTCGCCTCGGCGAGCATCCGGCGCGTCACGCTCTCGGGCCATTCCGGCTCCACCGGAAACCCCAGCATGTCGCCGAGCCAGGGAAGGGCGTCGGCGGGAGCATGCAGTGGGTCGAACAGGCGATGCCGCGTCGCGCTGGCGCGGTCAGCGTCGGCCAGCAGGGCGGCGACGGGCGTCAGCAGGGCGTGCATGAACTCTTCGGTTTCGACGTCGCGCCGCGCAAAGGCGCGGGGCAGATGCTTGAGCCAGTCGTGGCCCTTGCGCTCCGCCATCACGCGGCGGATGCGGGGCGTCGTTGAGCCGCGCCCGGTCAGGGTCAGCCGCAGCCAGAGGTAGCGGCCCGGGGGAGCCAGAATCGGGGCCTCATAGGCGGCGAAAGGCCCGTCTCCGTCGCCCGCACGCAGAAGGGACGCCTGGCCCCACGCGTCAGCCTGATCGAGCGCCTCCTTCGACGGCAGCACGGCGATGCTGTCGCCGGCCAGCGTCGGCGGCTCCGCGAGATTGGCCGGCGGCGTGCGCTCGATTGGCGCGCCCTCGTCGGGCTCGTCGGAGGTTCGCGTTCGGACGATGACGGCGGCGCCCTCGGGCAGGCAGGCGTCGAGAAACAGCCGTCCCCAACGGTTGGCCGGCGCCCCGGCGTCGAGCCGGAAGAGGATGACTTCGCCTTCCCTGGCGTAGAGCCGCCGCGCCGGCGCGGCGCGCAGCGGGCCGAGGTCCCGCCCCTCGCGCAGCCCCTCATAGACGACGCGGCCGTCCGGCGTGGCGAGAATCCCGCAGCCGTCGTACAGGCGCCCGTCATAAGAGGCGTCCTCGCCGACGCCGCTCTCGGTGACCAGGAAGCGCCGGATCGGCTCGCCCGGGCCAGCGGCGACGACAAGCGCCGTCCCGCCGGGGCGGGCGAGGAGGGCGATTTCGCGCCCGCCGGGCGTCGGCGTCGATCCCTCCGGGGCGACGCCGCGTCGCGGCCGTCCGATGTTGACCACGCGCGCGGAGCCCGTTCCCCCGTCGACAAGGACGAAGGCTTTCCCGCAGGAGGAAAACGCCAATCGCGTGGCCCCCGTCAGGCCGGCGGGCCAGTCGAGCGCCTGCGGGCGGTCGCAAAGCGAAAAGGCGAGCCAGGCGGAAGGCGCGTCGAGCAGGACATGGACGCGCCCGCCCGCGACCGCGAGATCGACCGGACGCCGCGGCAAGGCGTGCGCGCCCCGGTAGCGGCGGGCGAGCAGATCGTAGACAAAGACGGCGGCTTCGGTTTCGCCGATGACGAACAGGTGATCGTCGGACGAGATGGCGAGGGCGCTGGGCGCCGCGGGCCCATTGGCGGCGTCGGGAAGGGGCTCGGGGGGGAGCGGCGGGGCGAGCGTCAGCGCCTCCGGCTGGGCGAGGGCGCGCGAAACGATGACGCCATTTTCGGGCTCCGCGCGATAGAGCCGTCCGTTTCGGTCGATGGCGAGGCCATGGCGACGCGGGGCAGGGCCGGCCGCCGGAGCGGAGACGTCCGGCGGCAGGGGCGCCAGCAGGACGAGGTCGTCCTCCACCGCGAGCGAGGAGGGCGCCTCCGCGCCGAATGCGCAGTGCAGCCATTGGTCCCGGCCGCGCACGCCCAGCAGTTCGGAGACGGGAGGGAAACGGCTGCTCATCAGCATGTCTCCCGGAGGAGCGGAATTGGAACGGGCGGCGGCCCCGAGGGCGGCGGCGCGTCCTCTCCCGGCGGCGGCAGCGGCGCGCCCGGCCCGACGGCCACGACATGCGACAGCCAGACCGTCTGCTGGCGCTCCAGCACGACGGGGTCCTGTTTCAGCCAGCCCTTGCCGTCGCGCCGGGCGAGGCTCAGCCCTTCGAGGAAGTCGACGCCCTGGACCTGAAGCGCCGTCGCTTCGAGCTCGCGCGGATTGACCGCGCGCCCGAGCGGCCAGCCCTCGCCGGCGGGCCCATAGGGGGGAAGCGGCGAGAGGAACTGGCTGAGGATCATCTCGACCCAGCGGGTCACGGCCACGGCGCTGTAGCCCGGCTCGACCGCCACTTTCACCGAGACCGCGATTTCGACATAGTCCGGCGGAGTCACATAGAGTTCCGTCGTCACCAGCCGGCGGGGCGACAGATAGCGGCAGACGAGGTCGATCGTCGCCCGGTCGGGGATTGGCGGACCGCCGTCCACCGGCAGGCTCTTCGGCCAGATCATGACGCTGACGATCCCCGGCTGCTCCCACGCCTTCTTGCGGGGGTAGAAGCGCGGCAGGCATTCGGCGCGGCCGAGACCGGCGCCGGGCGTCAGCATGGCGAGCTCCGTGAAATCCCCGGCGGTGACAGCCCGGTCCCGGCGCCGCAATTCCCCCGGGATTCGCGTCAGGCCGGTCTCCAGCGTTTCCGCGTCGGCGCCGCCGCGGCCGCGGGTGATGTTCGTCGCCTTGACGTCGGGCGAGGCGCCCTCGATCAGCGTGATCGCGCCGGGGGGCACATTGCCGGCCTCTCCGCCGCCGTAGAAATAGCCGCTGGCGCGCACGCGCGAGCCGAGCGCCGGGCCTTTCGCTCCAAAGCCGATTTCTCCGGCTTCGGGGTCCACGGAGAACACCGACTCATTCTCGTCCGCGAGATCGAGCGACTCGATCTCCGACCACGGCCGCCATACGCCGCCCTCTTCGACCTCGATCATCACCGGCATCGCCGTGTCGCCGGCGATGACCGGCGCTTGCGCCAGTTGGAAGCGCTGGCCCGGTTGCCCTGTGCCGACGCCGAGAAACTCCGGGGCGGCGGCGGAGGCCTGGACGGCTTGCGCGGCGTTGGCCGCGATGAGCGACAGATCGGGCGGCACGCCGTTTCGGCGCCGCAGCCTGAGCCAGATCCGGACGCGCGCGCGGTCGTCTTCGAGGAGCGGCGGCGGCCTGTCGCCCGCTCCGTCGAGAACGTCGTCGACTTCCGGGACCGTGGCGTTTGTCGCAAATCCAGGCAACGCAAGGCGGATGACGCCGGGCCGCGAAAGCGCGTCCGTCGAGTCGCTTTCCACGACGAGCCGCTCGAACGACACGCTCTTGTCGGCGGCGTATCTGGCGATTTCGAACAGCAGGTCGCCGCCGGGCGCGCCGGAGCCCTGCGCGCAGGAAACGGCTTCCATGACCTGAGGCGCGGGATCGGCGAGGTCGAATGCGAATGTGACGCTTGCGCCATTCGCCCCGCTAAAGGCGGGCGCCACGCCTGGCGACAGGCTGAGCAGCGCGATCCACAGCGTCTGATCGACGGTGTCCCGGCAGGAGAGCGCGCCCGCCTGGCCCTGCCGCAGATACGACGGCTTGTAATAGGCAGGGTCGGCGCCCGCGTCCGCAAGCGGGAGCAGGGTCTTCAGCGCTTCGAGCCGCGCCTGGGCGACGTCGAAGAGTTCGGGGTCGTCGGCGCTGCCGGGCCCGCCCGTCTCCGAGGTCTTCGGCGCCGGCGCGCGCACGCGGGCGACCGCCAGCGCTTCGATTGGCCACACCGGGCAATCCTGCGCGCCCTCCACCCGGAACGGCGTTTTTCCCGCCCGCGCGACGGCGCCGGGAGGAACGACGCCGCCAGCGGCCTTGCTCGTCTGGAACGCGAGAAGGCAGCGCGCGGGCGTGGCCGGACGCAGAGGGATATCGAGCTGACGCAGGAAGGTGAGCTGCGTGGCCTCCGGCACCTGATTGAGACGGAACAGCACGCTTTCCGTCATATAGGCGAAAAGCTGGAGCAGCGTGACGCCTGGGTCCGAGTCGTTATGGTCGGTCCATGTCGGATTGTAGACCGTGATGCGCCGTCGCAGCTCGCTGTAGAGCTCGTCGTATTGCCGGTCATCCAGATGGGGAGGGGACAGCGGCATGGGCGATTATCCGAAGTAGAAGGGAAAGACCAGATTGTCTTCCCGCCCGCTGGCGAGATGGCGATAGCGAATTTCGACGAGCGCCATGGCGGGGTCCTCGTTGGCGGGCGTGACGCTGACCTCGTCGAGCTGAATGCGCGGTTCGAAGCGCTGGAGCGCGATCGAAATGTCGCGCTCCATGCTGGCGCGCGTCGCGTAGCTGTTCGGCTCCATGATGAAGCGCTGAAGCCCGCAGCCGAACTCCGGCAGCATCACGCGTTCGCCCGGCTCGGTTTCGAGAATCGTGAAAATCGCCTGCCGCACTTTTTCCGGACCTTCGGCGACGCAGAGCCGGCCGTTTTCAACCGCGCGGATCGGGCTGGCGAGGCCTCGCCCGAGCAACTGGAACGTCGATGGAAGAGGGGATCGGCTGCGGGCGAACTCCGTCATCGGGCGGGCTCCAGCGGTCGGGCGGGTTGCGGGGCGTAAATCGGCCGGACATGCGGGTAGAAATTGTCTTCGAGATAACGCCCCGTGCGGCCCTGCGGGTTTTTGGGATGCTTTGTGGCGACCGTGTCGACGAGGTCGTATTCATCGGCCAGCGTCAGACTCATCGCCGGCTTCATGTCGGCGAGGGCGGGATCGAGCGCGCCTTTGAGGCTGTGCTTGCTGCCGTCCGGCAAAGTCACTTCGAGATCGAGTTTGCCCGTGAGATTGACGTCCGGCGGCACGGCGTCGAGGACCGCGCTCAGCCCGGCGTCGATCTTGATGCTCGGCGGAATGCAGAATTTGAGCGCCAGCATCCACCACAGATTGAACACGAAGAGGATGATCGGCAGAAACAGGTTCAGCAAAAAGAGCGCGACGATGGTGATGAGCGGGATCGCAAAGAAGCAGATCGCGCCGGCGGTCGGGCTCGACTTGCCCGGCGGCATGCTGGAATCCTTCGGCAGAAGCTGCTGCGGCTGATCGAATCCCATGGAGGCGAAGCGGCTGGGATCTTTCGCCGTGGCGATCTGGCTTTGCAGTCCCTGAAGATCGGGCATGCGGATCGTGACGGGGCGATTGGCGAGGCCCTCGACGTCCATCGCCGGCGCGATGCAGAAGGGACGCGTCGCCTCGCTCCAGACAAGATCGCCCTTGCAGCTCGCGGCGCCCGGCAGCTTCAGACAGTCGTCGCGTCGGCGCCGCACGAAACAGCGAATCTCGTAAACATCGTCGTCGTGGTAGCGGTCATTGCCGTTCACATCGTGCTGAAGTGCGACAGTGGGAATGACGCCGAAATAGATCGCCCGATTGGCGGCGTCGTGCTCGTGGTCCGCCGGATCGGCGTAGGCGCGCGTCATCGGAATGACATGCTCGCTCAGGTGGCCGTCGCGCAGGCTGTCCAACGCGGAAATCGGAATGTCGCGCCATTCGCCGACCTTCGCCGCCGGATCGGTCGGATCGAGTCTGACCCAGCGCTGGAGTTCGGTCGTGTAGTTCTTCCCGGCGCGCCAGGCTTCGAGCGCCTGTCTCGACTCCGACAGCGTCTGCTTGCGGCGTTTGATTTCGTCGGCGAGCGTGCCGTCCACCGCCATCGCGTGGATCGTTTCCTTGCGACGCTGGGCCGATCTGACTTTCAGCGGCCCCTCGTTCTGCGCCTCGGCCAGCGCGACCCGCGCCTGCTGAACCGCGTCGAGCATCGTCTGGAACGTCTTCGCATCCGCGCCGTCGATCGTCGTGGAGCGCCGCCGCAACACAAAACCTGCGGAACAGACGGTCGCGCGCGTCGGGCTCGGGAAGCCCGCCGTATCGCAGTGGAGTTCGGCCACGACGAGATAGAAGCGCTCGTGCACCGGCTGGTAGAGTTTGAGCAGGCCCGACGACACGAGCCGCGCATGTTGCAGCTCCGACTGCTTGAACAGCACGCGTGACTGCACCTTCTGCCCGGCCCAGCCTTTCGCGGCGTCGAGAAACATGCCGATCCGCCGCACCAATCCGCTCTCCGCGGCAATGAGGCTCGGCTGCGCCCTGAAATCCCGTTCGGGATCGAACATCAGCGAGTGCTGCGGCTCCGCCATGAAGCTTTTGACGTAGCGGGGATGCGCGTATTTCTGAATTTCCGGGACGGACAGGCGCCCGTCGGCGGGCAGGCCGGGTCGCGGCCAGCGATACCATGGGCCAACGAGTTTCCACGGGTGGGGGGCCATGCTCACCATATGTTTCCCGCCCCCGGCGAATAGACGCCGGACGTTATGGAGCCCGTCGAGATGGAGGCGCAGTTCACCTGCCCCGAGCAGTTCACGGTGGGGGCGTTGATGTCGACGCTGGCGGCGTTGATGGTCACCGAGGCGTTGGCCGTCACCGTGACGCCGGCGGCGTCCAGAACGACGCTGCATCCGCCCGCCGAGCGCACGGTGACGCGCTGGGTGGCGTCGTCGAGTTCAACCGTGTGTCCCGATCTCAGCGAGAGGGTCGCCTTCGTGGCGTCTGCGTTGTCGTCGAATTCGAGCCGGCTCCCCGCGCGCGTGACCAGCACGCGCTTGTCATTGGCGGCGCGCGGCGTCTCCGGCGGCTTTTCCCGGCCGTTCCAGGCGGCCCCCACGATATAGGCGCGGCTCGGGTCGCCGGCTTCGAATCCCACGATGACCTCGGTGCCGACCGAGGGCATGATCTGCCATCCCTGATCGTCCTCGGCGTAGCAGGAGAGGAGCCGCGCCCATGTGTAGGCGTCGCCCGCGTCGAGCGATGGGAAACGCACCTTGACGCGCCCGAGGCCGTCCTGATCGACAATGTCGACTACCAGCGCGGGATAGAGGCCGTAATAGGCCAGCGGTCGCAGGGGGGCGTTCATCTCAGCTGCCCCCGTTCACTGTGGCGCGCTCGGCGCAGAAGAACGTCGTCGCGCCAGAGGCGCGGTCGAAACTGTGCGCGGCGTCCGTGACGACGTATCCGCCGCCGCCAAACATCTCGCCGGCGCCTTCGAAGGTCAGGCGCGCGCCGCAGACGATCTCCGGCAGGATGGTGGCGAGCGCTTCGACCTTCACGAAGCGGCGCGTGCGGGCGCGATGCGCGGCTTTCGCCAGCGCGCGGGCTTCGTCGCTCGCCGTCACGGCCGCGAGCCGGCGCGCGGTGTCGCGCGCGCCGAAGGCGGCCGAGAGCAGATCGAGCCCGGAGCGCCCGCTGCGCGTCAGGGACGCGACGTCCGGCGCGGCGCTCGTCTCGGCCACGCTCTCGCGCGCATTCATGTCGTAACCGCCCATGACGACGCTGCTGCGTTGGGCGGCAAGGTCCGCGCTGAACCCGAGCGACAGCAGCTCCGCGCCGGCGTGAAGCGTGAGGGCGTTGGCCCGACGCTCATACCGGTCGCAGGCGTGAAGCTGTCCCGCCGCGAACCACAGATCCGCGCCGAGCGCCGCGAGCTGCGTCGTCAGGAAGCCAAGATCGCTTTCGTTCCATTGCTGGACGAGCGCCTGTTGCGGACCGTCGACGGCGACATCGGCCGACAGGCCGTGCGCGGCCGCCACCTGCCGGACGAGATCTCCGGCCGTCGCCTTTTCATAGGTCCTGGTGCGGCGGGTCATGGCGAGGTCGATCAGCCGGTCCTCCGCATGGATTTCCACCTCGGCCGGGCGCCCCTGCACGAGAATGGCGTCGATGCGGCTGATCTTGCCCTCGAACACCTTCTCCTGCCGGTCGGCGGGACCCATCAGGACGGCGACATCCTTGCCGAAATCGAACAGGCGGCCATCGAGGTAGAGGAGGGCCGTCTCATCGGCGCGGGCGCCGGTCGGGGCCGCGCTCAGCCGCAGGCGCAATCGGCGCGACCCCGTCGCCGGGATGCTCACGCGCAGGTCGAGAACGTCGCGCAGGACGCTGAAGACGCGTTCGCCGCCAACCTCGATGGTCGGGACCGTGCTTGCGTAAAGGTCGCGGATCGGCGCTGTCATGGGAGGGCTCCGGGCGGGTCGTCCTCGTCGCGCCCGGTGAGGCGCTGCGCGTCGCCGCGCAATGCCGCCAGAAGCCTTTCGACGCGGTCGAGTTCGGGGTTCGCCGCTGGCGAAGCGCCTTGCTTCCCGCTCTCCTGCGAGCCTGAGGCGATGCGAATATCCGACACGACTTCGTTGATGATGAGCGGCATGCGTCCCTCCCTTACGTTCCGCCGCAGCCGCAGCCGGGGACGCGGTTTTTCGGGCTGGCGGGCCAGCCGGCGGGACGGCGATCCGGCCTGGCGCCTCCGAGGCGCGGATGCAGCGGGATGCCGGCGCCAAAGGGCCGCGACGCCGGGGGCGGCGGCGAGACGCCCGGGCGCGCCGTCTGCTGGGGCGCGGCGCCTGCGTTTGGGCGCGTGGGCGCGCCGGAAGCGCCGGACGGGACAGCGCCGAAGGCCTGAAGCTCCCTGTTGACCGCTACGGCGTTTCTCCCGTCCCTGACCGCCGCCGCCGCCGCGAGCGGCCCGCCGGCCTCGGTCACGGCCGCCTGCGCCGCGCGCACGGGATCGGCGGCTCCGCCGCTCACGTCGGCCGCGCGCTGGCCGATCTGGGCGGAATAGGTGATTTCCAGCCCCGCTGGCAGGGAGGCGACGTCGGACACGCCGTCCGCCAGCTCGCGCCAGGCCTTGGGGTCGAGCCCGTTGCGCTGGGCGAAGGCCGCGAGACTTTCGCCCGCGAGCGCGAGCGCACCCTTTTCGGCAAGGCCGCGTCCGGGGTCTTTGGCGCCGGCGCCGTCCGCGCCAGCGGCGCCGGGCTGCGCGACATTGCCGGGCGCGGCGCCCGCCGCCGTGGGACTCGCGACCGGCGCCGCGAGCAGCGGGTCCTGCGACTCCAGCGTCAGGCCGCATTTGGCGCGCAGCGGCGCGCCCGAGTGGTGGAAGTGGTCGTATTCGACCGAGAGCTGGTTGACGATGCCGGTGATCTCGAACCCGCCCCATTTGAAACTGATGCGCGGCGGCGGGGGCACGGGCTTGCTGCTCCCGGGCGGTTGAACCGGCTTAAGGAATTGCTCCAGCAAGGCGGTCTTTTTTGTCACCGGCGTCGGGTTGCTGGTCGTGCCCTCGTCATAGGTGTCGAAATGGAGTTCGAGCGTCAGTGTCGTCTTGGCGTTGGTCGCCGCCTGCTTCCGCACGGACGACTGCTGTCCGCCGCCCGCGGGCTGCGCGCTGGTCTGAAGGCGCAGCGAGGCGGGATTGAACTGGACGCTGAACGCCTTGTCCTTGAGCGGCTTGTTTTTCTCGTCCAGCGGCGTGACGAGGGCGCGGGCGAGTTCGCTCATGTGGCGGGCCCCCCGATATTCATGCGAAGGCCCTGGTGGGCGATATGAAGCTCCTCGATCGCGATCTCGCCCGTCTTGGCGTTGAGGTCCGGCCCCTTCACCTTGAGCGGCAACCCGCGCTCGAAGACCCAGACGCACATGGGCGTCGGCGTCCGGCCGTCCTTGCCATTGGCCTTGAGGCTGACGCTGCCGTCGCAGCGGCGCACCGGCAGCTCGCCATTCATCACGCCCTGAATCCAGATCCAGAAATCCAGACAGGCGGTGGAGGTCCGCTCCTCCACGAACATGCCGCGCTTGAGCACGAGAGTCGGGCTCTTGACGCGCCCCGCGCGGCGGATGACGCCATCGTTGCGTCCGCCTTCGACGAGTTCGGGCGCGTCCATTTCGAGTTCGAGTCCGCTCACCTCCTGAAAGCCGAGGCGCACGTCGCCGGTGTCGGTGCGAGGCGGGCGGGAGCTTCCCGCCGCCGCCGTTCCGAACTGGAGCTGCACGTCGAAGCGGAAGGTCGTGAGGATGATATTGGCCTCGCTCATGCCGCCTCCTCCAGGCTGAGCGTGCCGTCGCCCGATCGGGTCAGGCGGATCACGATGAATTCGAGCGGCTCCACCAGCGCCACGCCGACAGAGACGACGAGCTCGCCGCGATCGAGCAGGGAGGGCGACCGATCGATGGAAATGAAATAGGAGGTCTCCGGCGTGGCCCCGGCAAAGCCGCCTTGGCGCCATTCCTCCCGCAGCGTGACGTCGAGCATGGCCTCGATCTGCGTCCAGAGGGCCGGCTGGCTCGGCTCGAACACCGCCCACTGCATGCCGGCGTAGAGCATGCGGCGCAGCCGCAGCAGCATCCGGCGCACATTGAGCTGGCGGTCGTAGAAGGCGCGGCTCGTCGTGCGCGCGCCGATGAGCCGGACCCCGTCGGTTTCCTGCGAAAACAGATTGATCCCGGCCTGATGCAGCCTCGGCGCCTCGCTGCGTTCGAGCCTGTCGGCAAGCGCGACGACCTCACGCGCCACCCTGTTGGCGGGTCCGCGCCGCACGCCGCTTTCGAGCTCGCTCACTGCAATCACGCCTGCCGCGACCGCGCTCGGCGGCACGCGGGTCAGCGCCCGTCCATTGTTGTTGCGGGGCGCAATCTCGCACCATGGCGCATAGACGGCGGCCCACGCCGAGGCGAAAGCCCCGCGCCATGTCATCACCTCGCGCGCGCTCAACCCCGGCGGCGCGTCGAGCAGCGCAATGAAGCGCTCCGTCGCCTCGCACAGATCCACACATCTCTGCTGAAGGGCGATAATCATCGCGCGTCCCGCCGGATCGGCGGGATCGATCACCAGCGCGGGGACTTGCGGCGGGGGCGGCGCCGTCGGCGCGGGCGCCGCCGGAAGGCAGGTTTCGAAGCAGGCGCCTTGCGTTCCGGGCGTCGGCGCGGGCGCCGTGTCGGGCATGCGGGCAGGGTGGTAGAGATCGGGGACGCAGACATGCGTCACCTCGTCGATGGCGAGGAGCGCCTGCACGCCGTCGAGCGAACGGTCGTCAGCGCTGTCGCCAAGGGTCCAGCGGGCGTCGAACATGTGCTCCGGCGCGACCGCGCCGTTCTCATCGTCGCCGCCGCCCGTGAATGCGCCGTCCGTGTCGGCGCCGATCCTGTCGAGCCGCGGCGTCAGCGGCTGGTCGGCCCATGACGGAGACGGCCAGGCGAGGCCCGACTCCCGCGCGAGAACCGTCGCGAGCCAGCGCGGATGGCCCGGCGCGAAACCGAGCCCGCGATGGGTTTCAACCCATCCCGCGCCGTCGTCGAGCACGAGATCGGCGTCGATGAGATCGACGCGTTGCACGGTGGTCGCGAGCGCGCCGTCGAGCGTCGCGATCTGGACGGAGCCGGGAATGCGCGAGCGGGCGCGGGTGACGAGCGACGCGACGCGAACGCGCCGCAGCGAATTGATCAGCAGCGTGTCGCCGACTCGGACAAGCGCGCTTGTGTCGAAGGCGAGCTGATCCGCCTTCAGGTTCATTTCCGCCGTCGGCTCCAGCCGGGTGCGACGGATGCTCAGCCGGGCGGCGAGACGCGCGCCCCAGCTTCCCGGATTGCGGGCGAAGAGACCTGGCGGCGTTTCCTCGAAGGCGTCGAGCGTCCCTTGCGCGCAATCGCGGAAGAGGTCGGGCGCGCCGTCGCGCGGCGGCAGGATGCGCACGATCCACGCGCGGCGGGCGCCCTGTTCGAAATAGGCGCGCACCGCCTCCATCATCAGCCCGCCGCCGGAGCCGGACCCGAACAGGCGGCGGTAATCGTCGAAGGACTCGACGAGCGTCGGGATCGAGCGCCGCAACGGGTGGTCCGGCAGCACGAGACGCCAGTCGTCGGGCGCGCCCGTATCCGGCTCCGGTTGCCAGGCGGGGCCACGCTCCGCGAGCCCCACGAAGGCGGAGACGTCCATCGGCGTCGCCGGCAGTTCGCGGCGGGGCACGCGCGCCAGCCGGTAGACTCCGGGGAGCCCCAGCGGCAGGCGTTCGGAGGTTTCCAGCTCGGCAGGCATTCCCGCGCTCCCGGCGTCAGGCCCAGGTGAGGCCATGGTGAACGAGATGAAGCTCCTCCATCGCCACCTCGCCGCCGCCCTTGCCGGCGAGCGTCGGGCCGACCCATTTCTTCGGCAAGGCGTTGGAGAGTTCGAGAGAGACGCCCTCGTCTCCCTTCTCGTCGAGAATCGTCACCGTGATCGCGCGCGGGACGATGATCCCCTTGGTGAAATAATCGCGCACCCATTCGAACAGCGCGCCGGCGCCAATGAGTCCGCGCTTGAACACGACGTCGTCGAACTTCGTCGTGTTCGGGATTTTCAGCGTCATGAGCTGCGGGTAATTGCCGGGGCGATATTCGGAGAAATTGACCTCCGCCGCGAGCCCGCTGACATCCGAAAAGCCCGCCGCCATGTCCTTGACGTCTTTCGTGACGCCGACGATGTCGACATAGTATCGGAACGCCGGATAAGGCGCGGAACGATAGAAGTCCGGCGCGGTCCTGAGTTTGTCAGCCATGTGCTCGCTCCTCCTCAGGCGTTCGCGTCGGCGGTCCACTGGCCGACGCGGAAGATGACGAATTCGGCGGGTTTGACGGGCGCGATTCCGACGAGGCAGATCATCCGCCCGTTATCCAGATCGTTCTGGGTCATGGTCGTGCGGTCGCATGCGACGAAATAGGCTTCCTCGGGCGCGCGTCCGAGCAGCGCTCCGTCACGCCAGAGCGTGAAGAGAAAATCCTCGACCAGGCGCCGGATGCGTTTCCACAGCAGGTCGTTGTTCGGCTCGAACACGACCCATTGCGTCGCCTTGTCGAGCGAGTGCTCGATGAAAATGAACAGGCGCCGGACGTTGACGTATTTCCATTCGGGATCGGAGGTCATGGTGCGCGCGCCCCATACCCGGTTGCCGCGCCCCTCGAAGAAGCGCAGGCAGTTGACGCCTTCCGGATTCAGAATCTCGTTGCGCGCCTTGTTGATGTTGACCTCGAAGCGCGTCAGCCCGCGCACGATCTCGTTGGCGGGCGCCTTGTAGACGCCGCGCGTGATGTCCGAGCGCGCGTAGATGCCCGTGACGAAGCCCGAGGGCGGCAGCAGAATCCGTTTCTGCGGAAACCCCGCGCTGGCGCGCGAGAGCGGATCGAGGATCTCGATCCACGGGTGGTAGAGCGCCGCATAGGTGCTGTCGAATTTTCCGCGAAATTCCCGGATTTTCGTCAGGCTCGAATGCATGGGGCCGTCGACCACCGCGATCCTGTAACGGGCCGTTTCGGCGTGCGCGACGACGGACTGCGTGGCCGTGAAGAGGGCGCCCGGATCGGTCATCGCGCCGATATCCGGCGCGGCGACGATCGCGATGTCGTCGATCTCGGCCAGCGCTTCCAGACCCGTCGCGTGACGCGTGTTGTCGTCCGGATCGGCCGCCTCTCCGGCGATGTTGTCCGCCGTGATCGGCTGTCCGTCGTGGCCGTTGGCGAGCCAGAAGCGGCGCCGGAGGGACTTCGCATCCGAGGGGTCGACCGCCAGGCTGACCAGCAGATCGATGGCGCCGACATGGTCCGCGTCCGTCAGCGGATGGTCGAGCCAGACGATGCCGTCCTCGTTGACCGGCGTGTCCTTCTCCATGACCTTGCCGATGAAGCGCGGCTGGGCGGCATGGGTGGCGAGACGCGGGCTGGGGTCGATCCGCTCGCCGCTCTGGACCGACACGTTCACCTCCACGACGCGCATCTCGACCGGCGCGCCGGCGGGGAATTTGCAGCCCCCGTTGGGGGTGTCGACCCCGCCGAGGGCTCCGCCGGCGTGGGGCGTGTGCGGGATGAAGGTCTGTTGCCCGCTGACCGGATCGGCGACGAGCACGAAAAGACTGTTGGCCACGAGCGGCTGCTCGCGCCGGATGATCTTCGGGTCGGGCGCGACCACCTCGACGATGGTTCCCGTGCTCGCCCCCCTGAGCTGATGACCCCAATCGTTGCGGTTGACCGGCGATCCGGGGACGACCGGATAAACATACGCCACGTTATCCGACCGCTGGACCTGGCAATCGACGATGACGTTCCCCGCGGCGCCCGGCCAGCGCGCCTTCCAGTGCGAGACCGGCGCGACGATGCTCACATCGGCGGAGGCGACGCCCCAGTCCTCCGGGTTGTCGCCATTGTTCTTGGGGTTGAAGACGCGCGCGACATAGAGCCGCTGGCCGCCGTTGGCGAAGAAGGCGCGCGCCGCATGCGCGGTGTAGGGATAGGCGTCCGCGCCGTGATCGAAGGACCCGAGTCCGCCGAAAACACGCTCGAACTCCGCGAAAGAGCCGATGGCGCGTGGCGCGTCCGCGCTCGGCCCGCCGGGACAGCGCACAGGTCCGTAGCTGGTCAGGCCGACGAAGCCCGTGGTGCTCGTCGAGACGCCTTCAATGGATTTGGCGCGGAAACTGACCTCTTCCACAAAGACGCCGGGCGCAAGATATTCGGGCATGACGGCACTCCTGTCGACAGGAAAGGCTTGGAAAGCGACGGCTCAGGGCGGAACCAGGAAGGTCGGAAGCGTGATGACCTCGCCGGGAGTCACGGTGGCGTTGGGTCCGGCGCGGGCCGTGGCGCCGGGCAGGGGAGCGTCGGCCGCGAGGTCGGGAAGGGCGAGCGCTTCCGTCGCCACATCGGCGTAGGGCGTCATGGGCGGCGCGGCCGGCGCGTGCGCTGGCGTATGGAATGTGAGCGCGACGGTGATGGGCTTTAGCGCATTGGGCGTCTGGGCCGGGCGACCGCGAATTTTCAGCACATACTCGCCGCGATCGTCGGTGCGCGCTGTCGCGACCACCTCGGCCCCGAGCTTCGCCACCACATGCCCCCAGCGCAACGGCGCGCCTTCCGGGTCGGTGGGGTCTGTCCAGGCGAGGCGCCCGCGTATGGCGGTGGCTCCCGCGGCGAGCGGGAAGGTCGGGCCACAGTGCATGCGCACGCGAAACAGCCATTTGCCCTCGGGCGCTTGCCCGGTCGCGCGCGGCGCGCCTTCGTCGTCGAGGAGGACGGGGATGACAAGGCGACGCGGGATGACGCTGCGGTCGGGCGGCATGGCGCGGCCGAGCCCGCCCTGTGGAGCGATCAGCACCGTCGCCTGGGCGACGCCATGCGCCGGTCCGGCGAACAGCCTCCCGATCCTCGTATCGAACCGCAGGGCCGCGCCGTCGCTCTTCTGTCCGAGCGTCAGATTCGCCACTCGCGCTCCGACGGTTTCGAGCACGGCCGTCAGCGGCGCCGAAAGCGGCGCGTCGGTGGCGGCGTCGACATAGCGCAGACCGAGCGCCAGACTGTGGCGAACGAGATCGGAGCCCGGCGCGAGCAGCGGCGCGATCATGGCGACGCCCCCTCGGAGAGGGTGATGTCGCCGCGCACCACGGGGAGGCGCCCGCCGACGTCGGAGACGCAGATGCGCGCAAGCCGTCCGATATAGGGAACGCTGAGGCGGTATTTGACGGGAAACGCATCAAAGATGCGCATCATCGCCTCGTTCGACAACTCGTCGATGATCATCGAAAGCGGCTCGATGTCCACCTCCGGCCGCCCGGCGCCAATCGTTCCGATGGTGGAGGCGCCGGACAGGGGGCTTGCCTCGGCGAGCGCCTGCATCGCCCGGCCGAGCATGAGCTGCTCGTCGAACGCACTCTTGCTCCAGGCGGTGAGAAGGTAAAACAGGTCGAGCGCCAGCGCGAACTTTCCGTCGCCGCCACGAACAGCGGCGAAGCCCGCGCGCATGGCGCGATTCACGTCGATCCTGTAGAGCAGAAGCGTCAGCGTGTTCTGGTCGCCGTTCGCGATGTCCTCGAGTTCGCGCGGCGAGACCTGAAGCACCTGAACCTTGCGCGGCGGGAAGGGCGCCACCGGCGCCCGCAGCGGCGGGTCCGCCTCGAACGCCGTCTTCAGGCAACGAACCGCCGTTTCCCCGGCCAGCGCGATCGCTTCATATCCAGACATCATGGGCGCGGCCCCAGAATGCTCTCCAGCCCGCGATGAATCGCGTGGGGGAGGGCCGCGAGGCCGACAAAGGGGATGGTTATGGGTTCGTCGTCATCCTCGGCCCTGGGCAGCACCGGCTTCAGGGCGCCGCGCCACGTCCCCTCTCCCGCGTCCGTCATCTCTTCGCGCCAGAGCGTCACGATGAAGGTGACGACAAGTCTGCTCCCTCCCACGCTCGATCTCCTCGCCGCTCGATCGCATGGAGCTTCGCAAGGCCCGGTCACGGCGCCGTCACCCCGGCGTCACAGCGCTCTCACATCGGCGCGCGGCGAAAAAAAAGCCGCCACGCGGCGGCCGAAATTTTCAGCGCGGATGGAATTGTGAGTCAGGCGCGTCCGAGTTCGTCCAGCGCGCTCTGCGCCCCCTGCAGATGCTCACGCAGCCGCGCGATGGCGCCGACCGGGCGGGCGCCCGGCGCCGGCGCGGGCGCCAGGCGCAGCAGCGTCGACTCGCTGGTTCCGACGCCGAGCGCCTGCGCATAGGCCGCCACGGTCTCGGGCATGGGCTCGAGGCCGAGTTCGCTCTTCAGCAGCTTTGCGCAGCGTCCGAACTGGCGCGCGGCGGCGGCGCGCTCGCCGGTCCCGCCGTAAGCCCATATGAGCGTGCGATGCGCATGTTCGAGATAGGGCTCGATCGCGACAAGCCGTTGGCCGATCCTCAAGCAGTTCTGATGATCCCGCGCGGATTCATAATAGGCGAGCAATTTGTCCAGGGCGCTGACGAGGAGCGCCCGCACGCTCTCGCGTTCGAGATTGGTCCAGGAATGATCCTCCTCCGGCAGGAGGTCGGCCGCATGCAGCGCCACGGCGCGCTCCAGACATTCGTGGCCGCCGCCCACCTCGGCGGCTTCGAGCGACATGCGAAAGTCGCGCAGGTCACAGCCGGCTCCCGGCGCCAGCGAAATCCAGAGGGCGTCCGAGCGCAACAGCCCGTCCTCGCGAATGTCGTGCCGGGAAATGAGTTTTCCCAGACGCCACAGCGTCGTCGACAGGGCGCGACGCGCCCTCTCCTCGTCCATATCCGGCCAGAGCTGCCCGGCGATGCGGCTGCGCGCGACGGGTCGTCCGCCGCCTGCCGCCACGATCGCGATCAGGCTCCACGCCTTTCGGCAGGACATTCCGATTTGCGCGCCATCATTCGAAAGGGTTGGCGTTCCAAATAATTTGACGTCAAGCACGATCCCGTATCCCTTATCGGCGCCGTCTCATCACGGACGCTGAGACCAGCCCGTGGGTGGCGTTGCAAAACATTGATCGGGGCAATAGCCAGAATAGGTTGTTTTCGGTCGAAAAGCGCAAATGACGCCTCCGCCCGACAGCTCTGTCAGAGGCAATCGTGTTTTAAAAAAGTCGGGCCGTCCAGAGCAAAAACTGGACGGCTGGCGCGTCCGCGCGGAGTCCGGGAGGGCGCCTCGGAGGTCGGATGCGTTTCCGGCGCGTGAAAAAATGCGGCTGTCCGTCTGCTCGACACGCAAGAGAGCGCGACGGGAGCCAGCGCCGCTCAGGCCGGCGCTTTGGGCGCGGCGCCCGGTCGACCGGGCCGTCGCCTGATCGGGTTCCGTTTCCATCGGGCGACTTTCCGGCTCGGTTGCCAATCCCAAGCGTTTCCGCTAGAAAAATCATGTGTTCCGACTCGGAACGCGGGCGTAGTTCAGTGGTAGAACGACAGCTTCCCAAGCTGTATGTCGAGGGTTCGATTCCCTTCGCCCGCTCCAAGTTTAACTTGGATTACAGCCGGTTATCATCCTACCGCTACTCTATCCGTTCCCCAAGTCGTTCCCCATCAATCGTTCGGCTTGCGTTCCGCGCGGTGCGCGGCCCGAAGCCGAGCGACCTTCCGCGACTTTCCGATAGCCCCTCGGGAGTATCGGACCGTCGTTGAAGCTTGTGCGTGCGCCGCCGCCGCCCGGATATCATCCAGGTCAGCGCCAGCGTCTTCGGCCTCGGAAATCCCGCCGGCCCGTGCGTCCATGTTCCAGATCCCCCGCGGAATCCCCGCTTCATCGGCAATAGCCCGCCATTCGCGGGCGTAGGCGTGCTCCGCGTAGGGGCGGCCGGCGGTTTCGTCGACGATCAGTGGACCAACGCGCCGGGCAGGTGGGACCTTGGCCAGTAGATCCATGACGATGGGGCAGAGGCGGAGGTCGTGGGCCGCCGTCTGGCCCGTCTTTGTCGTGTTCTTGTAAATCTCGAAACTCGAGGAAATGTCAGCCCAGGTCAGCCCATTCAGCCAGCGACGGCCGTTGAGGACGATTCCGCTCGCCGGCCTGCCTTCCTCGATGGGCTCCCACTCCCCGATCACGTCGCGCTGGCGCAGCGTCGTCTCGAACTGCAAGGCGGTCCCCAGGGCGAGCGACAAGCGCTCGTGCTTCAGGGCAACCGGGATGAACGCCTTGACGTGCTGGTAGGTCAGCTTCGCCCGGCGGCGCGGGGCCTGCTCAAATTCCGTGTTGGAAAGAATTTCCTGCAGGCGCCGGCACTCGGGCAGTTCAGCCGCGACGCCGTATGAGACAAGGCGGCGGATCATGCTGATTATACCGTGCGCCTTGCGAATCCGCTCCGGGCTACCCTTCGCCCTCGGCTTTTTCGCTGCCTCATACCAACGGCGGAAATCCGAAAGGCTCAGTTGCGCCAGGGCGCGAGCTCCGACAGCCTTCTCGATGCTTTCAAGGGTCTGGTCGTAGGTCTTCCGCGTGTTCCATTTCACGCGGGCGTAAGGGCTCGCCGCGTCGCGCTGATAGGCGCGAACAAGCCCGGCGATGGTGCCATCGAACGGCCGAGCCGTATCCTTTTTCCCTGCCGCCCATTCGAGCATCTCGGCCTGTAGCTTGATGCAGGCCGAGGCGATCAGCGGGTGCTGTGTCGGGTCGCTCCAGTCGTAATGAAGCTGAACCGTCTTTGGTTCATAGCCCGCTTGACGATATCCGCCCGCGCAACCCACACGAGGCGCGGCGGACCGTCTTTTCGTGGCCTTTGCTTGAGGCCGGGGAAATCAGAGCACATCGAGGTTTTCTCCTCCGTCTGGTTGAGACGGGGAGATGCTAACGAGACCGTACCGGCGGCGCCAATAGGCCTCGACCCCAGGCCAGTAGCGCCCGCCCATTACGGGATCGACCCTCGGAAGTCCGTCACGCTCCAGGATCAGCGCCTTCGCTTTCCATTCCTGCGGAGTCTGAGAAAGGCGCCGGGCAACCTCGGCCTCGCAGGGGAAAAGGCCCTGAGATTTGATTTCGGGCTGATTCCGCGGTGCCATGTCAGTTCGCCTAGCGCGCGTTGGCCGTGCGCCGAGTCTCTGTATTCCGCGCGCGCCGCTTTTCCGCTTTCTCCCGCCTTTCGCGGAGCGCTCGCACAACTTCTGAATTGAGCGACGTGCAATTAACGTTGGCCTGCTCTTTGAGCCAGTCTCGTTCGGAAGCGGGCATGCGAACCGTGATAGGGACAAGATCAGTCATGGCGGCACTATTTTGGTGACTCGGCTAGCCCATATGAACGAAGCACCAATTTGGTGTCAAGTGGCTCCGCCACCAATTTGGTGATATGGCACGAAAATGGCCAAACAAGACGACTACGTGCGGATAACGATCCGTATCCCGAAAGATCTCCACGAGGCCCTCGTGTATTTTGCCGGCCCGCGGTCGCTCAATGCCGAAATCGTCGCGCGCCTTGGTAGATCTGTCCGCGAACAGGAGCGTAGAATGCACATGCGAGATTTTGCCTATGGAAATGCAAGTCAGGATGCGGCTCCTGGCAATAACCCACAGGAAAAAGTAGCGGCGCTTATCGAACGCATAAAGCTGGATGCCGAGCGAGTCGCGATACTCTCCGAGCTATTTTCCGAAAAAAGTGACGACAGGGAATCTGGAAGCGATTAAGCGGCGCTTCCGGGATCCGGCGACTCCGTGCGACATGGATGCGATATGGAAGTGTGCTAGCAAGGTCGTCATCTCCCGTCGCGACCTTTTAAGGGAGGCACCAATGGCCGCCTGTGCGCCAGAACCCGACACATCCCCGATGGCATGCATACGGTGCTTGGACATTGCCGAGCGCTGGTTGACGGCATGTAGCTCGACTGTTTGCGTCCCAAGGATCGAGGCTTTCGCTAACTTCTCAGACGAGAGGTTGGCGGACATGTGCATTTCGAGATGGTGCCTCGATCAAGATCAGGGAGATGACAACCACCTAACTTGGCTTGAAGCGCATGAAGCGAGCCGGGATTTGCTCGTCTGGGCGTTTTCCACACACCGAGCTTTTGCTATCCAAGAGCCACACGGCGGCTGAAGGCGCCTGGATAAAAAAACTTCCCGCAGATACATCCGCCGCCTGGCCTTGCCGATCCTGGGCGGCGCCCTACCTCATCGCCCGGGTAACCTTTTCCCAGGGATTCCCGCTGTCCTAGCCCGGTGGCCCAACCGGGCTTTTTCTTTGCCAGTCAGAAGCCTCCCGCAATGGGCCTTCCCGGCGCGCAACGAAACGCCGCCGACGCGCATTGTTGCCACGCGGCCTAATCCTGGACGCACGCATTCCGTTACGCCCAGCCTTTCGGCATCTCCGTGCATGATCTCGGCAGTGACAGAGGGAGAACGCAAATGACCAAAACGGCGCTTTATGTTCAACTTGAAGCGAAGCCTGGCAAGGAGGCCGAGGTTGAAGCTTTTTTGAAGGGCGCGCTGCCACTGGTAGAGGCTGAGCCGGGAACGATAACTTGGTTCGCTATGAAAATGGGCCCGACATCTTTCGGAATCTTCGACACTCTCAACAACGAAGGTGACCGCGAGGCCCATCTTTCTGGAGCCGTGGCCAAGGCGTTGATGGCGAAGGCTTCAGAACTCCTCGCCGACCCCCCTGATATCTACAAGATCGAAATCTTGGCGGACAAGCTTCCGCGTTAAGGGGGAAAGAACGCAAAAACGCCCCGCCGATACATCCACGGTCGGGGCGTTCGGCTGGCCCGATTCCACAGCACCTCCGGACCGGCCATGATTGACGGTGCGCATGCCTGCGCCAAGTTGGGCCCTATTGCCGGATGGCCCGGCAGGACAGGGAGTCTCAGATGGTGCGGCTTATGCTCAGAACGATCCTCGCGAGTGTGGCGCTACTTGCTGGCGGCCTGCTCGCCCATGCCCAATCGGTTCCCCCGGCGGGTCCTCCTGCGGAGAGTGACCCGGGCTACGATGTGCCCGCTACACCAGCTCCTCCGGTAGCGCCGGCGCCAGACGACGACTCGGACGAAGACTGAGTCCGCATTTGTGGAACGAAGACATAAAAACGCCCCGCTCTTACATCCGGAGTCGGGGCGTTTCGTCAGCATCGGGATATGCAGGAACAATTTACGCCCGCAGCTCGTGAAACGCAATCCGGGGGCTATGGTGGGGGCGGAGGTGCGCCCATGGCCACGCATGCTCTGACCCTTTTTGCACGATCAACCTAGGGTCCAATCGGCTAGCTTTCGATGACATTCTCACTTTGGTTTTTAAGCAGTTTGCGCGAGAAACCCGTGGGCAGCCAGGGGATGGGAAGTTCTTGCAAACGGACTCCGTGGGACTAACTACGAAGGCACCTTCCTGTGACGGGAGATAACTATGACTGTCCGGCCTACGGTTTTTGGATTGGCAATGGCAGCGGCGCTGCTGTTGGGCTACCAGGCGACGGCAACAGCGACCCCAATGGCGGCGCCAAGACTCGCCGGAGTGTCCACCTTCTCCGGTGACGTGACTCAAGTAGTACTTGGATCAGAACGTCGTCAGGCGCGTCGCTACGAGCGACAGACGCACCGCGAAGCGCGTCGTGAAGAGCGGCAGACACATCGAGAAGCGCGTCGGGGAGAGCGTTACGCTCATCGTGTGATGCGTCGAAACATCCGGCAGGGGAACTACTAACTTTCGGTCGCCAAACGTCAGGGGCGCGTTCCGGGTCAATGCAACCGCGCTATCGCGCGGTTGCATTTTTGCTACGGCCCGAGCGGAGATGTGGCTTGGACCCGGGCCGGGCAAACTCGCTAGCAGCTGCAGTTGCACCCGCCTCCGTAGCCATAAGTGGCCGGGTATGAATAAGTGGGATACGCCATCCCGTAAGTGCCGCAGCCCCCGCCATAGCCGCCGTATGGATAGGCGGAGCCATAATAGCCGTAGCCGCCGTATGGATAGCCGGCGGCGGCGCCGAGCGCCAAGCCGCCGAGCAGGCCGGCTCCTAAGCCCACTCCCAGCCCAGCACCACCATAACCCCAGCGGCCCCATCCGCCACCGTAGCCCCAGCGACCGCCCCAACCGCCGCCCCAACCCATATGACGCCCCCATCCGCCGCCCCAACCATAACGGCCCCACGCGGACGCAGGGGTGGAGACCGCAAGAGTGCTCACCAGCATGATTGCGGCGAGAGCTGTTGAAAGCATCTTAGTTGAGTTTCGCATTGCCGCGTCTCCGAGTCCCTGTGTGACAAAGCCCCTCGGCCACCCGTGCAACACGAGCGACGTTTAGTTGTTCCAGCTTGAACCTATCCACTTGAGACGCTGAGATCCTCGCATACATCGAGGCGGTCAAAAGGTTCCCGATGTTCCTAAGCCCAGCCTCTTCCGCCGCTCTTCGAATCTTCGCAGCCGCCCATGCCGTCGCCAGGCAGCGGGCAAAAGTCCAACCGAGCCCGAGGCGCTGCCCGTCTCTGAATCGGCGCCACGAGTCCCGCATGATAGCCGCGCGGTCGTAGGTCATGGCTGCGCCTCATCTAAATCTTTCCGGACCCGCGCAAAGGCCGCTACGATGTTATCGCGGGTGATGCCGCGCTCCTCCATCCATGTGCACGGCTGAGGGTTACGCGAGCTGGCCTCGCTGCAATCGAGGCCAAGGCCTTTAACCGCGTCGTCGGCAAGCTCTTCATTTGTCTTGTAGGCGAGAATTTCGTCCATCTGCTTGCGGTCATTTCGTCCGCTGGGGGAAAGCCACGTCGATGCAATGGCCAGGCACATTTCATCGGCCGTTTGGTAAAGCATCGACTGGAATTCGTAACGCATTTCGACCTCCGATCATTCCGCCGCAATTGTGGAAGGTGGCCATCTCGACGGGAAGCGCCAGCCCCCGCGCGAATCCATGGGCGGGCTCTTTCCCTTCGTCTCGCGCCAGTGCGCCGCCCATGCCCTCCCGGCGTCACTATCTGCGGCGATCCAGACGAGCGCCGCCTGCGGGGCCGCAGCGCGATCGGCGGCGTAGGCCCGCACGGCCTCGACGATCTGCCGAGACGAGCGTTTCTCGCTGGCCATCCTATCGACCATGGCCACGAGCTCCTCGAGCGCGTCTCCGCGTCGCGCGTGATGCGCACGCGTCGTGCACGCGTGTTTTTGTGAATCTTGGTTTTTTAGAAATGATAACTGCATCGTTCATGCTCGGTTGGTGGGGCTCGGAGCGAGGGCATAGGACGCCAGCCCCGAGCCGGAGCGGCGTTCCCGTGCCCTGCGATCTTGCTCGGTCGGAGCCGGCCGTCGCATCAGGCCTCACGCGTGCAAGCGGCACCGCGTGAGTCGGTAGCTACTTTCGACGCTGCCGTCGCGCCGCTCGCTGGGCTTCCACCTTTCGGACTGCCCTTGGCCTATGGCGAGGCCCCACAGTAGGCCGCAACTGTCCCGCCGCTGCCGTCGTAACCGACCAGCGGAAAGGTCGCTCCCGCGTGCGGGGCGACAATGAGTGCGATGGAAGGTGTGCGGCTACGGCGGCCCGGCGCGCGCGGCGAAGTCGAAGAGCGTCAGGTGCTCTTCCTCGCCGTCCGCGTCTTCCTTGAGGTCCGCGTCGCCGTCGAGCTGGTCGCAAAGGTCGATCAGGTTCTCGATCAGCGCCTCGATCCGGAAGCGCAGGTTGCCGTCGAGCTCGACGAAGACGCGGGAGGTCATGATTTCCACCCCCGCTTTGCGAGGATCCTGTCGACCATTTCGCGGATATCTTCGGGCACCGGCGGATCAGGAATCGTCCGAAACTGCAGTACATACACGCCGCCAAGATCGCCGCTGACAAAGCGCCCCTCGAGGTCCTTATCCCCTTCGCCGCGGTGGTTGCCCCATTCGAAGATCTCGCCCTCCGGGTAGAGCTCCCGGAAGGCCTTTTCGGTGCCTGCGACATGATGCGCGAGGCGCGCCGCTGCGTCGCCCGGTGTGACGAGCGCCTGTGCGGGAAGGATCAGCTTATGGGTTGCGAGAGCCGCGGCGGGCGCCGCGATCAGGCTGCGCAGGAAGCCTCGGCGGGCTGGCCGTTCGGTGAGAAGGAGGGGCTTCATTGCTTTTCCCCCGATGGTCGGGAGAAATCTGCTCATAGAGTCCGGCGATGTCGTCCAGCGTTGAATCGAGGATGAACCGCAACGCGTCAACATCGTCGTCTGCGCCGAGGCGATGGGTCAGACCGTCGATCGCGAGGCCAAGCGCCCAGAGCTTCTTGCGGGCTTTGGAGAGCGCGATGGCGATGTCGACGCGCTCGAGGGGCGGGAGGGACCGGTCACTCATTGTTCGCCTCCCGTCTTCTTGGCGGCGATGCTGGCTAGATTCTCGCTACGGATGGTCTCCAGAAGCTCTCCCGCGGCCTCGGCGGCGTCTTGCAGGAGCTGGACTAGCCCGTCGCCGGCGTCGTCGAGTGCGCCCGCGCTTGTGTGCGTGTGCTCGACCATCTTCGCGAGACCGTGCAATCGGTCGCGCATTCTCAGGGCGAGGTCGAGCGCGGTTGGTGCCTCGCCGGTGGGCGTTTCAGCGGCCATGGCGGCGCCCTCCCTTGATAGCGGCCACGGCGCGCGCGGTCTCGGCGGCGGCAAAGCCGAGCCACAAGAGGGCAAAAGGCGAGAGGGCGATAAGGGTTGCGGTGGTTTTCCAGGTCATTGGGCGAGCCTTTCCCGTTCACGGAAACGGTAGTTTCCGCGTTGGTTCGGATTGCTTCGGTCAGCGATGGCTGATACTTTTAGAACATAATCTGATGTTCTAATTAGAACAAGAGAAAAAATGCCCACGCCAGCACAACTGAGAGCAGCGCGTTCCCTACTCGGCTTGAGCCAGCCTGATGTCGCGGATTTGACTGGACTTTCGTCTATGACGATCAAGCGAGCTGAAGGAGCGGGCCAGCCCCCTGCATCGGCTGACGCAATGGCAAAGATTGCGAGCGCCCTCGAAGCCGCCGGCGTGATCTTCGTGGAAGAAAACGGCGAAGGGCCGGGGGTGCGGCTGAGGAAGGCCAGGCCAGAATGAGCCTCTCACCGCGCGCATTCCGATTGCTTGCCTATGTATGTGTCTGCGTCATTATTGGGCTGTCGCTCTTGCCCGGCCCCGATCGCCCTCATACCGGAGCCCCGGGGCGAGTTGAGCATTTCATCGCCTACGCCGGGACGGGATTACTTTTTTGCATTGGCTTTACTGCCAAGAGCGGACGGCTTTTGGCGTTCGTCGGGCTCGCCGTCCTAAGCAGCGTGATGGAGCTATTGCAGGCCTTCGTGCCGGGGCGCTCTCCCGCAGTCCTGGACGCGGTGGCCAGCACCGCCGGCGCGGCTGTGGGTCTATGCTCCGGCGCGCTTCTGCGTTTTGCCGCCTCGCGGACAAGCGGCCGCCTGGGATTGTAAAAAAGCCGCGGTCGATAATCTGAGCAGCTGCGAGGGGCCAGCGTGGTTTTTGGCGACCGCGATGGTATGGTCTCTGTGCGGCTTGCAAGGATCGAACGGACCGTGAGCGATGGCCGAGCCGCTAAGCCCCGCGACGATAATCGCAACGCTGCAATCCATGGGGCTTTCCGACGGGAAGCTTACTTACGAGGAATCAAGCCACGGCTGGCGTATTCGGGCGCAAGGCGGCCTTGTTGTGCAGATGCGCAAAAGTGGTGAGCTCGTGGTTTCGGGGAAAAATACCCGGGCTGTGCGTAGGGCGCTCGGCCTGACCGGCCGTGGCAAGCTGAAGCCTCCGGCGTGATCCAAGAGAACGGCGCGCGGCTAAAGAAAAAGCCCGGCGCTGGGGCCGGGCAGATAACCGCCCAAGAGTATCTCTGTTCCCCCAGAAAGGTGACAGGCCTGGAGCGCGGCTTAGGTAAACACGGACCGAATGAGAAAGCCCCCGGCCGCGCAGCCGGGCCAGGAGGGTCCCATGCGCCTGTCTTTCATTATTTTGTTGCTGATATGCTTTGCTTTTCCCGCTGAGGCAAAGGACCCGCGAAAGCCCGAGCTCTCTCCCGGCACGCCGGTAGAGGAACAACTCCAGCAGCACGACTCCTACACCAACGCCAAAGGTGAGGTCGTGCACGCGCCTTCGACCAGCGCTTCAGGCAGCATCCCCGATGGCGCTACCGCGAGATGCGGGGATGGCACTTACAGCTTTTCCCATTCCAGAAGCGGCACCTGCTCACGCCATGGTGGGGCGGCTCAGTGGCTGCGATAGGCGCGGCACGTTCGCTGCGAACGGCGTTGCCCGAGGCGCGGCTGAGGAAGAAAGCCTGAGGCCCCAACGCGGACTGTCGGGGCTTCAGGCAGAAGCTTCATGGTCTCTTTATTGGCGCAGCGGGGCCCTTCGCCGTTGCGCTACCCAAAATTACGATTTTTCTACTGCGTAGATAACTGTGGATTCCCCCAGTGTGGGAAACCACAATCGCCATCTGACTGCCGCGCAGTAAGTGTCGCTCACGCGGCTGGTATACGCCATACGGCCGCGACGCCTGTCCGCGAAGCACAGGTAGGCTGGCGGCTCTCTCGCCGCTCCTGAGAGCCGCCGGTTCCTCCGCCTCTTCCAACTCCGCGCACTTATTGCCTTGGTGGAGAGCCGCGCCATCTCCCGATTGCGCCTAAGTGCCGCTCGATTTGAACGCGTGTCATCCTAAATGGGGTGGTGGGGATTCACTCCTTCAGGAGGACTGATGCACATGACGCGCGAGCAGGCCTTCTGGCGCATCCTTTCCATAGGCGCCGCCGCGATGTTGGCGCTAGGCTTCATAGGGGCGGACCTTCTGGCGGCCGCAACGGCGCTAGGGTAGCCGTCTGCAACTCTCGAGATATTTGGCCCTAGTGCTGCGGCTAGGCAGGGCTGCCTAGGGTGCGGCGTTGAGCATGATCCGCATGATCAGGACGGTCCCTAGGATCAGCCCGACAACGGCGATTGTGTGTTCGATCATTTTGTGCTCTCCCGCCCACGGTCCTCTGACGGAAACGCAAGTGGGGCGAACAAGGTTTCAGCGGGATCGGAACGGCGGCGGCTGGCGAGCATGAGGGCGCGGGCGAGAGGATGCGCGCTTTTGCGTCCAGCATGACAGGCTGCTCCAGCCCGGATGCAAAGGCAAAGCCCGAGGGTGCAAGATCAAGACTCTCGCCCCCTCCTTCGCTATCGTGTTGGTGCTAAGTCAACCAGGAAGCGATGCCATGAATACCTCTTACGAGTGCCCGTCATGCGGCCACGAGACAGTTTTCTACGTCAAAACCAAGACGGAGTTTAAATCCTACGACGATCTTATCGGCGCCGTCTGCATCATCTGCGGGTACACGCTCACGGACGAAAACATCAAGCGGTATGTTAGAGACATCGCCATTAAATGCCTTCAAGAGAGACTTAAGAAGACGGGGTTCTAAGCCTTCAATCTGCAGGCGCAGCTCGCGGTCGTCAGCTTCGAGTTTGAAGCGGTACAACTGCATCTCGTCTTTCATTGCACAGGCTCCCTATTCGCCGACTTCTGTCTCGATTGCCGCGATGGCTGAGTTTCGCCACGAGTTCGGTCGTTGACCTCGACATAGCCATTGTCACAAGTCTGGATGCTCTCCCCGCCGATCGGCCGGTAGCGGCAGGAGCCCGCCGTCGCGGGCGATGCGGCGAGAATCATGGAAATGGCGAGGGCGGCGCGGGTCATGGCTAAAACGAGGGGCACCAGCGTGAGCTAAAGTCGCAACCACAGCGTTTTCTTGACGGCGCTGGGGTGCAGCACGCCAAGCCTACTTGGTGCTTGGGGAGCTGGCCATCGAAAGGCTCGGCGAGCTGCGACTCCGAGCATCGCGCTTATCAAGCTCCCAGTGTAGCTGTGGAATCTACGGAAAGCTGAAACAGAAAAAGCTGACGCCGCTGCCCATGCAAAGCGGCGCGCCAGAAAGTCCCACACAAGATGGATGCTCATCGCACCTCGTCGATCATACCTGACCAACGTGCCGGTGCTAGCCGTGGATTTCCACGGGTTGACAGGAAACCCCGCACAGCAAGAGACAAGCCTAGTGGCACCTTATTTCAGAAGCGCCGAAATCTCCCGCCCGATCGCCCTCTCCAATTCTATGGGCAGTTCGATAGCCGGCATGATGACGCCAGCGTGAGAGATGCCAGGCGTGCTGATTTGTAACGTGCCATCCAAGCCGCGGCGCCCCTCGAGGCCGTGAATGGTCAAAGGCACGCCGCCTATCGAGACTTCGACAGACGCGATGGCGAGTAGGCCATCGCGGCCAATGTGTTCGAGGCTGACAGTTAGACGGCAGGGCGTGGTGCGCATGGGCCCGCGGTTACTCCTTCACGCCGAATTTCACGCAGGTGTCAAAGTCAGGCCACAGCTCACGCGGTGGCAGGCCGAGTAGCTCGTCGTTGACAACGTTCGCCGCAGCGAGTCCTTCATCAAAAGCGAGCCTACGGATTTTTTCGACCGTCTCTTCGTCAACGCCCGCGTTCTTCGCGGCCCGCGCGGCGACATTCGGCACAAAGACAAACATCGAAGCGAGCGCGATCCTCGATCCCGCTACAACCGGGTTGTCTAGATCGTCTTTCGCTCCGCGTGACGACGCCTTACCGCGCATTTCCCGCAAAATTGCGTGCGCCGCCTCGCCAGCTTTGCCGTCGATATTCGAAGCAATCCATTGAGCCGCGTTTTCAAAGTCTAGCTGCCCGTCCGCGCGCTGCGGCATACCAGACGAGCAGTATTGGGACACTCTCCCAGGTGAAATCCCAAGTTTTTCAGAGAATTCGCGCTTGCCGACGATCATGTAGTTTTTCCGCTTTTAGGTTGTAGAAAATTTTGTATAGGGCGCGATCCCGGGGGGCTGCGTGCCGCAACGAGGGGGGTGCCCCTTTGGAGGACCCGTGACGGGGGTGGCCCCCAGCCCCTTCCTCGCCCTCCCGGCCCGCCTCCTGGTCACAGCGCATCCACCACGCGCTGCGCCATCTGCATCCGCGCCCTAGGCTCAGGACTCATTGATTGAGATAGAAGGCGACGGCTGCTGCGATGCAGATGGCCGAGAAGAAGGCGTGGGCGCATCTGTCGTAGCGTGTGGCGATGCGCCGCCAGTCCTTGAGTTTGGCGAAGAGGTTCTCGATC
>NZ_JBPFEB010000023.1:0-9609 GCF_051061225.1 Methylocystis sp.
AAGCTTCTGGCGATTGCTTTTGCAGGCTGATCGGGTCTTCAAGCTCTTTCGCGCCGGCTTCATCGGCAAGGCCAGCCCCGTGCATTTCTTCTGGGGCAGCTTCGACCTCGCGGTGACGCGTTTTTCCGGTCGCCGCGCGCCGCCGCATCCAGGCGGCGTTCCCAATCTGCCGGACGCCGTCGTGCGTGAAGCCTACTCGCACGAGTTGAGCAGCGCCGGCTTTTGGCCCGGAGGGGGCGCTGTGGATTACCCCGCCTTCTATTCCTACGCCTATCCCGCGCCGGTCGGGTTCGAGAGCGCTCCGGTAAAGCCGGGCGACGCCTTCTTCCACAAGGAGCTGAGAGAATTCATCCTGCCGTATGAGGCCGTCCGACGCGCCGCAGACCCGGACGCCGTTCTCCTCGATTTTCTTCAAAGCGCCTATGAGGCCGCCGCCGTCGCTGGAGACTGGGATCGCGCCGCGCTCGAAACGCCCTTGGACAAAGCGGCACCCGGCGTCCGGTTGCGGGATCGCAGATGAAGTGGCCACACCCGTGACGTGGCGGGGGCTCGCCATTGCCGTCGTGTGAATCAGACGTTGTCATTCGCTTTGCGCGCCGCTTCCTTCCGAGGCTGGCGCCTTCGAGGGTTCCTGCCGTTTGTATGCCTGCCAGCTTTGATCGATGATGTAAGCATGAATATTCTCGACATCCTTTTCGCTCAAGATGTCGTTGAATGCTTCCATTCCCGTCGGGGCAAGAGCGCCCCCAAGCAGAATGTCCTTGAAGGCGCTGTGCGTTGCCTCAGACATTCTCCGCAGGTCAGGCGTAATGTTCGGCCCAAGCGCGTGGCAGCGCGAGCATTGTCCAAGAAACGCCGTCTCGCCAGATTGAATGTCGTCAGGCGTCGCATTATTCGCCGGCGGTCTTGGGAAAGGCCTATCCTTACGCAGCTCCGGGGTAGGCGCCGCCCCGCCATCGAGCTTGAAAGAAATGATCCGGTTCAAATTCTCGAATTTAAGCGCCGCGCTCGAAGGCGGGATCGCGCCGACCCCGACGCCGGTTCCGCCATATCCTGTTTGCACAGCAATATACTGAATGCCGTTAACCGCGTAGGTGATGGGTGCGGCCATGATATGGCTTCCGGTCTGAATGGTCTTCAGGATTTTTCCAGTGTCGGCGGCATAGACCCGGAGCTCGCCATTGCCGCAGCCTTGAAAAACGAGATTTCCGGCGGTGCTCATTGCGCCCCCGTCATATGCCCGCATGCCCGAACTCGTCTCCTGCTCCCATACTGTCTTCTGGGCCAGGGGGTCCCAAGCCCTCATCATCTCCCGCACGAGCTTGACGTCGCGCGTGGCCTCGAGTGTCTTGCGATCCGGCAATGGCCCGTAAAATGGCTTCAACCCGGCGGCGTCATAAGACTCATCCGGAAAGAGACCCAGCGCGGAGAGGAAGCTGTTAATGAAGCGGATGCGACCGCCATTGTGCTGGAGATCGATCCAGACGCTCGGCGCGTCTATGACAGGAATATAGACCAGACCGGTCAGCGGGCTGAACGACATCGGCTGCCAACTATGTCCGCCTGCCCAGGAGGGATAGACGTTTTTCGGTCCGGAATACCAGTCGGCGTTCTCAGAGGGTCGCGGCCGTCCGGTTCCAGCAACCAGGCCGGAAGTCCAATTTGCAAAAGTGTAGGGCTTGGCGGAGATCAGTTCGCCGGTGCGACGATCGATGACGTAGAAAAAGCCGTTCTTGTTCGCCTGCATAACGACAGATCGAGCCGAGCCGCCGATCATCAGATCTGTGAGAATGAGCTTCTGGGTTGCGTCGAAATCCCAGTGATCCCCGGGCGTCGCCTGATAATACCAGGCGAGCCGGCCCGTATCTGCGCGCAAAGCGATGATAGAGGCTGTAAACAATGCATCCTTCGACGGTCCCGCGACCAGTCGGAGGTCATAGGGGGCAGGATTGGCCGTCCCAAAGTAGACAAGCTTGAGATCGGGGTCATAGGCGAACCCATCCCAAGCCGTTCCACCTCCATGATAGTCGGGGGAGCGATCCCGATCCCATGTCGCCGCCGCAAGCGCCATGGCCTCGTCCTCTGGCGGCTGCCCTGGCGCGCCCGGGACGGTGTAAAAACGCCACATGAGCCTGCCAGTCTCGATCTCATAGGCGGAAACGTAACCGCGCACGCCTCCCTTATCCATATCGGCGCCGCTGTTGCCGATGATCGCCAGGTCGCCTGCAATATAGACGGCTCCGGTGCTGGAATAAGGAAGCTTGTGGTCGACGATCGTATCCGCGCTCCACAGCTCCTTTCCTGTCCCCGCGTCAAGGGCGTGCAGGCGGCCGTCGACGGAGGCGACAAAGACTCGGCGCTTCCAGACCGCTACCCCACGGTTGACGAGGTCGCAGCATGGATTGCGCGCAGTGCGCGGGTCCGCCTTGGGATCAAAACGCCATAGCTCTTCCCCCGTCGAGGCATTGACGGCGTAGACGTAACCCCATGTCCCGGAGGTGTACATGACGCCGTCGACCACGATGGGCGTGGCCTCCTGGCCCCGCGCCGTACCCAGATCGTAAGCCCAGGCAAAGCCAAGGCGGCTGACGTTGCCTGCATCTATCATCGCCAACGGCGAATAATAACTCTGGTTCTCGTCTCGCCCCGGGGTAAGCCAGTTCTGCGGCTCTGAATTCAGAGCCCTCATCCGGCGTGAATCAACGTCTCCAGCAGCATAGGACAATGGCGGCGCAAGCGATAACGCCAATGCCGTGAAACACAGCGCGAGCAATCCGACGCCTTTTGATCTCCCGATACGCATGGTTCATCCAAAGCTCGCATCCGCTAAACGCAAAAACCGAAACTTGCTGCCCGCGCGCCGCAAAGCTGCGGCGCGGGCCTTGCGCACCGGACGACTGACGCATCCGCGTTAGATCTGTCCAGCACGAGCTTTGCCGTTAGGATGTCTTCGATCGCCAACCCAACGATTTAAACACTGTTGTCTCTGCAATGGAGCAGCTCTTTGCTTCAGCGATGAGTTCTCCAAGCTCGGCATGGATCTGTGCCCTGGATAAAATCACGCCGCCGGACTCTTTTAACACGGCTTCACGCGAGTCGACGATCAGCAGGTTGCCCATCGCTTCATCGTCGAGCTCTCGCCAATTTGGTCTTGGGACCCGACGGAATTGACATGCGCTCCACGCTTCAACCATCTTCCCTTCAGCACCGGCTGGCGCGCATTTGTGGCCGTCACAACGACATCCACTCCCTCAACCGCAGATTCCGCGTCCATCGCTTTCACGCCATGCCGCTCGGCGAACCGCTTCGCATGGTCCGGGCGTTCGGCTCCACACCCTGACCTCATCAAAATCTCTGAGGCGTGAAAGCGCGTCCAGATGCGCTTTCGCTTGAACGCCGCTGCCGAGCAAAGCGAGAATGCGGGCGTCCGGCGACGCCAGACGGTCGGTCGCCGCCGCAGACACTGCGGCCGTGCGCATTTCGGTGATCAGGCGACCATCCATCACGGCGACAGGTTCACCGGTTTCCGGCCGGAACAAAAGCACGACAGCCATGTGAGTTGGCAACTCCGTGCCCGCGTTGCATGGGTAAAAGCTAACCAGCTTAAGGCCCTTAATCGGCAACCGCTGGCATAATGCCCAGATAGCGCCTGTCTTCCTCAATCGTAAGCATGGTGCGGACAGGCTGGAGCACCTTGCCTGAGGCGAAGGCCGCAGGCCCCTTTTCGACTGAGGCAATAAGATCCTCCCAGTGGAGGAGAACGCGCATGTCAGATTCCTCGAAATGCTTGATCATTGTCCTCGCCCTCTGACCTGGTAAATTTCCAAGGGGGTCTCTGATCGCATTTAGGGCGTGCGGGGGTGAAGGTCGCGGCTGTTCGAGGGGAAGGACGTTATTGGCGGAACCTGGATGAGCTGGGAACGTTTGATAGGACGTGCGTTCACCTCGTGCTGGCGTTTCGCCGCAGGGAGGCCCGATGTTCCGTCACGCGCTTTTCGCAATAGCGCCAATCGCCGTTGCCGCGGCGACTCCCTGCACAATCGCGAACCCCTTGCCGCCCGACGCGTCATATCGGCCGCTGCCGACACAGCCGTTAGAATCGGTGAAGGCCGAGGACGAGGCCCAGAAGCCCGGAGTCATGCAGCGTCAGCAAGCGCTGTTGCAGGAGCGCTACGACCTGTCGAACCGTCCCTTGCCGGGCGTCATGATGTCTGGTGGACGCAACCCCGTCCAAGGCGGCGTTCGCGTGAGACTGCCGCAAGGCGTGTCATGGGACAGCCTCGCGTCGATGAGCCCTGACGAAATCAAGCAAAAAGGCTTATTGCCGGCTGGCTTCATGCCGCTTCCGCATGTCAAGCAGGCCGTCGGCGGACAGGTCATTCCGCAACGACAGATCGACGAGATCCATCGTCAGGAAGGGCGCGACCTGAAGCGATTTGATGTCGATTTCGACCTGCCTGCCCACCTCACTCCGGAATTTCCGCCGCCGATCTTTCTCACGACTCATCCCGAACTTGGCGACGTATCGCGCGGTCAACTCCTCACGATCAAGAACCATTATGCCATGATGGTCGGCTTCCTGACGCCGGTGCAGCTCGAGGGATTGCGCCTTTTGCTGACGCCGTTCCCGCAGGAGGAATTCAATCAGACGGAAGATCGCAAGGTCGCCGAGCAGTCTCTCGGCATCAGCTGCCTCGATTGCCATTCGAATTTCAACACCAACGCAGCATTTCACCTGTCGCCCGACATAAGGCCCCAGGCTTCGCGCTTCCGCCTCGATACTGTCAGTCTTCGCGGCGTTTTCAATCAGCAAATTCACGGCTCCAAGCGCTCGCTCCGGTCTGTGGAGGATTTCACTGAATTCGAGCAGCGTACGGCTTATTTCAATGGCGACCAGATCAGCGCGCAACGCAAGGGCGTCCACCTGCCCAATCGCGCGGATCAAGTCGCCATGATGGCGCAGATGCAGAACATCATCGATTTTCCGCCGGCGCCGAAACTCGACCCAACTGGCCGGCTCGATCCCGCAAAGGCGACGCAGCAAGAGCTTGAAGGAGAGAAACTTTTTCTTGCCAAAGGGCGTTGCGCCGAATGTCATCCGCCAGCGACTTCATTCCTCGACAACAATATGCATGACCTCAAACTCGAACGGTTCTACGAGATCGGTCACACCGCCAACGGGCTGGCGACATTGCCCGACGGGCCGATCAAGACTTTCACGCTGCGGGGGATAAAGGATACGCCGCCCTATCTGCACGACGGCCGCCTGCTGACGCTCGCCGATACAGTTGAATTCTTCAATTTCGTCCTTGGCGTGAAGCTTACACAGGAAGAGAAGGAGGCGCTGGTCGCCTACATGTTGACGCTATGAGCGACCGAGATGACAACTTTGAAAGGGGCTTAATTATGCGTATAGGCGGTTTGTCGCTCCTTTGCGTCGTCTTGGCTTGGGACGCCGTGGCGCAAGCGCCCGATCGGCAGCCAGGCGAGGGGAACCCCGCCTTCGCGCCGCCAGGCGATCAAAAAGTAGACGGACGGACGCGTGAGACCGTCAGGTTCAACGACGCTGACCGGCTATTTCTGCGCGAGGCTGCGTTGATTGCTATGGCCGGGACTGACGCTGCCCACCTCGGCCAGCAAAAGCGACCAGGCGTTGCCGTCGCGCAATTCAGCGAGCGTATAATGAAGGATCATGCGGCGTTCGGGCAGCGGCTCACCAGCCTTACGAAGGACGCGGATATGTCTGTGCCTGCGACTCTCGACGAGGAACGCGCCGCCATGTTGGATGAGCTGCGGGGCTTGACGGGCCCTGCCTTCGACAGGCGTTTCTGGATGTTTCAGCTCGCCGAACATCAAAAGGCCGTCCAGCTTTTGTCCTATGAAATCAGTTCCGGTCTGAATGCAGCGCTCCGAGGCTTGGCTTCAGAGGTCTTGCCAACCGTTTTGAACCATCTGCGTCACGTCCAGACAAATCTGACGGCGGCGGCGGGATCACAGTAGCAGACAATGGATTTGGCTGAGACAGCTGCAGTTGATCTTCGCTCCCACCTAAGCTGCGGCGCGCCGCCCTGTCCGCCTCGGCTAAGGCACGGCAATGGCGCCTTCGCCCGCGAGGTGATAGTTGCTATTGCAGCTGGCCGAAGTTTTCAGCCGCCAACTCCTCACCCTTGCCGCGGAGCCTATTGAAAGATTCAAGCTTCGCTCGAGAACGAGTCTCCGACCTCCCGGGTGAGATGGAACTTGGAATAATCGATCCACGTGCTGCTGCCGGTATCCCTTTGGACGATGTCGACGTAATCGTGGCCGAAAAGGACTTGTCTAGCCTGATAACCTTTACGCGCCTGGAGAAACTCACTGGACGTCTCGTCAAGCCCGCTCACCGTGACGACAAAGCTCGTTCCAGATGTGACCAGATCATCGATATGCCCCCCATACAGCGGGCTCGTGTCATCGATGACATGCATAATCGTCCAAGTGTAGATGAACACCGGGTTATCGTCACGTTCCAGCCGCAGACGATGAAATCTTCGGAAAATCGAGCCTTCCGCTGTCCGTTCGTCGCGGACGACCCAGAGCTTCGCGCTGGCGTTGTTAATCATGTTCCGCCGCGCATTTGCGACCCGAAGCATGAGCGTCCTCGCGCCGTCATGGGGAGCGATGACGGGATTTGCCGCAAAGACCAGACGTGCGCGGGGTCGCGAGAAGCGCGCGAAAATCACGCCGGTGACGACGGCGAGCGAGCAGGCGCCGGTGAAAATCTCCGCGCTCGCGATCAGGTGGGCGTAGTCGGTTTGCGGATGCATGTCACCATAGCCCACGGTGCCCATCGTCTCCACGCTGAAGAAGAACAGCGCGCCGAAGTCGCCGGGCGCGGCGTTTGCGATGGGCCTCTCGCCCATCGCATAGAGTGCGGCGAAGATTAAGTTGAAGATCAAGAATACGCTTGCGACGGCTAGAAAAAATTTGGGCCAACTCGCCGTCATGGCGTGATGATGGAGGTCCAGCCACAAATTGACTTCAGAACTCTCAGTGATGGCGCTCCGCTCATCGGCCGTCGCGTTTCCGGTCGGATCCTCAGAGAAAGTTGGTTGACGTAGGCGAGGTGATTTGGTCATGGAGGACAAGGGGCGGGACAAGCGCTGGTTCTGCGCCGAGGAGCAGGCCGTCGCAGCCGGCTGGCGGAAAGCGTCGACTTGTTAGCTCTACCACACCCCGGGTGCGAACCGATATTTTGTCCGTTCTGCATAAGCGGCATATTCGGGGAACCGATCCGCTAGCGTCCGCTCCTCGAATATGGCGCGTAGCGCCAACAGTATCACCAATGGGGGAACGAAAGCGAGCCCGTAGAACGAGCCGAGCAACAACGGCGTCCCTAGCAAGAAGAAAATCGCCGCGCGATACATCGGGTGGCGTACGACGGCGTACGGACCCGTCGTTACGATCCGTTGGCCTCGCTCCTCCTGGATTTTGACGACGGGCGCGGCGAAGAAGTTCTCCGCCAAGACGCGCCAAATGATTGCGTAGGACGCCAGGATGCTTACTGCCCCAGCGGCCTCGGCCCAAACTGGCATGTGGCTTGCCCGCCACCGAGTTGCGTCGAGGCCCATGACGATGAAAGACGCCAAGTAAAGCACAAAGAACAGCGACAGGATGACCTTGTCCCACGCCGGCTGGCAGGCTTGGAAGGGCGAGGCCAAACGTTCCCTCAAAGGGCCGGGATCGTAACGAGCGAACCATAGCCCCGCGGCCCCGCCGATCCCTCCACTGATGATTAAGTAGACCCAGGCTTCCGGCCACGCGATCGTGCCGGCCGGCAGGAAAAGGAGCGTCGCAATGGCGACCAGGCAGATGGACTCTGGAAGAAAAGACGGGTCAGCATGATTGCGAATCCAAAGGGGGCATGCCGAGATCGAAGAAGGGCCACGAGGCGCGCTTGAACCTACCGCCGGTCGGTGTTGTGCAACAACGGCGGAGGCTTCAGGTTTGCGATCACCACCTCTCGCCGAAGGGACGGGCTTCGACCTCGAAGCTCAACGCCGTACGGTCTTGCCGGATAAGAGAAATCGCTATGTCGGCGACGGCTGCCGGTTTGACGAAGATATCGTCCGGCTTGTCGGGGAAGCTGTTTCGCGTTTCCGGCCCCCCAACCACGCCGTCGATGATGATCAGCGCCACGTGAATGCCCTTCGGCCACAGGCGTTGTCACGTAAACGACTGAGTAGCGCTTTTGCCCGACAAGACGGGCATGACCCAGCCGCCCGTGAGTTACAAGCGCCACCGCTTCCCGCTGCAAATCATCGCCCACGCCGTCTGGCTCTACTTCCGGTTCCCGCTCAGCCTGCGCCTCGTCGAGGAAATGCTGCTGGAGCGGGATCGTTCTCCTATGAGACTGTCCGCCGCTGGGCCATGAAATTCGGACGGGATTACGCCCGCCACCTGAAGCGCAAGACGCCCGGCCGGCGCGAAGTCTGGCATCTCGACGAGGTCGTGGTCTCTATTAGCGGCGAGAAGCGCTATCTCTGGCAGGCTGTCGACAGGATGGCTACGTGCTCGATGAAATCGTTCAGGTTCGCCGCAACGCCAAGGCCAGCCAGCGCTTGCTAAAGCGGCTCCTCCATAAGCAGGGCTGCCGCCCGCGGCGCATGGTCACTGACAAGCTCGGCTCCTATGCCGCAGCCCGGCGAGAGATCATGCCGGGCGTCGATCATCGATCTCACAAGGGTTTGAACAACCGCGCCGAAAATTCTTATGTCCCGTTGCGAAAGCGGGAGAGAGCGATGCGGGGGTTCCGATCGTGGGGCGGGTTGCAGCGTTTCGTCAACGTCTTCTCCGCGCTCCGCAACCTGTTTGTGCCATCTCGACCTTCTTGCCGCTCCGCCATCGCCCTCCATCTGCATCGCCTCAGGGCGCTCGCAGAGTGGAGGTTCGTGACGCTATCATCCTGAAATGACCCCAATAGCCGTCCACCGCGCTCCGTGCGAGTTAACGTGACAACGCCCGCCAGAGCGCCGCCGGCTCAGCCATTGACCGGCCGCAGGCGGTAATGGGACACGCCCCATTCCTCGCCGTTGCTGTCGACTGTGAGAGTCGTAAGGACAAAAGCCTCAAGGGTGACAGCGAGGGCTATGACTTGTTCCGGCATGGCTCCGCCGCCGCTATATTTACGGTCGGGCGAGCCTCGCGGGGCGCAACTAAACGCCGACGACGCGCATTGTTGCCAAGGGCCCAATCCTGGACGTCCGCATTTCATTACTGAGCAGTGACAGAGGGAGAACGCCAATGACCAAGACGGCGCTTTATGTTCACCTTGAAGCGAAGCCTGGCAAGGAGACTGAGGTTGAAGCTTTTTTGAAAGGCGCGCTTCCACTGGTGGAGGCTGAGCGGGGAACGACCACATGGTTCGCTATGAAGATGGGTCCGACGTCGTTTGGAATCTTCGACACCTTCAACAATGAAGGCGACCGCGAAGCCCATCTTTCTGGAGCCGTGGCGAAGGCGTTGATGGCGAAGGCGCCAGAACTCCTCGCCTCCCCCCCTGATATCCACAAGATCGACATCTTGGCGGACAAGCTTCCGCGTTGAGGGGAGAAGAACGCAAAACGCCCCGCC
>NZ_JBPFEB010000024.1:0-22977 GCF_051061225.1 Methylocystis sp.
TAGTTGTCGTTGGCAACTATAAGGTTTGACCCGATAACGGCGGTATCATGCCGAGCGAAAAAGCACCCTTTACGCCCCCGTCGATCCTGTTTCGCCCCCGCCGCAGCCCGCGCGGCGCACGGGCTGGGGTGGAGGCGCCGGGTACCGCCCCCGGGTCCGGATGGTTTATTCCGATGTTCGTTTATCGCCATAGCCGCCCCGAAGAGCGGCAGAGTGAATATAGGAGCTCCCGCCATTTTGTGAAAGGGGCGTAAGGCCGAAGCTCATGTCTGCGCGCGCGGGCTCGAAGGCGTCCGGGATTGTGTCTTTGGCGCAACACTCGATCTTTTTAGGACCGGAGCATGGCCAAGTTTTCCCGAGCGGATTCACAAGCACTCCGCCTCACGCTAGATTTTCAGGCAGACAAGGCGGCTCGCAACCGGCGGCGGCACGCCCATATCCTTAGCAGTGCAGGTTTATGAAACCGCGCCGTGGTCCGTTTCCTTCGAGGGCAGCCATGCAGGCTCGCGCTTTCCTTACCCGGCTTTGCTTGTCAGCCGCCGTGTTCGCCGCCGCCTCGGCCGAGGCGGCTCCGCGCCGCGCGGACGTCTTCGCGCCGCCCGCCGGCGTCGCGCTCGTCAGCCTCGCGAAAGCGCCGACGGCCGAGCCGCTCCCGGCCGGCGCCCTTCCGCTCGACGCGACCGAGACGCCAGCCGTCGTCGCCGTCGCGGCGATGAAGCTGCGCGTCGCGCCGGCCCCGGCGGACGAGCTCGATCTGGCCTGGGTTCTTCTGCCGGACGAGCAGCGTGCGCTGGCGCTGGCGGTGCAGGACTGGGCGTCGGCGCCGGAGGCGGCGCGCGACGCCGGCCGCCGCGCCCTGCGCGGGAAGATCGCGGCCGTTTATGCGTCGCGCCACTTCGCCCCGTTCTGGACCGACGCCCATGGCTGGCGCGAGAGCGCGGCGTCGGCGATTTCGCGCCTGCGCGCCGCCAATGAGGACGGCCTCGACTTGCGCGCCCTGGCCATTCCCTCCACCGAGCGCGAGTCCAGCGTCGCCCAGGAGCTGGCGCTGTCCGAGGCGGTCGCGACCTATGCGCTGCAGGCGCGCGGCGCGCGGCTCCAGCCGGAGCGCCTGTCGCGGTTGATCGGCGCGAAGACCACGCTGCCCGATCCGGGGCAGGCGGTGGCCGAGGTCGCCGGCGCCGGCGAGCGCGCGGGCGAGACGCTCCAGGGCTTCAACCCGCCCCATTACGGCTATGTGCAGTTGCGCGAGAAGCTCATCGAGCTGCGCAGCAATCGCGCCGGCCTGCCGGAGCTGACAGACACGCTCGCGGCCGTCGAGGACGGCGTGGCGCAGACCGACGCCTTGCCGCCGGCGAAATCGAGGCGGCGCCGCATGGAGACGCTCGGCGGCCCCTCCACCTCCCATCTGGAAGCCGAGATCATCGCCAATATGGAGCGCTGGCGCTGGCTGCCGCGCGACATGGGCGAGGAGCGCATCGAGGTCAACATCCCCGATTTCGAGCTCGCGGTCATTCGCTACGGCGCCGTGACGCACCGCGCGCGGGTGATCGTCGGCAAGGAGCAGACGCCGACGCCAATCTTCTCCGACGAAATGGTGGAAATCATCGTCAACCCGTCCTGGTACGTGCCGCAGTCCATCATCCAGAAGGAGTGGCACGGCGGGGTCGGGGAGGGGTATCAGGTCTCCTATCGCAACGGGCAGATGGTGGTGCGCCAGCCTCCCGGCGAGAAGAACGCGCTCGGCCGCATCAAATTCCTGTTTCCGAACGATTTCGCCGTCTACATGCACGACACGCCGTCGCGCGGGCTGTTCGCCCAGTCGCATCGCGCCTTCAGCCATGGCTGCATGCGCGTCGACCAGCCCTTCGCGCTGGCCGAAGCCGTGCTCGGCCCCGGCAGCGGATGGTCCGAGGAGCGGGTGAAGCGGCTGATCGGCGCGAGCGAGCGCTATATCAACCTGCCCAAGCCCCTGCCGGTGCATGTCGTCTATTTCACCGCCTATGTGGACGACATGGGGCGGCTGGTGCAGAGGCCGGATCTCTATGGCTATTCGGCGCGCGTGCGGAAGGCGCTGGGCTTTTCGAGCTGATTTGGATGGCTCGCATCCTTCGGGACGGGAAGCGGCCTTTACCGCCTCCGCCCCGAAAACAGCGCCCCGCACCCGACAACCTCGATCGAAACGTCGGCAAAGCGCTCCTTCAGCTCCCTGCGCAAAGTGTCGAGATCGTCGCGGGTGTTCGAGAACACGCCCTTGGCGTTATAGAAGTTCATCAGCGCCCGCGCCGGGGCGCTGCGCTCCACGCCGCCCTGCAACAGCGTCGCCCCGAAAATGATCGCGCCCGGCTTCATTAGCGGCGCCAGGGAATCGAAGCAGCGGGCCTTGGCGACCATGTCGCCGGGCAGGCAATGCAGCAGATAATTCACGCCGACGGAGTCGAAGCGCTCGCCGTCGAACGGGATGTCGTCCAGCACGTTGCGAACATGGGTCTCGGGCTTGTAACGGGCGATGCGGCGGGCCGCGAAATCGAGCGCGTTCGGGTTCATATCCATCAGCGCCACGCGGGGCTCCGGCGCGGGAAAGAAGCAGCGGTCGAGGAAATAGCCCGTGCCGACGCCAACATCGAGATGATTGGCGGAAATGTGCCGGTCGTAATGGGCGAGGAGTCGGGGCGTCGGGCATTTCCAGATGAAGCGGTTCGAGACGCCGAGCACGAGAAGGTCGTAGACCGACAGAAGGTTCTGCGTGTAGATCGCCTGACCGGCGGCGACGTCTTCGGGGGTGAAGGTCAAAAGGGCCTCCCTTGAACATTCCCGGTGACAAACCGCGCCGGGCCGTGGAAAAAGCTCCTCCACAAAGACACGAGACCCGGTCCCCGCGCAATGGCTCCGCCCCCACTTCTCGCCCTTCAGGGCGTCATGCTCACTCTTGGCGGCAAGCCGCTGCTCGACGGCGCCGATCTGTCGGTCGCGCCCGGCGCGCGAATCTGCCTCGTCGGCCGCAACGGCTCCGGCAAGTCCACGCTGCTCAAGATCGCCGCCGGCGAGATCGAGGCCGACGCCGGCCAGCGCTTTTTCCAGCCGGGCGCGAGCCTGCGATATTTGCCGCAGGAGCCGGATTTTTCGGGTTTCCCGACCACGGCCGCCTATGTCGAGGCCGGGCTTGGCCCGCTCGACGATCCGCATGTCGCGCGCGCGCTGCTCAATGAGCTGGGCCTGACGGGCGAGGAAGACCCCGCGAAACTCTCGGGCGGGGAGGGGCGGCGCGCCGCGCTCGTCCGCGCGCTGGCCCCCGAGCCGGACATCCTGCTCCTCGACGAGCCGACGAACCATCTCGATCTCCCCACCATTCTGTGGCTCGAAGAGCGGCTCGCGGCGCTGCGGTCGGCGATGGTCCTCATCAGCCACGACCGGCGGTTTCTGCAGGATCTCACCCGCGAGACGGTCTGGATCGATCGCGGGCGGGCGCGGCATCTCTCGCGCGGCTTCGCCGAGTTCGAGGCCTGGCGCGACCGCGAGCTGGAGGAGGAGGACCGGCAGGCGCACAAGCTCGAACGCAAGATCGCCAATGAGGAGCACTGGCTGCGTCATGGCGTCTCGGGCCGGCGCAAGCGCAACATGAAGCGCCTCGCGGGTCTCCACGGCCTGCGCGCCGAGCGCCGCGACCGGGTCATGCCCACGGGCGACGTCAAGCTCGAAGCCAGCGAGGCCCAGATTTCCGGCAAGCTCGTCATCGAGGCCGTGAAGATCAGCAAGTCCTATGGCGAGCGCGTGATCATCGACAATTTCACCACCCGCGTGCTGCGCGGCGACCGGCTCGGCGTCGTCGGCGCCAATGGCGCGGGGAAGACCACCCTCGTCAATCTGCTGACCGGCCAGCTCGCGCCGGACGGCGGCCGGGTGAAGCTGGGCGCGGGGCTGGAGATGGCGACGCTCGACCAGAGCCGCCCGAGCCTCAAGCCGGACACCACGCTTCAGGACGCGCTGACCGGGGGCGGCTCGGACATGGTGGAGATCAACGGCGAGCGGCGCCATGTGGTCGGCTACATGAAGGACTTTCTGTTCAAGCCCGAACAGGCGCGCACGCCGATCGGCAAGCTCTCCGGCGGCGAGCGCGGGCGCCTGATGCTCGCCCGCGCGCTGGCGCGGCCGTCCAACCTCCTCGTCCTCGACGAGCCGACGAACGACCTCGACCTCGAAACGCTCGATCTGCTCGAGGAAATGCTGGCGGACTACCCCGGCACGCTGATCGTCGTCTCGCACGACCGCGATTTTCTCGACCGCGTCGCCACCAGCGTGCTGGTGAGCGAAGGGGAGGGGCGCTGGCTCGAATATGCGGGCGGCTATTCCGACATGGTGGCGCAGCGCGGCAGGGGCGTCGAAGCGCGCGCGAACGGCGCCGTCCGCGAGGCGCCCAGGGAAAGGGCGGTCCGGGAGGCGCGGGCGGAACGCCAGCCGGCGAAGGCGAAGCTCTCCTTCAAGGAGCAGCACGCGCTGGCGACCCTGCCCGCGAAGATGGAGGAGCTGCGGGGCAAGCGCGCCAAATTGCAGGCGCTGCTGGACGATTCCGAGCTCTACGCCAGGGACCCGGCCAAATTCGCCAAGGCGAGCGAGATGTTCGCGGCCGTGGAGACGGCGCTCTCCGCCGCCGAGGAGGAATGGCTGGAGCTGGAGATCAAGCGCGAGGAGATCGGGGGCTGACGTTTCCCCTCTCCCGGCGGGTGGCAAGAGCGAGGGTTAACAAGCTTTAACCACGCGTTCACCTCCGCAACAGACGCGCTCCGGCATGATCGACCTCGCACAGTCCAGGAAGCGCTGGGGTCTTTCAGATGGCTGGCGACGCGAGGAAGAGAAATCACGGCTGTTTCACCGTCATGGCGCTGCGGATGCTGATCGTGATCGGCGCGGCGGCGCTCTATCTGCGCCGGCTGATGTCGCCCACGCATCCGGACGCCGCGTAACGGCTCAGTCGGGAATCTTCACGCGGGCGGCGCGGCGGCGGTTTTCCGCCGCCGCCCGTTCGAGCGATGCGCCCGCCGACTGGAGTTCGGCCGCCGTCTTGCGGTGGCTTTCCGGCTTGGGCGCGAGCGGAACATAATCCATTTGCGCCGGACGCGACTCACGCACGAAATCAGGCTCGTTGGTCGGCCGTTTGCGCAGGCCGAGCGCGTCGAAAACGCCGCCGATCAGCGCGCCGCCCGTCGTGGGCGCGGCCTGTTGGGCGTAGGCGGACCCGGCGAGAGCGAGGAAAAGGGCGGTCAGGGCGGGGCGATATCTCTTCATGACCCGTTCTCTACCCCCCGATTCTGGCGGCAAAAGGCCCTGGCGCGCTTTTGCGCCGAAGCGGGAGACCGTTCAGACCCAGCCCGCGAGGTCGCGCCGCGCCAGCGTCTCGATGAGCGTCATGCCCTCCGGGCTGTCGTTGAGGCAGGGCAGGCGGGCGAATTTCTCGCCGCCCTTCTCCAGAAAGAGGTCCCTGATCTCGACGCCGAGCTCCTCGATGGTTTCGAGACAGTCGGCCGAAAAGCCGGGCGCGACGATCGCCAGGCGCTTGATCCCGGACGCCGCCAGTTCGGCGACCACGTCGCTCGTATAGGGGCCGATCCATTTCGCGGGGCCGAACCGCGACTGGAAGGACAGGCGGAACCGCTCTTCCGACAGGCCCAGCGCCTCGCGCAGCAGCCGCCAGGTCGCCTCGCAATGGCTGCGATAGGGATCGCCGCGATCGACCTGCAATTGCGGCAGGCCGTGGAAGGAGGCGAGGACGACCTCCGGCTCGAAATCGAGCGCGGAGAGCGCGCGCCTGACGCTGGCCGCCAGCGCCCCGATATAGGCGGGATCGTCGTAATAGGGGGCGCCGATGCGCAGCGCCGGCTGCTTGCGCATGCGACTGACCGCCGCGAAAGCCGCGTCGGCCACGGAGGCGTTGGTCGAGGCCGCGTATTGCGGATAGAGCGGCAGCAGCGCGATGCGTTCGCAGCCCTTCGCCATCAGCGCCTCGATCTGCGCAGAAATGGAGGGCGAGCCGTAGCGCAACGCATAATCGACGATCACGGGCGCCTTGCCATCGAGCCCACAGGCGGCGAGCTTTTCGGCCTGCTGGCGCGTGATGGTCTTGAGCGGACCCTCGCCGATGTCGTGGTTCCAGATCGACTGATAGGCCTGCGCCGATTTCTTCGGCCGCGTGTTGAGCACGACGCCGTAGAGAACCGGCAGCCAGACGGCGCGCGGTAGGTCGACGACGCGCGGGTCGGAAAGGAATTGCGCAAGGTAGCGGCGAACGGAGGCGACGTCCGGCGCGTCGGGCGTGCCGAGATTGACGACGAGAAGGCCGACGGGCTTTTCAAGGGAATTCATTCTGGAGAGCCTGTTTCGAAGAGATGCGCGTCGCGGCGATTGGCTGAGATATAGTCTCTTTCGCTCCTGGAAAAACCCGTTGAGCCTCGGCTCTCAGCCGCGCTCCCGGATGAGCTTCTCAAATGCCGCGCGTTCCTCTTCGGCCATGTGGAAGCCGTGCTCCGGTCCCGGAAAGGCGCCGGCGCGCACCTCGCTCGAATAGGCGTCGATGGCGGCGCGCAGCTCGGCGCCGATGCGCCCATAGCGCCGGTTGTGGCGGAAGTCGCGCGCCGTCACGCCCGCGAGATCGTTGACGACGAGCACCTGGCCGTCGGTTTCCGGGCCGGCGCCGATGCCGATGGTCGCCGCCTTCACCGCCCGCGTGATGGCTCCCGCGAGCTCCTGCGGCACCAGCTCCAGAACCAGAAACATCTCGCCCGCGGCGTCGGCCGCCAATGCGTCGGCGAAGAGTTTCGCCGCCGCCTCGGCGGTCTTGCCCTGCCGCCGCTTCACGTCCTGATGCTGGGATTCGAGCCCGAGATGGCCGCAGACGTCGAAGCCTTCCGCCGTCAGCGCGGCGACGACGTCGGGCTGCGCGCCTTCGAATTTGACGCAATCGGCGCCCGCGTCGCGCAGGATGCGGGAGCTCGCGATCGCCTGCCCGGGCGTGTCGTAGGTGGCGAAGGGAAGGTCGCCGATGATGTACATGTCCGGCGCGCCGCGGCGCACGGCGGCGATGTGATGCGACATGTCGGCGAGCGTCACCTCGCGCTCATGGGCATAGCCGAGAACATTCACCCCCACGCTGTCGCCGACGAGAATGATGTCGACGCCCGCCTCAGCCTCGATGCGGGCGGTGGGAGCGTCATAGGCCGTGATGACGACGATCTTCTCGCCGCGTCGTTTCTTGTCGAGGAAGAGATCGGCTTTCGACACGCAGGACTCCCGCTGCCGCTCTGGACTGACGAGACGGTGGGCGCTTCAGCGCGCGGCGACGTCCTTGCAGGCGTGCGGGATCTCGGGAACGCGAATCTCCTGAAAGCCGCCGCATTTGTCGCAGGCCGAGAGCGCCAGCGTGACGCCAAGAAGCGCCAGAATCACCGCCAATCTGCTTTTCATGCGCTCCCCCGGGCCGTTCGCGCGCGAACATAGCCTCGCGCGCCGGCCCCGGCAAGGACGCACAGCGGCCATCGGGCCGTCCTCCGCCGGCGACGGACGCTTCGATTTTCAGTAGCCGTCGAGGAAGTTGACGAGCAGCGTCTGGCCCTGCGCGCATTGCGCGATGGGTTGTGGCAGGGTCGCCGGATATTTGCAGGCCCCCGAGGCCGACATGGGGTAAAAATAGGCCTGCAGGCAGGTCGCTGTGACTCCTCCGATGCAGTTCGGATAGACATAGGGGGCGCCGCAGTTCGCGGGATATTTCGCCCCATAGGCGCCCACGGGCGCGACCGGCCCGCGGCAGGTGAAGGAGGGCGATCCGGCGCAGGAGAGACGCACCGGCAGATTATAGGCGGGCCCGCCCTCATCCCGGCAATTGTTCGCCTGCCATTCGCAGTCCGTGCAATTGGCGGGCGCGACATTCACGCTGTACCAGACACAGCCTTTCTGGCCGGGATAGCAGCCCGCGGCGAGCGAGAAATTCGTGTCGATGATCGTCTGGTTGGTGCGCTGCGCGTCGTAGCAATTGGGCGACTTGCCAGGGGCGGTCGGCGTCTCCGAGGCGCAGATGCGCGAGGGTCCGACGCTGGTCGGCACGGAGGCGCGGCAGGTCTGGCCGGGAAAGATGCGCACTTCATTGTTGAAGCGCAGGCAACTCGCGGTCCAGGAGGCCTGCGCGGGGAGGCTCGTGCGGGACGAAAAGACGACGTAGATGGGCACGGGCCGGCGGTTCACGATGTCGACCGTCACCGCGTCGACAAGCCCGTTGGCGAAGTCCTGCGCGACGGCTGGCGCGCCCGCGCTGATCAGCGCGGCGCAGAATGGCAACAAAAGCAACAGACGTCTGAAAACGCCAGGTCCAAGCTGCATAACGCGGCTCCCCGGTTGAATTTTTCCCAAGGTTGCAACCGGGGCTTGGCAAGTCAAGGGTCGCCGGTGTCGCGGGAGAGCCGCCGAGCGGCGCGCGCAGGCTTGCATCTTGCGCCGCCTCGGTTATAAGGCGCGCATCGCGACGTTCCCGGCCGGGGGCTGAACGGAAGCGCCCGCATGGGCGAGGGTTCGCCCGCCTTCCCGTGTCTCCGCCTTCGAACTCACTTCCTCTCGAGCCTTTCCAACTGGCTCGAAGGGCTTGGCGCCGGAACGGCTCGCGGCAACGGAAAGGCGAAATCATGGCTCTCTACGAGCACATCTATCTCGCCCGTCAGGACGTTTCTCCCCAACAGGTTGAGACGCTGACCGGGCAGTTCAAGAACGTCGTCACGTCGCTGGGCGGCACGGTGGGCAAGGTCGAATATTGGGGCGTCAAGTCCTTGGCCTATCGCATCAAGAAGAACCGCAAGGCGAATTTCACGCTCATGAACATCGACGCCCCGCCGGCCGCCATCGCCGAGCTGGAGCGTCAGCAGAGCATCAACGAGGACATTCTTCGCGTCCTGACGCTGCGCGTCGAGGAGCTGGAGGAGGGTCCGTCCGCGCAGTTGCGCAAGCGTGAGGACGATGACCGCGGCGAGCGCCGTGGCGGTCCGGGCGGCGCCCCCCGTGGCGACCGTCGTCCGCGTCGTGAGGAAGGCCGCGCTGAAGGAGAAGCCGAATGAGCACCGCGCCCCGTCGTCCCTTCTTCCGCCGCCGCAAGTCCTGCCCGTTCTCCGGCGCCAACGCCCCGAAGATCGACTACAAGGACACGCGCCTTCTGTCCCGCTACATCTCCGAGCGCGGCAAGATCGTGCCGTCGCGCATCACCGCCGTCTCGGCCAAGAAGCAGCGCGAACTGGCCCAGGCCATCAAGCGCGCCCGCTTCCTGGGCCTGCTGCCTTACGTGATCCGCTAAGAGATCGCTTTTCGATCGACTCAAGGCCGCGTCCGAAAGGGCGCGGCTTTTTTGTTTTGTGCGCCGGGATGGTGTCTACCCCGCGCGCGCCTGCGGCGCGGTCGGCTCATGCACGCCTTCGAGACCGCCGGCGGTCGGCGGCGCCGGTTCGGTCATGAACTGCGCCGCCGCCAGCGTCGCGAAGCGTCCACCCTTCGCGACCAGCGACTCGAAGGAGCCGCTTTCGACGATCTCGCCCTGATCGAACACCAGAATGTGATCGGCGTTGCGCACCGTGGCCAGACGGTGGGCGATGACGAAGGTGGTGCGGCCGCGCGTGGCGGCGTCGAGCGCCTTCTGGATCTGGCGCTCGGTGGTCGCGTCCAGCGCCGAGGTCGCCTCGTCGAAGACGAGGATCGGCGGGTCCTTGAGCAGGGCGCGGGCAATGGACAGACGCTGGCGCTCGCCGCCGGAGAGCGAGCGGCCGCGCTCGCCGACCCGCGTCTCGCGCCCGTCGCTCTGCCGCGAGACGAATTCGGACGCCTGCGCCAGCTCCAGCGCGCGCGCAATGTCGGCGTCGGTCGCCTCTGGATTGCCGATGCGCAGGTTCTCCTCGATCGTGCGGGCGAAGAGCATGGGCTCCTGAAACACCACGCCGATGTTGCGGCGAAGCGAGACGAGCGTGAAGTCGCGGATGTCGGCGCCGTCGATCGTCACCGCGCCCTCGTCCGGATCGAACACGCGATGCAGCAGGCCGAGCGTCGTCGATTTGCCGGAGCCCGTCGAGCCGACGAGCGCGATGGTCTGGCCGGGCTTGGCGAGAAAGCTCACATTCTTCACGGCCTTGCGGCGCCCGTCATAGGAGAAGGTGACGTTCTCGAAGGCCACGGCGCCGGCGAGACGCCCGGCGTCGCGCGCGCCCGGGCGATCGGCGACATTGGGCTGCGTATCGAGCACCTGGAAGAATTCGGCGATCTTAGCCGACTGCTGGAACAGGATGTTCACAAATCCGACCACCTGTTCGAGCCGGCCGATCAGCATGGTGGCGAAATTGGTGAAGGTGACGATCTCGCCGATCGAGGCAAGGCCATGAAGATGCAGCCAGGCGCCGAGCAGAAAGATGCCGAGCACGGTCAGCGTCGCGGAGGCGCGGCTGGCCACCGCGACCAGCGCCCACCACGAAAGCACCGGCATCTGCGCGGCGAGAAGATCCTCGGCGATGCGCCTGAGAGCGAGCGTCTCGCTCTCGATGCGGGTAAAGCTCTGCACCACGGGAATATTGCCGAGCGCGTCGGAGGCGTGTTCCGCCAGCGAGGAACTGTGCCGCTCCACCGCGCCCTGCAGCGTCTCGGTGCGGCGCAGAACGAAGCTCGTCGCCGCATAGAACACCCCGACGAGGATCATCAGCAGGCCGCCCAGGCGCCAGTTGAGGAACATTGTCGCGGGCAGCAGCACGAACAGGGCGACGAAGGAGGCGCAGTTCTCGCGGAAGAAGGAGAGCCACAGGCTCGCCATGGCCGAGGAGCCGTCGAGCATCGTCTTCAGCAGCCGCCCGGAATGCACATTGCTGTGGAAGCTGAGCGGCAGCGCCAGCACATGGGCGAAATAGTCCGACACCACGGCGAGGCGGCGGCGGTGGGCGAGGCGGTCGGCGTTGAGGCCGACGAGAATGGCGCCGCCGATCGAGAACAGGCCGAAGCCCGCCCAGGCGAGAAGCAGCGGCAGCAGGTCGGTCCAGGTCAGCGTCTGGCCGGGCGCCTGCGCCTGCGTCATGCGGTCGATGATCCTGCCGAACAGCACCGGCTCGGCGAATTGCGCGATGGCGAGAGAGAGATTGGCCCCCGTCAGAATGAGGGCCAGCCGCGCCTCCGGCCGCAGCAAGCCGAGAACGCGCGCATAGATTTTCAGGACCGACATCGTCTCGCCCGCCAGTGTGCAGCTTGAAGGCGCTTACAGGCCGCGTCGCGGCCGCGCAAGGGGCGGCCGTCAGCGCCGCGCAGGCTTGCGCATCGACTCTTGGCCCGGCGTCACCTCGGAGGCAAGTTCATGGTCGATGCGATTTTTCACGGCGCTGTGTCGGTCCTTGCGCGGCTGAGGGAGATCGTCGCCGAGCCGGGCGACCCCGAGAAGGCCGCAAGCTGGCGCAAGGAGCAGTTTGGCGTCCTGCGCCGCCACACGCCGGGGATGATGGTCGCGAATATCGGCAACGCCTTCGCCCTGTTCGCGACGCTGCGCGACACGCCGATGGCCATGCAGGCGGCGCTCTGGACGCAAGCCGTGATGCTGTTTTGCGGCTATCTCTACCTGCGGGCGCGGCGGCGGCCGGGGGCGGGGCGCGCTGCGGCGCCGGAGGCGGCGCGGACCGGCGGGCGCGCGATCGTCTATGCGCTGTTTCTGGGCCTGCTCTGGGCCGCGCCGCCCCTGTTGTTCTTTCAGCCGGCGCGGCCGGGCGCGCAGCTCATGATCGCGACGCTGACCGCCGGCATGCTGTTCGGCGGGGCCTTCGCGCTGGCGCGGGCGCCCCTCGCCGCGGCCGCCTTCGCCCTTCCCGTCGGGCTGGCCTCGGCGGTGGCGCTGCTGAAGTCTGGCGGCGCCGATTTCACCCGCGTCGCCGTTGTGTTGTGCATCTACCTCGCCGTGCTGGGGCGCGGCGTCTGCGTCGAGGCGGAGACGTTCAAGGCGCGCATCCTGGCCCAGTTCGACGCCGAGCGTCAGGCGCGCACCGACCCGCTCACCGGCCTGCCCAATCGCCTGGCCTTCATCGACGCGATGGAGCGGGAGCTGGCGCGCATGCGCCGCCATGGCGGCAGTTTCCTGCTGCTCTGCGTCGACTTCGATAATTTCAAGACCATCAACGACGGCCTCGGCCATCCGGCCGGCGATGAGCTGCTGACGCAGGCGGCGAGCCGCATGCGCGCCGCCCTGCGCGGCTCGGATTTTGTCGGGCGGCTGGGCGGCGACGAATTCGCGGTGATCGCCACGGAAGTCGGATGCGCGGAGTCGGCGCGGCTGCTGGCGGCGCGGATCGTCGCCTGTTTCGAGGCGCCCTTCATTCTGGACGGCTGTCCGGTGCGCTGCGCGGTGAGCGTCGGCGGCGCGCTCGGGCCGCGCCATGGAGCCGATCAGCAGGCGCTTTTCAAGAGCGCCGACGTGGCACTCTATCAAGCCAAGGCGCAGGGCGGCGGCTGGCGTTTGTTCGAGCCGCCGCACGCTGGCGCGCGGGCCGACTGGATCGACTCGGCCGACCCGGCGGCGGCCTAGCGCTCGTCGGGCGGGGGGCTATTCGTCTTCGCCGAAGCGGTTGGCGACGAGCGCTTCGAGCGCGTCGAGCGCGGCGGCCGCCTGCGGCCCGTCCGCGGTCACGACGATGGACGAGCCCTGTCCGGCGCCCAGCGTCAGAATGCCCATGATCGAACTGCCGCCCACCGTCTCGCCATCCTTGGAGACGGTGATCTCCGCGTCGAACTTCTCGCAGCACTGCACGAATTTGGCTGTGGCGCGGGCGTGCAGGCCCTTTCGGTTGATGATGGGAAACTCACGCGAAAGGCCCGCCTCGGCCCCCCGCTCCTGCGCGTCGGTCATGTTTGAAAATCACTTTGGATTGAGGACCCGGCTGGCAATATAGACGTATTTGCGGCCTGCGTCCTGAGCCTGAAGCACGGCCTGTTCGAGCGTCGCCGAGTCGCGCACCGAGGCCAGCTTGATGAGCATGGGGAGATTGACGCCCGCGAGCACCTCGACCTTCCCGCCATTCATGACCGAGATTGCGAGATTGGAGGGCGTGCCGCCGAACATGTCGGTGAGCAGCACCACGCCGTCGCCGCTGTCGGCCCTGTGAATGGCGTCCAGAATCTCCGTGCGGCGGCGCTCCATGTCGTCCTCGGGGCCGATGGAGATGGAGATCAACTGCTTCTGGGGGCCGACCACGTGTTCGAGCGCCGCGCGAAACTCCGTGGCGAGGTGGCCATGGGTCACCAAGACCATTCCGATCATCAGACCCTACCACTCATGAAGACGTCTCGCGATACGCGATGCGGTTTTCCGGCTCGAGTCCCGCCGCCGCTCCTCGGCTCCGACGGACAGCATATACAAGCGGAGCCGCCTCGCCCATGCCAATTTCGCCGAGGCGCCCGCAGGGGCGACATTTTGTGCGTCGCGGCGAAATTGGCAAGCAAAAAGCGCGGCATCGCTTCAAAATGTCGTAATGCTTTGAAGGAAAAACATGATTCGCGCAACGGAGACGTCGTCGCAACCCCGGACCTGAAGGCGTGGAAGGACGATCCCTTTGAGCGTCACGGTTTTTTCCGCCTCCTCCGGCAAACGCGGCGGGGTCGCGCCCGGCGCGGCGATATCGACCACGCCATGCAGCGTGCAGCAAGTTTCGTAAGGAACTCGTAACAGCCCCGCGCCGCGGATTTCGATCACGCCGGCGATCGCCGGGTGCGGCCGGGCGACCAGCCGCCCGCCCAGAGCCTCGACCAGAACGCGGTCGTCGCCCACCAGCCGGGCGAAATCCCCGCGCGACTCGAAGCGGGCGAGCAGCGCGAGCGTCAGCGCGCTCTTGCCCGCGCCGGAGGGACCGCGCAGCAGCAGCCCCTTTTCGCCAAGCGCCACGGCGTTGGCGTGGATAGAGCCGCGCGCCGCGGCGTCGGCGGTCATCGCGCCGCCGGCAACCAGACGACGAAGCGCGCGCCGAGCACAGTGTCTCCGGGCTCCGGCTCGTCCGTGCCGTCGGGGTGGGCGAGGGTGCGGTTCAGCGCGCGGATGCGCCCGCCATGCGCCTCGATGATCTGGCGCGAGATGGCGAGGCCGAGGCCGGAGTTCTGGCCGAAGCCTTGCTCGGGCCGGTCGGTGTAGAAGCGCTCGAAAACCCGTTCGAAGGCGCCTTCGGGAATGCCGGGGCCGTCGTCGTCGACGATGATCTCGTATCCCTCGAGCGCGGCGCCGCCCGGCCCCTTGGCGCGTTCGGGCCAGAGAGAGACGCGCACGCCGCCGCCCGGCCTGGAGAAAGAGCGGGCGTTGTCGATCAGATTGTTGAAGACCTGTCCAAGGCGGGAGTCGTGGCCGAGCACCTGCCAGCGTCCGCGCGGCAAATCCCCTGATCGCTGACGGATGGTCAGGTCGATCGTCACGCCGTCGCCGCGCTCCACCGCGCGGGCGATGTCGACGATGGTGACGAGCGCCCTGGAAAGATCGACGTCCTGCATGTCGGCGCGCGCCAGTTCGGCGTCGAGACGCGAGGCGTCCGAAATGTCGCTGATGAGCCGGTCGAGGCGGCCGACGTCGTGCTTGATGATGGCGAGCAACCGGTCGCGCGCCGAGTCGGTCTTGGCGATCGGCAGGGTTTCGACGGCGCTGCGCAGCGAGGTCAGCGGGTTCTTGAGCTCATGCGCCACATCGGCGGCGAAATGCTCGATCGCCTCGATGCGGTTGTAGAGCGCCGTCGTCATGTCGCGCAGCGCGGCCGAGAGATGGCCGATTTCGTCGGGGCGGTCGGAGAAGTCCGGAATTTCCTGACGCGATTTGGCGCCCCGGCGCACACGCTCGGCGGCCTCCGCGAGGCGGCGCATGGGCTCGGTGATCGTATTGGTGAAGAAAAGCGACACCAGCAGCATCACGCCCGCAGAGACAAGAAAGATGCGGATGATTCCCCAGCGTTCGGTGGCGATGACCGCATCGATGTCGCCGCCCATCGTCGAGAGGAGAAGCGCGCCCCGCACCGAGCGGAACCGCTGCACCGGGACGGCGACGGAAATGATGGTCTCGCCCTTGGCGTTGGCGCGCACGACCGAATGGGCGCGCCCGTCGAGCGCGCTCGCGACCTCGGGATAGGTCTTGCCATTGCCCATGCCGATGTCTTCGTAGAGCGGCAATTCCGGGCGCCGCGTCAGGCGGCGCAGGAAGTCGAGCGCCTTCTGGAGATAGGAGGAGGCGTCGATCGTCGTGACGTGGTTCGTCGGCGGCAGCTCGAAGCGCAGGATGTTCGAGCGGCCGGAGACCGAGCGCGAATCGAGCAGAAGATAGCCGTCGCGGTCATAGATGCGCGCGCGCAGCCGCGTCGGCGAGACGAGGCGGCGCAGGAGCGGCCCGACACGCTCGGGATTGAGCGAAAATTCAAGCGCCGGCTGACCTTCTCCGGGGCTCGTGCTTTCGCCGGGGGCGAGCCGGAGAAGCTTTTCCGGGTCGATGGTGATGGCGTCCGTATCCACCGTCGCCGACGCGGCCACGGCCGCCGCGATGATCTCCCCCTGCGTCTGAAGGCTCTGCACGCGCGCGTCGATCAGGCCTTCACGAAACTGGTTGAGATAGAGGAAGCCGCCGAGCAGCGCGACCAGCCCGCCCAGATTGAGGACGACGATGCGCCGGGTCAGCGAGGAGGACAGATGCGACTGCGCGGTGCGCGACAGCCGCCGCAACCGCACGCTCAGCGTGCGCGTCGCCCGTCGCGCGGGCCGCAGAGGCGGCTCGGGCGACAGGCGCAATGCGGCGGCGTCGGCGGAAGACTCCGCCGGCTTCTCCGCGAGAATGTCGCCGCTCTCGGATGCGCTCATCTTCCGCGCGTCTTACATTTCCTTGAAGCGATAGCCGACGCCGTACAGCGTTTCGATCATCTCGAAATCATTGTCGACCACCTTGAATTTCTTGCGCAGCCTCTTGATGTGGCTGTCGATGGTGCGGTCGTCCACATAGACCTGATCGTCATAGGCCGCGTCCATCAGCGCATTGCGGCTCTTCACCACGCCGGGACGCTGCGCGAGCGATTGCAGGATCAGGAATTCCGTGACGGTCAGCACCACGGGATCGCCGCGCCAGGTGCAGGTGTGGCGCTCGGGGTCCATCACCAGCAGGCCGCGTTCCAGAACCTTGGCCTCGGTCTCCTTCTGCGCGGCGGCTTCCTTGGGGTTGGCGCGGCGCAGGATCGCCTTGACGCGCTCGACCAGGAGGCGCTGCGAGAAGGGTTTGTGAATGAAATCGTCGGCGCCCATCTTGAGGCCGAACAATTCGTCGATCTCCTCGTCCTTGGAGGTGAGGAAAATCACCGGAAGGTCCGACTTCTGGCGCAGACGGCGCAGAAGCTCCATGCCGTCCATGCGCGGCATCTTGATGTCGAAGATGGCGAGGTCCGGCGGATTGGCGCGCAGCCCGTCGAGAGCCTGGGCGCCGTCCGTGTAGGTCTGCACCCGGTAGCCCTCGCCCTCGAGCGCGATGGACACCGAGGTGAGAATGTTGCGATCGTCGTCGACGAGAGCGATGGTCGGCATGATCACCCTTTGCTTTGTTGGCGGCGATGGGCGCGACTGGCGGGCTGCGGCGCCTTTTGGCCACTGCAGCGCCGGCGTTTGCCTGATCGTGGCGCACGGTCGTTCAGTCGCTCGGCGACCTCGCGGGCTAGCTGGGCCGTCGAAAGTCCCGGCCCATCGCGGCTGAAATGTGGCCCTTCGAGCGGCCAAAAACGCCTGATGCGCATGAGAGAGGCGTCCGTGCCTGCGACAGCCTCCTGCCTCTCTTATATACACATTCGTCAGCCATTGCGACCCCGATGGCGGTTTGAGTTTGAAATGCAGGCGAAATCATGACGATAGACAAGGCGTCCGCGCCGCCGCGCGATCCCAGGCAAGACCCGGACTTCCATCCCGTGGCCGAGTCCAAGCAGCTTTTGCGCGCGATCCGCACCGCCACGCTGGCCACGTTGACGCCCTCCGGCGCGCCCTTTGCCACGCTCACCGCCATCGCCACGGATTTCGACGGCGCGCCGATCCTGCTGCTCTCGAAGCTCGCGCATCATACCGGCAATCTCGAACGGGATGGCCGGTGCTCGCTGCTTCTGGCGCAAGGCGGGCGAGGCGACCCTCTGGCGCACCCCCGCCTCACACTTGTCGCGACGGCGGCCCGCTCGCAAAGCCCCACGGCGCGCGCGCGGTTTCTGGCGCGCAATCCCAAGGCGCAGCTCTACGCGGATTTTCCGGACTTTTCGTTCTGGCGGGCGGAGATCGAGGCCGTGCATCTCAACGGCGGCTTCGCCCGCGCCGCGGATTTCGGCCCCGAGGCGTTGCTCACCGATCTGAGCGGCGCGCAAGCCCTTTTAGCCGCCGAGGCCGAGATTGTCGGGCGGATCAATGCGGATCACGCCGACGCGCTCGCGCTCTGTGCGGAGAAATTTGCCGGCGCCAAATCCGCACAGTGGCGGGCGAGCGGCGTCGATCCGGAGGGGCTCGATCTGGTGAGCGGCGACGCCACCGCGCGCGTCTTCTTCGCGGCGCCGGTCAAGAGCCCGGAGGAGGCGCAGGCGGCGCTGGCCGAGCTTGCCCGTCTGGCCCGAACGGGCTGAGCTTTCGGGCGAGGGGGCATGCAACCCTTGCTTCGCCCGTCGCCGCCACCCTCTCCCCGCCTGGGGAGAGGCTAACGAAGGGAGGCGCAGGACCGCGCCTCGATCAGATTGCGCCTCAGCCGAGGAAGCCCGCGATCTCGTCCTTGAGCGCGAGGCGCTTCTTCTTGGCGTCCTCGAGCGTGGCGTCGTCCACGGGCTCGACATTCGTCTCCATGCGGTGAATCGAGCGGTTGAGCGTGTGATACTCTTCGGCGATGCGCGCGAAATGCGCGTTGCCGGCCTTCAGCGCATGAATGGCCTCGGCCTTTTCCGGGAACTCTTCGTGCAGTTCATGCGCGACATGGCTCATTTTTGCTCTCTCTCCCTATGTAACCCTTCGACGCGGTTGGCGCCGCTGGAGCCTTTTAGCGGCTTTTGCGAGCGGAACCGAGTCCGTCGGTTTGCGACCAAAGAGCGCAAGCGAGGCCTCCTTGTTACAGCGCGTGAAATCCAAGGCTGGCGGCTGGTTGCGGCTGCTGGGCCCCGGCCTCGTCACCGGCGCGGCGGACGACGATCCTTCGGGCGTCGCCACCTATGCGCAGGCGGGGGCGCGATTCGGCTATGACCTGCTCTGGGCGGTGGCGCTGACGACGCCGCTGATGCTCGCGGTGCAACTCGTCAGCGCGCGAATCGGCCGCACCACCGGGGCCGGCGTCGTCGCCAATGTCCGCCGCCACCTGCCGCGAGGCGTCGCCCAAGGGCTGGTCGCTCTGCTGATGATCGCCAATGTCGCCAATATCGCCGCCGATCTGGCGGCGGTCGGCGAGGCGCTGTCGCTGCTCCTGGGCGGCGCGGAGCAGAGATTCGCGCTCGCGGCCGGCGCGCTGAGCCTCCTGGCGCAAGTCGCCGTGCCCTACCGGCGCTACGCCGCCTTCCTGCGCTGGTCGACGCTGGCGCTGTTCGCCTATGTGGCGGCGGCCTTCGCGGCGCCGGTCGACTGGCCGCATGCGCTGCGCGCCGCGGTCTGGCCGTCGCAAGCCCTTTCGCGTGACTCGCTGATGATGCTCGTGGCCGTGCTCGGGACCACGATCAGCCCCTATCTCTTCGTCTGGCAGGCGGCGCAGGAAATCGAGGAGATGCGCCTGGCCGACAACGGCCCGCTGCGGGAGACCGGAAACGCGGCGGGAGAGTTGCGTCGTCTGAGGATCGACACCGGCGTCGGGGCCTTTCTCTCCAATGTGGTCGCCTTCTTCATCATGCTCTCGACCGCCGCCGCGCTCAACGCCCATGGCGTGACGAATATCGAAACCTCGGCGCAGGCGGCCGAAGCCCTGCGGCCCGTCGCGGGCGACTTCGCCTTTGCCCTCTTCGCATTGGGTATCATTGGAACGGGGCTGCTCGCGATCCCGGTCCTCGCGGGGTCGGCCGCCTATGCGGCGAGCGAAGTCTTCGGCGGCGATTTCAGCCTCGAGAAGCCCTTCACCGGGGCGCCAGGATTTTACGGAATTCTGATCGCCGCCACGCTCGGCGGCGCGGCCATCGACTTCTGGGCGGTCGCGGCCATGAAGCTGCTGATCTGGGCCGCGCTCCTCAACGGCCTGATCGCGCCGCCCTTTCTCGCCGCGATGATGCTGGTGGCGTCGAACCCGGAGGCCATGGGCGCGCATGTCGCGCCGCGCTGGCTGCTCACGCTCGGCTGGACCGCGACGGCCGCGATGACGGCCTCGGTGGCGCTGCTGGCGTTGGCCGCGCTCCTGTGAAACAGTCGCCGGAAGCCGGAGCCAATTCACAGGGCGCCTAATTTTTTCCTGACGGACGCTGAATCTGCGCTTGACGGCCTGCCTCCCCGCGATTAGGTTCCGCCCACTTTCGACAGGCCGTAAGTTCATGCCGTCGATGAGCGCCTCGCTCGCGACCTTTCGAACTTAAACGCTGTCGCCTTGCCTGTGACCGCCAATTCAGGCTGGCTCCCCGAGCCGCCTTGGTTTTCATCCCGTCGCTTTCGCGGCGACGGACAGGAAGGCACGATCCCGGGTTTCCCGGGGTCCTCTGCGTCAGGAGCGCCTTGGCTTACGGCCATCGGCGCTTCGCTCGTTTGCGCGTCTTCCGAGAAGCTGCGCCAATGGGTTCACCCGAACATCCGCCATTCGCGATAGTAGCGAAGCGAAGGACTTTTTGATGCCGACGATCAGCCAGTTGATCCGCAAGCCGCGTCACCCGAAGACGTATCGCGAGAAGGCCCGCCATCTTGGCGCCTGCCCGCAGAAACGCGGCGTGTGCACGCGCGTCTACACGACGACGCCGAAGAAGCCGAACTCGGCCCTTCGCAAGGTCGCCAAGGTGCGCCTGACCAACGGTTTCGAGGTGATCGGCTATATTCCGGGCGAAGGCCACAACCTTCAGGAGCACTCGGTGGTCATGATCCGCGGCGGCCGCGTCAAGGATCTTCCGGGCGTTCGTTACCACATTCTGCGCGGCGTGCTCGACACGCAGGGCGTGAAGGACCGCAAGCAGCGCCGTTCGAAATACGGCGCGAAGCGTCCGAAGTAATCCGGCCGAAGCAAGGAGACAAAGATGTCGAGACGTCACCGGGCGGAAAAGCGCGAAGTCATCGAAGACGCCAAGTTTGGCGACATCGTTCTCGCGAAGTTCATGAACTCCATCATGTACGACGGCAAGAAGTCGGTCGCCGAAGCGATCGTCTACGGCGCCCTCGACCAGGTCGAGGCCAAGGCCAAGAGCGATCCGCTGGGCGTCTTCAAGACGGCCCTTGAGAATGTCGCGCCGGCCATCGAGGTCCGGTCGCGTCGCGTCGGCGGCGCCACCTATCAGGTGCCGGTCGAAGTGCGCAACGAGCGCCGTCAGGCGCTGGCCATCCGCTGGATCATCACCGCGGCCCGTGCGCGCAACGACAAGACCATGGTCGACCGCCTGTCGGCCGAACTGCTCGACGCCTCCAACAACCGCGGCGCCGCGGTGAAGAAGCGCGAAGACACCCATCGCATGGCGGAAGCCAACCGCGCCTTCTCGCATTATCGCTGGTAAGGCGTCGTAGAAGCTCACACGAGGACATTCGTTATGGCCCGCTCGCATCCGATCGAGGACTACCGCAACTTCGGCATCATGGCGCATATCGACGCCGGCAAGACGACGACGACGGAGCGCATCCTCTATTACTCCGGCAAGAGCCACAAAATTGGCGAGGTGCATGAAGGCGCCGCGACGATGGACTGGATGGAGCAGGAGCAGGAGCGTGGCATCACGATCACCTCCGCCGCGACGACGACCTTCTGGAACGGCAAGCGCCTCAACATCATCGACACGCCCGGCCACGTCGACTTCACCATTGAGGTCGAGCGTTCGCTGCGCGTGCTCGACGGCGCGGTTTGTGTTCTCGACGGCAACCAGGGCGTCGAGCCGCAGACGGAAACCGTCTGGCGCCAGGCCGACAAATACAATGTGCCCCGCATCGTGTTCGTCAACAAGATGGACAAGATCGGCGCCGACTTCTTCCGCTGCGCGGAAGAGATCAAGACGCGCGTCGGCGGCCGTCCGGTCTGCGTGCAGCTCCCGATCGGCTCGGAAAACAATTTCAAGGGCATCATCGACCTGATCCGCATGAAGGCGGTCGTCTGGGAAGACGAGGGTCTCGGCGCCAAATATCACGACGAAGAGATTCCGGCCGACCTGCTCGACAAGGCGAAGGAATATCGCACGGCGCTGATCGAAGCCGCCGTCGAACTCGATGACGACGCCATGGCCGCCTATCTCGACGGCGTGGAGCCGAGCGAAGATCTGCTGCGGACGCTCATCCGCAAGGCCGTTCGCGGCATTGTGTTCCATCCGGTGTTCTGCGGCTCGGCCTTCAAGAACAAGGGCGTGCAGCCCCTGCTCGACGCCGTTGTCGACTTCCTGCCGTCGCCGATCGATCGTGAGGCGATCAAGGGCGTCGACATGGACACGGGCGCCGAAATGGTCCGCAATCCGTCGGACAGCGAGCCCTTCTCCATGCTCGCCTTCAAGATCATGGACGATCCCTTCGTCGGCACCATCACCTTCGCGCGCGTCTATTCGGGCAAGATCGAGTCGGGCACGACCGTTCTGAACTCCACGAAGGACAAGAAAGAGCGCATCGGCCGCATGCTGCTGATGCACGCGAACAATCGCGAAGACATCAAGGAAGCCTATGCGGGCGACATCGTCGCGCTCGCCGGCCTCAAGGAAACCCGCACCGGCGACACGCTCTGCGACATGCAGAAGCCCGTCATTCTGGAGCGCATGGAGTTCCCCGATCCGGTCATCGAGATCGCGATCGAGCCGAAGTCCAAGGCGGACCAGGAGAAGCTCGGCATCGCCCTGCAGAAGCTCGCCGCCGAGGATCCGTCCTTCCGCGTGTCGACCGATCAGGAAAGCGGCCAGACCATCCTCAAGGGCATGGGCGAACTGCATCTCGACATCAAGGTCGACATTCTGAAGCGCACCTACAAGGTTGACGCGAACATCGGCGCCCCGCAGGTCGCCTATCGCGAGCGCCTCGGCAAGAAGGTCGAGATCGACTACACGCACAAGAAGCAGACGGGCGGCACGGGCCAGTTCGCCCGCGTCAAGATCATCTACGAGCCGAACGAGGCCGGCGCCGGCAACGAGTTCGAGTCGAAGATCGTCGGCGGCGCGGTTCCGAAGGAATACATCCCGGGCGTGGACAAGGGCATCGCCTCGGTCACGACGTCGGGCATTCTCGCGGGCTTCCCGGTCGTCGATCTCAAGGCGACTCTCATCGACGGCGCCTTCCATGACGTCGACTCGTCGGTTCTCGCCTTCGAAATCGCGTCCCGCGCGGCGACCCGTGAGGCCCTGCAGAAGGGCGGCTCGGTTCTGCTCGAGCCGATCATGAAGGTCGAAGTGGTGACGCCGGAGGAATACACCGGCTTCGTCATCGGCGATCTGAACTCGCGTCGTGGCCAGATCCAGGGCCAGGACATGCGCGCCAACGCCGTGGTCATCAACGCCATGGTGCCGCTGGCCAACATGTTCGGCTACGTCAACCAGCTCCGGTCCGGCACGCAGGGCCGCGCCAGCTACACGATGCTTTTCGATCACTACGAACAGGTGCCCGAGGCGGAATCGAAGAAGGTCCAGGCGAAATACGCCTGATCTCACGAACGTTTTGGGTAAACGAACTCTCTAAAGGAGCACGGCAATGGCCAAGGAAAAATTCTCGCGCACGAAGCCGCATTGCAATATCGGGACGATCGGACACGTCGACCATGGCAAGACGTCCCTGACAGCGGCGATCACCAAGGTGCTTGCGGAGACGGGCGGGGCGACGTTCACGGCCTACGACCAGATCGACAAGGCTCCGGAAGAG
>NZ_JBPFEB010000025.1:0-14878 GCF_051061225.1 Methylocystis sp.
TGGCTCGGCCGCCGCAACCCTCCTAGCCTAGACAATCAAGACGTTCGGCCGCGCCGCAATCTTATGATGGCCCGGGCGGCGGCCAAGATCCGGCGCGAGGTCGCCCGGCTGGTGCTTGATCCAAGGCGCCGCGGATCGCCCAAACATTGACTCTCAGTCTTGGCCATAGCCGTCGTCTGGCTCACGGGCCGCCTCAGGGCTTGGCGTAGGCGGTATATCGTAGCCCGGATCGCTGGGAAATGCCCCCGTCTCCGCGGGAGGGCCGGCCGGGGGAGATTCGGAAGAGGCGAGCAGCACGCCAGCAAGTAGAGCTGCGCTCGCAACGCTCATTTGGAGCATAAGGCGCATCATAGGGGCCTCCCTGTCTTGCCGAACCAACCGGCAATAGCGCGCCACATGGCGCGGTGAAATGCCCGGTCAATCGTTAACAGGCGCAGGCACCGACAGGCTTCCTACGGCGCGGCGTTCAGCATGATACGCAGGATCAGGATTGTCCCCAGGAACAGACCGACGACGGCGATTGTGTGTTCGATCATTTGGCGTGCTCCCGAGCCCATGCCTAAGAGGGAGAACGCGAGGTGACTAAACAAGGTTTCGCCGAGATCTGAACAGCGGCCACGGGGGCGGATGCGCCATACCGTGAGGCTGACGCCGGGTTGCTGCAACATCTACTCCCGAGCCAAGGGGGTTGAGGAGGCCGGTCGTTACGCAATCCGCGCGGCAGACTGAGGAATTTTCCGTTCACCCTCGCCTCGCTTGCCCATTTGATTTCTTTTGGATCGGACGTCGGATTGCGATTTCGTCGTCGAGGGCGAAACGCAATCTGCTTTGGCGAGCTTATGACGATCGAGCACTGGCGATGAAATGGGCCACATCCCAAGCCAATCCGCGTTGTAGCGGCGCTGTCAGGAGAATGAGCAGGTAGCGATGGCAGGCAGAGATCGGAGAATTTGGAAGAACATCCCACGAGAGGTAGGCGCAATCGTTTGCTAGACGGTAACGCGCATCTCTTCCAGAAATCAAAGCTCCTCACGTTTGCGCCAGACACTGTAAGGAATCGTGAAGATTGCGCAAAGAACGACATAAAGCAGGATCGCGGGCAAAACCGCCTTCTGCTCCGCAAAATGTGTCGAGCCAATCGCCAATGCAATGCCGGGGTGCCGTGTGGCTGTCGCGAGGGCGAGCACAGTCCTATGATTGGATTCTGGGCCCCCGAGTATATGTCCGACCGCAAGGCCAACGAGCACGAAGGCCGCAATAGCCGCGATTGCGCCATTGCCGACGAGAGCAATCATGGCCGGCCAGGCGGTGTAAAGGACCGGCAGAATGCTGACGACCAGCAACACAGCGGCGAAAAGCGCGACAGGTTTGGAGATTTGCAAGGCTGTCGCCGGAGTAAATTGGCGGACGAGCATTCCCGCCATTAATGGCGCAAGTACCGTCATCAGAACAAGCTGAGCGATGGGCCAGACCGGCATATGGACTGACGTCTGCAACAATTTATCGAGCAGCTCTATCGCCGCTGGAATATATATGACCGCGACCACTGCCGCGATAACCAACAACCCGATAGCATAAGATGGCTCCCCGTGCGCCTTGATTTGCTTCTTTGGCAAAATGGGTGGAGCGGGAGAGAGAGCCAGCGCCACGAGCGAGACTTCTATGGCTTCCGGCAGATGGAACGTCGCCACGATCGCAACCGCAATCAGAGGCATGATAACATTCATAGCAATAAGTGACCGGGCAAGGCGCGCTGGTCGGCGGAGAAGGTAGGCAGCGTCGTTAGGCTGTGAGTCGAGGCCAATCGCAAACACGCTCAGGGCGATGCTGGCTTTCAGCGCAATTAAAATCAGGGTTTGAATATTCATTGGGACACTCACGTTCACTTTATCGTCTATAGCACCCCTGAAGGCGCCGTTTTGCAAAAACCTGAATGCACTAGCTTGAGCATCCGCGCCCGCCGCGAGATCCGTCGAGGCAATTTTTAAATCGGCAACGAATCGCAGTGTTTTATAGCCGCGAAAAAGAAAAATGCGCCCCGCCTGTTCATCAGAAGGTGGGGCGTTCATTCGCCCTGAACAACTCGTCCATCTTTCACAAGATATACCCGACTCATTGGGAAGGTCGAACCTTGAAGGCTCGACGCGCTTTGAAAGCGGGGGCTGCGCCTCGCGCTTGTCGAAGATGCAGGAAGCGGTGCTGACGTCCCGGATCTCGGAACGACGCGTCAGATTGGCGCTCACATCGAGAAGGAATTCGGGGTCGTTTACGAGAGTCGCTCCGGCCTCATCGCTCTGCTGCATCGACTTGGGCTCGAATACACCAAGCCGGAAACGATCGGACGCAAGCTCGACGTCGAAAAGCAGAAAGCCTTCATCGAAGTCTACGAGAAACTTCTGAACGCGCTTGGCCCCGGCGAGGCCGTGATGTTCGTGGACGCTGTGCACCCGACGCATGCGGCGCGTCCCGTCGGTTGCTGGGCGCCGACCAAGGAAAATCTGGCCATTGAGCAAACCTGCGGCGACAACGCCTCAATGTTCACGGCGCGATCGATCTCGAGACTGGCAGAACCAGGATGATCGACGTCGAAACTGTCGACGCGGCGTCAACGATCCTGCTTCTCCAGGCCATCGAGTCGATGTATCCGCTGATGGCGTTGATCCACGTTTTTTTGGACAATGCGCGCTACCACCATGCCGATCTCGTGCAAAAGTGGCTGGCGGAGCCCGGCCGACGCATCAAGTTGCACTTCATTCCCGCTTATTGCCCGCATCTGAGCCCGATTGAGCGGCTATGGGGCCTCACGCACAAGCATCTGACGCGCGACAAGTGTTACGCTTACAGGGAGTTCGCCGAAGCGATATTGGAATTCCTGCGCGAAACCGTTCCAATCCGCTGGCTCGAGTTTCGCGATTCAGCGACAGCGCGTTTCATTGGAGGATCGACATGGCCAATGAAACGACAACGATTGAAGTCCTCGCCGAATTCGCGGGCGAGACGATTGCACAGGCCATCTCGACGCTGGCCCGCGGGGAAACACTGGCGCCTTTCGGACGTTCGCGCAGGGCAGCGTTGTTTGGCTATGCCGAGAACAACAAGAGGTTCGTCGAAAGCGGCGTTGCGGGAAAGATCAATTTATCGGAGAGCGTGCAGGCCGCCCTTCAGTGGATGGAATATGAAGTGCCGCGCGCTGGAATCTGCGCGATCGTCTTCGACGGTTCACTCAACAGCGACGAAGGCCGCGTCGACGCTGCGGTCGGACGCGTCGCTTCGCTGAAGCGGCGGCTGTTGGTCGAAGTCGCGCAGCCCTATCGTAAACCCGAAGGCACAGGCCGCTTCGCCATCGGCGAACCAAAATACCGTTTCGCGGGAATCGCTGGCGACGGTCAGGTGGAGACGTCGACGAATGTTGACACTACGGCGTTCGACACGGCTTTTCGCAACGCCTTTCGCAGGAAGGTTTCAGCGGGTGTCTGAGCGCGCGATCTTCCTTCTCACGCGGTTGTGAATCGTCCCGCCCGAAATAATGATCCGCCCCCAATATCAGGACCACGGCGACGCGCCCCGGCGCGGTTGCTTTACCGATCTTTCGATATTTTCAGGCCTGGCGCGCCAGTCGCACGTAATTCAGGCGACGGTTGGGATGGAACGCCGTCAGGCGCGTCGCTATGAGCGACAGGTTCACCGTTATGAGCGTCGTTCGGAACGCTACGCCCATCGTCAAGAGCGACGGGGAGAGCGTTACGCCCATCGGGACGAGCGACGCGCTATCCGGCACGGCTACTACTTAAGGTTTACAACAGCGGCCCCCGCTCATCGGGAGCCGCCCGAGGGCGCTGAAAGTCCGCGAATTTAGTTTTTACCCCGCGGGTCAAGCTTGGTGCAGCTTTAACGGAAAGTGCGGTTCCACGTTTAGATGCAGTCACTGCGGGTTGCCATGTACTACGCACGACGTAAATCGCATCACTTCGTGAGGCTCGTCTTATTTCGTGCCGTCTCTTCCAACGCTTCGAGGCGCCGCCCAACAGCGCTAATTTCGTTGCGTAGCGACGCAAGCGTCTGCGTCGTCTCCACACGAAGGATCTCGAATTCGGCGTGTAGGTCTGCGGCTGGAGGGATATTTTCAGGCTGGCCACCCTGGGAAAAGGGCGACAAGTTATCGGCGCCTGGAGGTATCTTAATCTTCAACCTTTCACACAGATCCATGAAGTTCTTCCAATCGTTAGCGTTTTTGTGTAGTTCGTACGTCACGATCCTCGGATTGGAAAGGATAGCTTCTACGCGATGCTTATACCAATCTCTGAACCGTCCTTCATCCAGCAAACCATCCTTTATCATTTCATTACAATATTCAAACAAGCCCATATACGACTCTGTCCGGCCCCAATCGCTCGTGGTGTCGGGCTGCGTGGACGAGCCGTGCCATTTTCCGCCCGGCAGGAAATTGGATTGAATATCGTCATATTGAGACATCAATTCGCGAAGCATCAGCCAGAACTGACCTCTTGTAGTTTTGTTGGTGTCCTTCAGGTGCCAAATCGCTATCCTTAGCTGCCAGATCGCTACTAAAACCGCCAGGAGGGTAGCAGCCGTGATGATGAGTGTGAGCGTGTTAGTTGTGGCCAATGTTCCCAGCCAGCTTCCAGCGTCGGCCATCCATCTTTCTGCATTAGCCATCCATTTTTGAGCATCGGCAAAGTCCATGGCACTCTCCTCGTCGCTCAGCCGCTTGTGTTCTTCTCTTCAAGGGAGTTCTGCCTCCCGCGTAAGGACCATGCTAAAATAGGGCGCAAAGCGAACCTACGGGCCGTTCCCATGACCTTCCTGACCTGCATCACCTCCCCGTAATTCATTCCTGGCTCAACGAGATCGCCCAGTCCGTAGCCTTCGTTCTCTTGCATCAGGTGATTCCAGTCTTGATTGGCGCCGTTCTCGTGGCTGCGTTCGCCGGGTTGCTGAGAGTCTTCTTCTATCGTGTAGGCAATGGTTGGAACGGCAAAGTTTATGGCCGCAATCGTTGCAAAGGCTAATTTGTGCAGCATTGACGCATCTTCCTCCCCAAGGGCGCGAGCCATCAGCCATCAAGGCCGTCGCCCTTAGCGGCAACAGATTAGGCGTCATATTGATCAGGCGAGCTAAGCAGGTTCAAAAAGCCATCGGATCGTAACGCGTTATATGATAGGCCGATGCCGCGAACTTCTTCATCGCAGCTTACGACGGCAGCTTGATGTCGAACACTCGCAAAAGCCCTCGCGTCTGATTGCCGAGCGAACGCTGACCTTGACCAGTTGGTCGCGAGTGCCAAGTAGGGTCTTGAGATGTGGCTATCCGAGGATTTGAAAAGCCGGCCTAAGGGTTGGGCCGTCGAACGTCTCGGAGTCTGACAGCCTCGTCGTTAAGACCGCTCAGGAAGAGCGTCATGGGCTTCAAGAGACGCGCCAGGGGAATCGTGGCGAGCATCAGGGGAATCGGCAGGACAATCGTTCCGAACGTCAGGAAGGACGCCTGACTGTAGGTCTCTGAAATGCGCGCTGAAGGCGACGCTCAGCGCGCCCTTGGCCATCCGGTGAAAGCCTTTTCACGTCGCTGTCGATATACCGCCACTGCCGCCTCCCTGCTTCGGCATTGCTGTTTGGTAGCGCGTTCATGCGCCGATCCAATCCTCCACAAAAAAGCCCATTCATCGCTGCACTATCCTCCCCAATAAAGATTATTGACGCTCGGCCAACCGCTTGGACTATCCTTCAAGAAGTGAATTGATTCGGAGCATTGACATGCAAAAGAGCATAGTCGTGGCAGCAGCGATGCTCGCCGCCCACGTGGCGTTTGCGGCCGATGTTACCGGCCTCGCTCCTGCCAACCCCGCTCCTGTCGTCCCCCCCGAAGCGCCACCTGCGACCATGATCGCGCTGCCTCGGCCCAATTTCGACGTTCTTGCCGGCGGCTTCGGCTATTCGGTCGGCGTGCAATTCATGTCGGAGAACATATGGCGCGGAATTTCGCTGACCAACCACCGTCCGGGCGCGCTGGCCTACGGTGAATTGCATGAGGGCTGGTTCTATCTCGGGGGGGACGTGCTGAATGTGACATTGCCGACCTCGCCGGCTGCGCAGCTCGACGTCTATGGCGGCGTCCGCCCGGCCTGGGGCCCGCTGACGCTCGATTTCGGCGCGATCTATCACGGCCGCCCTGGCAATCAGCAGCAATGGTTCCTGGGCGGCGTTGCGCCGGTGCTAACTTTCCGAACGCCCGGCGGCCTGCCGACGACGCCGTTCGATCAGAGCTTCGTGGAAATCTATGGCAAGCCCTTGTGGGCAATGAACGACTATCTAACGATCGGCGCTGAGTTCAGCTACGCTCCGAGTTGGGCCGATTACAACGCCCATGCACTCTATTCGGGGGGCAATGCGAAACTGAGCCTGCCCGGAACCGGCTTCTCTGTTTCCGGCGCTTACGGCCACTACTTTCTCGGCATGGGCGACCCCACCTATGGACCGAGCTACATCCAGCCCGGCATAAAGGGTATTCAGGGCTTCAAGCTATCAAGCTACAATACATGGAACATCGGGGGTTCCTATAAGTGGAACGCCGTGACCTTCGACGTGCGTTACCATGACACGACGCTGACACGAAAAGGATGCTTCACTAATGTCGCCAATCCGGCCGGCAATTTCTCGGCAGCCGTCTTTGGAGAGGGGTTTTCAGATTGGTGCGACGCGCGTGTCGTCGGCTCTGTCAGAGTGGATTTTGACTCGACGATGTTTGTGCGTTGATAGGAGAGTCGAGGGCGACGGATCATCAAGGTCGAGTATTTCGATCTTCGCGAGATCGAGGCGGCCTACGCAAGCGAACGTGGACAGCCGCCGTTCGGTCCGGCGATGAGGCGCTGTTGCTCTACGCCTATTGCAACGGCGTCTACTCGTCGAGGCGGATTGCGAAGGCTTCGCGCGAACGCGTCGATTTCATGAGTATTGTCGGGCTTGACGCGCCGGACTTCCGCACGATCTCCGATCCGCAAGCGCCGTCTGAAATCGCTCGCCAGTCTATAGCGCAGGTTTTGAAGCTGTGCGCGCAGGCGGAGTTGGTGAAGCTCGGGCATGTGGCGCTCGACGGCACGAAGATCAAGGCGAACGTCTCCAAGCACAAATGAGCTATGAGCGCATGGCCAAGCGCGCGGAACTCGAGGCCGAAGTCTCGCGCGCTGGATGAGCGCCGCGGAGACGGCGGACGCGCAGCAAGACAAAGCCTTCGGCCGCGACAAGAGCGGCGAGGAAATGCCGGACCGGGTGGCGAATAGGAAGAGGCCCGCCCAGGCCGAATTGGAAGCCGAAGCGAAAGCTCTCGCTGCGGTCAAGGCCAAAGCTCATGCAGACGCCGAGGAAAAGCGGAAAGCCGAAGGGCGCAAGAAAGGCGGCAGACACGCCGCCCCGCCCTCAGACAAGCCTCACCCGAAAGCGCAAAAGAACTTCACCGACCCTGAAAGCCGCATCATGAAAACCAAAGACGGGTTCATTCAGGCCTACAATGCGCAGGCGGCGGTCGATGCAACGGCGCAGGTGATCGTCGCCCACAATCTCGACGCCCGGCAGAGCGGTAAGCATCAATTGACGCCGCCGTTCGACGCAATCGAAGCCACTCTGGGAAAAAGGCCCAAGCAGGTATCGGCAGACGCTGGCTATTATTCGGACGCGAATCTCGCAGCGTTGGACGCCTATATCGCGCCGGGACGGGCTAAACACGCAACTGAAGGAGAAGGCGGCGGCGAACGCGTCGCGGCGATGCGCGAGAAAATCAAGGCCGGAGGTCATGAGAGCCCTGATCGATTGAGGAAGCAATTGCCCGAGCCGGTGCTTCAGATCAAGCAGGCGCGCAGCTTTCGCCAGTTCCTCCTGCGCGGCGCCGAGATGGTCGCCAACGAGTGGGGCTTCGTTTGCCTCGCGCACAATGTGTTGAATTTCGCCCAGGGGCGGACTCCGTCTATCGCCGTTCTCGTGGCAGCCTAACGCCGGAGAGTTGCGAAGAACCCGCGCGACGGCCCCGTTCAATCCTCGATTTCAATTCAACATCGCCTCAGGACAAAGCGGACACACTCCTAGGCTGATGCGCCCGTAGGCGGCTCGTTCTCGCCGTTGCTACCCAGGGAATACTGGTGATGCGCCCTCAATGCGTTGATGCTCAACCACGCCGCGGTCGCGACACCTAAGAAATGGGCGAGGAGCAGGTCGACGTTGACCAAGAGCAGGAAGATGTCCAGCCCGCGGATGATTTTGCTGGGGTCTGTGATCGCGATGCCGGGCGGTTGGGACACGGTTTTCCCGATTAGCAGCGCCACGCTCAAACCCACGCCAACAAACGACACCAGGGCTCCAACGATGCTAATGGAGCCTATCGGGCCGAAAAACCAAAAGGCCCCTTGGGTTGACCGCCCAAGATAACGCTCAGGCGCCGCACGCATTGCCTTGGCGATTTTTAGGTAAAATCGCACGCAAATAACAGAGACAAGCAAAAGCGACAGTCCAAGGGATGCCCAAAAGATCGGATCGCCGTAGCCTCGATGGCTTGGACTTACGGTGTGTCCGGCGTAGCTGAACACAAGCAAGGGCACGGAAAGTAGGCCGAGCAACAGCTGGACCCAAAAGACCACCCCTCCGAAGAAGCGAAAGGTCTGAGCCAAACGGTCGGCGATGACCGTCTGGATGGAACTGGCGAAAACCGTCGGCGGGGGCGGACGGCTCTGTTCGCGTTTCCGAGAGAAGCGCCGTATGGCGGCGGCGATCAAGTTTGCAGCGATTGCGCCCGCTAGAGCATAAGCGGCGGCGGGATGCGCGTTTTGCAAAGCCTCAGACATTGGTTGATCGGCGCCGTTCACATAGGGCAGCGCAAATCCAAAGAAGAAAATCCGCTTCCCGCTGAACACAGCGGCGCCGGCTCCCGTGACGACCAACGCCAGGAAAGAAAGATAGGCGAATTGCCGCAGTACGAATGACGCGACGCGCCGCCGACCGCTTGCCCCTCTCGGTCCACCAAAGGAGAGAGAGGCGATGGCGACGAGAAGCTGGACGACAGTCAGCATCGCGCCAACGAGACCTAGCGATATATGCAACTCTTGAAAATGATTCTGCCACACTTCTTCGAGCGGCGCGTTGACCGCCGCCCATCCGCATGCCAGAGCACCTAAGCAGACGCTTAGAAAAATCCAAAAAATCGCGCTTGAAACGCGCCGGCCGGCGGCCGATTCCATTTAGGTGTCTCCCATTTGCCAGAGGCTCAGATCGGGGGCGGCGAGCCGGGACTTCCCCTGAACTTAGTAACCAGTCTTCGTGACGTTTCGGTTCCAGGGGTTCCCACATTTAAATCCAGCTCAGAGCTGAGCCGCTACCCTTTGCCGCTGTAACAAAGAGAATCGATCACGCCTGCAAGCCTTCGCACCGTTTGGGCGTTTGCTATCGGGCTTCGCCAGTTCGCGCGAGAAATCGACGCGTCGAACGATATTATCGGATGCGTTCTAGCCAGATTTGCCTCATGCAGCCTGCGCCCTAATATGACAGCCCTGTACATCCCGAGACAGTCCGAGAGATATGGCCACACCCTAAAATTTTGCTATCTCGTAACCTTCTCAGAAAGGAGGGCACATCTCTCCTGTGAGTGTGGCTATGGCGTGAAGCTATGAGAAACAGAACGCAATTCGATTCGACCCGCCGGCTGTGGCTTTCCGCCGCCGCGTTCACGATACTGTCGGCCTGCACTGACCTCGGCCGCGGAACTCCTGTGCCGCGATCTGAACGTCGCAAAGCGATCGTACTTGGGCTCCGGAATGCCCGCTTTTTCGTCGACGAGCCGGAGGCGATCTCCGCCGAACAAGAGCAAGCGCTCGTTCGCGAAGCCAAAAGCCTTGGTGTTAACCGGGGGGGCATCCTGCCAACTGCTCATTATCTGGCGCTTTCGGGAGGCGGAGATAAGGGTGCTTTTGGCGCTGGCCTGCTCGTCGGGTGGACCGCCCATGGCGACCGTCCGAAATTCAAGCTCGTCACCGGAGTGAGCACCGGCGCGCTGAGCGCGCCATTCGCCTTCCTGGGCTCTGAATATGACGCGGCTTTGGCCGACGTTTACACCAATATCAACCCATCGAAAGTCTTTGCAGAGCGGTTTGCGCCAGTCGCCGCGCTTATGCAGGACGCGATGGCCGACACAAGTCCATTATATGGAACGATTTCGCACTATATCGACGAAGCCATACTCTCGAAAATTGCCTCGGAATATGACAAAGGACGAATCCTGTTGATCCAGACCACTGATCTCGATGCCGGTGTGCCAGTCTTGTGGAACATTGGGGCGATCGCTAAAAGCGGCCATTCAGGTGCGCCCGATCTCGTCCGCCGCCTCCTCCTTGCGTCTGCATCGATACCAGGTATGTTCCCGCCGGGGTTGATCGATGTCGAAGCCAATGGCAAGTCCTATCAGGAAATGCATGTCGATGGCGGCGCGGTTAGCCAAGCATTTCTTATTCCGTCCACTCTCATCGTGCGCATAGCGCAGGAAAGGGCGGGATTTCGCAGACAGGGCATGATCGCATACATCGTTCGTAATTCTCGCCTGACAACCGAATGGAGCGGTGTGCAGAGGGCAACCCTTCCGATTGCCAGCAAGGCTGTCACGATAATGATTAACTATGTCGGCCTTGGCGATCTTTATCATATTTATTTGATATGCAAACGCGCTGGCGCAGACTTCAACTTTGCATACATCGATGACGATTTTCAGGCTGAGGAGAAGGTGCAATTCGACCAGGGATACATGCGCGCTTTGTATAAATTCGCTTATGAGAAAGCGGCGAGGGGTTACCCTTGGGAGCATGCTCCCCCGGGGTTCCGAGCCGGGTCCGGGTGACCAACTTTAAATAGCTTGGGAGGAATACGATTGGCCGCCCCGCGCAACCGGGGCGAAAAAGTCATGTGGCATGTTAACAAACTTGTGGCGCGAAGTAGCTGCCCTGGCTCATCTCCCGGACCACCACCCCGTGGCTTGCTCCCAAGCGTTCGTTGGCCATTCGTGGCTATTGGCGCGATAAGTTGCCCCCCGAGCGCCAGCGATGGTTGATCTCACAAATAATCCACCCTGAGTGGCACGTTGCCAAGCCGGCTACAACGGCGCCGGTAAAGAACGAGCACACAGAAACCGTGGCCACAGATTTCGCTCATCGCATGGAAGCGAGGTTGTTCCAAAATTGCTTCAGGCTCTCGTCGCCTCCAAACAGCGTCGTAAAGTTGGTTGAGTCCACCAAAACGATATCGCCGGCGCGCTCTTCGTTCGGCGGCATCCAGAGAAGACAATTAAACTCTCTGTTCCCCGCCTCTGTAAAGGGATGCGGCCGCTCGAGATCGATTGCCTGCCGCGCCAAAATTTGAATCGCTTCTTCGTTCTCTGTCGTCAACTCGTAGTGCGGCAAGTGCGGATGGAAATTGAACGTCGAAACATTATTGAGCAGGCCGAGCTTGTCGAGGTCGCGGAATGCGTTGAGCGGCGCGATTTCGCTCGAGCCTTCAACTGTGGCCGGCCGCAGTCCGTAGGTGTTATGGACGGGGACGCCAAGCGCTTTCATAAGTGAGCGCGTGTACTGGCCGAAGCGCTGCTGCCGCGGGACCAGACGGTCACGGTGATGGAGATATTCCATCTGGCGCTGTTTCAGGTCGCTCGTGAAGCCAACGTCGTGATGTGGCGCGAGCAATAAGCACGTGCCCTCTCGCTTCAACCATTCGCCGATGGCCGCAATCTCCTCCTCAGTCGCCTCCTGCTCGGAAAGAAGGTGGTCGAGCCCGAACACCATCAACGTGTCCGCATCCGCAAGAACGCGTCCATCGATGGGCAGCTTGTATCCGGCCTGATCGATACGTTGGAACACAGCCACCGGATGACCCGTCGTCTCACCTGCGACCCGCTGAAAGCTCAGTGTCGAGCGATGGAACAGCTCCAGCGTTCCGGCGATGCCCTGCAGAAAGTGTGCCGCGCTCCATTCGGGCGTCTCGTAAGCCGGCCAAAGAACATTGCGAACCTCGGTCATGGTGGAAAAGCGGTTTTCCATCGCCGCCGGATCGCGCTGCGCTTCCCACGGATAGCTCCATGTCCAGTAGATGCTCATTCGCCGCTTGCCCGGCGTGAATTTCCGGGGCACGTGGGTCTGGTTATAAGTGCGGGCAAAGCTCTCCACTGACATTGCTCTCCTCCCAGGATCGGCCCGATAGGGCCCGCCGTTTCCAACTAATGCAACGAAGCGAGGTAACTCAGGGCCCTTAGACCCGGCAGGAAGAAGTACGCGCCGCCCCGGACCGTCGTGAACGCCGGCAAGCCCACGATTTTCTTGCGGATCGGGCGCCTGGGGATTTTGAATTCGAGCGTGCCGTCTTGGTTGCCAACGAGCGGATCGCGCTCGTTGCCGAGTTCGTTGAAGTTTCGGTCGTTTATCCAGACATTCTGAGCGAACTCGAACTGGCGTATGAGGCTCCCACAGACGATGAAGGCGGCGATTCCGCGCTCGACTCCATCCTCGGGCGCACCTTCGGGCAGGTGAGGACCGTAGGCCCCCCCGCGACGGATCATTCGGCGACGATTCATGTTATGCGCCATGTCGCGGGGGTTCATTCGGCGTACATGCGCGCCGAGTGGAGCAGCATATCCGTGGGGGTCCATGTCCTTGTAGTTGAAATCATTGTTGCGCTGCATGTCCGCTCCGAGCGCCGGATCGTCTTTGTCCGGAGCGAGAACCAGAGGCGCTCCACTCCGCCAGCGCCCCATCAACTTCGCCGCGACCAGTTCCTGCTCTTCGGGAGTCTCGCCATGCCGCCGAAGGAACTCGCGAAAGGCGCCGACATGCTCCTGCAAACGGCGATAAGCCACGTAGCTGCCGTTGCGGGCTAGAATCTCAGGCTGGGGGCGATCAGCTATTACTCCGTCTTCGTCCGGGTAGCCGAGGATGAACTCGCCCGGCTTCAAGGGCGCTCCGGAGCCCGGCGTCGGCTCCAGGCCGCTGCCTTCAATCACCGGCTCGGACAGACGGTCGCGGTAACCGAAATGTTCGTGCGGATAATCCAGCGGTGGAACCGCCTGGAGATCGAGCACGGACAAAACCTCTACGCCCTGGCAGGCGGCGACGAGCTTCTCATGCTCGGATACGCACCGGTCGCGCTCGGTCGAGTCTCTCGCGAACAGTATCACGATGCTGTGGAGCTCCGGGCTTGCCAATCCGCCAACCCAATGTTCAGGGGCATTTGCGCCGGTGTCGCCTATTACCTCCGCGCGCGCAGCCATCCCCTGCTTAAATTCGTCCGGGAAGGTGGCCAGGGAAGCCTCATCTAGTCCGAGTGCTTGCAGCCCGTTCCAAGTGAATGCGACCGTTACCCAGCGCTTGTCCCTCCCGGCGCCCGCGCGCATTGCGGCGGCGGAATGGATTGTCTCCTTCATCGCCGACAGCCACGCCCGCCCGCCCGCGGCGTTTCGAAACGAGAGGAATACGTATCGGGCGGCCAGCGCGGGGGCACGCGTCAGCAGGAGGTGCTGGATATCGTCAAGTTCGAGCATCGGGGGTTCGCCAGCGTCACTGCATTTGATCGAGCATATCCGAGAACGCGGCCTTCAACCTGAGCGCTTTCTTGATCTCATCGGCGCTCACATAGGGATATTCCGCGTACTCGAGGAAGCTTGGACACTGATGCTCGCGAACGAACTCGACGAACGCCGCTGGGTTCGTTTGCCAGTCCGGCGGGAAGCCCTCAAGATTCTCGAACACGGTTCTTAAGCCTGTGATCCCGAACAGCGACACGGCGTCTTCGGTATACTTATCGAAGTCGGTATCGAAGATCCCTTGATACATGAAGTAGGTTTCTCCCTTGATCGGAAACAGCACCCAGCGAAGGTAGTGAAGCTGTAGGACGGCGAGGCAGTCTGGCTGCTTGGCGACCGTTCTCTCGATTTCCTTTGCGTAATTGTAGAAGACGTCCTCACGGCCAGGAATAACTTTGGCGACGATCGAAAAGCCATAGCCGGCGGGCGTCTTGGGGAAGGCGGGGCCGTACCGCCCCTGCTCGATCTTGTCCGGGAAAAAACCACCCTTGGGGATCGCCATCGCCGCCGGCTTTGACCAATCTTGTGCTTTGACTTCGTTTGACATGGCGCGGCCCTTCCTTGAGCTACTTCTTATCTAGGGCCTGTCATCAATTGAGCCAGACGATAGCTACGGAGAGGTGGATCGCCGCGAGAAAATTTTGAGCGGTTTTGTCGTAGCGCGTGGCGATGGCCCGAAATTGCTTGAGCTTGCAAAAGAAATTTTCAATCAGGCTGCGAGCTTTATAGAGGTCTTTGTCGTAAGGGCGCGGCTCTTTGCGGTTGGCCTTTGTGGGAATGACCGGTTCTATCTCGGCGTGGCGCAAGGGTTCGATCACCCGCTCGTCGGCGTCGTAGGCCTTGTCGCCAAGTAGCGCGTCGGCCTCAAGCCCCAGCAAAAGCGCGTCGGCGCCCGCGAGATCATGCGCCTGTCCGGGCGTGAGATGGAAGCCGGTCGGATTGCCCAGCGCGTCGACCGTCGCGTGGAATTTCGTGCTCAATCCGCCTTTGCTGCGGCCGATCGCTTGGTCGTTGCCGTCTTTTTTTGCGCGCCGGCGTTATGCTGATGCGCGCGCACGATTGTTGCGTCGATCATGGCATATTCATTGTCGGCATCTTGCGCCAAATGCTCAAAAACCCGGGCCTGTTGATTTCCGCTGAGAGTTGACCCGGGAGAGCGGGAAATTTCCGCTGAGAATTGACCCATGTTCTGAACCCGCCCTGGCTGTTTTCAGCGGGGGTCGACGGAGTGATAGACATGGCGTTATTGAGCGTTATCCGGCGC
>NZ_JBPFEB010000026.1:0-2143 GCF_051061225.1 Methylocystis sp.
AGCGCACCTTCGCGCATGTTGGTCGATTCTATGATGCACCGATAAAGGTAACCCTGCTCTCATCGGAAACCGACATGAACCTGCTTCGCTCCTTCTTCGCCTGCACGAGCGTTTTCGGACTGACCGCATTCTTGGCGTCGGAAGCTTCAGCTGCTCACTGCACACGGGCTGATCCTTCACTCGCCGGTCACTACTCCATGAGAGGCGTGATGGAAGTCGGCTCAGAGCTGCGGCTGCAGGCGAACGGCCGGTTCGAATATATGCTCGCGTATGGCGCGCTCGACGAGTACGCGACCGGCTGCTGGTCACGTGAGGGGGAGACCGTCACGCTCTTCGCATCGAAATTCGAAGCGAACGCGGAGGACACGATGAAATTCGAACAGCTCGAACTGGAGATCAAGCCGGGCGGCAAGCTCATGCGCCGGTTCAATGGCGGCCATGCTGGCACATATGCGCGTTAGCTTCGTGGATAACAAAACGAGCCCTGTCACGACTAAATGACTAATGCTCATATGAATATAATCGCTTTTGATTGCCTGCGTCGTTTCTGGCTACCGATCGCCAGCCAAGGAACGCGATCTTGATGATTGTGCCCTCTCGCTTTTGGGTTGGGCTCGGCCTATCGCGCGATCCATCGTGCCACCGGGGATCGTAAGTGTCGGGCGTCGGCGAAAACCTTCGCATGGTCTCCTCAACCCACTCTGAACGGGAAGGCCGCGCCCCAGAGTGAGAATCGGTGCGCAGCACCTGCGCATCGCTCTCGTCTAGCAGCAGGCAGCGACCATCGGCGCGACCGTTCCGCTCGACGGGCGGCCGGTCGCTAAGCGACGCTGAAAGGTAAGCCTTCATGACGAAGCCTTTCCAACGAGCGGAGCCTGAAAGGCGAGCAAATGCTCGATGACCGCGCCTGGCCTGTCGAGCGGCAGGAAGTGCCCCCCGTTTTCGACGGTCGCCATTTTTGCGCTGGGCACGATCTGGCGATCGTGTTAGCGTTCGTCTGGCCGCGACCAGTCGTGATCTCCCCAGAGCAGCAGCACGGGAATCCTGATGTTCGAATAGGCCTTGGTCGCCGTTTCCCAGCTTTCGGCGTTGCGGAGCAGATTGAGGAAGGCGCGGTAATGGCCTTTGCGGTTGCCGACGAGATACATTTCCTTCAGCAGCTCCGGCGGAATGCGCTCCGGGTCGGCGACGCCGCCGTTGAACACTGATTTCATGATCAGGAATTGACGCAGGCGCATCACTGTGTCGCCGAGGACTGGCAGATCCGCCAGGGCGACGAAGAGACGCGCGAGAGAGGAGCTGCGCGCCATCCCGCGCCCCTTCGCGTAATCGTAGGATTGATTGCCACTACGCGCGAAACGCGCGGATTGTTGCGCGCCGCGATGATGAGAGAAATTGAGGCCCCGATTGAAACGCCCGCGAGCGTAACTTCGTGAAGATCCAACGCTTGGAGAAAGTCTTCGATCGTCTCAACGAAATAGGCCGCGTCGTATTTCGCAGGTGGTATGTCGGAATAGCCATGGCCGGGATAATCGACCGCATACACGGTGAAACTCTTCGCCAGATCGGGGACGACCTTCTCGAAGAGATCAAGTTGCGTCCTCAGCGTGTGTAAAAGAACCAGCGCAGGGCCTTCACCAGTCTTGATGTAGCGAAGGCGGACGCCGTTGGCGCTGACATATCGGATCGGGGTGTCCGGCGCCCATGAGAGGCGCACCGGAGTTGGCGGAACGGGCCGCATCGCCTCGACGAGGAGCGAAAGGGGCACGATCGCCGCCGACATGACAACGAAACCGAGCAGACCGAAGATCACATCATTCAACATGGCGCTCTCCTATGACTTGACGACGAGATTTCTCCCAAGGAATGCTAGCGACCGTCGAACGCAGGCTCGACGTCCGCCATGTGCAGGTCCGTTCGCTCATCCGCACGGGCGCTCGCATGGACGTCGTCCGCTGTTGGCTTGATCCGGAACCATGCGGCGTAAAGCGCAGGAAGGAACAGCAGGATCAGCACCGTGCCGACCGCCGTGCCGCCGATCAGCGTGTAAGCCATCGATCCCCAGAAGACGGAGTGCGTGAGGGGGATAAAGGCCAGCACGGCGGCAAGCGCGGTCAGGATCACTGGCCTCGTGCGTTGCACC
>NZ_JBPFEB010000027.1:0-2423 GCF_051061225.1 Methylocystis sp.
CTACCAGTTGAGTCTGGATGGCAGCGAGCAGGATTGGACGCTGGTGCTGACGCCGATTGACGCCAAAATGCAAAAGGTCGTGGCAAGCATTCGTATCGTCGGCGCGCGTAACGAGCTGCGCAGCATAGCGATCAAGCAGGCCGACGGCGATAGCTCGTTGATGACTATCACGCAATTACCTATGCCGTGAAGCCAACCATATTACAAACCGGCAAGCTTGCGATAACCCTCTGGCTGGCGGTCATGCTGACCTGTGCGGCCATCATCGCCCGCAGCCATTTCACCGCCGACCTGTCCGCTTTCCTGCCGCGCACGCCGACGGCGGAGCAGCAGTTGCTCATGGACCAGTTGCGCGACGGGCTGGCCTCCAAGCTGATACTGATCGGGATCGAAGGCGCGGACGAAGCCACGCGTGCCCGGCTTTCCAAGGAAATGGCCTATCGCCTGCGCAATAATCCGGCGTTTATTGATATTAACAACGGCGAGCCCGTCAGCGCTAAGCGCGACCGCGATTACCTGTTCAAGAACCGCTACCTGCTCAGCCCCGCCGTCACGCCGCAGCGTTTCAGCGCCGAAGGCCTGCATGCCGCGCTCAGCGACAGCATTGACCAGTTGGCGTCCCCCGCCGGCCTGCTCATGAAATCCCTGCTGCCGCGTGACCCCACTGGGGAAATGCTGCAACTGCTCGAGCAGATGAACGGCGCTGACAAGCCGCAAATGATCAATGGCGCATGGGCGTCGAAAGACGGCAAGACGGCGCTGTTGTTGGCGCAAACCCATGCTTCCGGCTCGGATACCGATGCCCAGCAACAGGCCATGCAAGCGGTTCGCGCTGCGTTCGCAGAAGTCGGCGCAAGCACTGGCGCGCAGTTGCTCATGACCGGCCCCGGCGTATTCTCCGTGCTGTCGCGCGACGCCATTAAGCAGCAGGTCAGGCTGATTTTCATCGTGAGCTCGGTACTCATCGCCTTGCTGCTGCTGGCGGTTTATCGCTCCTTCGCCGCGCTGGTATTGGGTTTTCTGCCGGTGGCGACGGGCATCCTGGCGGGCATCGCCGCTGTCAGCCTGGGTTTTGGCGTGGTGCACGGCATCACGCTGGGTTTCGGCACAGCCCTGATCGGCGAGGCCGTGGATTATTCGATTTATCTTTTCATGCAGTCCGAACAAGGCGAAGCCGACCGCAAAAACTGGGTTGCCCGCGTCTGGCCGACGATACGGCTGGGCGTACTGACTTCGGTGTTCGGCTTCGCCTCACTGCTGTTCTCGGGCTTCCCCGGCTTGGCGCAGCTCGGCCTGTATTCGATCGCAGGGCTGCTGGCGGCAGCGGCAATGACGCGTTATGTGCTGCCGCATCTGCTGCCTGCCGGTTTTCAGGTGCGCGATGTTTCAACGATGGGCGCAAGGCTTTCAAGTCTGGCTAAACAAGCGCAGCGCTTGCGCTGGGCTGCTGTTGCACTGCTAGCGGTAGCCAGTGCCGTACTCTATATCCACCGCGACAATTTGTGGAACCACGAGCTCGCCGCCCTGAGCCCGGTTTCCACCGCCGACCAAGCGCTGGATACGCGCTTGCGTGCAGGCATGGGCGCGCCCGATGTGCGCTATCTGGTCGTGGTTTCCGGCGATAGCCGCGAAGCCGTACTGCGCTCCGCCGAGCAGGTCTCGCTTGCGCTGCAACCGCTGGTTGAGCAAGGTGCGCTCGCCGCGTTCGAGAGCCCCAGCCGTTATCTGCCCAGCGCGGCTGCCCAGCAAGCGCGGCAAGCGAGCCTACCGGAAACTGCGGTATTGACCTCACGGCTCGAGCAGGCCGCGAAGGATTTGCCCGTGCGCTCACAGCTGTTCACCCCTTTTCTTGCCGATGTGGCGGCTGCCCGAAGCCAGCCTTTGCTGCAACGCGCCGACCTGGACGGCACAGCAATGGCCATGGCGGTAGATGGCCTGTTGATCCGGCAAAATAATCAATGGAACGCCTTGTTGCCATTGACCGCGCCGGAAAGCGGCGATATCAATGCCGCGCTGGTGCGCGATGCCCTGCCTAAAACCCTGCCCAGCTCCGGCAACGCGCTGTTCGTGGACTTGAAAGCCGAATCCAACCGCCTGTATTCCGGCTATCTGCACGAGGCCATCCTGCTCTCGCTGGCCGGATTGGCAGCGATAGTCGCTCTGCTGTTCGCGGTGCTGCGTTCGCCGCGGCGCGTGGCTGCCGTCGTCCTGCCGCTGGCGGCAGCGGTGTTGACCGTTACGGCAGGGCTGGCTCTGGCCGGGCAGCAGCTCATCATCCTGCACCTGATCGGCCTGTTGCTGATTGTCGCCATCGGCTCCAACTACGCGCTGTTCTTTGACCAGCGCGATGCAACACAAGCGCTGCCGCCGCGCACTGTGGCTTCGCTGTTGTTCGCCAATGTCGCTACCGTGCTCGGGTTCGG